>JBBACY010000029.1:0-39739 GCA_041656735.1 Bacteroidales bacterium | reverse complement strand
TTATCATTTCGCTATGCTATGCGACCTCGATGAGGTCGAATGCTTTACGCTAACCTACCTTTCTATAAACATTTGAATCCTACGGATTCGAGACTCAGACTGAGCTGCCTGCCCTGAGCCGAAAGGAAGCCGATGCCCAAAGCCATAACTAAACGATATTGAAATAGAAATGCTTACTCGGGCTGAAAGCCCAACTTATTGCAGCCCGAGGCAACGCCTCGGGTTCGTTGTATTATAGCGATATTTCGCCCTGTAAGGGCAGATTAAAAAACTTTACAGGGCTGAGGTTGAGACAGTGAGTAAATATAAATATCCCAGCCTAATTTCATCCTAAGAAACGGGGCTTTATAACCTGCCCTTACAGGGCGAAATTTTTACTACTGCATTATTACCCAAGGCGTTGCCTTGGGCTTAATTAAGTTGCCACTTCGTGGCGAAATACTATGATAGAAATCAATGTCGTTTAGCGAAGGCGAACGTCATCCTGAGCGGAGGCGAACGTCATCCTGAGCGGAGGCGAACGTCATCCTGAGCGGAGTCGAACGTCATCCTGAGCGGAGTCGAACGTCATCCTGAGCGGAGTCGAAGGATGAACCTAAAACATCCCCTCAACAAACTCTTCAACCTTAATATTTTTGAAGTAGTTATTAAAATCCAATTGCTTTAGGGTGGTCAGTATGGCACTATGCTCGTGAGCTATGCCCTCAAGCATTTTTTCCACCACCTCGGTATCGTGCTTATGGAAAAAATCGCCATAAATGCGCAAGCTACTTATCCTACCCTTCTTAACATTAAAGTGAAACTCAACGCTCCCGCCCTCAGTTCGAATCAATTTTTCGAAATCGTACTTTGGCGAATCACCAAAATTCCAATGCCACTGCGAGAACTTCTCATCGCGAAGCTTCTCAATACCAGCAATATCCTCGGGGGTATATTCGTATGGTCTCGACTCGGGGTACAATGCCATAATATGCTGCATAATTCGGTCGCGAAACTCCAGCACATCCATCTTTTCGACTAGGTGCTCACTAATATTGGTTACCCTTGAGCGAACCGACTTCACCGCCTTATCCTGAAATTTAAGCGGGTTCACCTTTAGTGCAGCCGACAAATCGGTCATAACAGCCGAAAACAGGAGCGTGCCGTGGTGCAGCACCCTATTCTTATAAATACTCTCGGCATTACCCGAAAACTTTTTTCCGTCAATGGTTAGATCGTTACGCCCCTCGAACTTAGCGTTTATGCCCATCCCCAGTAAAACATCGAGAATGGGTTGGGTAAACTTACGGAAATCGCCCTGCGCATCCTCACCCGCATTTTTCACAAAAGTAAAGTTAAGGTTGCCCAAATCGTGGAACACAGCACCACCACCCGATATACGCCTAACCACCTTTATATTATGCTCTTTCACATAATCAATGTCAATTTCGGCCAGTGTATTCTGATGTTTACCAACAATAATTGATGGCTCGTTGCGCCACAGCATAAAACAGTCGTCGGTAAGATTCTTTAGTGCATACTCGTCGGCTGCAATATTAAAGTAAGGGTCGGTATGCGAATCGGTAATGCAGAGCATAGCTATATTTTAAAAGGTTATTTTATAAAAAAGTCAAACACGCTAAACCATAAAAATGTTCGCAAAAATACAAATGAATACAGAACCAACATCATTACTCGCTTTTTTTTTGCAAAAACCTCAACAAAGTATTATCAACAGAAATAGTTCACCACCGCACAGCTCCGACCCTATCAGAGGCCAACACGATTCATTCCTCCTCAAAAATACCACGTTGGGGAATTATCAGCAGGGCAGTTCTTTAAGTTTCGAACATTAATACTAATTTTGCATTTATTAGTAACTTACCCCCTTAAAACATATAAGAAGATGACAAAAATAGTATTTGCCGAACCCATAGGTCTTACCGGCGAGGAGAAAGTTTTGTTTACAAGCGAAATGGAATCGCTAAATTGTACTGTTGCCTTTTTCGATAGTATTCCGCAAACCGATGAGGAGCTTACAGCACGAATTGGCGATGCGCAGGTACTTGTTGTTAGCAACCATCCCGTATCGGCATCAGTAATTGAGAACGCACCTGCCCTTAAATACATTGCCGCAGCATTTACTGGAGTAGACCATATTGCTCGCGAAGCGTGCAAAAGCAAAGGCATAACCATTTCAAATGCAGCAGGATACAGCACCCAAGCGGTTGCCGAGCTTACGCTGGGTATGGCTATTGATTTATTTAGAAACATTACCCCTGCCGATACGGTAACCCGAATGCTGGGTGGGCGCGAGGGGTACCTTGGCCGCGAACTATCGGGCAAAACGTTTAGCATAATTGGTATGGGAGCCATTGGCCAGCGTGTGGCCCAACTTGCCAACGCATTTGGCTGCAACGTAGTATCGTGGTCGAGAACAAAAAAGGATATAAGCTACGTTAAGTTTATAGAGTTTGATGAGGCAATCCGAAGCGCCGATATCCTTTCGCTTCACCTACCGCTAACACCTGAAACTGAGAACCTAATTGGTATTCGAGAGTTTAGGATGATGAAACCTTCGTCAATTCTGATAAATACTGCCCGAGCAAAAATTGTAAATGAGAAAGCCCTTTTTGATGCGCTATACCAAAAGTTAATTGCTGGTGTAGCCCTCGATATTTACCAGTATGAGCCACCGCTCAAAAAAGATTACCCATTACTCAAAGCCAATAACACGCTAATGCTACCGCATATTGGGTTCGCCACACACGAAGCTATTACCCTACGCACAGAAATTGTTTTCGAAAACATTAGATGTTGGCTTAACAAAAAACCGCAGAACGTGGTAGGTTAGTTGTATTTGATTTGTACAAGATTGTTATAAGGCTGCCTTTAGGCAGCCTCTAGTTTGCTCTACGAATACATTTTTTTAATATAGTGCCAGTCGCTATGTCCATTCTAAGAAAACCACAAGTAAACGACATTTTATGAATAGTTTATCAATCGCCAATATAAATCGGTGCGTACTAGCTTAATCTCTCTTTTCGCTCAGCTGGAGGTAGATTACCCTAAGCATTACGAGCATTAAAACAGGGAAAACCACCGTTTGCAACAACCTAACAAGCAAGTAGTTAATTACGTTAAGTTGGATTAGCAACGCTAGGCCAATCACAATAAACATATCGAAAACCATTGCAAGCATAGTTCTCTGCTTTGTTGAGAAGATTTTAGGTAGTGGGTTATCAGGCAGCTCGCTAAAAAAAGGGATAACGGAGTATAAACAAAAAGTAAAAAGCAAGGGCGATAGCACGCCGAAAATAGCGAGTGCAAAGGGCGAATTCCATACGCCAAAGCTAAATAGCAAACCGCCTACTGCCGAAGCCAACACGTTAAAGCTAAACTTAGCGCCATTGCCAACTAGGTTATTAATCCAGTAAAAAACCAAACTACTATATTTCTGTTTCTTATCATTCATATCACTAAAAAATAAACCTGTAAACACAATCCTCCCAAGCCTTAGCCAGTGTATACGTTGCGCTAGTTATGACTCATAATAACATAGACCAAATAGCCCACGTAAACTGCAACAAAAAGCCCGCCCTCTTTTCGGTCGATACGCTGACCTGGACCAGCAAATGCAAAAACAAGGAGCAACAAGCTCGCAAAGCCAGTCATTAAAATATCAATATTTGCCTGCGGATAAAACGGTAGGGGCTTAATTAGGCTCGATATACCCAGCACCATAAATATATTAAAAATATTTGAGCCTAACACATTGCCCACGGCAATATCGGCATTCCCCTTATACGCTGCCACAGCCGAAGTTACCAGTTCGGGCAGCGAGGTGCCAAGAGCCACAATGGTTAAGCCAATAATTGAATCGGGAACACCCATCAGCTGGGCTATTTGCGTTGCCGAATCAACAATCAGTTTACCACCCAAATACAACCCTACAATACCAGCAAAAATTAGAAGAAGTGAAATCTTCATCTTCCTTTCCTTAACGTAGCCTTTGGCTATATGTTTAGCATCTTTGGACGAGAGAAAAGTATAGTAAAAGAAAATCCCCAAGAAAGATAGAAGGACTACCCCGTCAATTCGCGAAAGGATGGAAACACTCGCACCATCAATAAGCACATCGTTAGCTAGCAAGAAGAGTATGGCAGCCGCAAAAATACTATACGGAATTTCAATTCTTATGGTTGAACTCTTAACCTTAATAGGCCTAATAAGGGCCGATATACCTAATACAACTAGTACATTAATGGTATTGCTCCCCACAATATTGCCAATTGCCAACCCGCTATTCCCCTTGATAGACGACATTATATTTACAACCAGCTCGGGCATCGAAGTGCCAAATGCCACCACGGTAAGCCCAACAACAAATGCCGAAACACCCAACTTTGAGGCAATTGATGAAGCTCCTTCAACAAGCCAATTTGCACCATAAACCAACAGCACAAGTCCCACAACCAGCAAAACAACATCAAGCATCATAAAATTTCGCCCTAATTAATTTTCGGTTAAATAGTTTTACCAAACAGCAATACGGCAAAATGGCCAAGAACCACTGCGTGTAATCCTCATACTACATAGGAAAACCTAATGCAAAGATTGTCATTAATATTGGCTCACAAAAACTTTACGTACGCATATTTGAACCTAAAAAACATTTTTTTTAAGTTTATAGCACTTATGCGCCTTAAGGTATGACCAAAGATTTGTAAATTTGTTCCCAAATTAAAATTCCGTTGCATTGAAAAAAATTGCACTACTTATTCCCATCGCTTTCCTTATAAGCCTTTTTTTTCCTCGGTGTGCAATTCAAGTTGCCCCAACCGGAGGACCTATGGACACCATTGCGCCCATCCTCATAAATAGTAAGCCTAGTATGCACGCTACGCAGTTTAAAGGCAAAAGCATATCACTCACCTTTGATGAGTATATAAAGCTCGAAAAAATTAGCGAGAAGCTTGTACTATCGCCACCGCAAGAACAGCTGCCCGAATTTAAAATAAGAGGAAAAGGGATAGATATTATATTTGCCGAGTCGCTTGCCGATAGCACCACCTACACCCTCTATTTTGCCGATGCCATTGTTGATAATAACGAGGGAAACAAGATGGAAAACTTCGAGTTTGCCTTCTCTACCGGCCACGAGATAGACTCGCTAAGGGTGCAGGGTAAAATTGTTGATGCCTTCGATAAAAAACCTCGCGAAGGGGTATTTGTAATGCTTTACGATAGCTTTAATGATTCAACCCCCATTAAAGAACGACCACAATACGTTACCAAAACGAATAAATCGGGCTTTTTTAGACTAAGCAACCTAAAGCAAAACAATTACAAAATATTTGCCTTGGCCGATGGGAACTCAAACTACAAATTCGACCAAATTTCAGAAGAAATAGCCTTTAGAGAACAGCCCATTGACACCTCGATGCTGCTTACGCCTACCCAAGCAAACGCTACAAGAGATACACTACTGGTACTATCTATGTTTAAGGAAGAAAACAAGGCCATTGTGCTAACCGATTTCAATCGTCCACAACGCAGATTGCTAAAATTTGGATTCACTAAACCTCTCACCGATACGCTAATAGTAACCCCACTAAATGTTAGTTTCGACACAACAAAGCAATGGTTTATAAACGGTTACAGCCCTTCTCTTGACACTATTAACTTCTGGATTACAGATAGCGTAATTAGCCAAATCGATACACTTGTGGTTAAGGCTATCTACTCAAAAACCGATTCGGTACTAAATTTGGTGCAAACTAAGGATACTCTTAGGATGTTCTTTCAGGATAAGAGCACAACCACATCAAAACGAAAACAGAAAGAGGATGAGAACGAAGCGGCTCAAAAACCTGTCCTCAACATTAAACTATCCGTGGGCAAGGGCGAAAGTATACCACCTACCCAAAAACTTTACCTTAATTTTAATATCCCGCTACTTAGTATCGACACTTCGCTTATTTCAATTTTTAACCTAACCGATAGCGTATACCTGCCTAATATAGTGCCAAAGCCCGACACGCTAAACCCTACGCAATATGAAATTAAGCAACTTTGGACAAGCAAGACTCCCTATCGTTTTACTGCGCTGCCAGGAGCCTTTGTAAACCTGGATGGACTAACCAACGACACCCTTCTGGTTGCATTTGCAGGGGCAGACCCCGACAAGTACGGAACCATAAAGGTGGCGCTTACCAACGTTAAACCAAACGTAATTGCTGAACTACTGGATGGAAAAGGGAATGTTGTTGATTCAAAAATAATTACAAGCGATACTCTTACAACCTTTACCTACGTTAAACCAGCCAACTATTCAATGAGGTTTATTGAGGATAAGAACAGGAACGGGAAATGGGACACGGGCTCATACCTAAATTGCATTCAGCCTGAAAATGTTTATATTTACCAAGACGATAATAAGAACAAGGAAATACAGGTAAGGGCCAACTGGGAGTATGAACTAAAGTATAAACTAAAGAGCAAGGAAGATGTCAGTAGTGATGAACTTCGCGATGTTCCCAACACGAAAGGAGAGTAATATGAGCCCTTACGTAGCGAGGTTGGTGAAGCGCGTTAGAGAAAGTGGGTACCAAAGTCAGCTTACCGCAATGGGAACCCTTGTTGAAACCGAAACGCTTGCGCAAGCCCTTAAAATTATTGAGGATGCCTATGCTGAGCTTGAACCCGACTGCGACCGAGTGTACGTTACGGTTAATATCGACATAAAAAAAGGTGGCACCGGACGCATTAACTCGAAAATAGAATCGGTAGAAGAAAAAATTGCCCAAAGCAGGCACAACAAATAACCTAAGCACCAAACGCGCATTTGCATAAATGAGAGCAAAATTCTTAACCATACTAACGCTAGTTCTCTGTTTCGTTCCATTTATAAGTAACGCTCAGCTATGGTTGGGCGTTAGGGCAGGGCATAACGCATCGGGCATACTTTTTAACCCTAAAAGAGAAACCACCCCCCTACTCTCCCCACTTATTGATGTTGGCATAATTGCCAAGCATTACAACCTAAAAAGTGTGGGTTTTCAGAGCGAGCTAAATTTTACGCAGCAAGGTTATATTGAAATACTTAACGATTCTACCGATTACGTTCGCATAAACTCATACGTTAACGTTCCGCTGTTTTTTCAGCTTAAAACTAACCACAAAAACCTTTTTGCCCACCTAAACCTTGGGTTTTATGCGTCGATAATGGCATACTCACAACAGGGACAAGGCAAAACTGGCAGCATTAATCTAAGCAAGTATAAAATGAATATACTGCGCGACAATACTTTCGACTACGGGTTAATTGGGGGAATAGGAACAGGGTACGATTTTAAATGGGGTGCTATTCAGCTAGATATACGATACACATACGGGTTCGGCGATTTGTACAAATACAGTTTCAACGGTAATCCGGAGCGTTCTCCAGTCTGGAAAATCAACGCCTCGCTGGGCATTCTATTCAATATGACCAAAAGAGAAAACCCGATTATTCCACCCACCAACAATATTGAAATACCTTCAGGAAAACTTTAAAAACAGTTGCTATGCGAAACGTAATAATCTTCATCACATTCCTAATTACCCCAGCTACCATATTTGCCCAATCGGGTTATACGCAGGAGGGTAAAGCCTCGTTCTATGCCGATAAGTTCGAGGGAAGAACCACCGCCTCGGGCGAGCGTTACAGCCACGAAAAAAATACCTGTGCCCATTTAACGCTACCCTTCGGCACGCTGGTTAGGGTAACAAACGTTGAAAACAACAAATCGGTAGTGGTTAGGGTAAACGACCGTGGCCCTTTTGTGGCCAACCGAATTATCGACCTCAGCAAATCGGCTGCAAAAGAGTTAGACTTTATTAAAACAGGCTTGGCCGAAGTAAAAATTGAGGTAACCAACGACCCCAGCATTACACCATCAAAAAAAAGACCTGTTGAGCAAAACGTTGCTAGGATAGAAACACAAAAGCCAGAGACAAAGGAGAAAGCCACCGAAAAATCTTGGCAAAAACCTACAGAACCTGCCAAACCTAAGCATACCCAACCCATTGCTATTGAAACTCCTCGCAAACCTTCCATTGAATCGGATATGGAACTATACGAGCTTAGAGTAACCCGCCAGAGCCCGAAAGGGTACACAGTACAAATTGGTAGCTATAAAGAGTTGGTAAACCTTTTGCGCATTGCCGACGACTTAAAAACATCGCTTAATAAAGAGGTGCGAGTACAGGTTGCAACCATTAACAACGAAAAGGTGTACCGCTTAATGCTAGGTAACTTCTCATCAAAAAAAGAGGCCGATGGTTTTAAAAGTAAGGCGGCAGAACTTTACCCCGACTGTTTTACGGTTGAACTAAAATAGTTCGCTCGATTCATATAAATAGTAAGGGGGCTTAAGCCCCCTTACTATTTATTTTAACCCAAAAGTAAACCACCGAGTAAATGGGTTTAGCTAGTTTTTTATTCGTTTTCAACAAATGGTTTCCAAGTTTTAGCCAAACCACCCATACCCGTTTCACGGTATGCAACCTGTATGTCTCGACCAGTTTCGGCCATAGTAGTTACAGCCTCATCAAACGAAATTTTATGCCCCCCATCTGACGAAAGCGCGTAAACGGCACAAGAGTATGCCTTACTTGCAGCAATGGCATTACGTTCAATACAAGGTATTTGAACAAACCCTAGCACAGGGTCGCAGGTTAGTCCAAGGTTATGCTCCATACCCATTTCGGCAGCATACTCAATTTGTGTTGGGGCACCCCCCAGTATTTGAGCCATAGCACCCGATGCCATAGCACAAGCAGTTCCTATCTCACCCTGGCAACCCACCTCTGCACCCGAAATAGATGCATTGGTTTTCACAAGATTCCCTATCAATCCGGCTGTAGCCAATCCTTTTAAAAATTTGGGTTCGGTTAAATGTTCATCCCTACTAAGATAAAATAGTACGGCTGGTAGCACTCCCGATGACCCACAAGTAGGCGCTGTAACTATTCTACCGCCTGCTGCATTCTCTTCAGAAACAGCCAGAGCAAAAGCAAACAGCAACCCTATATTTTTAACCGTTCCGTGTGAGCTCAGTGCCTTTGTGTACTGTATAGATGACCTGCGGCCAAGTTTAATGGGTCCTGGCAGTACTCCCTCGTTATCAATTCCTCGCTGCACAGTTTCCTTCATTGTAAGCCAAACATCGTGCAAAAACGGCCAAATCTCAGGGCCCTCATTATCCTCAACAAATTCCCAAAGCGTTTTACCTTCCCTCCTACACCAATCCAAAATATCGGCCATTTTAGTGTGGCTGTAAACATTATTGCTATTAAGAATACCTGTTTCATCGCGCAAATCGCCACCGCCAATACTGTAAACTTCCCATTTATCTTTTACTGAACCATCATCCGCGAGAGCTTCAAAAATCATCCCATTCGGGTGCAAAGGCAACTCCTCAGTATCATTCCAAATAATCTCAATATCATTGGGTAACATCTCCTTTTGCACCGCATTATCGGTATGGTGACCCTTTCCTGTTAACGACAAGCTACCATACAGCATTAATCTAAACTTATGGGTATCAGGATGTCTCTGCTTAAATATTACGGCAGCCCTAACGGGTCCAATAGTATGACTGCTCGATGGGCCATAACCAATTTTGTAAATCTCTCGAATTGACTGCATAATTTTTAATTTATTTTGAACTGCAAAAGTATTAAATTAATTGCACATAATAGCATCTGTGCAACTGTATGTAAAAGCTGAACTGTACATTAAACAAGCATAGTAAGGGGCTTACGGTTCAGAAGATTTAAATCATCTGAAACTTTATGATTAGCTCACCACCAGCTTGCAGCCTAAGTGAATTTCTCAAAAAAACAGAAGTTTTTAGCGGATGGCGGTATGTTTTGCGCCCCGTCGTGCATGGATGTTATTCGTCCACCCTTAAACCGTTAAGTTGAAATGAATAGTAACCTAATCAGCCAAAAAGTGGGGCGTAAAATATACCACGTATTAGGGCACGTAATTTTTTATCCAAGTTTAAATCTCAATTGAAATGTTGACTTTCCCTCCTAATCCCTTTTCAACAATTTCAAATAGTGTACTAAGCGTAATATTACTTCCATTATTCTCTACACGAGAAATGTATGTCCTTTTCTTATCTATTATTTTTCCCAAATCTTCTTGGGTTAACTTCTTGGATTCTCTCGCTTTCTTTAAAAGCAATCCTATTTTGAAACCTTCAGTTTCCCTGTCAAGAGAATCTCTCCTTTCAGTACCCTCTTTTCCATAAACTCTGTCCTTAATATCCGACCACGAGTTTAATTCCTGTTTGCTATCTTTTGTTTTCATAGTACTCATTCATTAAGTTTACTGCTCTGTTAATCTCATTCTTGGGCGTTTTCTGAGTCTTCTTCTGAAATCCATTCAGTAGAATTACCAATCTCCCGCTGTCAAAAAAACAAAATACTCTCCAAATATTACTCCCTAGCTGAATTCTTGCCTCATACAATTGATTTGTTCCTACAATCAGTTTCAAATAATTCGATGGAATCCTTTCAAGAGTTTCTATTGCTTCCAAAACCTTGTAAATCTTATCCTGAACTTTCTTGGGCTGTCCTAATAAGAATTCTTCAAAGTAGTGTTTGTATGCTATAACCTCTCTAATTTTTTCCATAATCCAACTAATATTCTAAACGCAAATGTAACTTAAAAGTTACAATCAATCAAATTTTGATGAATTTTCGTTTTTCGGTCAGATTATGTGCCACAACGGCTATGTAAACTTACGTTCAAACTTTGATGTATAAAGTGCGCGTTAGCATTTATTGTTGGCTTTTTTTATATTTGTATAAAAAAACAGAATGAGCGAGAAGGATTACGACCCACGGATGCACACCGCCGAACATATTTTGAACCAAACTATGGTCAGAAAATTTGGTTGCCGGCGCTCGGCAAATAGCCATATTGAAAAGAAAAAATCGAAATGCGACTATATTATCGCAACGGAACCATCAGCACAAACAATTCTGGATATTGAGAATGAGGTAAACAGCGTAATCTCATCGAATATACCCATAACCGATGAAATGGTGACCCAAGAACAGGCTAAAGAATTTCTCGACCTCTCAAAGCTACCCTCCAACGCTCCCGCAACAATAAGAGTTGTAAGGGTTGGTGATTTCGACGCCTGCGCTTGCATTGGTCCTCACGTTCAGAATACATCAGAAATTGGTTTTTTCAAAATCATATCGCACAGCTGGTCGGACGAGCGGCTAAGGATTAGATTCAAACTGTTTGATTCCTAGTTATCAAATATTCACAAGGGGTAGCAGCCGTAATAATCGCAAGAAAAGCAGCAAAAAGAACCTCGCAGTATTAATAATTATTTAACTTTGATAAAGTTACATTTAACGCATTTATCTTTGTATTAATATGGTGAAAAAGAGCGATATATCTCCACATTACAAGCTTGGCAAGGATGGCGAAGCGTATGCCCAGGAATTTGTTAAAGCCAATGGGTATAAGGTTCTGCATACCAACTGGTTTTATGCCAGAAAAGAGATTGATATTGTTGCCCTAAAAAACGATGTACTTACAATTTTTGAGGTTAAAACTCGTTTTGAAAATAACTGGGAAGACCCGAAAGACGCAGTAAAAATGCGCAAGCAACGCAACATTATTGACGCCGCCGATGCCTATGTTCAACAGTACGATTTAAACTTTGATGTACAGTTCGACGTTATTAGTATTATATATAATGGCAAAACCTTTAAACTTGAGCATATTCCCGATGCATTTACCCCCACACTTTAGAAAGTGCTAATAATGAATATTGAAGACATACGAGCCTACTGTTTACTGCTTAAACACACAACAGAAAGTTTTCCGTTTGACGAAACAACGCTGGTATTTAAGGTTGAAGGTAAAATTTTCGCCTTACTAAGCCTCGAGCTGCCTCACTCCATAAACTTAAAATGCGACCCACAAGAAGCCTTGGAGTTAAGAGAACATTTTACATCGGTAACCCCTGGTTACCATATGAATAAGAAACATTGGAACACGGTGCAAATCAATGGAAGCATTAAACCCAATATTCTAAAAGAATGGATAACCCAATCGTACGAGCTAACTATTGCATTGTTACCAAAATACAAGCAAAAGGAACTTCTTAATTCGTAATTCACACTTTTTTTGGTACAAGTCTTGTAGTATGCTATTTGAAAAATTGGAACTAAAAAATCTAAACATATGAAAACAGCTAAAATCATTATCGCATTGTTTCTGTTGCTAAGTATTAATACTCACGCTCAGAACATTTATAATGTTACCCGCGTTAATGGTAACGTTACTATTTTAGGGTCTGGCAAAGATGTGGTTGCCGGCGACGTATTATCTCCCGATGAATTTCTCCTTTTTGAAAGCCTGGAAAGTTACCTAATTGTAATTGGTGATGAGTTAAATCGATTCCAAATTAAAATTCAAGAATCGCAGCTTTCGGCCGACCCACAAATGCTAACCTCAACGGTTAAAGATGCAGCAAAACCAACCCGTATGCGCAACCTTATGCTGGCTCGCTTTGACCCATCGGAGCAAGTTGTTTCGGATTTGCGACAGTACTTTGGTAACGACAAGTTTTCGGTTATTGGCGATGCGGTTAACGTACCCCTTAACGACAAAAACTATCCTTTAACCGACGACAAATTTATCGTTTTTTACTACAAGGTCGATAACAGTCCGGTTTCAAAGAAAATTGGACACGACCAGCAAACGCTTCACCTACAAAAAGACCAACTTTTTACTAGCAGCGTTGGTTCGGTTAGCGGCAACGAAATATCAAACCTTGCCGTTTACGAGTACGAAAACTCGACCAAACGTGGTAATGAAATAACTCGCTTTACCCTTGTTTTTGTTGATAAAGACGAGCTAGTAAGTGAATTTAATACCATTATCCCCATTTTAAAACGACAAAAAATGGGGAACGATGAGATTAAGAAATATCTTATTGAGTACTACTACGATTTTTACGGTGCTACCGATTCAAAAACCATCGACAACTTTACCGCACAAATTGTAAAAGATTTCAAATAATCAATAGCAGAAAGAAAACACTTTCCACCTATACATCTTATAAACAACAAGTTAATACAACAAGTATTCTAATCGATTTACTCTTCTATAATAAGATTGAAGCAGATGTGTAGGCGTTAATATTCAAAAAAATAGCAGACCTAAGGGATTTACCCTTAGGTTTACTATTTTTGTGCTAAACAGAAATTGAGTTAATGACTAATATGCCCAACAAATTTGACCGTTTCGAGCAATGGCTCGATGTTGTTGCGCATCGTTTTTTCACCTTTTGGAATAAGCATAAGGTTGGAATACTTGGCACCATTGCGTTTAACCTTTTACTCGGCATACTATTCTTTGTTTTCGAACTTAGCGGCAGGTCAAACATATACTACGCCGAGGTTAACGTCGATTTTGAAAGGCAATACGAAATTTTACCCGAACCACCACCCGAAGAGCGCGAGAAGCTACTCCCCAATGATGCCCTAGACCCCACAAAAGAGTATGAGGCAATAAAAAATATTGCGATTGATGCTACCAAAGACGACCTAAACGCAGGGCTTACCGACGAAAAAAACATTAATGCGGATGAACTCTACCAAGAAGCGCAGCGAATTAGAGAGCAAATGGAACAGAACCGACAAAGATGGGAAGATGGTCAGGATGCTTTAGCAGAAGAGATTCCGAATGTTGAAGAAAAGATTATACCTAAGCAGGATGAAGCTCAATTTAAGGGGCCTTCGGTTATCAGCTACTTTCTGAAGGACAGAAAAGCGATGCGCCTTCCGGTGCCATCATACAAATGCGAGAATGGGGGTCGTGTGGTTGTTGATATTGAAGTTCTTCGCAACGGCACAGTTAGCAAGGCAAGCATTGATGCTGCAAACTCTGTAATCGACGACTGCATTAACTCCGCAGCCATTGCCGCTGCAAAAGCCAGCATTTTTACCGTTTCGGATATTGCCCAGTCTAGGCAAACCGGAAGCATAACCTACCTTTTTGTTCCACAGTACTAGCTAAAAAGCAGCCATTAGCAGGTTAATATCCCTAGAGGGTATATTGTAAAGCCCTCCCAAATAGCTGTTGGTAAGTATTCCGTTATAAACATACACACCATGCCGAAGCCCTGCATCCTCTTTCAAATGTTGTTTTACTCCACCAGATTCGGCTATTTCGGCAATAATTGGATAAAAAACATTGCTCAGGGCAATGGAGGAAGTGCGAGCCACCCTTGCAGTAATATTGGGTACACAGTAATGAATTACCCCATGCTTTTCGTAAGCTGGATTATTATGATTTCGTACCTCTGAGGTTTCAAAACAGCCGCCCTTATCAATGCTAAGGTCAACAATAACAGCGCCTCTCTTCATCAATTTAACTTGCTCTTCGCTAATAACAAGTCTACCCTTAGTCTCCTCGGGTTGTATTGCCCCAATTACCACATCGGCGGTTTTTAGCACACGCTCAAGCACCTGCTGATGGAATATTGAGGTGTACAAACGCTGTCCCAAAATATCCTGCACCTCCATTAGGCGCTTAATTGAATCGTCGAAAAGTTTTACGTTGGCTCCCAGTCCAATTGCTGCACGGGCAGCAAATTCGCCAGCCCACCCTGCACCTAGAATAACCACCTCGGTTGGAGTTATTCCTGAAACCCCGCCCAGCATTACGCCCTTACCCTTATTCACATTGCTAAGGTACTCGGCAGCCACAAGAATTGAAGTGCTACCAGCAATTGAACTCATTGAACGAACCACTGGATAATCACCATCGGCATCGCGAATACTTTCAAAAGCTATGGCCGTAGCTTTCTTCTTTATAAGCCCTTTTATTTGTTGTCCAACAGCTGGCGTTAGGTGTAGCGAAGTTATCACCACCTGATTCTCGGTAAGCATATTTATCTCAGCAGGCAGTAGGGGCGATATTTTCAGAATTATTTGTGCTTGGAAAACCTCTTGGCTCGAATCAACAATACGAGCACCTTTTTCGCTATACTGATGGTCAGTGTAATTGGCTAATTTTCCTGCTTCCCTCTCAATAATAATTTCGTGACCACTATTTACAAGCAATTCAACTGCCTCGGGAGTGAGCGGAATCCTACTCTCAGTCTCATCGGCCTCCTTAGGAATACCAATGGTTAGTTTTTTACGTTGCCTGCTAATCTCTAATTTCTCTTCCTGTGGGAACAATCCTTTTGCAAAGGGGAACTCCTTTATTGACGACAGACGAGCCATATGCTTAGGTAGTTAAAGGTTTTCGATATTACAACGCAGTATTTGCATAGATAGTTTCATATT
This sequence comes from Bacteroidales bacterium, assembly GCA_041656735.1. Taxonomy (GTDB): domain Bacteria; phylum Bacteroidota; class Bacteroidia; order Bacteroidales; family Tenuifilaceae; genus Perlabentimonas. The sequence continues at coordinate 24,382 of JBBACY010000029.1, read as the reverse complement.
GCGCGCTATGCAAATATATACAATTAACCACGCAATTACCTAAAAGTTTTAGGATGAACCTAGACCTAAGCAAATTATTGAAACATAGGCTACCAGACTTTTGCTAAAGAATCCGCTTTACTCGGTTTATTCCGTAAATAAGGTTCCATACCGAGTACCCAATAATAGCGCCCAGGATGGCGCCAAAAAACACGTCGCCTGGGTAGTGAGCCCCCAGGTAAATACGGCTATATGAAACGAGTGCTGCCCAAGCCAATATAAAGATGGTGAACCAGCGTTTTTTTATAAGGAACACTAAACATACTGCCACGCCAAATACATTGGCTGCGTGCGACGATACAAAGCCGAACCTACCGCCGGCGCAGCGACCAGTTGGCAAGTAAATTAAATCTTTAATAATAGGATTATGGCAAGGGCGCATACGCTGAAAAACATTTTTAAATAGATGCACCGAGCTTTGGTCGGCTAAAACAACAACCAGCGCAATACCCAACAATGGCCACACGAAGCGCCAACCAAAGTGCTTATACATATACAGCACAATTAGCAAGTATAGGGGCAACCAGGTTAGCTTGCCCGAAACGAAAATCATTATTGGGTCAAAAAAGGGGGTGTGCAGCGCATTTAAAAGGAGGAAAAGTTGCGTATCTAAATTCAGAATCCAATCGAGCATAATAGTAGGTTTAGGGAATTATATGGGTGCAATATGAAATTTAACGGATGGCGGTATGTTTTGCGCCCCGTCGAGCGGAGCAAGTTATACATCCCATGTTAAAAAGCCAAATTGAAACTAACAGTAACCTAATCAGCCAAAAAGTAGGGCGTAAAATATACCGCGTGTTACCAACTGGGCTTTATATCTGAATAGTTTGTTTGTCATTATTAAAATCACCAAATTCGTCACTCCATTTATAATTAATCTCTATTTTTTCAGGTCGGTATTTCGAACCGCTAATAAAAGGAACTAAAGAAATCTTTATTCCGTTTTGAGGTTTTATGTCAATCGGACAAGGATTGTTTTTTACTCTAAAACCATCCATATTAGGAATAGATACAACGAAGTTTTTTGCGATTGACTTACCTTTATTATTAATCTCTATCTGACTTTGTCCCTCTTTGCTTTTTATAGGATTTATTTCTATAATCGCTTTTTTTTCTTCAGTCTTCTTTTTCTCAATTTTTTCTATCTGATATTCATTAATTAAAGCGGCTTGTTTTTTGATTTTATTATCATGCTTTAAATATGTGTACAAGGAAAATAAAAGAGCAAGCATTGATATCGTCAGTCCAGCTATTTCCATGATTATTTGATTTTAATATTATTATTTCTATCAAATATAGTCTTATGCTCTTGACTTACAGTTTTTTGATTTAATTCAACTTGTTCGTTATATAAATCACTGTGTTTTTTCGCAACAATTACATGAAACCTAAAACTTGTATCCATAAAATTCAAATTCTATTACTCCACAATCGATATAATTAAGTTGTATTGGTTTGTCAGGATTTTCGTTTATAATATTTGTGTTTTTATGTTCTGTAGTTTTTGTTTTTCTTGGCCTTGTTGGTAACTACCAAATACCTCAACTATTCAACTCACTCCAAAGCATATCCTTTAGTTCGGTAATTCCTTCGCCTGTTACCGATGAAATAAAAGCATACCTCACATCGGGTAGCTCCTTTTTTATCTCTTTTTTTATCTCCTCGTCAGCCATATCGCACTTTGTTATGGCAAGCATTCGGTGCTTATCGAGCAGTTCAACGTTAAACTGGCTTAGCTCGTTTACCAGCGTGTTGTACTCGTCCTTAATATTAGGACTATCGATGGGAATCATAAAAAGCAACATTGAATTTCGTTCTATATGCCGTAAAAACCTAACACCAAGCCCTTTACCTTCGTGGGCTCCCTCAATAATTCCAGGGATATCGGCAATAACAAACGAGCGACTATCGCGGTAGGGAACAATGCCGATATTAGGAACCAGCGTAGTGAAAGGGTAATCGCCAATTTTAGGTTTGGCTGCCGTTACAACAGACAGTAGGGTTGATTTCCCTGCATTGGGCAGGCCAACTAATCCCACATCGGCCAGCAGTTTCAGTTCAAGTACCACCCACCCTTCAACACTATCCTCGCCAGGCTGAGCAAACCTAGGAGTTTGCATAGTTGGCGACTTAAAATGCCAGTTGCCTTGGCCACCCCTACCCCCCTTTTTTAAAATTTCTTGCTGTCCGTGCTCGGTAATTTCGCAAATAACCTCGTTGGTTTCGGTGTCAATGGCTACTGTTCCCAAGGGAACCTCAACAATAACATCGGCTCCATCGGCCCCTGTACTTCGGCTTCCGCTTCCGGAGCCACCGTGCCCAGCAAAAATATGCCGTTGGTACTTTAAATGGATTAGGGTCCAAAGCTGGTCGTTCCCTTTAATATAAACGTGTCCTCCTCTCCCTCCGTCCCCTCCATCGGGGCCACCTTTTGGCTCAAATTTCTCACGCCTAAGATGAGTACTACCCGCTCCCCCGTTTCCCGACCGGCAGAAAACTTTCACATAATCAACAAAATTCATCGAGGCCATAAGTTATTTTGATATTTAAACTAAATTAATTAACACATTAGAATTATAAGAATGCTATCTATTTTCGACAAGTTCAACTGCATTACAAATTCTCTGAAAAATTTCATCTACACTGCCCATACCCTTGATACCTACATACTTTCCTTGCTCCTTGTAGAACTCCATTACTGGGCGGGTACGCTGGTTATAAACGTCGATACGGTTTTTTATGATGGTAATATCTGCATCATCGGCTCTGCCACTATAGTTGGCGCGATTCTCGAGGCGCAAAATAAGTTCGTCGTACTCAACCTCTAAGCCAAGCATTAACGACACCGACGAATTTCTTTGCCCTACCAAAACATCCAGTTCGGCTGCCTGTACTGTGGTTCGTGGAAAGCCATCAAAAACAAATCCGTTGGCTGTTCCATTATGTTTATCGAGACATCGGCCAATAATTCCTATAACTATTTCGTCGGGAGCCAACTCGCCTCTATCCATAAATTTTTGAGCCTCAACCCCGTTTTCGGTTTGCCTCTGAATGGCACTCCGAAGCATATCGCCAGTTGAGAGGTGCTTTAGGTTATACTTGCTTATAATCTTCTGCGATTGAGTGCCTTTCCCCGCTCCAGGTGGGCCAAACAAAACAATATTTAGCATAATGCTTCACATTAAATTCAGTATACGCTAAACAAGCGTGTAAATATCGGCCAAATTCCGACCTAACCCATTATAGTCCAATCCATACCCAACAATAAATTCATTGGGGATACTTCTCCCTACGTAATCTACTTTCACTTTTCCTTTGTACGAATCGGGTTTAAAAAGTAGCGTGGCAATTTTTACCGCTTTAGGGTTGTGGCTTTTGAGAGTATCAATAAGTTTTCCAAGGGTAATACCTGTATCAACAATATCCTCAAGAATAATCACAGTGCGGCCCTCAATATTTTCGGTAAGCCCAATTAGCTCATTAACACTACCAGTGGTTTCTGTTCCCTTATAAGATGCGAGTTTTACAAACGATATTTCACAGGGAAACTCAAGACATCGCACAAAATCGGCAGTAAAAATAAACGAGCCATTTAGAACACTAAGAAACAGCGGGTTAACATCGTTCACTAAATCATTAGTAACGGCTTGAGCCATTTTCTCAATGTCTTTTTTTATGTCTCGTGCCGGATAGCTTATCTTAAACTCTTTATCCCAAAGTACCACGTTTTTCATAGTTCGCATATTACATTTACCAAAGTTAGCAAAATATATAGAGCGCAAAAATACTAAAATATGCGTAAATGCTTAGCGTTTGTTTGGGTTGATTTAGTATGCTACAAATTTTGATGTGCCCAACTATCTCTTATCGAAGATAGTTCGAAATAATATCATCGAAAATCTGCATACCGTGTTCAATAGCCTCATCGGGAAAATCGTAGTCGGGGCTATGCAGGTCGGCAACATTCTCGCCAACTCCCAGTCCGAATATAATTGAGGGTACTTCCTGAGCAAAATGTGCAAAATCATCAGACCATCGGTTGGGTTCGTCAAGCGTAACAGTCGCTCTATTTTGCTTGCCAGCCAATTCGGTTAAAAGGATTTTAAGTTCTGGGTGATTTACCGCCGCAGGGTAATCGTCAGTAATTGAGGTTTCTACAATCACACCATAGCTAGCGCCAATACTCTTTGCCGTTTCAACTGTTCTGCTGGCTAGGGTATCCATATCGTCGTTATTAAATGAGCGAAGCGTGAGCATTAGCTCGCCAAAACCTGGCGATGTTCCGAACGCCACATCGCCGAGCCTTATGTGAATTATGGTAAGAAGCACAAAGTCTTTAAAATCTTCCAAATGCGCCAAAGAGCTTAGTTTTTGGGTAATTTCTGCAATGGCCAGCGCCGGGTTAATGCCCTTTTCGGGAAACGCAGCGTGCGAGTTTTTACCAATAAACTTAATTATCATTCCTTTAGATGCAGCGGCGAAGGTATGCTTGGCTAGCACTATACTACCCATTGGATATTTTGGCATATTATGAAGAGCGAAGGCAAAGTCGGGAAAAATATTAAGCTCTTTTAATCGTTCAATAGATTTTACTGCCCCCTTGCCATTCTCCTCCTCGGGCTGATAAAAAAGAACAACCCTACCACGTTTTAGCGGGTTGGCTTGGAGCAGCGAAGCCAATCCTGATACCATAACCATATGCCCATCGTGCCCGCAGGCGTGTGCAACACCATCAACAGTTGAACGATGAGGCTTACTGTTAACCTCCTGAATGGGCAGTGCGTCTAAATCACATCGAATTAATATGGTTGGCCCGGGTTCTTCGCCATAAAAAATGGCAGCCATCCCCTCGCCAGCAATTCCGGTATGAAGCTCATTGGGCTTATACTTATTTAAATAGAATCGTAATCTTTTCCCTGTAGCCCTCTCTTGGCCTGAGAGTTCAGGGTTTCTGTGTAGCTCGTGCCTTAAGCGGATTAGTTCTTCCATAGTACCATTTTTTCGCATCTGTAAATTTATGAAATTTTGTTGGTACGAGCAGGCTTTAGCGTGACTTTTTACAATATCAAAAGGAATTATTCTACTTTTATTATTTTAAGAGCCAAACCTTTTTACTTTTGGCAGTCTAAAAAAACAGAAACAATGCTACTATGAATAAAAAACTTGTTGGGGTATACCTAAGCGCCGTATTTGCCACTATTTTTTGGGCGCTTTCATTCGTTTGGTATAAGGAGGTGCTGGTACTGTACAAACCCATTTCGTTGGTGCTAATGCGGCTTATTATATCAAGCATACTGCTGTTTGTGGTAACCGCATCAATTGGTAAGCTAAACAAAATAGACCGCAAGGATATAAAACCATTCCTTTTGCTAAGCTTTTTGCAACCTTTCCTATACTTTTTGGGCGAAAGTTATGGTGTAAGTCTTACACCATCAACACTTTCGGCAGTAATTATTGCTACCATCCCGCTATTTAGCCCCATTGGAGCCTTCTACTTTCTGAAGGAGCGCATAACATTGATGACCTTTTTTGGGATTATCATTTCAATTTTTGGAGTAGCCATCGTAATTTTTCATCAGGGATTCGATTTAAGCGGAGTAAACCCTATTGGCATTGCCTTTTTGTCGTTGGCTGTTGTTGCGGCCCTAGGATACTCGCTGATAATAAAAAAGCTGGCCAATAAGTATAACGTATTCTCAATTGTAGCCTATCAAAATTTAATTGGAATTTTCTACTTCCTTCCACTTTTCTTTATTCTCGACTACAAAGAGTTTATTCAGGTCACTCCCACCTGGGATGTTATTATCCCGCTACTAAACCTCGGTATTTTTGCATCAACCTTTGCATTCGTATTCTTTACATACTCCATAAAGCACCTTGGTGTTTCAAAGGCAAATATTTTTACCAATGGCATACCTGCCGTAACGGCGGTTTTTGCATATTTTATTCTGGGCGAAGAACTTACCATATTAAAAATGGTTGGTATACTCGTTGTTGTGTTTGGTCTTTTAATTTCGCAAATGCGAAAAAATGTATTTAGCCGAAGAGCAAAACAATAGCTTCATTAAAAATTTGCATCAACACAACAAAAGGGTAGCTCAAACTTTATACAACCAAAGATTGTAGCCCTTTATAAATTGGTTTCGTGTTAGTAAAAAGAAGATTAACATCCTATAAACCCATCGGTTTAACACCTCCAAACTTCTATTTGCGCTAAAAACTGGCAATAATTTCAGCATTTACTAGTTTTGCTCATATATTTGCACCACAAGAAAATCCAAATGAGAAAACGTATCGTTTTATTGCTACTTATCCTTACCACCATTTCCATTGTGGCCAATAGCCAAATTGGGGGGCGGGGTGCGTACACTTTTCTCAACTTACCCTTTACCCCTCGGAGTGCAGCGCTGGGCAGCAAAACGGTTACCCTAGATGAGACTGATGCAGGGGTAGTGCTAACTAATCCGGCGCACCTAAACCACGAACTGCACAACCACGTTGAACTTTCGTACGTATCGTACTTTGCTGATATTCAGTATGGGTTAGTTTCGTACTTTAGAGATAAGGGCAAAATTGGCACGTTCGGGTTAGCCATTCAGTACGTTAACTACGGAAACTTTATTGAGGCCGATGCTACAGGCCAAATTACGGGAAAATTCTCGGGCTCCGATATGGCAATAAACCTAATTTACGCCAAAACGTTCGATAGTTTAGTAACCGTTGGTGTGAATGTAAAACCAATATATTCGCATCTGGAAGTATACAAATCATTCGGCGTTTGTGCCGATATTGGTATCTCGTTTACCAGCAGAGAGAAACTGTTTTCTGCTGGATTGGTAGCCCGAAATATTGGCACAATGCTAAAATCGTACACCCCCCACACACGCGAAAATCTTCCCTTTGAAATTATGGCAAGCATCAGCCAAAAACTACAACACGCCCCTTTTCGCTTTGTTGGCACCTTTCAGCAGTTGCAAACAGCAAACCTACACTACAGCCGACCCGAAACCAGCACTTCATTTTTTGGTGATGAAGTTCAAATATCGCCCTCGACTTTTGGGCGCGTAGGGAATGAGATTATAAGTCACCTAATTTTAGGGGTTGAGTTTGTGCCAATAAAAAACTTCTACCTACGAGGAGGCTATAATTTTCAGCGTAGAAACGAGCTAAAAATTGAGGAGCGCACCTCTTTCGTAGGATTTAGCTGGGGCGTAGGCATTAAGCTGAAAAAAGTGAATATAAACTATAGTCGAGCAACATACCATTTGGCAGGCGCCTCAAACCACTTCTCGGTAAGCACAAACCTTAGCAACTTTTTGTAAAAACAACGGCATAATGCCCACTCACTTTTTTGAGTTATCTTTGTAGCAAAACGATATAAAAACCTCACTAGTGAAAAGCGAACGAATCACCATAGCAGTTGATGGGTACTCATCGTGCGGCAAAAGTACATTTGCAAAGCGAATAGCCAAGCACCTGAGCTACATATACATAGATAGTGGAGCAATGTATAGGGCGGTTACCCTTGCATTTATCCGTGCCGGAATAACTTCCTTAGAAAACATTGAGGAAAGCAAGCTACAAAAACTACTGAACAACATTGAAGTTGGGTTTGTTAGTAACCCTAACGGCAACGGCTGGCTCACCACGCTTAATGGCGAAATTATTGAAGAGCAAATCCGAACCCTTGAGGTTTCGAACTTGGTTAGCCCCGTTTCGGCTAAACCTTTGGTGCGCCAAAAAATGACCCACGAGCAGCAAGAAATGGGCAAAAAGAAAGGGATGGTAATGGACGGCAGAGATATTGGTACCGTAGTATTCCCAAATGCCGAGCTGAAAATTTTTATGACGGCCGACCCACTAATTAGAGCGAAGCGCCGATTAAAAGAGATGGAGCAGAAAGGGCAAAATGCAACGCTCGAAGAGGTGCTAAAGAATATTGAAGAGCGCGATTACATTGACCAGAACCGCGACATTGCCCCACTTCGTCAAGCAAAAGATGCCATAGTGCTTGACAACTCACATATGACCATTGAACAGCAAATGGTTTGGTTTGACGAAATTATTGAGCATATTTTATAGCCATTAAAAGCAAAGAAACAAGGAGACTCCTTTCGTATCAGCAAAAAGCAAGTCGATGATAAAAGAATCGAAAATACTCGTTGAAATAGATAAAAGTTCAGGGTTTTGCTTTGGCGTTGTTAACGCCATATCGCAAGCCGAAGAGGAACTAAATACCAATGGTAAACTCTACTGTTTAGGACAAATAGTGCACAACAGCGAGGAAGAACAACGCTTGCAAGCCCTCGGGCTTGAAACCATTACGCACAAAGATTTAGATAACCTAAAAGGCAAAAAGGTACTGCTTAGAGCGCACGGCGAACCACCCTCAACCTACAAAAAAGCCATTGAAAATAACATAACCCTTATCGACGCATCGTGCCCTGTAGTGCTAAAGTTACAAGCAAAAGTTAAGCAAGGGTGGGAGGAAATGAAGAAAGTAGGCGGGCAGGTTATTATATTTGGCAAGAAAGGGCACGCCGAAGTTATTGGACTAATTGGGCAAACCGATGGCAATGCAATTGTAATAGAGAGCATTAACGAGTTAGATTCCCTAAACCTTTCGAAACCCACAGAACTCTTTGCCCAAACAACTAAAAGCGCAGATGATTACAAAGCGGTTGCTCACGAATTGGAGCGAAGGTTAAACGCTAAATCGATACCCTTTAAAGCGCATAACTCTATTTGCGGTCAGGTTGCTAATAGAAAAAAGGAACTGATAGAATTCTCAAAAAATCACAATGTCATCCTTTTTGTTAGCGGCAAAAACAGTTCCAATGGCAATATGCTATACCAAGTTTGCAAAAGCATTAATCCGAAAACATATTTTGTAAGCGCCCCCACCGACCTTGAAAAGGAGTGGTTTATTAACACAAAAACGGTTGGTATCTGCGGTGCAACCTCAACCCCGTTTTGGATGATGGAAAAAGTAGCCCTAAAAGTAAAGCAAATGGACTAGTGCATTTTTAAAACTTCTTTTAGAATAATAACACTTTTTTTTAGGAAAGAACCATACAACCAACCTGCTGGGCTAGGTAGCAAACTTTATGCTTTCAAATTGCGTCGATACAAGCGGGCCGAAATTACGATACTTACCTCGAAAAGCAACCACAGCGGAACACATACTAAAAGTAAGCTTAAAACATCGGGAGGCGTAATAATTGCTGCCACCACCATAATAAGGATAAATGTGTGCTTGCGGTATTTTTTTAAAAACTGTGGGGTAACAATGCCTGCTTTGGTAAGAAAAACGATTAGTATTGGCAACTCAAACAGCAAGCCAGTTGCTAGCGTTACCGAAGCCACAGAACCAATATATGAGCCTATGTTTATTTGGTTGGTAACTTCTTGCGAAACGCTATAACTCCCGAAAAAGTGGATTGTTAACGGCGAAATAATGTAGTAACCAAACAGCACTCCCAGAATGAAAAGTGCAGAGATATAAAAAACGGCCCCACGAGTTCTACGTCGCTCTATATCATTTAGCGCAGGTTTAACAAATTGCCAAAACTGTAATGCCACAAAAGGGAAAGCTACGATAAAACCAACATAAACCGACACCATAATATGGGTGTTAAACTGCCCAGCCATATTTATGTTAATAATTTTTAAAGGCGATGAGTTTATGCACAGCGATGCAGAATTTAGCCTGTGTCCCAATAAACAAAGCACCCTATTTGTAAAAAAATTGGGCGACTTAGGTAGTAGAATTATGTGGTTGAAAATAAAGTCGGAGAAAATAAAAGCCACCACAGAAACAACCAGAACCGAAACAGTTGCACGCACCAATACCCACCTTAACTCCTCAAGGTGGTCTAAAAATCCCATATCATCTTTCTCGCTTTTTTTCATACACTGTACGAAACAAATTTACACATAAATCAAACACCTACTAATTGTTAAAAATATACAACACAAGATATTACAAAAAATGCTAACGACTCAAAAATAAAGCAGCCTTATACGAACGAAAAGGTTGAAAATGAAATGGCTTACCTGTTGTTTTTGGCACACGATGATTTATATCAACGTGAGCCTAAATAAACTAATTTATTCATAATTTTACACAAGTAAAAGGCAAAATAATTAAAAACGCTTACAGCAAAAAGTGTATTGATACATATAGGAAGTAACGGGCTATCCTTAAAGAGAAAATCTTTTAAAACAACAACAAGTGACGAGCGAACTTTTTTCTTAGAATGAAAACATAGTTCTACTCAAGTTTTAAAATAACAGTTAAACAGGTAGTCAAAATCAATAAGATTTGTTACCTTTATAATTAAAGAAACAAAAAGGTTGCTATCTGTCGATAGCATCAAATTTAGGAGTAGAATAAAAATAAAAAGGGAGTAATTCCAGCAGGAGAATGTCAACAGTGAAATTTGAATCGGAAATATCATTATCAAAACACCTTAGTAAGTATTTTGGTTTTGGCAGTTTTAAAGGTAATCAGGAAGTTATTATTCGTAATGTACTTGCTGGTAACGATACGTTTGTGCTTATGCCAACCGGAGGGGGTAAATCTCTCTGTTATCAGCTGCCCGCGTTAATTAGTGAGGGTACAGCAATAATAATATCGCCGCTAATTGCCCTAATGAAAAACCAAGTTGATGCAATGAGGAGTTTTAGTTCGGAAGATGGGATTGCCCATTTTCTTAACTCATCGCTAAATAAAACTCAAATTCAGAAAGTTAAGGAGGATATGCTTAGCGGCAAAACCAAACTATTATACGTTGCACCCGAATCGCTTACCAAAGAAGAGAATATTCAGTTCCTAAAACAGGTAACAATATCCTTTTACGCTATTGACGAAGCGCACTGTATTTCAGAATGGGGTCACGATTTTAGGCCCGAATACCGACGCATACGACCAATAATTAACGAGATAGGGAACGCCCCAATAATTGCCCTAACGGCAACCGCTACCCCTAAGGTACAGAGTGATATACAAAAAAACCTGGGAATGCTCGATGCCAATGTTTTTAAATCATCATTCAATAGGGCTAACTTATACTACGAGGTGCGGCCCAAGGTTAATACTACCCGCGAAATAATTAAGTTTATAAAAAACAATACAGGAAAATCGGGTATTATTTACTGTTTGAGTCGTAAAAAGGTCGAAGAAATTGCCCAAACCCTTCAGGTAAACGATATAAAGGCACTTCCGTACCACGCCGGAATGGACTCAAAAACCCGTAGTGGAAACCAAGATAAATTCCTAATGGAAGAGGCCGATGTGATTGTTGCAACAATTGCATTTGGTATGGGCATTGATAAGCCCGATGTAAGGTTCGTAATTCATTACGACATACCCAAAAGCCTTGAAGGCTATTACCAAGAAACAGGCCGAGCTGGGCGTGATGGTGGCGAAGGCAAGTGCATAACATTTTACAGCTATAAAGACATTCAGAAGCTCGAAAAGTTTATGCAGGGTAAGCCCGTTGCCGAGCAAGAAATTGGCAAGCAGCTGCTGCTCGAAACCGTATCGTATGCCGAATCATCGGTGTGCCGCAGGAAAATGCTTTTACACTACTTTGGCGAAGAATACCACGAGGGTAACTGCGAAGCTTGCGATAACTGTCTACATCCAAAGGCACAATTCGAGGGTAAGGAATTTCTGCAGCTCCTTCTTGAAGCTGTTGCGGCGGTTAAAGAGAAATTTAAAGTTGAACACATTGCCAATATCCTGTGCGGTAACCTCACAACCTCTATAAAATCGTACAAACACAATAATCTGGAGGTCTTTGGCGAGGGGAGCGAAAAAGATATAAGGTTTTGGAATGCAATTTTTCGACAAGCTCTTGTTGGAAAATTTATTGAGAAGGATATTGAGAATTACGGGCTACTAATGCTAACCGAAAAGGGTAAGCAGTTTATTGAGGAGCCTTACGAAATTATGTTTACACAAGACCACGAGTATGAGGAGTCAGACGATGACGACCTTACCCTCGGGCAGGCAGGCAAAAGCGGTTCGTGCGATGAGGAACTAATGGCTATGCTTAAAGATTTACGAAAGAAGATTGCTAAAAAGAAGGGCCTTCCACCATTCGTAGTTTTTCAAGACCCCTCACTTGAGGATATGGCAATTCAGTACCCTATTAGTATGGACGAGCTCCAAAACATAACGGGAGTAGGCGTTGGTAAGGCCAAACGATATGGGAAAGAATTTATCGAACTTATTAAAGTTTACGTTGACGATAAGGAAATTATTAGGCCTCAGGATATGGTCGTTAAATCCATTGCCAACAAATCACTCCTTAAGGTTTTCATCATTCAAAGCATCGACCGTAAAATGGATTTGGAAGATATAGCCCAAGCAAAAGGGCTTGAACTGCCTGAACTTTTAACCGAAATAGAAGCCATTGTAAACTCGGGTACTCGCATTAACCTCGATTACTACATTGAACAAAATATTGAAGAGGAAAAAGTTGATGAGATTTACGACTACTTTAAAGAGGAGGCCGAAACCGAATCAATAGATGAGGCCCTCGAATACCTTGGTGAAGAAGATTTTAACGAGGAAGAAATTAGGCTAATTCGTATAAAGTTTATTTCTGATTTGGGTAACTAAAAACACTTATCACACGAATTAAAAAGGCTAAAAACAAAACATTTTTAGCCTTTTTTTATTGCTAGCCAAATATTTATTAATATTACAGTCAAATTCAGATTAACCAATCAACTATCACTAAAAAAACGCTGTGGAAAACATTTTAAAAGTTGAAGGATTAACCAAATGGTTTGGAAAAACGCAAGCCATTAACGACTTGTCGTTCAGAATTGAGAGAGGACAGGTTGTTGGTATCTTAGGTCCCAACGGGAGCGGCAAAACAACTACCCTTTCAATTATTTTGGGGCTAAAATATCCAAGCAGTGGAACCTACAGATGGTTTAACGATAGTAGCACGAAAAAAATTAACAAAAGAATTGGCTCACTCATTGAAGTACCCTTCTTTTACCCGTACCTTACCCTTACACAAAACCTTGAAATAGTAACCAAAGCAAGAGGTAGCGGTTTTAACCAGATAAGCGCAGCGCTTGATACCGTTGGCCTGCTATCACGAGAAAAATCGAAGTTTTACGCCCTGTCGCTAGGTATGAAACAAAGGTTGGCCATTGCAAGCGCTTTGCTTGGTAATACAGAGGTGCTAGTTCTTGATGAGCCAACAAATGGCCTCGACCCCGAGGGAATTGCTGACGTTCGAAACATCATAAAAATGCAATCGCAGCTGGGCAAAACAATAATATTAGCTAGCCACATTTTAGATGAGGTTGAAAAAGTTTGCACCCATACAGTTATACTTAAAAACGGCAATATTATTAGCAAAGGCAACGTAGCCCAACTGCTAAGTAAAAAACAAATGATTAGTATTTCCGCAAGCAATATGAACGGACTGCTCGAATTACTTCAAAATTTTGTTGGCGTAGAGATATTAGAAAAAAGTGAAGAGAGCGTAACGGTATCAATTAAAGAGGATATTTCATCGGCCACCCTAAACGAAGAGCTTGTTAAGCAAGGGGTTGTTCCTAGCTCCATCACGCTGCATAAAGCAAGCCTCGAAACGGAATTTCTTGAACTGATAAAACACAACCAACCCAAAAATCACTAACCACTGCTATGTTGAAAGCCCTACTAAATATTGAGAGAATAAAAACCCTACACTCCCCTACCTTTAGGGCAATAATTATTCTTCACGCAGCATTGTTTCTTCTGGTTTCCTTAATTGGAGCCAATCTTCACTTAAATATACAGGGAATTACCATTGAGAAACTCTTTCAATTTCCCCATATATGGAATACAATTGCCTGGATAGCTAGCTGGTTTAACCTTATCCTAGGCGTTCTGGCCATTATGCTCGTTACAAATGAATTTCAATACCGTACATTCAGAAAACAGCTAATAGATGGGCTCTCCCGAAACCAGCTGCTATACGGGAAACTCTTAGTGTTTATTACAATATCGGCATACGCTATGCTTCTAGTTTTAATATGTGGAATCATAATAGGTGTTGTAAAATCCAACGGGAATGGCTTAGCAAACATAACACAAGGCCTTGAATTCGTTCCCATTTTGTTTTTGCAAACATTCGGTTACCTGATGCTTGCCTTGCTATTTGGCGCTCTTTTTCAAAATACAGCCCTCTCCATAGTAGCCTATATTTTGTACTTTTTCCCTATTGAACCAATAATTAGGACAATAATACCCGAAATTGCTGCCCAGTATATGCCCGTAAAAGTTATTGCAAATCTCACTCCAATGCCCGATTTTGCAGGCATACTTATGGGTGATATGATTCAAATAAACAGTGGCGCAAATAACCTTTCGGGTCTTATCACTGCAAACCAGTCCACGCCTATTTTCATTACAGCCCTTATAGCTTTTGCATACTGCATACTGTTAGCATTGGGAAGCAAAGCAATTTTTCATAAGAAGAACTTTTAATCATTTCAACTGTTAAAGAAAATAGTAACTGGTATTTTTACTATATTTACATTAGACCAAAAAAACCAAGAGTTATGAAACATCTTTACCTCACGCTTATATGTATAGCGCTTTCAGTAACCCTTAGCGCACAAACCGTACTTCGTCACCAAACGCATGGGTTGGTAGCAGATTACACCAACGAGATGAAGATTACCGACTACACCGAACCAGGCGCATCGGGCAAGAATGTAGCATGGGATTTCCGAAGCCTAAAGCTAAATCAGGATTTTGTGGGAACGCTAGATAATCCCATTCACTCAAAAGGCGAGAGTATTTTCCCAAAATCAAATACTCGACTCGAAGAGTTCGGAAATAGTTTCTTCTTCCTTACCACAAAAAAATCAATTGAACAACACGGCTACATTACTGCCAGCGGAAACACCTACATAGTTTACAACGAACCTTTTGTTAAGATGCGATACCCATTTTCGTACAACAAATCGTTTAATGGTAATTTTAGCGGTACATACAACACGCCCCAAAAGCAGCTGGGTACAATTGAAGGAACCTATGCTGTTGTAGCCGATGGGCAGGGTACGCTAATGCTACCCGGAAATATGGTGTACGAAAATGCCCTTAGGGTGAAGGAGGTGAAATTATTTGACCAAACAATTAACGACCGCTCCTACAGTATCCAAACCACAACATACCGCTGGTACGTTAACGAGCACAGGTTCCCAATCCTGGTATTAATCAACTCTGTTACAACTTATCAGGACGGGCGAAACTTCACATCAACCCAAGCAGCATACAACCCCATAGCCATTAAGGAAGGTGCTAAGCCCCTCGATATTGATTATTTTGGCGAGACAACCCTTGAAACGTTTCCCAATCCGTACCACGATTTCGTTAATATAAAATTCCGACTCACCGAAGATGCTAAAGTAAATTTATCGGTATACGATATTACGGGCAAACTTGTAAAAGTTATATACTCAGGGTCTGAAAGCGCAGGCGAAAAATCATTTAAATTCTCCGCAAAAGAAATTAGCCTAAGTGATGGTGCTTATATTGTTAAGCTAAATGCGAATGGCAAAGAAATTAGCAGGCGAATTGTTGAAATACAGTAAGTTATACACAAAACAGATAGAGGGCGAGCAGTACTGTTTGCCCTTTATTCATTCTAAAGCAATGCACCTTGCATTTCAACCAAACGAAAACTGCACCACTTATCACTCATTTCAAACAACTTTTACAGAGTATACCCAAAGCAGCCGTTCAGTCATAGCTAACCCTTATAATATGCTTCACAACACCCTTCGGTATTTACTTAGGCTTATTAATCAATAGAATGCTAATAGTTAGTAAATTTGCAGGAGATTAAAATTCAAACAAAATATGTTATGGCAGAAAACAAAAACGATTCTAAACTTTTCACCGAATTTCCACCAGTAAGTACACAGGATTGGGAAGCGGCGATTACCAAGGATCTAAAAGGCGCTGATTACGATAAAAGGCTGGTTTGGAAAACCATAGAAGGTTTTAGCGTTAAGCCTTACTATCGCGCTGAAGACCTTGAGACAATTAAAAATGCCCATGCATTACCTGGCGAATTTCCGTTTGTTAGAGGAACAAAACCATCAGGAAACCATTGGCTGGTTAGGCAAGATTTTGAGGCATCGGACCTTCAGACTGCAAATGCACGAGCAGTTGATGCTATAAACTTAAGGGGTGTTGAGTCGGTTGGGTTTAACACTAGTTTTGGCGATAAGGTTACAACCAAAGAATTTGCAACCCTTTTAAAGGGCATCGACTTAACCAAAACCGAAGTAAACTTCCTGTCGGATTGCAACTCGCGCAAGGCGTTGCCCGTACTTATTAGCTACCTAAAAGAAGCTAAAGTTGATACAAAGAAAGTTAAAGGCTCCTTTAACTACAGTCCGCTAGCTGCGTTTAGCCTAAATGGTAAATTTTGTGTTGACGCTAAAACCGCTGCCTCTCGCACAAAAGAGGTAATTGAAGCCGGTCGTGAACTCCCTTTGTTTAATTTGTTAGCCGTTAGGGGCGACATTTTCCGTAACGCTGGTTCCTCTGCAGTGCAAGAACTTGCATTTGCCCTTTCAATGGGCGTTGAGTATATCAACTGGTTATCAGAACAAGGCGTTAAGGCTGAAGAAGCGCTGACAAGAATAAAGTTCAACCTAGCTATTGGCCCCAGCTACTTTATGGAAATGGCTAAGTTTAGGGCTGTTCGTTTCCTATGGGCAAAAATTGTTGAGGCTTACGGTTGCAAAGAGCACTCGGCCATTTGCATTCATGCTGTGAACGAAACATGGAACAAAACCGTTTACGACCCCTACATTAATATGCTTCGTACAACCACCGAGGCAATGTCGGCAGTTTTGGGCGGCATCCATAGTCTAACCGTTCTTCCATTTAATGCACCATACCAAGAGCAAACACTTTTCTCGGAAAGGATTGCCCGAAACCAACAGATAATACTCCGCGAGGAATCATACCTTGACAAGGTTAGTGACCCTGCTGCCGGAAGTTACTATGTTGAAACCTTAACTCAGTCAATAATAAAGCATACTTGGGAACTTTTCAATAAGGTTCAGGATATGGGTGGGTACACCGAAGCTTTTACCAAGGGTTTTATTCAGGATGAGATAAAAGCAGTTGCCAACAAGCACGAATCAAACATTTCCACTCGTCGTAAAACCGTATTAGGAACAAACCAGTATCCTAACTTTGGCGAGGTAGCCGACCAAAAACTGGTAAACCTAAATACTGTTACCAAGCCTGGCGCTATAAAACCAGAGGGTGCCATTTGCGAGCCACTTAACTTGTATCGCGAATCGCAAGCAATGGAAGAGCTTCGGTACAAAACCGATATTTCAGGCAAGCGTCCAAAAGTATTTATGCTCACCGTTGGAAACCTTGCATTCCGTCGTGCTCGCGCACAGTTTAGCAGCAATTTCTTTGCCTGCGCTGGTTTCGAAGTGATTGACAATATTGGTTTCAAAACCGTAGATGAAGGCGTGAAGGCCGCACTAGATGCTAAAAGTAACATTATTGTTATTTGCTCATCCGACGATGAGTACGAAACACTTGCTACTGAGGCTTTCGGCAAACTAAATGGCAAAGCCATTTTTGTGGTTGCCGGCGCACCCGCCTGCCAGCCAGCACTCGAAGCCAAAGGCATAAGCAACTTCATTAGCGTTAAAAGCAATGTGCTTGAAACCTTAAAGGGCTATCAAAGTTTACTTGGTATTAAATAAACGCGAAACACCAAATAAGAAATATACAATTATCAACTTGGCATTTTAGCGTTTAAACAAACAGAACTAATATGAAACCAGATTTCAAAAAAATAAACATAAATCAGGAGTACGCTGCCGGAGAGGTAAAAACCTCGAAGGAAGAGTTTGAGACGCCTGAGAAAATTGTCGTAAAACCTGTTTACAGCAAGAAAGACCTGGAGAAGATGGAGCACCTGAACTATGCAGCAGGTATAGCGCCATTTCTTCGTGGCCCATATAGCACAATGTATGTTATGAGGCCATGGACTGTTCGTCAGTACGCAGGTTTCTCAACCGCTCAAGAGTCGAACAACTTTTACCGCCGCAACTTGGCCGCAGGCCAAAAGGGACTTTCGGTTGCATTCGACCTAGCAACGCATCGAGGATACGATAGCGACCACCCACGCGTTGTAGGTGATGTGGGAAAGGCTGGCGTTGCCATCGACTCGATAGAGGATATGAAAGTTCTTTTCGATGGTATCCCATTGGATAAGATGTCGGTATCAATGACTATGAACGGTGCCGTACTACCCATTATGGCATTTTACATTGGAGCAGCACTTGAGCAGGGTGCAACCCTCGAAGAGCTTGCCGGAACAATTCAGAATGACATTCTGAAGGAATTCATGGTGCGTAACACCTATATTTACCCACCCGAGTTCTCAATGAAGATTATCGCCGATATCTTCCAGTATACCGCTAAGCATATGCCTAAATTCAACAGCATATCAATTTCGGGATATCATATGCAAGAGGCTGGTGCTACTGCTGATATTGAACTAGCTTACACCCTAGCCGATGGGCTTGAGTACCTTCGTACTGGAGTTAACTCTGGCTTAGATATCGACGCCTTTGCGCCCCGCCTATCGTTTTTCTGGGCCATTGGAATGAACCACTTTATGGAGATTGCCAAAATGCGTGCAGCACGTTTACTTTGGGCAAAAATTGTGAAGCAATTCAATCCTAAAAACCCTAAATCGCTAGCATTACGTACACATAGCCAAACATCGGGTTGGAGTTTAACCGAGCAGGACCCATTTAACAACGTTGCTCGTACGTGCATTGAGGGAATGGCTGCTGCGCTTGGTCATACCCAAAGTTTACACACCAATGCACTGGACGAGGCCATTGCACTACCCACCGATTTTTCGGCACGTATTGCACGTAATACGCAACTTTATATTCAGGAAGAAACAGATGTTACCCGTGCGGTTGACCCATGGGCTGGCTCATACTACGTTGAGAAGCTAACACACGAGATTGCACACAAGGCGTGGGCACTTATTGAGGAGGTTGAGGAGCTTGGTGGTATGGCTAAAGCCATTGAAACAGGTATCCCAAAAATGAGAATTGAGGAAGCAGCTGCACGCAAGCAAGCACGTATCGACTCAGGAAGGGATAAAATTGTTGGTATAAACGAGTATCGACTAGATAAAGAGGATCCAATTGAGATTCTCGATGTTGATAACACAGCAGTACGCGACAGCCAGCTAAAGCGACTAAAAGAGCTTAAGGACAACCGCGACGAAGCCAAAGTACAAAAAGCACTTGCAGCCATTCTGCACTGTGCCAAAACAGGTGAGGGTAACATACTCGAGCTATCGGTTGAGGCTGCCAGATTGCGCGCTACCCTAGGTGAAATTTCGGATGTTTGTGAGGAAGTTGCTGGCCGATACAAGGCAGTGATTCGTTCTATTTCAGGTGTTTACTCAGCAGAATCTATGGATGATAAAGTATTTGCAAAAGCCGTTGAGCTATGCGACAAGTTCGCAAAATTGGAGGGCCGTCAGCCCCGCATAATGATTGCAAAAATGGGACAGGATGGACACGACCGTGGTGCTAAAGTTGTTGCCACAGGTTACGCCGATATAGGTTTCGACGTAGACATAGGGCCACTATTCCAAACCCCCGCCGAGGCAGCAAAACAAGCTGTTGAAAACGACGTTCACATTCTAGGAGTATCCAGCTTAGCTGCAGGGCACAAAACTCTTGTTCCTCAGGTAATGGCAGAGCTCAAAAAGCTTGGCCGTGAGGATATTATGGTAATTTGCGGTGGTGTAATTCCATCGCAAGACTATCAGTACCTATACGATGAGGGTGTAGCTGCCATTTTTGGTCCAGGTACATCGGTTGCTCTTGCCGGAAAGCAAATTATTGAGCTGCTACTTCAAAAGTTTGAAGACTAATTTTACCTAACAATAGGTTTATATATGCGGGGAGTTTGGCGTTGCCAAACTCCCCGCTTTTTGTTAACAGTTTTTTTTAAATAAAACGAAAAGTATATTTTGAAATGTGCCCAAATATGAGTTATTTTAACTAAAAAATTGATATTAATGACTTTGACTACTAAATAAAAAAGAAGAATGAGCACCCTACTTATTAAACGACCCAAGGACAAGGAAAAATATTATGATGAAAGCAATTTCAAAATTTATATTAATGGTGAACTTGTTGAGAAACTTGGGCAAAACGACACGAAGGAAATAACAGTTGAAGGCAGTAACATAGAAATTAAAGCAAAATCGAAAGGTTTTGGTGGAAGTGCTAAAGCCACAATTGAGCTAGAAGAAAAAACAGAGCTGGAAATAGTTAGAACTAAAAATTTATATAACCCAATGGTGGTTGGGTTTCTTTTCCCATTCCTTGTTATAACTCTGCGTTTTACTGAAACCTGCTGGGTAAAAATATTAGTTTATACTATTGCAATTTTGGTTGTTGGGTGGGCAGTTTATTATTACTTCAAAAATAAAGACAAGGCTATTAGTATAACGAAAGTTTAAGTTTTTATAGGAAAAAATAGTGGATGATAGTGTTCGTAAATCCACACTACTCTATCTCCCTAGGGTCGAGCGCATCGCGCAAACCGTTGCCAATCAGCGTAAAGGCTAACACCAAAAGCATAATGGCTACCCCTGGCATAATAGCCAAAAAGGCTTTATCCATTATAAGGAATCCGTAGTGGTCTTTTATCATTGTTCCCCACGAGGGGATTGGGGGCTGAACGCCAATGCCAAGAAAACTCAAT
The DNA here is from genome assembly GCA_041656735.1 of Bacteroidales bacterium. Lineage (GTDB taxonomy): Bacteria > Bacteroidota > Bacteroidia > Bacteroidales > Tenuifilaceae > Perlabentimonas. The sequence continues at coordinate 3,528 of JBBACY010000029.1, read as the reverse complement.
CCCGCCTCAAGCAGTATGGCTGTAGCAAAGTTCCCGGCCGAAATTATGGCAACGGGTCCCATTACGTTAGGTAGAATGTGTCGGAAAATAATTCGAAATTTGCCAAACCCCAATACCTTGGCTGCCTCCACATATTCTTTCTCCCTTAAACTCATTACCTGCCCACGTACAACCCTAGCCACTTCAACCCACATAGTTAGGCCAACGGCCACAAAAATTTGCCAAAACCCTTTACCCAAAACCATTGTTAATGCAATAACCATAAGCAGCGTGGGGATTGACCACACCACGTTAACAAACCACATAATCAAATCGTCAAGCCACCCTCGAGCATACCCCGCAAGTGCACCCAGAGTAATGCCAATAAGCAGTGATATAGCTACGGCTATAAACCCTACAGCCAACGATATTCGGGCTCCAATAATTAGCCTACTAAGCATATCGCGCCCAAACCTATCGGTTCCAAACCAAAACCGCTGGGTTTTAATAAAATCTCTCTCAATAATCGATTCTATTTCAGCAACCGAATATTCCGTTATTCCAGCATCGTCAGTTATGGTAATTGCATTTGGTTTACACAGAATTGTTTGTGGTTTATGGTTTGGAAACAAAATTTCCTGAACCGAGTAGGTGCTCTCAATGGTCAAGCTGTCCTCGGGTTCGGTATATTCGGTAAGTATAATGTTCCACTCGTTAAGCTGGTAGGCAAGTATTGGCACCTCGCGGTACTCGTTCTGCTGCCCTCCGATAATTCTTCGAAAAAAACTCGCTTGCTTAGTCTTAACCTCCCTAGGAATTAGAAAGAAATCTACTTTAAACCCTGGCTTTTTAGTGGCAATTTCGAGGTGCTGATTATTGGCCCAGGGGGTTGAATCGGGTGCCATAAGATACCCCAGCAACGCCATTAGGGCAACCACTCCTACAAATAGCGAGGAGCAGAGCGAGAGCCTATTCCCGAAAAATCTTCGGAATGCCACTCGCCACGGCGAACCAAGTCTGTTGGTAGAATTATTCATTCGCTGCTCTATCCTCTTCGTCCTTTCCACGTACTATTAGTAAAAATTGCCATACCAAAGGCCACGACAATATATATGGGGTAACCCAACTGTAAAAGTACAAAAACATTCAGTAGCGATAGTTTATGGTATCGTTTTAAATATGAGAAAAGCAGTAGAATATCAGCTACAGACTTTACCACAAACCCCAAAACAAGCAGTTTTAGGTAGATAACATCCCAAAATGAGAGGAGCATTGCCAAAACAAGCATTAGATTGAACAGAAGAACTATAAAGCCCACTGTTATAGCGGTAAAATCAGTATATCCTGTTGATTTTGAAGCCCAACGGGCACGCTGATAAAAAAATGCTTTTATGTTTTTAACGGGTTGCGTAAAAACCATCCCTCCCTCACCCTTTAGATAAGAAATTTTAACTGCCTTTTTACGCTTGGCGCTATGCAGCAAAAAAACATCATCACCCGATGCCTGACTAGGGTTAAGCATTTGCACATTGAAACCCAACTTGCTCTTACCGAACGAAAGGTTAGCCGAGCTGGCCATAAAAGGAATACCAAGGGCGCAAGCTCCAATACTACTGGCGGTTAGGCTTGCGTGCTCAAGAGCTTGAAGCCTACTGAATACCGATTTGCCTGCCGAAATCATCACCGGACCAATAAGCATATCGACCTTTTGGTTTTTATAGGCTAAAGAAATGGTGCGAAGCCAGCTTTTTGAATGCCAACAATCGGCATCGGTTAAAACTATGGTATCGTTTTTTGCAAGACTAACTCCCAAGGCTATAGCCTGCTTCTTACCAGCTAAATCGGAAGGAAGTTGAGCCAGTAAAATGTTAGAGTAATGCTGTGCCTGTTTTACTGCTATATCCCAAGTAGCATCGGTCGAATGGTCGTTTACCAGCACCAGCTCGAAGCATTGTAAGGGGTAATCCTGCTCAAATATGGACTTAAACAATAGGTCAATCGCCCTATCCTCATTACGAACCGCCACAACAATTGAAATGGGTATGCTATCGGTATTATTGGTAGAATGCTTTTTCTTCAAAAGAAAACCAAATGCAAAAAGTGCAATTGTGAAGAAGTAGAGCAATCCAATAACGCCGAAAGCAATTAGGGAAATATACATACCTACTTAATTGAAAGGAATTGCGTAATTCGCTCCTCAGCTTGTTTTATCTCTTGGGCAGGACGGGCAATGTTTAGGCGCACCCAGTGGGTATGGGTTTTGCTGAAATGCTCGCCCGGAATAATAGCCACACCCGCCTTGCTATATAGCTGGCTGGCAAATTGAAACCCATCGGTTATAGTTTTAGGTAGTTTTGCCCATATAAAACAACCGCCATCGGTAGGAGGAATGTAAAAACCAAGTTTGCTTAACGTTACCGAAAGGTTATTAAAATTATCCCTAACCTTTCCTCTGAAAATGGTCGCAAAATTTTCACCAAAACTATAATGCCCCAAGTAGTGGGCTAATGCCACCTGCTGAACCGAAGGTGCGCACAGCCCTATATAGTCGTGAATGGTTCTTAGCCCAGCCCTGTGTTGCTGGTGAGCGTATAAATAGCCAATACGCCACCCGGTAATGCAAAGCATTTTTGAAAAACTATTAACATAAAATACATTTGGCGAAATCTCATTCAGCGGTAAGTACGGTGGCTTATCGAAATACAGGTCGTTGTAAACCGCATCGAAAACCAGGTAAAAATCCAATTCGTTGGCTAAATTTATTAGGGTTTTAACCTCCATCTCACTCCACACCTTTCCGTAGGGATTTCCAGGCGACGAAACGAAAACAACCTTTACCCCATTTTGGGTAATAGTACTACGGAACTCATCTACCGAAAAAGAAAAATCTTGGTCGAGTGGGTAGCTAATAAAACGCTTGCCGAATATTGAGGGTAGCTGGCTGTAACTCTCGTATGCAGGTTCGAAACTTAGGGTACACAAATCATTGCCTAAAAGCTTGTTAAAATAGGTGTAGATAAGCGATAACGCTTCGGTAGCCCCTTGAACAACTAGAAAGTTATCACGCTCAACTGCATAGTTTTTTGCATAGTGTTTATGTATTACCTCAATAAGCTTGTGATTCCCTATGCCTGGGGCATACTGGTGAACATTTTCGTTGATAACTGAGCGCAGCGCCTCGAGTAGCTCCGATGGGGGCTGAAAACCAGGAATACCCTGTGCCAGATTTATTCCTCCGTGCTGTTTTACCAGATTGCTAAAATAACTTATGTAGGAGCCTTGAGGCTTGATTGCAGGTTTGTCCATATCCATACTATTTAAGACCCAAAGTTAATGAGTAAAGTACAAAAAATGAAACATCCCCGATAATAGCCTTCGCACACGTGCAAATGATTACCCTATGGATGTTCTACTTGCATCTATAAAATCGAGTAGGAAGGTAGGGATTAATTCCCTACCTGTCCTCTCCCACCACCGTGCGTACCGTTCGGTACACGGCGGTTCTTCAATTTACACCGTAGACCAAACTGTAACGATTCGAGAAGAAGA
>JBBACY010000028.1:0-40089 GCA_041656735.1 Bacteroidales bacterium | reverse complement strand
ATGTCTTCTTCTCGAATCGTTACAGTTTGGTCTACGGTGTAAATTGAAGAACCGCCGTGTACCGAACGGTACGCACGGTGGTGGGAGAGGACAGGTAGGGAATTAATCCCTACCTTCCTACTCGATTATAGACTTTTGCTACCCGCTCTTTGCTTTTCTCTTCTAAATAAAAGTGTTCAGTGCCACACCCCAAGCCCTATTAACCAAGTGCCTTTTTGCCAATAAAGTACGTGTATCGAAACATTTATCAGTGAAAGTTAGCATGTTTATGCTTAAATTTACACCTACATTGCTTTTATTATTTACCATAAACATTAACCCTTTTTGTTTATGAATCTAAAATTGCTTCTAGGTTGTTTTGTGGCTTTTGTTGCACTTGTAAACCCCATTCAAAAAGTTTTCGTAGTTACTTCGTTGCATAAACAGTTTGGCGAAAAGGCAGCCAAATCCATTTCAATTAGAGCCAGTTTTACCGCTTTGGCTATCCTTCTTTTTTTCCTATTTGTTGGGAGGGTAGTGTTTAGCTACGTGTTTCATATTGAACTTTATGCATTTCAAATTACCTGCGGCATCGTTCTGTTTTATAACGGAATTACCGGATTGCAGAAAGGATTCTTCTTTAAACTCGATGATTCAATGTCGGTGAAGGATATTACTGCTGTACCCATTGCTATGCCTATGATTGCGGGGCCAGCAACAATTACGGCTGCCGTAACTTTTCCGGCAGAGTATGGTCAGGTTGTAACCATAATATCCATTGTAGCTGCTCTGGGCGTAAATCTTGTTTTCATGGTTTATGCAGGCATTATTGGTAAAGTGCTTTCTCGTTACAATTTAATGAACCCTCTCGTTCGAATTTTCGGACTTATTGTGGCAACAATTGGTGTGCAAATGGTATTTAATGCGGTAAAAAGTTTTATTGAAATTTTTGTTTAAAAGCACTTTTTTACTGTGCCTATGGATAAATGCTTGGTTTATTTGCGCTTGCGTAACTAGGGCATTTCATAATTTGTATCTTTGTTGCGTTTAATTGCCAAATAATGAATAGAATTCTATTGCTAGCTTTGCTACCTCTGATAATTGTAGGTTGCGGTATGCAGAAACAGCAACCAGACAGTAGTCTTGTTTTTAGCTACAACGAGAGCAAAGGCATAACCTCCCTCGATCCCGCTTTTGCCCGAAGCCTTCCTCTTATATGGCCTGTTCATCAGGTTTTTAATGGTTTGGTGCAATTGTCTGACTCGCTTACTGTTGAGCCCTGTATTGCACACTCATGGACAGCTAGCGATAATGGGTTAGGGTATACTTTTAACTTGCGAACCGATGTTTGGTTTCACGAATCGCCACTTTTTGCTGATGGGGTGAGCCGAAGGGTAGTGGCCAGCGATTTCGTATACTCTTTTAGTCGAATACTAAATCCGCTGGTGGCATCGCCGGGAGCATGGGTTTTTTCAGTACTCGACATCAATGACCCGAATACCCAAAATGGACTGAAAGCGATTAACGATTCAACCCTTACCATTTATCTAAATAATCCTTTCCCTGCCTTTCTAGGTTTGCTCTCTATGCCATACGCATCAGTTGTACCACATGAGGTGGTTGAGCATTATGGTAAAGATTTTCGCTCAAACCCAATTGGAACGGGTCCATTTTACCTAAAGTATTGGAAGGAAGGAGAAAAACTTGTTCTTCGTCGAAACACGAAATACTTTGAGTTTGATGAGCAAGGAAAACGTCTGCCCTATTTTGAAGCCATAAACATTTCGTTTATTACCGATAAACAGTCTGAGTTTTTGGAGTTTTTAATGGGTAATATCGATTTTATTTCAGGAATACAATCAACCTATAAGGATGAGCTACTTACACGTGCCGGGGAATTAAACTCGAGTTACGCCAATAGAGTAAAATTGATTACCGGTCCCTATCTAAATACAGAGTATTTAGGTATTTTGGTTGATACTACGCTCGATATCGTTAAGCAGAGTCCGTTGCGCTTACCCGAGGTTCGTAGGGCGTTGGCATTTGGGTTCGATAGAGAAAAAATGATTGCCCATTTGCGTAATAACATGGGGTATGCAGCTCATAATGGATTTGTGCCTAATGGAATGCCAGGTAATGGTAAAATGGTGAAAGGTTTTAGCTATAACCCAGAGTATTCTAGGCATCTTTTAGAAAAGGCGGGTTATCCCAATGGAGAGGGTTTACAGCCAATAACGCTTTGTACCACAGCCGATTATTTAGATATTTCGGAGTACATTCAGCACCAGTTGGCACAGGTGGGTATACCCATTGAGGTTGAAGTATTTCCGGGTGCTGCATTTCGCGAAATGATGGCTAATGGGAAAATGGTGCTTTTCCGTGGAAGCTGGGTGGCCGATTATGCCGACCCAGAGAATTATCTTTCGCTTTTCCTTTCACAGAATCACAGCCCTCATGGCCCTAATTACACCCATTTTTCAAACAAAACATTCGATTCACTTTATGCCCAAGCATTGCACGAACCTAACTTTGTTAAACGAGCTAAAATATATAGTGCAATGGATTCGTTGGTTATTTCTCAAGTTCCTGTAATCCCCTTGTTTTATGATAAAGTCGTTAGGTTTGTAAACCCGAAGATTGAAGGGATGAAATCGAATCCAATGAATTTGCTGACACTTAAAAAGGTGTATAAAAAATAAATTATGAGAATTATTGCCGATAGCGGTTCAACTAAAACCCATTGGAAAATTATTGACAGTGGTGGAGTTTGCTACGATTTTTTTTCACCAGGGTTAAACCCTTATCATTATAATAAGCAGGATTATTCCAAGGCAATGCGAAGCGCTGTTGAGCACAAAGCCAACCCTAACGATATTAAGGAGGTGTTTTTTTATGGTGCGGGTTGCGCCTCACCCGATAGGTGCAGTCAGGTATCAAATTGCTTAGCTCATCTATTTCCAAAGGCACAAATCGATGTTTATACTGATTTGCTGGGTGCAGCACGTGCTCTTTTTGGCAACTCACCGGGCATTGTGGTGGTACTGGGCACGGGTTCGAGTGTTGGCTATTACACAGGGTCCGAAGTTCACCGTAAAACAGTATCGTTGGGCTATATTTTAGGAGACGAGGGTAGTGGAGGCCATATGGGAAAAGAGTTGTTGCGAAGATGGGCGTACGGAGAACTTTTGCCAGAGTTAGCGCAGAAAATGACCAGTCAATTTAACCTTTCGGTTGAAACTGTTTTAAAAAGTATCTACTCAAATGCTTATCCTGCCAGGTTTATGGCAAAGTTTACACGTTTTTTGGCCGAGAATATTTCGACCGTTCAAGCGCAGCAAATTGTCGAGGATTCTTTTAAAGAGTTGTATAGTAAGCATTTGGCAATGTACTCCGAGTGTAAAACGAATTCGATAGGGGTTGTGGGATCGGTTGGTAAGGTATTTGCTCCGCAGCTAAAAAATGTTCTTAATCAGCACCATATTTCGGTTGCTAATACAATACAATATCCAATAGATGCGCTGGTCGCATACCATAGCGAGTTAAAGTAAGTCGAAATCGATATTGCTATTGTTCCCCAAATTACGCGAAAGGGCGATGCATTCTTTCGCCTTTTCGATTTCTCCAACCGATTCTAGAATTTTTGATAGCGAAAGCAATAATTTTACTTCAAACAGAGTATAGCCACACCTACTGCTAATTTCTATTGCCTTTTTATGGTTTTTGTACGCTTTGCTAGCGTTTCCTTGATTAAGGTGGCAAATGGCAAGCCAAGTTCTTCCAATTATGGTTGTTTGGTAACTAGCCCAAGGCGGAGTGTCGCTAATTAGTTGCATAGCCGTTGGTATGTCGTCGTCGCTCACTTTTCGGTTAAGCTGCCAATTAGCCAGGTGGAGGCATAGGCTAAGGGTTTTTTCCTGTGGCGACAGGGTTTCTAGTTCTTTTTTCTGAAGAAGCACTGATAATCGGTTATATATTTGCTGATATTGTTTCGTGCTAGCCATGCCAAAAAAGAGTGCAATTTCAAAGTTGTGCCTATCAGTAGTCGACCAGCCTTTTTCTACACTGTTTATGTATTTTTCTATATCGTTGTAAATGTCATTACTTGGTAACGCCCTTTTTATATGCAAAACAAGAAACCGACATGAAAACCAAAGGCCTGATACTATTGGAGAACTGCTAAAGTTTGGGCACGAAAAGGGAAAATCAGCAGAAAATTGGTTAACCCAACTAAAGTCGAAACAGTAAGCATTTGATGTATAAAGTAAAGTTTTTCCCATAAAAACTTCCTTTTCTGAATTTGAGTGCTGAATATAGTTTAAGTAAAGTAGCCGCGAGCTGTTTGCAATGGTATTAAGGTTAATAAATTTTTCGAATAAAAATTTGCGAGCATTGCTGTTGCTTGCATAATACGGAATTAATTCCCTTCTCATTAGCTCTTCTCGCGAAAGAATATTTTGAATGTCGGGGTAAGCAAACACTTTTTCGAGTGTGCTGTCAGAAAGGGTAAAAAATTGCTTTAGGGTTTCGGCTTGTTTTCTGTCGTAGGCTAATTCGAAAAGAAGATTTAATAAATGCGTTTGCATTAACGAGCCTTTGTACAAGTTTTCTATTTGCCTAAATAGGTTAATATCGATACCGTTATTTTCTTCAACTAGATTAAGTAAAAGAATAATCCGATAGAGAATACGTTGTGATATTTTTACGTGTACCGTATATGTGCCAAATTCATTCGGCGTTATTTCTTCGGAAATTAAACCAAATGAGAGGAGCTGATTATAGGCGATTGCGTAGTTTCCTGCTTGCTTTAGATGAATGGGGTATATCTTTTTTAAGTTGTTCTTCTTAATCGAGTCGTAAGTTTTGTTTTCATGTGATATACTAATGATAGCCTTAAGTATATCAACTTTCTCCTCGTTGTGCTGACTTTGGTATACCTGCTGTTTTAAAAACTCAACCACTAAATCTACTTTATTAATTAGCAGGTGCATACTTGTTTGCGAATAGGTTTCTATTAACAACTGAAGGTAGTATGGATGTGAAATTAATTGCAGCAAATCGGGTGGAATTACTTCGACAATTACGTTTGTGTCCGTATCGGTGTTAATGGTGTTATCGAGTATTGCCTGTATCTCAAATTCGCTAAGCGATGGGATGTTAGCTTGGTTTGATGATAGCTTGTTGTTGTTCGTATACAGCCATCCTAGGGTTGGCGAGTTCAGTTTTTCAAATTGTTTCCATACCGATACTCTTGACGACACTATAAGCTTAAACCAAGTGCCCGACAAATTTGTAGCAAGTTGTTGCAACGCATTATAAATTCTTTCTGTTTTTGTGCCGTTCCCATCAACCTGGTCAAGGGCATCAATTATTACTATTAGCTTACCCGGCGCAAGTTTCTCGTTGTCGTTAAGGGTTTCAAAAAGTTTAGAGTTGGGTATTTCTAATTCTGAAAGGAGCCATTCGTCAATATAGTTGCCTGTATTAACCCAGTGCTCCAAGTGTAGGGCAGGCATATACAGAACGATATTGTTTTTATTTGTTGGTTCGCCAGTATAATCATCGTACCAATTTATTAACAGGGTTGTTTTGCCAAATCCGCCAGGGCCAATTATTGGGGTGGCAACATAATCTGAGTTAATAAACCATTCAAATCGTTCATTTGCAAATTGCCTGGGCACTGTAGTGTTAAAACCAAGAGGGTAGTCATTTTTTATCGTCCTACAGTTTTTAAGGCTAGCACGGCTAGCCGCATCCTTGGCGTTTTGCCATAAGTTGAAAATTGGTTCTTTGGTATGCTTGCTACCGCTATTTTTACCTTTGTACTCTTCCCAGCAGCTATATCCACAAAAAACCGATAGTATGTTAAGCGTGGCAACCGATGGATTAGAATTCGTTGAGAGGAAACCAAAAAAGCGTCTCAGGGTCGATGGACTAATAAGCAGTGACGTATCCTTAAATACCTCATCGGATAAGGCTTTGCAGTCTTTTTGATATGCAATTTTGCTCCCAAATTTATTCTCAATTGAATCTTTAAGTTTTTGTATCATCTCTTTGACACATTTCCAATTAGAAATTGTTTATAGCTCTGTTGTTTAGCTTGTTGTATAACTTATTCTCACTGAGTTTGCCTCTTTGAGCCGCTTTAATAAAATGGCAGTTTTGACCACCCAAACATACCGATTACATACCATATTTTTGTAACAGTTAAAAAGAATGATGTTTTAAAGATAATTTTTTTTTAAGAATTAGCAATACGTTATCGATTGACAGTTCTTTAACACTTAAAATGTATAGATATGAAAAAAGAGAATTCATTGAAATCGAATTTGAACCGTATTACGGTAGATGTTGGGGTTTTTGTAATATTTTTTCTAGTAACAATGCTGTTTGTCTTCACGGTTGTTCGCTCGTTTTAGTTTTGCATTTAGCTTCATCTTGATATTTTTAGTAACCCCTTAAATTCACTTTCTATGTTAACTAACGTTTGGAAATCGTGCTATGCTTCAGTTTGTCAGCTTAACTTCTTGAATGAGAGAGGGGTTTGTATTGATTCCCTTTCAGGGTTTAAGGTTGGTAATTATCTTGTAACTAGCCAGCAAGCATTCTGCATAGTGAATGCCCATAAAGTTCAAATTTCATTCGTTGAATCCGATGCCAATACTGTTAGCGCATCAATGAAAATTCCGTATGCCGAGTTTACAAAAGAGTTACGAATTGGGGTTGTACAGGATAGTGGTCATTATGCTATTTTCAGTATTGATTTCCCCGAGTTCAAAAATATTCCAAGCTTAACCCTAAGTGAGCAACGAAGCTTTTCAATTGGTTTGTCAGTAGCATCTTTAGGATTTGCTTCGGGTTATTCAAACTTATCGCTTAAATCAGGCATTATAGCATCGGTTTTTGCAGATAGTAATGGTATCCGATTTTTGCAATTTGATGGGCAGGTAGCATACGGAAACAGCGGCTCTCCCATTGTTAACCCTAACACAATGGGGGTTGTTGGAATCGTTAGCCGTAGGAGCACTCCAGCATCAAACGCATACCATCAACTTAAAGATATTATTACCACTAATTTAGAGGAGTTAAAAAGAACTGAGGCCATAGTTAAGTTTGGCGATATTGACCCTATTCAGGTTCTTATTGCAAATCAGAACCAGCTAAAACTTTTAGCAAATGTTATTTACAGGCATTCCAGCACAAGCATTTCGCAGGCCGTTATGCTCGATGGCATAATCTCTTTCTTTAATAATAATGCGGTTAGCTCTTTTACCAACAATGTTATGGATAAAGAGTATAAATTGTATAATAGTTAGGTTGTTTTTTTATGATTGTTGAATTAACCCTGCATTTTTTTGCAGGGTTTTTTTTGTTTTCTCAAATCCAACATCAATTGGTATTTCCTGTTTAACAAAGTATAGATTGGGTACGCAAGCAAAAAAATTTATTGCTTTTACATAATTTGATTGGCATTGTTTTTCTAAACTTGCAAATCTAGGCTGCCACCATATACCTTAGCCGATGGAGTATACCTCGATTCACCTTAACTCCGGTAGGTTCTTAGCACATCCAACTGAGATGGGGGCAACATTCATAAAGCCTAAGATGGAAAGAGCAAATACAAGACAGTTAATAACTGTAAATTTAGAAAGATCTGCGCAACAAAGTTATCGTAATTAGTGTTATACGGCAGAAGACTACTTAAATCATCAATTTTTCTTAGCAAATCAGAATAAACTTAGATAACTTTGTATTGAACTTATAGCCAGTATGGTATAATGTTAATAAACAACATATTAACTAATAATTTTACGTTATGAATAACCGCGAGATAGTGGAGTTTTTAAAAAAGATTGAACTTTTTAGAGGGCTTACCGAAAGCGAGTACGAATTGTTAACAAGCTGCGTTAAACAAAGGGTGTTTAAACCTAAAGAGTTGCTTTTTAGGGAAAATGAGAAACGCGAGAGCATCTTTGTAGTATACGATGGTACTGTTGAACTTTTTAAAACCAATGCCTATGGTGTTGAGTTAAAACTTACAACTTTTACCAAAGGCGATTTTTTAGGTGAAGGTGCTTGGACTGATGACTCACCTCATTCTACATCGGCTAGATCTATTGCTGAGACAACCGTTTTTGTACTTAATAGCGAGTTTTTCGCAAAGGAGATAGATACAACTCTTAAAATCTTCTCAAATATCACCCGGGTTATATCAAGGCGAATGCGTAATGCAAATAACCATATGATTAACTCTGCTGCTCAGTATGAGTCGGGTAGCACACGTCGTGAACACGACTTGCTTGGCGAGCGCGATGTTCCTAACGAATACTACTATGGTGTTCAAACTTTACGTGCAATAGAGAATTTTAATATTAGCGGCGTAACCCTTAGCTTTTATCCAACAATAATTAATGGTTTGGCTATTGTTAAAGAGGCTGCTGCTGAGGCAAATTTTGAACTAGGTCTATTCTCTACTGAGGTGCGTGATGGCATTGTTGCTGCATGTAACGAGATTAAAAGCGGAAAATTTCATAACCACTTTGCTGTTGATATGATTCAGGGCGGAGCCGGTACCTCAACCAATATGAATGCCAATGAGGTGATTGCCAATCGTGCTCTCGAAATTATGGGGTATGAGAAGGGCCAATACGAGTTTTGTCATCCAAACAACCACGTAAACCTCTCGCAGTCTACTAACGACGCTTACCCAACTGGTATAAAAATTGGACTGATAGAGTCAAATAAACAATTAGTTGAAGTTCTAAAAACCTTAGTTGATTCATTCCGTGCAAAAGCTAATGAGTTTGCACATGTTATTAAAATGGGACGTACTCAACTTCAGGATGCTGTTCCAATGACCCTTGGTCAGGCCTTTGAGGCTTATGCAGCTACTCTTGCCGAGGAAGAAGAAAGACTTAACCAAAATGCTAAGTTGTTCCTTGAGGTGAATATGGGAGCTACCGCAATTGGAACGGGAATAAATTCGGAGCCAGAATACTCAGAGAAGGTAATGAATCACCTTACTCGTATTTCGGGTCTCGATGTTGTTCTTGCATCAAACCTTGTTGAGGCAACACAGGATACCGGGGCATTTATTATGTATTCATCAGCCGTTAAGAGGTTAGCTGTAAAACTTTCGAAAATTTGTAACGACTTAAGGTTATTGTCTTCTGGTCCACGAACTGGTTTAAATGAAATTAACTTACCCCCTATGCAGCCAGGTTCATCTATTATGCCTGGGAAAGTGAATCCTGTAATTCCTGAGGTGGTAAACCAGATTGCATTTAAGGTTATTGGTAACGATTTAACTGTTACTATGGGTGTTGAAGGTGGCCAACTTGAACTAAACGTGTTTGAACCAGTTATTGTTCAGAGTATTTTCGAGTCAATCGAAATGCTTAAAAATGGTATGAATACTCTTAAGTATAAGTGTATTGATGGTATTACAGCCAACGAGGAGCATTGCCGTCAGCTAGTTTATGGTAGCATAGGGTTAGTTACAGCCTTAAATCCGGTTATTGGATACGAAAAATCAACCGTGATAGCAAAGGAGGCTCTTAAAACTGGGCGGAGTGTTTACGATCTTGTTCTGGAGCATAAGATTCTTACAAAAGAACAGCTCGATAGGATATTAGCTCCTGAAAATATGATAAAACCAACAAAATTTGTACTTTAAATAATTAGAGTGAGGCGCAAAAGCGCCTCACTTTTTTTTAGTTCTCGTCAAAATCTTTTAGAATCTTTTCCACCTCTTCTTCGGTACTTTTGAGTTTTGCTTTGCAAAACTTTATTAGTTCGGCAACTCGCCTAACATTTTGTGCCAAGTCGTCAATATCAAGCTCGTTGTTCTCAATTTTTTCAACTATCAGCTCAATTTCCGCTAGTGCTTCGGAATAGCTTATGTTTTTTTTAGCCATATTTATTTAGTCTCTAGATATTTAATATTGGTTGGAAATGTAACATAAAATGTTGTTCCTTCTTTTAGCGAGCTTGTTACCGTTATGGTGCCATTATTTTGTTCAACAAACTCTTTGCAAACCACTAGGCCTAAACCTGTGCCAGTTTCGTTGCTCGTTCCTTTTGTACTATAGCTATGCTCTAGTTTAAAGAGTTTTTCTTGGTTTTCGGGACTAATACCCACGCCGCTATCGGTTACCGATATTGTGGTGTCTGAAATAGATTGCGAGGCGGCAATTGTAACCTTCCCGTTGGGTTCTGTAAATTTTATAGCATTAGAAATAAGGTTTCTCATTACGGTTGACATCGTATTGTAGTCCGCTTCAATATGGATATTGTTGGGTGTTTCATTAATTAGCTCAATGTTTTTGGGCGTTGCTTGTAGTTGCAGAACGCTGGTAACATCGTGGGTTAAGCTGTTGATATTTATTTTTTGAGGATTAATTGTTATTTTGCCCGTTTGGCTGCGCGACCAGTGCAATAAGTTATCGATTAGCGATAGCAATTTGGTTGATGAGCCGTGTATAATCTCTCCAATCTCATCACGCTTGGCCTGGTCCATACTTGCCGAATCGGTAGCTAGCACTTCGGTAAGCCCAACCAGTGCGGTGAATGGGCTTCTAAGGTCGTGTGCAATTATCGAAAATAATTTATCCTTTGTTTGAACCAGTTTTTTTAATTCACTTTCCGATAGGGCTAGCTTATCATTTGCCAAATTTAGCGTGGTGTTCTTCCTCCTAATAACAATGTAGCTATATACGCTACCTATTGCTATTACTAGAATAAACAATGATATTACAACTAGAAAGTTGCGAAACAGGGTTTGTTGTTCAAGTTGTAGCGTTTTAAGCTGTGCCTCGGTTCGCAAAGTTTCAACTTCGCCCTCAATCTGTTTAATTTCCTCGGCTTTTTTGTTGAGTTCTAAATCTAAACTGGCTTGCCATATGGCTTCTTGCTGCACTTGCTTATTTAAGCTGTCTCTAACGGCAATATGCATTTTATAGTAGGAGAGGGCTTCGGTTGGCTGCCCCGTTTTGTTGTAGTAGTCGTAAAGTGCAAGTAGCGTGAGCTCTTTAAGTTTGAAGTTTTCAGTTGATTGGGCTAGCGTTAGCGCAAGGGTTAGATTGTCGATGGCTTTGGCGTAATCCTTTAGTTTTAACTGGGTTTCTCCAATTTTCCGAATACACAATCCGCGCCTTTCAAGGTTAAAATTACTACCGTAAATAGTCGAGGCCTTTTCAAAATAATTTATGGCTTGAATTAGTTTTTCTTCCTTTAATGAGAGATTTCCTAACTCGTTAAATATGTCGGCCTGAGTTTTCTCATCATTTTTCTGTTGGGCTATTTCTAAGGCGCCATCAAACATACTGTTTGCTTTTGCAAACTGATTGTTCTCGGCATAGGCTACAGCAAGATTTCGCATAGCTTGCGAAATTAGCTGCTCGTTGCCAACTTTTTTTCGAAATTCTATTGCTTCAGCGTAATTTACTATGGCTTCGGTGGGGTTTTTAAGATCCATATAGGTGTTTCCCAAATGGATGTATATATACGATTTTCCAATAGGATCCAATTCATCAGAAGTGATACTTAGAGCCTGATTAAAGTACTTTAGCGCATTTTGATGAGATTTTAGCTGCCGATAGGTAATTCCAATATTAACTAAAGAGCGTGACATATCGGTGGTTAGGTTTTCCTCTTGCCTAATTTTTAGTGAGTTTAGGTAGTTTTTTAGTGCGTCGGCAAGCATTCCTTGCTGTGCGTATAGGGTTCCAATTTCGTTGTAGGTTGATGCAAGCTGTCGTGCATCATTTAGCTCCTTACGTATACTTATGGTTTTTTGTAGATTATTTAAAGCCTCGGTATATTGTTCAAACTTGCGTTGTATTCTCGAAATATTTTCGAGTGTTGAGGCGTAACTCGATAAATATTGATTTTTTTCTCTAATGGCTAAACTAAGATTATAGTTTTCAAGTGCTTCACTATTTTTCCCCATACGAGCGTATAGGCTTCCTAGTAAGTTGTGTATTCGTCCAAGTTCGTTTTGTTTGTTGGCTTGCTGTGCAATTGTAAGCGAAGCATTTAGGGCTTCGAGCGCTTCGGTATGCTTACCCATATCGCGATATGCCAAGCTAATGTTCCGTAGGGTAATAAGCGTATTTGTTGTATCGTTAAAACTATTGAAAATTTTTAAGGCATTTTGGTAGTTGACTAACGCTTTGTTGTACTCTCCGCCCCTAAATTGCACGCTCCCTTTTTGTCTGTAGCATTCGGCTTCTTTTCTGTTTAGCGTGCTGCGCTGTGATAAATCTAGCGCAAGGTTAATATTCTCTAGTGATTGTTTTTGGTTACCCCTTGTGCTAAGTATATCAGCATTAAGCAGAAGAAGGTTAATGGTTAGCGAGTCGTTTTTTAGTATTTTTGCTTGTCTAATAAATTCGCTCAGCATTTTTTCGGCATCCAAAGGCCTGTTCCGTTTCTCAAGCATTTCAATTTGGGCGCGAACCAATTCGCTGTTTTCTACCTGACGTTTGCCAAGGATTATAGCCTCTGCTGAGTCGATATAGGTTTTTGCATCGGTTAAATTACCCAAAACTATTTGAGCCCGAGCAATTACAGCATAGCTTGATGAAATGAGGGATGTATCGGGTTTTTGCTTAGCTCTTTCGAGTGCTAAATTTGCATAACTAATCGCTTTTTTAGGATTTTCGAATAAGTATGTGGCAGCCTGTTTCGTATACTGCTTGCAATCGTTTTGGTTTTGTCCGTCCGCATTTATAGTTGGCAAAACCGTTAATAGTAACAAGCATAAGTAAGTGAAGCCAATATTACAGTATCTAAGCATATTTGCGCATATTTTTCGAAAGGTTTTTAGGCGTTACTTTGGATAGCACGGAAAGAGGGTAAGGTAAAATAGAAGGTTGTTCCTTTTGCGGGTGTGCTCTCAACCCAAATAGTACCGCCATTTTTTTCAACAAATTCTTTGCAGAGCAAAAGTCCGAGACCAGTTCCCTTTTCATCCGCAGTTCCTCGTGATGTAAAATTAGTGTCTAGCCTGAAAAGTTTATCCTTATCAGCATCGTTAATCCCAACCCCATTATCCTTTACGGCAATTTTAACCGTATCATCATTCTCGGTTGCCGAAATAACTATGCTGTCGTTATTGTTACTAAATTTAATGGCGTTACTAACTAGGTTTCGGATAATTACCCCTGCCAAGTTTTTATCGGCCCAAATAATAATATGCTCTTCTACTTGTTGCAAAATTTTTATACCCTTTTTATCTGAGGTGGGTTTTAGTAATTCCAGTTCCTCATTTATTAGTGTCGTGAGTGGAAATAGCTCAGGCTTATACATTATGCTACCAAGTTGTGATCTAGACCATTGCAGTAGATTATCGAGTAGCTTGTAAAGGCTTTGCGAAGAGACGTAAATAATTTTAATTAGTTCTTTTGTTTCCTTTTCAGTGTAGACCTCGAGATTTTTAAATAGTAACTCACTGAAACCCAGCAGAGCGTTAAATGGGTTTTTTAAATCGTGAGCAATAAGTGAAAAGAATCGATCTTTAGTCGCATTAATATCTTTGAGGTGTGTTTCCGATTCAACTAGTTTTTTGTTCGCATCTTCGAGCTGAAGGTTTTTTTCGGTAAGTAGCTTGTTAAACTTAAGTTTTTGCCTAAGGATAATAATAGTAACAATAACAAAGGCTACAAGTATGGTCATTATAACGAGCCAGTATACATTCAAGTTTTTTTGCCTTTGAAGATCAAGACCTCTAATCTGATCATTCTTTTTCAGTAACTCAATTTCCTTTTCTTTACGTTCCGTTTCGAATCGCACCTGAATTTCCATGAGTTGCTCAATACTATTGGCTTTAAATAGGCTGTCGTTAATAGCTATTCTTCTCTCTAGGTGTTCAAATCCTTTTTTGTAGTCTTGTTTTTTGTAATATATTTTGCTGAGTATCTCATAACTTTCTGAAATAAAAACCAGCTGGTTGCACCTATCGGCATACGATAGTGCTTTTTGAACAAAACTCATTGCTAGGTTAATATTACCCTGATAGTAATATACCCAAGCCAGATTGTTGTATGTGTTAAGAAGGCTAGTGTAATCTTCCGTTTCCTCGCTTAATGTAATCGATTTTTTATATGAAGATATAGCCTCATCATAACGCTTCATTTCTGATGAAAGAATACCGATGTTATTGTATGCTGCCGACTGCCCCATTTTATTATTATTCTCAATGGCTAGGTCACGTGCTTTTTTATAATAATCCAGCGCTTTATCATTTTCGCCTAGTTCATTGTAAATTATACCCAAGTTATTAAGGCTGTTGCTTAGGCCTTGGCTGCTATTCTCGTTTTGCTCTATTTCGTAGGCTTTCAGAAAGTACTCTAATGCTAACTCCCTATTGCCTAACTTTCGGTGAATTGTTCCTATAAAGTTATAAGTGGAGGCAAGAGCAACCTTGTTCTCTGTTTGTATGTATATGTTTGCTGCTTTAATTGCGTAGTCGAGGGCAAGGTTATTATCGTTAATTGTTGAGTATATATCGGCTAAATTACTTACAATAAATGTTTGCTCTGAAATCAGTTTATGCTCCTCGGCTATAACGAAAGCTTCTTTTAAAACCTTGAGCGCCTCTGAATATTCGTTTAGGTTGTAGTACGAACTTGAGGCGTTGGTTAAACTATAAATAACCATAAGGGGCTCGTCAAACTCTTTCCTGTAGCAAAGTGCAACATTGTAATCTTCAATGGATTTTTTATATTCCTTTTTTAACTGATAAATATTGCCCCTGTTATTGTATGCATTTCCTAAAAGTATGTTGTTTTTATTTTTTTTTGCTATGGCAAGAGCCTGATTAGCGTATACAAATCCCGTATCGATATTTATTTGCCAGTATGCTCTAGATAATTCAATTAGCGCTTGTACTTGTTGATCCTTATTTGGACTTTGAGTTTTTGCCCTCAGGCTGTCTATGGTTTGCCTATTAACCTGGCCAAAAGATATTGTATGCGTTAGACAAAGGACGGCTATTATTAAAGTATGCTTTATTTTCACTGGAGCAGTATTTTTTGGAAATATACTAAGAATTTATTTTTCGAGCAATTTTATTCCTGTTTAATCCTCTCTATAACACTTGTGAATTTTCCCGATGAAAGGACGGTCTCAACCGCTTGACCGGCTGCTAATTCATTTACTGATTTTACCAACTTTCCGTTTTGCGTGGTAATTGAGTACCCTCGTTTTAAAACATTAACTGGGTCAATTGCCTCCATTGTTTTTTCTTTGAATAGCAAGTTGCTATGCTCACTCGTTAGCATATTCCTTGTTTTGCTTGTGAGCATTTTTTGATGTTGGTTTATCGTGGCTAGCCCTCTATTTCTGATTAATATGGATTGGGTATTTATTTGAGAAACTTTTTTTTGCAGAATAATGTTTTTTTGATGAATATATTTAAACGCAGTGTCTTGCCCCAAATGCAACGTCTTTTGTAGTTTTCCTGAGGCTCCTTGCGTTGTTTTTATAACCAGAGGTACCAACCGGTTGCCAATTCTACTAAGTATATCAATGCTTGTGTTAATGTTTCGGTTTACAGCGTCAGTAAAATCATTGTTTGCTTCATCGAGCCAGTTCTCAGCGTTTACAAATTGGGTTACCAGAAATTCGGCTACGGCCGTTGGTGTTTTTTGTTTGGTGTTGGCTACCATATCGGCAATTGTAACATCTTTTTCGTGTCCTATTCCGGTAATAATCGGAATAGGAAATTGCGCAATGTTGTTGGCAATATTGTACGAGTCGAAGCACCCGAGATCAATTTGCGAGCCCCCTCCTCTAATGATGGTAACCACATCCCAGTTTTCAATAGATCCGTGTATGCGGTCCAGTGCTTGTATTATTGATTCTTCAGCTTTGTCGCCTTGCATTATGGCGTTAAAAAGTTTAATTGAGAATGTGTAGCCATAAGGGTTGTTTTCTAGCTGGCTTGTAAAATCTTCAAAACCTGCAGCAGTGGGCGACGATATTACGGCAATACGTTTGGGGAGCATGGGTATTGCAATTTGCTTGTTCATATCCATTACGCCTTCGGAAATGAGCTTATTTATGGTTTCTTGTCGCTGCATTTCAATATCGCCAATCGTAAACGTAGGGTCTATGTCAACAATGTTAAGCGAAAACCCATAAATGGGATGGTAGTTAACCGTACATTGGACTAAAATTTTTATTCCCGAAGTAAGTTTTCTCCCAGCAGCCCTTTCAAAAAAGGGTTTTATCATCCTGTAATTTCTGGACCAAATAGTTCCTCTTACTTTTGCCTTAGGTTGTTCTGTCTTTTTGTCTTTTTCAACTAGCTCAAGGTAGCAGTGCCCCGAGATGTTCTCTTTAATTTCACTTACCTCACCAATAACCCAAATTGACCCCGGGAACTGGGTATCTATCGCGTTTATTATTTTTTGGGTAACCTCGTAAAGAGATAATGTGTTTCTCGTGTTCATCTGCTTTCCTTCGTTTTATTTTGTGCTTTCTGAATTCCCATTATCTATTCTGCCGAAACGACGGGGCTGTTCTCATCAATGGAAACTTTTCGCTTTGCGCACCTCTGATATGCTGTTTTAGCAAATTGCTTTTCAGGTTTATTTATGGTGTACTCGCATCCTAATTTATTGATAAATATAGTAAAATACTATTCTATTTTAATGCTATTATTCTTGTATTCAACCACATCGCCTACGCGAAGTTTTGCCCTTTTCCTACTTTCAGTAACACCGTTAACTTTTATGAGTCCATCAACTACAAGTTGTTGCGCTTCTCCACCGCTTTGGGCTAGTCGTGCTGCTTTTAGTAGTTGAATTAGTTGAATGTATTCGCTTTCTATTTTAAAAGTTTGCATTTTATCTGGTTATTTAAGGTTTTCAATGGAGTAAGCCCTCAAAAATACTATATTTGTTTTACTTTTTATTTCTTTTAGTAAGATGAAAATTTTTCGTTGTCATCAAATTCGTGAGATAGACGCATACACCATTAAGCATGAGCCAATTCCATCCATCGATTTAATGGAACGGGCTGCTTTTGAACTATTTAAAAAGATTGTTGCCATATACCCTTATGCAAAGCGTGTGCAAGTTTTTACTGGTCCTGGGAATAATGGGGGCGATGGCGTTGCGCTTGCTCGTATGTTGGTAATGGTAGGCTACAACGTTTCGCTGTATGTTATTGAGTCTACTTCTTATTCAAAAGATTTAGAGGAAAATTTACAGCGAATTCGGCAGCAAGGAATTGTAAGTCCAACCTTTATTAATCATTCCTCAAATTTGCCAGCCATAAATTCCGATGATTTGATTGTCGATGCCCTTTTTGGTTCTGGGCTAACCCGTCCTTTGCAAGGGTTTTCATCTTTGCTAGTTAATTATATTAATTCGATTGGTGCTTGCGTTGTTTCTGTCGATATTCCCTCGGGACTTTTTGGTGAAGAAAATCCTGTACCTAATAGCAATGAGGTAATTAGGGCAAACCACACCTTTAGCTTCCAGTTTCCCAAGCTGAGTTTTATTTTTTCAGAGAACGATCAGTACGTAGGTAAATGGGAAGTTGTAAATATTGGGTTGCATCCGGCAATTATGGCTAGCCTGAGCTCTCCCTTTTATTTCACTGATTTAGAGTTTGTTAAAATGAGAATCCCTAAGCGATTAACTCATAGTCATAAAGGGAGCTTTGGGCATTGTCTTATTATCGCAGGGAGTTACGGAATGGTTGGGGCATCTATACTTAGCGCAAAATCGTGTTTAAAGTCAGGCGCAGGGCTGGTTACCGTTCATGTGCCTAAGGACGCTGTAATGGCGATGCACGCATCTTTGCCCGAGGTAATTGTACAAGCCGATTCTAATCCGCATTTTTTTACTGGTATTGAGAGCATAAACAAATTTACATCGGTGGCTTTTGGCTCGGGGGTAGGGCAGGGCTCGCAAACTCTATCTGGCTTTAAAAAGTTGCTAAGTTTATGCACAAGGCCTGCGGTTATTGATGCCGACGGTCTAAATCTGATTGCACATAATAAGGACTTGCTCAATAGTTTACCACAAAACAGCGTTTTAACTCCGCATGTAGGAGAATTCAATAGACTTTTCGGCGAAACTTTTTCAGGGGCAGAGCGGTTAAATGTTGCCATTAAAATGGCTAAAAAACACAGTGTTATAATTGTTGTAAAGGGAGCAAACACGCAAGTGGTTTGTCCCAATGGACAAGTTTTTGTTAATAGCACCGGAAATCCTGGAATGGCAACCGCTGGCAGTGGCGATGTTCTTACGGGTATTATAGCCTCGCTGCTTGCCCAAGGTTATAGCCCTTGCGACGCTTGTGTTGTAGGTGTTTTTATACACGGCTACGCTGCCGATTTGGCTGCTGAAACTTTCGGACAGCAGTCTTTGGTTGCCTCAGATATCGTTAGCCATTTAGGTTTTGCCTTTAATAAATTGTTACAATAAAATTATGCTCATTATCTTTGTGGGTAGCGTAACAAATATTTTAGATTCAAAAAATGCTTTGTGCAGTTGTTATTTTCACATTTTAGTAAGTTGTTTTGTTGAAAAATCGCAATAATTATACTTTATATTATGAATAAATTTGTTTTGGCTTCGGTAGCATCAATGTTTCTGCTCCTTTCCTGCTCAAAAAAAACTGTAACAACCATAACTCCCATAGGCGCTTCAGCATCGTTAAGCCCTAAAGGAATGGCGTATTCTCTACCTAAAACAGCTCTTAGAGTTAAGGTTAATGCAGAGTTTAAATCGGTATCACCAGGACCTTACGCAAAATTTGCGAAGAAATATTTAGGCATCTCCTCTGTTATTCTAGAGGCCCAGAAAAAATGGTCAATTTCAGATATTGAGGTTGTGCCACATAGCTTGCCCGATTTAAGTTTAATTTTTGTAATTGAACCAGCGGAGAGCTTTAGCCTCGACTTTTTGAGAATCACCGAACAAGGATTGATTATTCCACTTTCTAACTCCGACTACAGAACTGTTAAAAAGTCTGTGCATTCGTTAGATAGTTACGATACCAAAAACGTATTTCTCGATTTGAGTGCAACACCTTTTATTGCAGCAGAAAAAACTACTCACTACTCTAGGGTGGTGCAGGATAGTTCTTTTGTTCGTGTTCCAATTCACAAGTCTGTAGTTGTTGAGCGTTCAGTTGAGGAGAAGGCTCGCGAGGCAGCCGATTTTATTTTCTCATTACGTAAGCGTAGGGTTGAACTTTTGTCTGGTGATGCTGATTTTGTAGCCGAAGGCAAGGCCGTTGAGGCAGTTCTTAATGAGATTTCTCGCCTCGAGGATGAGTACCTCTCGCTGTTTACAGGAAAAATTACATCGAGCAAAGCTATCCACTATTTCGATTATACTCCTGTGGCAAATGGCGATAACGCTTCATCTATTCTTTTTCGTTTTTCTAATACTCGGGGCGTTTTATCCTCCTCAGATTTAAGCGGCAGTCCCGTTTTAATATCCTTGACGATAACAGAGAAATGGCAAGGAACAGGGGTATTTGATCAGCTTATTACTGAAAAAGGAAAACCTCGTCTTGATGCGGTGTACTATCGCTTGCCCATACCTGTTGAGGTGAAAATACACGATTCTGAAAATGATTTTTTTCAGCAAGTGCTTACTCTTTCTCAGTTTGGACCATTACTCAGAATGCCCTCCCGACTTGTTGTAGAGTAATGTTTTTAAGTTGAAGCATTAGTCAGGCTGAGCGGAGTCGTATCAATAGTCAGGCTGAGCGGAGTCGAAGCCCATATACAAAAGAAGCCGACTTATAAGTCGGCTTCGATTTTTTCAATCATAAGCTCCGTTTATTTCTTCAAACTCGCCTTACTAAAGATATGCTCTGGAATATTTGCATCAAATTCAATTTCTAATACCACAAAATCGGTTCCTTTCCCATCTTTAAGCATATCCTTGTAATTCATTTTTGTGGGATACCACCTGCCATCGATTTTCTTTACATCCTTTAGCTCCGTTTTCTTAAGCAGCAGTCCGCTTTTTGCATACATCTCTTCTCGCAAGGGAACGTATCGCTCAGTATCTACCCATACTTTTCTGCTATCGTAGGTAGCATCATCTACTTTTGCATTTAGTTGAAGAATCCATGTTTTTCGGCCATCAATGGTCTCTTCGCCAACCACTTTTGCATGGTACATCTCGGTTAGTTTACGGTTCTCCATCATATCCTCGTACGAGAGGTCCGAGCCCATAACCGATTGCTTTAGCATGTGCCCCGATAGCTGAATGGTGCGGTCGGTGGAAGGGGAGTATATCCATAGCCTATCGTCCAACTTGAGCATTTTTGTGCCTTTTTCGCGTTCGGGAGCAAGGTATTCGGAGAAGGATTTACTGTTCCCCTCAGCGTAACCAACGGAGGTAACGGTGCGGTTATTTCTGCGACCGTAAATAATCATGTCTGATTTAGTGATGCTTGTTTCTGAGTTGATATTAGCATCTACCTTATTTAGGATAGCAATGGCATCTTGAGCCTGAACTTGGGTTAAGGATAGCGCTGACAGTATTAATACGACTAATAATTTCATTGTTTTTTGTTTTAATGGTTAATTATTAAACCTCTAACTCTTTAAATAGGGTGGCCGTTTCTCGTTTGTAAATGCCAATACCCGAAAGCATATTACCAAATACCATAGCCAATAAACCAGGGATAAAGCCTATATACAGTAATTGCAGAGTAAACTTCGATTTTATTACCGATGGCATCATCATGGTGGCATCTTTCATCATACCGCTTATATCAATTCCATATTTCTGCATTAATAGGGTAACTACAATTCCTAGTGAAGTGCCAATCAATGAGCCGATTATACCAATTAGAACAGCTTCGTAAATCATGGTTCTATAGATATGACTCTTTTCTTCGCCCAGGGCAATTCTTATACCAAACTCTTGATATCTGCGTAGGCCACCAATTAGCCCTGTATTCCAAAGTACAATGGACATTATTATTATGAAAATTACCACAAACATTCCTGAAACAGAATCTACCAGATCGAGATAAGTTCCCATACTGCTCTGTTCGCCCAAGGTTTTCATTATCGGGGCAAACTCATCGGGGTTATCTGCATATTTGGCATTAAATGCTTCACGCATCTCAATTGCTTGGTCCTGCATAAATACTTCATCCTTGTAAAAACCCAATATCTCGCCAGTCCCGTTTTCCATGTCCAGTATTTGTTGTGCATCGGTAAAGTCGATTATTACCGTACCCTTGTCCATTGCCATAACTCCAAAACGAACCGTGCCGCTGATAGTAAAGCTGGCGAAAGTCATGCTACCGTTCATGGTACTGCCCATGTAGGTAAGCTCATCGCCAATTTTTACACCCAGCTTTTCAGCAAACTCATGGCCCAACAGTACCTCTCCACTTTTTTTAGGAATTTTGCCCTCTACCAGTGAGTTAACTAGATTCATTCGCTCAATCTCGCTGCTGTTTTTTGAGAACATCTCAATTGCCATACCCATAGCTGGCCCCTGACCTTTTGATACTTCATTTTCGCCAGGAGCGTCAATAATACCCCCAAAGTTTATACGGTTTACCCAGGTATAATCAGGGAAATCGCTATTAAGTTCTTTGTGTATTTCATCAATACCCAAAAGGGCAAGGTCGTTTGGCATTTGGTCAATATTCTCTGCATACGCCCTCGACATTACCTTTACGTGGCCTGTTTGAAACCGAGCGGTTTGGTCTATCATATCGCCCAAGAAACCGCTTAAATATCCACTAAGCGCAATGGTTAGGAATACGCCTATTGACACAACTGCAACAGGTAGTACGCTTCTGTTCTTGTCTCTTAGTATTGCTTTAAATATAAATTTTATCATTGTTTTGAGTTTTAAGTGCTTAGAGTTTTAAGTGCCTAAAGTTTTCAAGTGTCTTAAGTGTCTAAAGTGTTAAGTGACTAAAGTTTAAAGTTTCAAAGCTTTAGTTATCAGTTGGTTGTTATTTGCTTGCTGTATTTTCTTTATTGCTGATTACCCTTTTTTCTCATTTAAACTTTTGCTAATTGATGTGAAAATTGCCAGTAACTCTTTTGCTTCTTTCATGGTTAATTTTATTAGTTCGACTGGAAGCCATTGCATTTCTTCAATTATTTCGAGCCAATAAAGGGTTTCGTTTGCTTCACCTTCCGATATTTTAATTTTATACCTGAAGTCGGCTTTACTTTTTGTGCGATTTGCCTCACGATAATTGGCTCCGATGCTTGTTCCTGATTTGGAGATTTGATTTCTTATTACTCTCCCTTCGTAGGATGCGGGTAGCTGAGCCGATAATTTTAAAATATCAATGGCAAATTGCTTTGTGCGAGTCTCGAATTGCAAGCTAAACGCTTTGTTATCCATTGGGTTGGGTTTTAAGTGCCTAAAGTTATTGAGTGCCTAAAGTGCCTAAAGTTGGAAGTGAGCAAGTGTGCCGTTATTAACTTGTAACTTTAGGCACTTGTCACTTGTCACTTGTCACTTTTAGTTTTCAGTTTTTCACTTTCAACTTATTTTCCCTTTCAATGCTTCCACCGGGTTCATGCGGGCAATTTTACGTGCAGGTAAAAAGCTAACTATGGTAGCCGATAGAATAACTAGGAGTACTGTCCCTAAAATTAGGCCAATGCCATAAACTGGGTACATCCTTTCGGCCATGATAATTCCCATATCTCCGCCGTCAGTACCAAATGAAATTCCTGTACTGGATAAGTACCATAAAATGGGTATGCCATATAACGCGCCCAACACGGTGGCAAAAACGCTATACATTCCTCCTTCGGCAGTAAACATACGTACTACTTGCCAGCGGGTCATGCCCAGTGCTATGTATGTTCCTATCTCTTTTTGTCGTCTGAAAATGGAAAGCACTTGTGTGTCGAATATTGCGAGTAAGCCAAGTGTCATAAGTACTATATAAAGGATAGAGCCACCTACTTTTTTAGCATTTATAAGTTTTGTTTGTTCCCGCATTAGGTATGCCTGATTCTCAAATCTCCAACCATCAACTTCGGTTTGTTCATATTGCTCGTTGGCCACAAAATAGGTCGTTCTGTTTTGCAGCAGGGTTATCTCCCTCAGTTTATCAATGGACATCCAAACTTGTCCCCCATCAATAAATGGCACTGTTGTTTCAAAAACACCAGCAACGGTAGCCGTTGTAGCATCGTAGGTGCCGTTTTTATCTCGCCAACGCAAAAGAACATCATCGCCAATTTTTATTTTTGCCGATTCTGCCATGCGCTCACCAATAATTATTGGAATTTGGGCATTACTTTCGTTTAAGAGTTGGGTAGGCAGTCGCAATGTTTTCTGGTTGGGGTCAATTCCCTTAATAAGGATAGACATCATTCTGCCACTAGGATATAAGTTTCCCTGTTGTATTAATACGGGGGTTAGGTTCTCTTGTTTAGGGGCAGCTAACTCACCATGCCCATCCTGAATAGAGAATGCATCATAGGCATCGTAATTGTTGTTTACTAGGTGGCCATGCCCGTATTCCCAGTTTATGCCATCTATTTTGGCTTGTTGGTTCCAGCCGTCTATTAGCCCATTAAAAAATATAATAACTATAAAGGCAAATGACAGCACCCCTGCATTGAGCCAGGTTCTAAGACCAGCCCCCATGAGGTTTTTGTATGCTAAGTGAAATGCTAGTTTCATAGTTATATGGTTTTTGCTTTCATCAATTCATCTTTTACAACTTTGCCATCTTCTAAATGAATCAAACGGTTCATGTAGGCCATTACTTTTTCGTCATGCGTAGAAAATAGGAAAGTGGTATTGAGTTCCTCGTTAAGTTTTTTCATCATTTTCAGAATAGCATGCGCATTCTTGGCATCGAGGTTGGCCGTTGGCTCATCGGCAAGTACCAATGCAGGGCGTTTAACCATTGCGCGCGCAATGGCAACCCGCTGACCCTCTCCACCTGATAATTTTGAGGGTTTCTTATTGGCCATATTTTCCAACCCAACCCATTCTAGCGCTTGCATTACCTCCTTTTTTCGTTCGGCTGCGGAGCGCTTCTGAAGTATTAGCGCAAATTCAACGTTTTCAAACACCGTGTATACTGGTAGTAGGTTATAAACCTGAAAGATGAATCCAAGGTGTTTGTTTCGCAGTTGTGCCGCTTCTTTGTGCGAAAGGCTGGAAATTTGCTTCCCCATCACAGTTGCCGTTCCTTCGGATGGAGAATCCAATGAACCAATAATATTTAGTAATGTAGTTTTTCCTGAACCGCTGGGTCCTACAACGCCTGAAAACTCGCCTTTCTCAAACGTTAAGTTGATATCGTTAAGGGCTGTAAATTCGCCGTCTCCAACAGGGAAACGCTTAACCAAGTTTTCGAGAACAATAATTTTTTCTGACATAATCTGTTTTTTTAATGATTATACACTAGCATTAATCGGACACCAGGGTCAGAGAATGAATTTTCAAATTGAGTAGTGCCCATACCCGATTGACTATCGGGATTGTAGTAGGCCATTATATAGCCTGTAAGTTTTTTGAATTGATGTTCGTAATTTATGAAGAACGAGAAGTTTTCCGATTCCCATGCGTAATAAGCCATAGCGCTTATGTTATCGAAAAAACCAAGAGGATACATAATCGATGTAGCTGTAACATTGGAAGTATTCTCAAAAGTAAATGCCTTTTTATCGTAAGTTAACAGCATACTTTCGAGGGTAACGTTTAGGCCACTTCCGATTCCAAAGGTGTAATCAACGCCAAGTGTTAAGTAGGTTTGATTGGTTAGCATCCCAACATTTTTTGTTTTGTTGATGTGAACAGCCTCAAACCATAAGCCTATAAGCACATCCCATTTACCGTCGAGCGCATACCTGTTTTCAGGGATATTATCGTAAAAAGCAAAACCCTGTAAATCTGCTGAACTGGTATTTCTATGGTGGTATGTTCCGCCAACCTCACCTCTTGGAACTGGGAATTGAAGGCGACCTCCAAATTCCGGTATATCCCGATTGTTTTTCATCAGCTCAAAGCCCCTGGGATTTTCGTTGCCATAAAGTGCCCAGGCCCAGATGTTGGCATTGTTTAAAAAATAGTACCGACCTAAAACCCCATATACCCCAGTGGTAAATTGCAAAGGGTCGCGGGGGTCAACTTCATCGAACCATTGTAAAGGCCGGAGCATCACAGCTGTTCCAAAATTTATTTTTTGTAAGCCTACTCTGAACTCATATTGCTTGCCTGTAAATCGCCCCCATATTCTGTATGGGGCAATATCTCCGTCGGTTTTAGAATTGTTGAAAGGATGAAATAGTACTGAACCATACATATTTGCCGACGTTTCAAAATCGAGCATAGATTCGTTCTTAAAAGTATAGCTGTAGTTCAATTCGGGTAGATATCTGCCTCCTATAAACATATCCAAATCATTTTTAGGGCTATAGCTAGTGTATGCCGATGCCTGTCCGTCGAACTCAAATTTGTGCGGCGATTTCTTTGTTGTATCAATTTGCGCCTTTACCCCAAGTGATAAAAAGGTGAGAAGTACCAGAATTGCTAGTTTTTTATTTATCATTTATTGTTTTTTTTCGATGATTCCGTAAAACAATGCGTTCATCGATTCAATGATAAAATCTTGAGGTTTATCGTATCGAGCCATTAAATCCTCGTCCTCCATCATTTTTACAATTTGGTTAGCGTAGGATAGAAGAAAATCTATTTTTACATCACTACGAATAAATCCTTGACTTTGAGCGTCTTTGTAAAAATTAGTTATCGAATCTTTCGATTCGTTTTTTTTCTGTTCCATAAATTCTTTTAAATCCGAATCAGCATTTGTGTAAATATCGCGAATAAACTCCATGCTAAAGTTGTTCATTCCTTCAATTTTCATTAAAAAAATTTGTTCAAGTTTCTCTGAGAATGGGAGTTCGCTTTTTGTTAATTCTTTAAAATCTAAAAGCGACGATTGAATTTGGTTCTCTAAAATTGTTTTGGCCAGTTCTGTTTTATTTGAAAAAAACTTATAGAAAGTCATTTTGCTTACATCGGCCTTCTTGCATATCTCCTCAATGGTAATTCTGCGAATTCCGTGTTTCCAAAACAGCTCTTTTGCTGTTCTTATCGTGTCTTTATATTTTTTATTGTTTTTAAAATCTTTCATCGCCTGTTTTTATAGTTCTTAAGTTTATGCCTAAGAGAATACCCCTGTATTGTCAAATTAAACTCTTCCACTAAATCTCTTGTGTTCTTATCTATTGCGGGAGTTGCAGGGGACGTTTAACTTAAAGGGAATCTTATTTTGAAGTATAGTTTAATGTAAATAATATACAAATATAGTATTTTCATACAAATAACGTACAGTATTCAAAAATGTTTCTTCTTTTTTATTGAATGAGTTTAGAATAAGCCTTTAAAGTAAGTTGTTACTCAGAATGTTTTGTTCCATTTGTGTGGGATTAGAAAGATAGAATCTAGGACAATAGTCAGGCTGAGCGTATTATACGAATAAAGCCGACTTGTAGGTCGGCTTTATTCTTTATCGAATTATTATAGTAAGGTAAATTCAAGACAGAAGTTTTGTATTATCGTTTATTGTATTTTACCTATTGTTTTTCTTCATTTTCAATTTCCCCTTTAAAAGATTTACTAAATTCATCCCAAGGAATAGTTTTGTAGTGGTCGCCACCAAAATATTTAAGCATAGGCTCAATTTGTGCCGCAGGATAGTATCCTGGAACGGCAGTTAGCAAGCGGTTCTGCTCATCCATATATGCAACCGATGGGTACGACATTTTACCCTGCAACAGCGCTGCGGCCAGCTCGTGTGTGCTTCGCCTACCTTGTTGGCTATTAACAAATTCTTTCCCCTGAAAGATTACGGGCTTAGTCGATTCGGCATTAAATTTTACAGGGTAAAAATATGTGTTCAAATAATTTGCAATTTCAGGGTGGCTAAACGTTTTGTTGTCCATTACTTTGCACCAGCTACACCAATCGGTATAAACATCAATGAAAATTTTTTTCGGATTGGTTTTATTCAATTCAATGGCTTCTTCAAAAGTATACCATTTTACTTTAACCTGTTCTTTTGGTTGTGCAAAAATAGTGGTCACACCTAAGGCGAAAATAAAAAGTATGGCAAAAAGGTTCTTCATAATTTATCAAAGTTAGTTTAGTGTGTAAGTTGAGTGAGTCATCTTATTTCATTTAAGTATTCCAAAATTGCAAACAAAAATACAACCTAATTGTTTGCTCAAATCTACTGCAAAAATATTACCCGTGTAAACCTTTTTGGGTATTTTAACTCTAAATTAAGCATCTTAATATACGTTAAAACATATTTTTTTGTAATCAAAATCTAATGTAAACTGTTTAAAAACCGCTACCTTTATGAACTTTAATATAATTATCACACCTAAAATAGTTAAATTATGAGTAATACAATTGCAAATTTAGAACCAAAAATTGTTTGGAAGCATTTTTATAGCTTAACCCAAATACCTCGCCCTTCGAAAAAGGAAAGTGCTGTAGTTGATTTTGTAACTAAATTTGGAAAAGATTTAGGCCTCGAAACAATTGTTGACGAGGTAGGTAACGTAATCATCCGTAAGCCTGCTACTCCAGGTATGGAGAATCGTAAGGGAATTATTCTTCAGGGGCACGTTGATATGGTTCCACAAAAGAATAGTGATATAAAGCACGATTTTGAGAAAGACCCAATTAAAACATACATTGATGGCGATTGGGTTACAGCTGATGGTACTACTCTTGGTGCCGATAATGGTATTGGCGTTGCAGCGGCTATGGCTGTGCTTGAAGACAAAACACTTGTGCATGGTCCTATTGAGGCTCTTTTTACAGTCGATGAGGAAACTGGAATGACAGGTGCTTTTAATCTTAAACCCAATGTTTTAAAGGGTGATATCCTTATGAATCTCGACTCCGAAGACGAGGGTGAACTATACGTTGGTTGCGCTGGAGGTATCGATGCAAATATTAAACTTGCCTATACCGATGAGCCAGCCCCTGCTGGGTATACCTTTTTTAAATTTGATGTTTCTGGCTTAAAGGGTGGCCACTCAGGTATGGATATTATACTGGGTCGCGGTAACTCTATTAAGTTGCTGTTCCGTTTTCTACGCCATGCAGAGGTAGAACTTGGTCTGCGTATTTCGTCTATCGATGGTGGTAGTTTACGTAATGCTATTCCACGTGAGGCTTTTGTTGTGGCTGGTGTTCCTGCCGACAAAGTGAAACTTCTTGAGAAAGCCGTAAGTGAGTATCTGAATATTTACAAGCAAGAGTTTGCAAAGGTTGAGCCCGATTTGGCATTTACTGCTGAAAAGGTAGAATCACCAAAAACCGTTATCGATGCCAAGGCTCAATGGGGTATTATTCGTAGCGTGTTTGGTTGTCCTAACGGAGTTATTCGTATGAGCGATGCTATGCCCGGGCTTGTTGAAACTTCAACAAACTTAGCTAGGGTTTATAGCGAAAAGGGCAATATTTATGCTCAGTGTTTACTTCGTAGTTCTGTCGACAGTGCTAAGCAGGCTTTAGCCGAAAAAATGGCTTCTGTTTTCGAAATGGCTGGTGCCGAGGTTGTTTTTGATGGTGCTTATCCAGGGTGGAAACCTAATATGGATTCGGCAATCCTTAAAACAATGAGCGAGGTATATAAAAAGAATTGGGGTAAAACACCCGAAATTAAGGCAATTCACGCAGGACTTGAGTGCGGTTTGCTTGGTGGAGTTTATCCTAATTTCGATATGATTTCATTTGGGCCAACTATTCGTTTCCCTCACTCTCCCGACGAAAAAGTTAAGATTGATACCGTTGATATGTTTTGGAAGTTTTTAGTTGAGGCTTTGAAAAATGCACCAAAAAAATAATTTCTTAAAGTAATTTGGTATGGGATGGGCACTAGTTCATCCCATACCTTTTTTATATAATATTATGTAAGTTTTTAAGTTCATTTTATCTAGTGTTTTATATTAAACCTAATCATTAACTATAATTTATTCTAATGAAACACATTGTTTTTAGCAAAATTTTAGTCGTTTTTTTGCTCATAAGCCAAGGGCTTGTAGCGCAGCAGGCTGGCGTTAATTGGAACACGCCACTACCTGTTGATTCAAAAGTTATTATTGGCGAACTCGAAAATGGGATGCGTTACTACATTCGCAAGAATGCTGAGCCTAAAGAACGTGCCGAATTTTATATCGTTCATAATGTGGGAGCAATCCTCGAAGACGATACTCAAGATGGCTTGGCTCACTTTACCGAGCATATGGCTTTTAATGGTACCGTAAATTTCCCTGACAAGGGGGTATTAAATTTCCTTGAGAATATTGGGGTAAAGTTCGGGCACAACGTAAATGCCTTCACAGGGCAGGACGTTACTGCATACAACCTCTCAAATGTTCCGTTAACTCGCGAAAGTATTATCGACTCAGCTCTGCTTATTTTGCACGATTGGTCAAGCTATATTGCTTTCGAAGATGAAGAAATTGACGCTGAACGTGGCGTAATCCGTGAAGAGTGGAGAACTCGCCGAACAGCCGATTTTCGTGCCCAGCGCGAAAAGTTTAACTATATACTAGCAGGGTCAAAGTATGCTAAACGCGACGTTATTGGTAGTATCGACGTAATTAACAATCACGAGTACGAAACGCTGCGTCGTTTTTACAACGAGTGGTATCGCCCCGATTTGCAGGCGCTAATTATTGTTGGCGATTTTGACCCTCAGCAAATGGAGCAAAAAGTGATTGAACGCTTCTCGAAAATCCCTCCCAGAGAAAATCGTCAACCACGCCCCGATTTTGAGGTGCCAAACCATAAGGAAACATTGGTAGGTTTCTTTACCGACCCAGAAATTTCTCAAACTATGGTTGAGGTGTACTA
The DNA here is from genome assembly GCA_041656735.1 of Bacteroidales bacterium. Lineage (GTDB taxonomy): Bacteria > Bacteroidota > Bacteroidia > Bacteroidales > Tenuifilaceae > Perlabentimonas. The sequence goes on along the minus strand of JBBACY010000028.1, from coordinate 10,240 downwards.
TAAACACCCAGTTGTTCCGGCCGATCAGAAAAACTTAGGCTACTATCGCGATCAACTTATCGAAAGGTTGTATTCTCAAATGCTAAATGCTCGGTTAGGTGAGATGGTTCAGGTGGAGAATCCCCCTTTTGTTGCAGCGTTTTCTCAATTTAGCGGGTTAGTTCGAACAAAATCTGCATACGTTGCGCTTGCCATAGCTCGCGAAAACCAATCCGAAAGAGCATTAACAGCCATTCTCGAAGAGAATTATAGGGTATTGCAGCACGGTTTTACGCAAACTGAACTCGATAGGACAAAGTCAGATCTCCTTCGTAGTATTGAAAATAGCTACAAGGAAAGAGATAAAGTGAAAAACTCGAATATTGTGTGGGAGTATTTTGCTCATTTTACAGAGAATGAGCCAATCCCTGGAGTTGAGTTTGAGTATATGTTTTCACAATCGCTTGTACCTTCTATAGCATTAAGTGATGTTAACCAAAAGGTAAAAGAGTGGATTACCGATGAAAATATGGTAGTTTTCATAACTGCTCCCGAAAAGGAAAAAGCAGCCTTGCCCACCAAAGAGCAAGTTCTTGCCACTAATAATCAGATTAAAAATTCAACCCTCGAGGCATACGTTGATAATGTGTCCACTGAACCTCTTGTTAGTGAACTCCCCAAACCTGGTAAAGTAATTAAGGAAACACAAAACGCTAAGCTTCAGGTTACCGAGTGGGAGTTAGAAAATGGCGTTAAGGTTATTCTTAAGCCTACCGATTTTAAAGAAGACGAGGTATTGCTATCGGCATATAGCCCTGGGGGCTTCTCATTGGTTAGCGATTCCGATGTGGCTTCTGCTCAAATGGTTACAACCATTGCCACAATGAGCGGTGTTGGTAACCACAGTATGATTGATCTCGAGAAAATGCTTGCAGGTAAAAAGGTAAGCGTAACGCCTACACTTGGCGAGTTCGAAGAGGGATTTAGTGGAACCGCATCACCCAATGATATCGAGGAACTATTTCAACTTATATACTTACAGTTTACACAACCTCGTTTCGACGAAGCTGCCTACAGCGGTTTTATGTCAAGAATAAAAGCGGTGCTTCAGAATGCTGGTAGTAACCCAAGTATGGTTTTTAGAGATTCCATATCTTTTATGGCTAATAACAGGCACCTCCGCAAAAAGCCTATGAATATTGACTTGCTGTCCGAAATGGATTTAGCAACAATGGAAAAAGTGTATAAGGATCGTTTTGCCGATGCCTGCGATTTTACATTCGTTTTTGTGGGTAATATTAATCTCGAGCAATTTAAACCCATGGTTGAAACTTACCTAGGTTCGTTGCCAAGCATAAAGCGTAAAGAGAAATTTGCCGACAATAATGTCCGCTTTCCTAAAGGAGAAACTAAGAATCCTTTTGCTATCGAAATGCAAGTGCCAAAAAGTTCATGCTTTGTAGCCTACCAAAAAGAGGTTGACTATAACTATGAGAATATTGTATTTATGAGTGCAATCGATCATGTTTTGGGACTACGTTATACCGAAACAATTCGCGAAAAAGAAGGGGGTACTTACGGTGTTTCAGCGCAGGGTATTATAACTAAAACGCCTGTAAGCCAAGCTATGGTTCAAATGTTTTTTGATACCGACCCTCAAAAAGCCGATCATCTTGTAGGGATAATTCATAGCGAACTCAAAAAGATTATCGATGAAGGACCATCTGAGGAGGATCTAAAAAAGGCTCGTGAGTATTTCTTGAAGACTCGCGCCGAAAGACTTAGAGAAAACCGTTTTTGGGCTTCTGTAATTCGCGACTATTACTCTAACAATATCGATGTTCTTTCAAACTACGAGGAACTTGTTCGTAACTTGAATACAAAAACTGTTCAAAAGGCAGCGGGAATATTCTTTAAAGATGCCAATATGCTCGAAGTTGTTATGAGCCCTAAAAATTAAACATTCTCCTATATATAATAAGGTGTATTTAAAGGAAGAGTCAACCAATTGGTTGACTCTTTTTTATGTACGTCAAATTGTCTCTACTTTAAATTCTTTTAATGACATAATGGCTTCTTTTTAGTGTGGTTTAAATTTTGTAATTCTTACAAACAAATAATTAAACATATTAAACTTATGAATAACTTAACCATAAAATCACAAGAGGCCATTCAGCAGGCAATAACCTATGCTCAAGGATACGGACACCAGGCCGTTGAGCCTGTGCACTTATTAAAGGGAGTGCTAAGCCAGGCCGAGAACATAACTAGCTACATATTAAAAAAGATGGGAGTTAATCCCACAACGTTTGACAGCACCCTTTCGCGTGTGCTTGAGTCGTACCCAAAGGTTTCTGGAGGTGATCAATATTTAACGCAAGCATCAAATAGTGTACTTCAAAAAGCCAGTAGCTTTGCACACAAGTTAAAAGACGAATTTGTTTCAATTGAGCACATACTGTTGGCTATTATCGATTCCGACAGCCAGGCATCGCAAATCATGAAGGATGCTGGCATGTCGCATAACGATTTATTAAAAGTGATTAAAGAACTTCGTAAGGGGTCAACCGTCAATTCCCAAACGGCCGAAGATACCTATAACGCGTTAAATCGATTTGCTCTAAATTTAAACCAAATGGCTCGCAGCGGTAAGCTGGATCCTGTTATTGGTCGCGACGAGGAGATTCGACGGGTGCTTCAGATTATTTCTCGTAGAACCAAGAATAACCCTATTCTTATAGGTCAGCCAGGAGTGGGTAAAACGGCCATAGCCGAGGGTATTGCATATAGAATAGTGAGTGGCGATGTTCCTGAGAACCTCAAAACAAAGCAGTTGTATTCGCTCGATATGGGAGCCCTTATTGCCGGGGCAAAGTATAAAGGAGAGTTCGAGGAGCGTCTTAAATCTGTTATAAATGAAGTTATTGCATCCGAGGGTGAGGTGTTGCTTTTTATTGACGAAATCCATACCCTTGTTGGGGCAGGTAAAAGTGATGGAGCGATGGATGCCGCCAATATTCTAAAACCAGCCCTTGCTCGTGGTGAGTTACGTGCTATTGGGGCTACAACGTTAAGTGAATACCAAAAGTATTTCGAAAAAGATAAGGCTCTCGAGCGTCGTTTCCAGACCGTAATTATTGATGAGCCGAACGTTGCTGATTCCATATCGATATTACGTGGGCTTAAGGAAAGGTACGAGGCCCATCACTCAGTCCGCATAATGGATGAGGCAATAATCTCAGCGGTTGAACTGTCAAACCGTTACATTACCGATAGGTTTCTTCCCGATAAGGCAATTGACTTAATCGATGAGGCTGCATCTAAGCTCAGACTCGAGATGAACTCTGTTCCTGAAAGTATCGATGAGATAGAGAGGCGAATTCAGCAGCTCGAAATTGAGCGCGAGGCAATAAAGCGTGAAAGCGATAGTAGTAAACTCGAATCATTATCGCATGAAATAGCCAATCTAACCGAAGAGCGAAACGAGTTACGGGCAAAATGGGCCGCCGAGAAATCGATAGTTGATAGGATTCAACAAAACAAGCAAGCCATTGAAAAGCTAAAACTCGATGCCCAGGAGGCTGAACGCTTAGGCGATTATGGAAAAGTTGCTGAAATTCGCTACGGCAGAATTAAGGAGGCCGAAGAATCCATCGTCTCACTTAAAAAGGAACTCGCCTCTAAACAGTCCGATTATGCCCTTATTAAAGAGGAGGTCGACTCGGCCGATATTGCCGAGGTGGTTGCCCGGTGGACAGGCATTCCGGTTAGCCGTATGCTGCAGAGTGAGCGCGAGAAACTTCTTCAGCTCGAAGGTCATCTACATGAAAGGGTAGTAGGCCAGCACCATGCCATCGAAGCGGTTTCAGATGCGGTTCGCCGAAGTAGGGCAGGGTTACAGGACGCCAAAAAGCCTGTTGGATCCTTCATATTCCTAGGAACCACAGGAGTTGGCAAAACTGAGTTGGCACGTGCACTCGCCGAATTTCTTTTTAACGATGAGAACTTAATGACTCGTATAGATATGAGCGAGTATCAGGAACGGCACTCTGTCTCCCGACTTATTGGTGCTCCTCCAGGGTATGTGGGGTACGATGAGGGTGGACAGCTAACCGAGGCGGTTAGGCATAAGCCATACTCAGTTATTCTACTCGATGAAATAGAAAAAGCTCACCCCGATGTATTCAATATATTGCTTCAGGTACTCGACGAAGGGCACCTCACCGATAATAAAGGGCGTAAAGTTGATTTTAAGAATACGATTATAATAATGACATCTAATATAGGGTCTCAAATAATACAGAGTTCTATTAGTGAAAACCAAGACAATTTAAGCCAACAGCTAATTGATGAAATAGAAGGTAAGGTATATAGTCTGCTTAGGCAAACCATACGTCCCGAATTCCTTAACCGCGTAGATGAAATTATTATGTTTACCCCATTATCATCTTCCGAGATAAAAGAGGTGGTGCAAATTCAGTTTAAATACATTTCGAACCTATTAATTCAGCAAGGAATTACGGTTGATATTACCGAAGCTGCAATAAATTGGATTACGAGTTCAGCCTACGACCCTCTTTATGGAGCTAGGCCCATTAAAAGGTTTATGCAGAAATACATTTTAAACTATCTTTCTAAAGCAATTTTGGCAGGTTCAGTTGATACATCAGGAGTCATTATGATCGATTACGACGAAGGAGACCATCTAGTTTTTCGTAAATCTAAAATATTTAAAAAATAATAAGGGGTATACTAAACTGATAATCAAATAGGAAGATATCGACTTGGAATTATTTTAGTTTTATTTTTAAAATTGTTTGGAAATTCGGTATTGATTGCGTTATCTTTGCACCCGCTTTAGGGAAGTTCTTTTGGTTTGTTTGCTGGTGAGGGGAGAGGAATACAGGGGAGAAAAAAAGTTTATTTTTTTTACAAAAAACTTGCCAGAACAAAAAAGATGTTTACCTTTGCAGCCCGGTTCAACGGAATCGGTTTTAGGCCAGCGGAAGAGGGGATGATTTTAAGAGGAGGAATGCTGACCAGGGCGAGCGATTGCCCAATATTTTTTGGAGAGAAAAACACAAGCCGGGTCCGGCCGTCCCTCGGGGCGAATGGCAGGCACCGTTCTTTGACACTTTGGCACCAAGAAGAAAGAAAGTAAGGAATTTATACATTTATACTAGATTTGTTCCGAGCAGGGGAGGGCGACGAGCCGTGAGGCCGTTGCGAAAGAACCTAAAGAAACACATAACTACAACGAAGAGTTTGATCCTGGCTCAGGATGAACGCTAGCGGCAGGCCTAACACATGCAAGTCGAGGGGCAGCACGGGTAGCAATACCTGGTGGCGACCGGCGCACGGGTGAGTAACGCGTATGAAACCTGCCCCCCGCTGGGGGATAGCCCGTCGAAAGGCGGATTAATACCCCATAGTTCCCCCGGACCACCTGGTCTGGGGGGTAAAGTTTTGGCGGCGGGGGATGGTCATGCGTGCCATTAGCTAGTTGGCGGGGTAATAGCCCACCAAGGCGATGATGGCTAGGGGGTCTGAGAGGATGGTCCCCCACACTGGTACTGAGACACGGACCAGACTCCTACGGGAGGCAGCAGTGAGGAATATTGGTCAATGGGCGAAAGCCTGAACCAGCCATGCCGCGTGCAGGAAGACGGCCCTACGGGTTGTAAACTGCTTTTGTACGGGAAGAATGGCCCCCTCGTGAGGGGGTTTGACGGTACCGTACGAATAAGGATCGGCTAACTCCGTGCCAGCAGCCGCGGTAATACGGAGGATCCGAGCGTTATCCGGATTTACTGGGTTTAAAGGGTGCGTAGGCGGACGCCTAAGTCAGCGGTGAAAGGCAGCGGCTCAACCGTTGGATTGCCGTTGAAACTGGGCGTCTTGGATTCGGTCGAGGCCGGCGGAATGCGTGGTGTAGCGGTGAAATGCTTAGATATCACGCGGAACGCCGATTGCGAAGGCAGCTGGCCAGACCTGGATCGACGCTGAGGCACGAAAGCGTGGGGATCAAACAGGATTAGATACCCTGGTAGTCCACGCCGTAAACGATGATCACTGGATGTCGGCGATATACCGTCGGCGTCTGAGCGAAAGCATTAAGTGATCCACCTGGGGAGTACGATCGCAAGGTTGAAACTCAAAGGAATTGACGGGGGCCCGCACAAGCGGAGGAACATGTGGTTTAATTCGATGATACGCGAGGAACCTTACCTGGGCTCAAACGCATTCGGAAGTGCGCTGAAAGGCGTATGCCAGCGATGGCCGTTTGCGAGGTGCTGCATGGTTGTCGTCAGCTCGTGCCGTGAGGTGTCGGGTTAAGTCCCATAACGAGCGCAACCCCTACTGCTAGTTGCCAGCGCGTAAAGGCGGGGACTCTAGCGGAACTGCCGGCGTAAGCCGTGAGGAAGGTGGGGATGACGTCAAATCAGCACGGCCCTTACGTCCAGGGCTACACACGTGTTACAATGGCCAGTACAGAGGGCAGCCACCCCGCGAGGGGGCGCTAATCCCGAAAGCTGGTCCCAGTTCGGATCGGAGTCTGCAACCCGACTCCGTGAAGCTGGATTCGCTAGTAATCGCGCATCAGCCACGGCGCGGTGAATACGTTCCCGGGCCTTGTACACACCGCCCGTCAAGCCATGGAAGCTGGGGGTACCTGAAGTCCGTAACCGCGAGGAGCGGCCTAGGGTAAAACCAGTGACTGGGGCTAAGTCGTAACAAGGTAGCCGTACCGGAAGGTGCGGCTGGAATACCTCCTTTCTGGAGCGCGGCCCCGCCAGGGTCGGCGCCCACCCCCTTCTTGGTGTCCAACGTGTTAATTTCGGCATAATGGCGTGGGGCGCACGGGGATCATAGAGTCCCGTAGCTCAGCTGGTTAGAGCGCTACACTGATAATGTAGAGGTCCCCAGTTCAAGTCTGGGCGGGACTACAGCGTCCGACGACGGGGGATTAGCTCAGCTGGCTAGAGCACCTGCCTTGCACGCAGGGGGTCAACGGTTCGAATCCGTTATTCTCCACAGGGAGCCTTTTTTTCTGGCTCAAAAGTTCTTTGACGTGGTGGTGGTGTGAAATAAATAGCAACGAGCGTCGCAGCGATGCGGCGCGTTTATATTTTTTAGCAAAAGAGTGAGGACAGAACCGAGCGAACACCGGGCGCGCAAGCGCACGGAAAGTGATTAAGGGCGCACGGGGGATGCCTAGGCTCTCAGAGGCGATGAAGGACGCGACAAGCTGCGAAAATCCGCGGGGAGGGGCACATACCCATCGATCCGCGGGTGTCCGAATGGGGCAACCCACCAGGCTGAAGGCCTGGTATCCCGAGCAATCGGGAGGCAAACCCGGAGAACTGAAACATCTAAGTACCCGGAGGAGAAGAAAACAAGAGTGATTCCCCAAGTAGCGGCGAGCGAACGGGGAGCAGCCCAAACCACCCCCGTTACGGCGGGAGTGGGGTTGTAGGGACGCCATCAACGGCGGGCAGGCGAAGCGGAGCGCGCTGGAAAGCGCGGCCATAGTGGGTGATAGCCCCGTACGCGTACACCGAGCCCGTTTAGGCGCACCCCTGAGTAGGGCGGGGCACGAGAAACCCTGTCTGAATCCGCGGGGACCATCCCGCAAGGCTAAATACTCCTGAGAGACCGATAGCGAACCAGTACCGTGAGGGAAAGGTGAAAAGCACCCCGAACAGGGGAGTGAAAGAGTTCCTGAAACCGTGCGCCTACAAGCGGTCGGAGCCCCATTTATGGGGTGACGGCGTGCCTTTTGCATAATGAGCCTACGAGTTGCGCTGTCCGGCAAGGTTAACCCCCTGAAGGGGGGGAGCCGAAGCGAAAGCGAGTCCTAATAGGGCGTTTAGTCGGGCGGTGCAGACGCGAAACTTTGCGATCTACCCATGGCCAGGTTGAAGGCGTGGTAACACACGCTGGAGGACCGAACCGTTAAGCGTTGAAAAGCTTTCGGATGAGCTGTGGGTAGGGGTGAAAGGCCAATCAAGCTGAGAAATAGCTCGTACTCCCCGAAATGCTTTTAGGAGCAGCCTCGGGCGTACCATCACGGAGGTAGAGCTACTGACTGGATGCGAGGGCTTCGCCGCCTATCAAATCCTGACAAACTCCGAATGCCGTGATGCGATACCCGGGAGTGAGCCGCTGGGTGCTAAGGTCCAGCGACGAGAGGGAAACAACCCGGACCAGCAGCTAAGGTCCCCAAGTGTACGCTAAGTTGATCTAACGTGGTGCGGCTGCAGTGACAGCTAGGATGTTGGCTTGGAAGCAGCCATCCATTCAAAGAGTGCGTAACAGCTCACTAGTCGAGCGGCCGTGCGTGGATAATGAGCGGGCATCAAGCGTACCACCGAAGCTCTGGATTTGTATTTATATAAGTGGTAGGGGAGCATTCCGGTCCGCGTCGAAGCGGCGTCGCGAGGCGCCGTGGAGCGTCCGGAAAGGCAAATGTAGGCATGAGTAACGATAAGGCGGGTGCGAAACCCGCCCACCGCAAGACCCAGGTTTCCTGATCAACGCTAATCGGATCAGGGTCAGTCGGGTCCTAAGGCTAAGGCGAACGCCGATGCCGATGGCAAACCGGTTAACATTCCGGTACTGCCACAGGTTGCGATGGGGCGACGGAGGCGTGAAAGGTCCGCCCGGTGACGGAATACCGGGTTTAAGGGTGTAGGTATAGGCTGGGGTTAATCGCCTCGGCTTGCTGAACCTGAAAGTACCGTGAGCCCTCGGGCGAGCGGATAGTGACCCTAATCATACTCCCTAGAAAACCCCCTAAGCATCAGGCCTGTGGCACCCGTACCTCAAACCGACACAGGTGGTCGAGGAGAGAATCCTAAGGTGCTCGAGTGATTCATGGCTAAGGAACTAGGCAAATTAACCCTGTAACTTCGGGAGAAAGGGTCCCGCCGCGAGGCGGGCGCAGAGAAATGGCCCAGGCGACTGTTTATCAAAAACACATGGCTCTGCCAAATCGAGAGATGATGTATAGGGCCTGACACCTGCCCGGTGCCGGAAGGTTAAGAGGGGATGTCATCTTCGGAGAAGCATTGAATCGAAGCCCCGGTAAACGGCGGCCGTAACTATAACGGTCCTAAGGTAGCGAAATTCCTTGTCGGGTAAGTTCCGACCTGCACGAATGGTGTAACGATCTGGGCACTGTCTCAGCCATGAGCTCGGTGAAATTGAAGTCGCGGTGAAGATGCCGCGTACCCGCAACGGGACGGAAAGACCCCGTGAACCTTTACTGCAACTTAGCGTTGGTTCTGGGTAGACGATGTGTAGGATAGGCCGGAGGCTTTGAAGCGGTACCGCTAGGTATCGTGGAGCCACCCTTGAAATACGGCCCTTCGTCTGCCTGGTATCTAACCCGTTTCGGCGGGGACATCGCTTGGTGGGTAGTTTGACTGGGGTGGTCGCCTCCAAAAGAGTAACGGAGGCTTCCCAAGGTGCCCTCAGCGCGGATGGTAATCGCGCGGGGAGTGCAATGGCACAAGGGCGCTTGACTGTGAGACCGACAGGTCGAGCAGGTGCGAAAGCAGGGCATAGTGATCCGGTGGTTCCGTATGGAAGGGCCATCGCTCAAAGGATAAAAGGTACTCCGGGGATAACAGGCTGATCGCCCCCAAGAGCTCATATCGACGGGGCGGTTTGGCACCTCGATGTCGGCTCGTCACATCCTGGGGCTGGAGAAGGTCCCAAGGGTTCGGCTGTTCGCCGATTAAAGTGGCACGCGAGCTGGGTTCAGAACGTCGTGAGACAGTTCGGTCCCTATCTGTTGTGGGCGTAGGAGGCTTGAGAGGCCCTGACACTAGTACGAGAGGACCGTGTTGGACGCACCGCTAGTGTACCTGTTGTGGCGCCAGCTGCAGCGCAGGGTAGCTACGTGCGGCAGGGATAAGCGCTGAAAGCATCTAAGCGCGAAGCCCCCCTCAAGATGAGGCCTCCCATGAGGGCCGTGGAAGACGACCACGTTGATAGGCTGCAGGTGTAAAGGCGGAGACGCCAAAGCCGAGCAGTACTAATAGCCCGATAGGCTTTCCGAGCGGCGCCGGGTGCGCGCCGGTAAAAATCTTTACTCACACCACCACGTCAATCTTATAGCGGCGCGCTCGCGCGCCGGATAGTCTTTAGGTGGCTATTGCGGTGGGGCTCCACCTCTTCCCATTCCGAACAGAGAAGTTAAGCCCACCAGCGCCGATGGTACTGCCGAAAGGTGGGAGAGTAGGTCGCCGCCAAC
>JBBACY010000027.1:0-40237 GCA_041656735.1 Bacteroidales bacterium | reverse complement strand
CTATGCAAGGGCTCATGCCAGATGCCGAATTTGTGAGTACTTTTTCAAACTTTACACGCCAAGTTGAAGAGTTTGTTGATCGCAAAATAGGATGTATTACCCAACCAATTTCGTCGCGAGATGCATATTTTGGTCCTTCCTCTTTTGTTCACCTTATTCACTCGGCACAAATAGGAATTTCTAACAGCGATATATCCATTGCTGCACCATTATCTTTTGACACTAAAATTGAGCAAGGTAATATATATGTACGCGACCTGTTTAAACTATACAGCTACGAAAATCTTTTGTACATACTAAACCTTTCGGGGAAAGAAGTAAAGGATTACCTTGAGTACTCGTATGGGTTATGGTATAATACAATGAAAACGGCAAACGATAACCTGCTCTTACTCCGACAAGATGAGGCAAACAAAGTTGTTCTAAACAGAAGGGGAAAGGCTCATCTCAAATCGAGCTACTACAACTTCGACTCTGCCGAAGGGATAAACTACACGGTAGATGTGTCAAAACCGGTTGGAAGCAGGATAACAATCACCTCAATGCAAGATGGTTCGCAATTCGATCTAAATAAAATTTACAAAGTTGCCGTTAACTCATACAGAGGAACAGGCGGAGGAGGACATCTTACTGAGGGTGTAGGACTTACTAAGAAAGAGCTAACACAACGAATTGTAAACATCTCCCCTCTCGATATGCGGCACTACCTTATGAAATGGATTGAGCGCATAAATATAATTGTACCAGAACATCCAGATAATTGGAAGGTAATTCCGGAGGATTGGGCAGGCCAAGCGGCAAAAAGAGACGCAAGTTTACTTTTTAGGACTGATGAAAATTAGTAGCACCATGCAAATAGATTTAAGTATACTGAATAACGGAGAGTTACTCCCTCTGGTTGAACAGTTCTATACGCTGCAAGGCGAAGGCTACCATACAGGAAAAGCCGCATTCTTTATTCGTATTGGTGGTTGCGATGTGGGTTGCAGCTGGTGCGATGCAAAATTTACTTGGAATCCTAAAACCTTCCCCCCTGTTAACATAAAAAACATTGTTGACGAAGCCTGTAAACACCCGGCAAAAGTTGTGGTTGTAACAGGCGGCGAACCAAGCCTTTACCCTTTAGACCATCTCTGCAAAGAACTTAAAGCGAAGGGATTTGACACCCATGTTGAAACCTCGGGAGCACACCAACTTACGGGTTTATGGGACTGGATATGCCTATCGCCAAAACCTCAACAACCGCCAATAAATGGCATACACATGAAAGCCGATGAGCTTAAGGTAATCATATCAAATACAGACGACCTAAAGTGGGCAGAGGAAAATGCGAGAAAGGTAAAATCAACTTGCAAACTATACTTACAGCCTGAATGGAGCGTTTTTAAAAGTATTACCCCAATAATTGTTGAGTACGCAATGGCAAACCCCAAGTGGCAAATATCTCTTCAGGCCCATAAGTTTTTGCATATACCCTAGCTATTAGCCTGATAGTTTTGCAACCATTTTTTTAATTAACTTGCTTATTAAAGTATTCAACATTACATTTGTCGATACATATACTTGTAACAAAAAATGAATAAACAATCATCGGCAGCCTTTAAGGATTACTTATCGTTAGTAAAGTTTAGCCACACTATTTTTGCGCTACCATTTGCCTTAATTGGATATTTTTTGGCCCTATACTTAACCGATAACACGTTTACAATTAGGGTGTTTTTACTTGTAATACTATGTATGGTTCTTGCCCGTAATGCCGCTATGAGTTTTAACCGGGTTACTGATAGATTTATTGACAAACGAAACCCTCGGACAGCAAGTCGTGAAATTCCAGCAGGAAAAATACATCCACGCCATGCCTTTATCTTTTCAATGGTAAACGCAATACTATTTATTGTAACTACACTATTTATTAATAAACTCGTTTTTTACCTTTCGCCCATTGCCCTTTTGGTGGTTCTTGGTTACAGTTACACTAAGCAATACACCATACTTTGTCACTTTGTACTTGGCTTGGGACTATCGCTTGCTCCCATTGGCGCCTTTCTGGCAGCTGCTGGGCAATGGCATATTGTTCCGCTCATGCTTAGCGTACTAGTGTTTTTGTGGGTTGCTGGGTTTGATATTCTATACGCAACTCTTGATGAAGATTTTGATAAAGAAGAATCGCTAAGGTCGATACCAGCCGTTCTGGGTAGTAAGTGGGCAAAATGCATATCCGCTTCCCTTCACCTTATCGTAGTTTTCCTCGTTATTAAAGTAGGGGTAATTTTAGATACAGGTTATTTGTATTCAATTGGAGCAGCTATTTTTATTGCACTTTTAATAACCCAGCATTTGGTTATAGCCGTATCCAACTCGCAACGAGGCGTAAACTTTGCCTTTGCCTACCTTAACGGTATAGCCAGCCTAGTTTTTGCTGTTTTTAGTATCTCTAGCTTTTATTACTAAATATTAAAATTGAATAGAATGAAAAGAACAATCTATCTTATTTTGGCAGTTGCAGCCTTCCTTGCAATCGTATCGTGTGCTGGTAACGAAACTCAAAAAAAAGCCAATGCCACCGAGGTTTCTATTGACTCACTTATTGCTGATGCCTCAGCATACGAAGGGCAAACGGTTAAATTTACTGCCACCGTTGACCACGCTTGCACCCATGGCGGCAAAAGGTTAACAGTTTTTGGCTCTATTGAAGGAAAAACTCTAAAAATTGACGGGACAGATAATTCTCCTTCTTTTCCAGCATCGCTTATGGGTAAAAAAGTTGAAGTTTTCGGAACCGTTCGTAAAGTGGCAGGATCCCATGTAGAAGACTGCGAAGCTGAAGAGGGAAATGAAGTACCCGAGGTTGCCTACGTAATTGATTGTATTGACTTTAAAGAACTATAAAATCACTATACTCCAAACAGCAATAGGTCGATTTAAAATCGTTCTATTGCTGTTTTTTTATGTGGTAACTTAGAAATAAAATTCCAGATTGAGTAGGCAGTATAATCTATCAAACTGCTCCACTACCAACCCGGTGTAAAGTTAAGTCCAAAGGTTCCGGCCTTAAACCCTCCTAACTGAAAAGGTACAGCATAGAATGGCTCAAGAATAAGTGCACCAAAAACGTTAATTCTTAAACTAACGCCTGCACTAATCACAGGAATTCGCTCATCGAAACTATCGGGTTCCCATTTAAACTTTACCGTTTCAGCATCGAACCACGCTAGCCCAGCATCGGCAAAAAGAGCTAACTCTGTAAAAAGAAACTTCGATTTAATTGGGGTTAACCGTTCAGGTCCTGTAAACGGAAATCGTATTTCGAAACTCGCCGTTGCCATATGGTTGCCCATAAGCTGATCGGGACTCATTTGCAAACCAGAACCCGCCATTATTTGCTTATTAAAGGCAGAATTGTCATAACCTCTTATAATCCATGGATACCCTAAATAAAGAGGGTATAGCTGTTGCAAACCTCCTCCATACCTGCCAACGTAATATGCTTTAAAAGCAAAACTAAATGGTTTAACGTAAAAATACTGTCTAAAATCAGCCAGTAATCCCCAGTAATCAACAAATCCAAACACCTTATCAACCTGAAAACGCTGCCTTGAACCACTCATTGGCGAAGCAATTCCAAAACTTGAATTATCAACAACATAAGCGGCATTTAATCTTTGTAGCCAATACCCATCGGGTGCCTCTCCCTTTTCCCTGTCGTACCCTGCATAGTAACCTCCAAGGTAATAATATTCGTGCTTATCTACCCTAAAGTTATATCGGCTAAAATACCCTCCACTCTCTATGCGCCTAGTTCTAGACAGCGGAAACTGAACCATGCCACCAGCCATTGTTTCAAATATACGAGTGTGGTACATTGTGAGAATACTATATAAATTTCCATCTCCTAGCTCCTCGAAACGCTGCCCATAATATGCAAATGAATAGGGTATATGCGATATGGTAGCGCCCCAATTCACTCTATTCTTCTGGTTTATATAGGCAAACTGCCCCCCAAAATCGTATATCTCGCCGTTTAGGGCTAGCCCAACCTGCAAAATATTTGCACCTACAACATCACTAAAAATCATCTCTACTCCGCCTGCCATACCAGTACCCATTTGACCCGTTGATACACCAACGCCCGAGTTAGCTATATAATCGAGCTTAAATTTAGGCCTATACTGTATAGTTCTAAACGAGTCCACTGGAGTTTCAGGGTGCCCATTTCGTCGACTCAAATTTCCATCAACTAAGCCCTTAACCGCCCTATTAAAAGGGGGTAATGTGGCTGCAGAAAAATCGACGGCCAGCGGAAAAACCTCAATGGTTTCTAGTTCATCTGACGTTGCCGCATATATTGAATACCGACCATTAAAATAGTATGAGTACGACACTACCCCTGTTTCAGATGAAACGCTAAACGCTGGCGATAGCTGGGTCATGCCGGTTATACCGGTTAGTATTTTTGTTTTCTGAAAAATTTGCCCAGTTCCTAGGTTATACTGGTACATATTACGAAAACCATCCCTATTTGATAGAAAGTAAATATCCTGCGAGTTTGGGGCAAAAACAGGGTTTAGGTTTGATGCGCCAGGGAAGAAATGGTGCGTTTTAATATTACCCGATTTTATATCGAGGGTTGCCAAATAGTAGCCTGGGGTGCGTTTGGCAAAAATATCCTGAGGCGAAGGTTTATCGGTTATAAATACAATGGTATTGCCGTCGGGCGACCACGACGGGTGAATATTCGCATAATTATCGTTGGTTAGCCTAACAACCTCTTTTGTGTCGAAATAATATTCATACAAATCGCTTTGCCCCTCAACAAGTCCGGTTACAACAATGCTTTTCCCATCGGGTGACCAAGCAGGATAGTTAAACGATGGGACATTGGGGATTTCAATCTCCCCTATCGTTCTTCTCCGCTCAACATCAACAACTATAAGCTTGTTTCTGCCCTTGCTAAAAGCCACAAAAGCAAAATGTTTACTATCGGGCGACCATGCGCCGGCCGACTCAATAAAGTTAAGCGCATCTATCTCGTTTCGGTGTACAGTTGAGTATAGTTTGTGAACCACATTGCCCGTTTTTGTTTCGGCTAAAAACAGATCAATGGAGAACAGGTCCATTTCAGAGTAAAAAGCCACATACTTACCACTGGGGCTAATTGAGGGTGAGATATTTGTGTAACCTGCGTTATCCGCATTGAGGATACTCCTCCCCGATGGTGAATCTACCGTATCCTTCATCACCATTTTAAAATGCTCAATATTGGTTCGCTTCCAAATTTCAGAAAACTCCTTCTCGTCTAGCCCCAAGTAACGCTTTAAAGCGCTATCGTACCCTCGCTTAGCCGTTTCTAGAAATATGGGGACAATTAGGCTGTCGCCAAAAGTTCTTCCAATAAATGCCCAAAATGCTTGTCCGTACCGATAAGGGAAATATTTATAGCTCCGCGACATCTGCTCGAGCGTAGGGAAATCATTGTTAAGAACCGCATCGCGCATCCACATAGCCGTGTGTGAGTCAACGCTACCTATTGAGAGGTACTCGGCCATACCCTCAATCATCCACAAAGGTAGGTTGCTAAGTGAGTTTAAGTTGGTTGAG
Organism: Bacteroidales bacterium; assembly: GCA_041656735.1. GTDB lineage: Bacteria > Bacteroidota > Bacteroidia > Bacteroidales > Tenuifilaceae > Perlabentimonas. Next base: position 34,639 of record JBBACY010000027.1, on the reverse strand, counting down.
TCGCGTTCTAAAATGGAATTAAACTGGAAAGCATGAACAAGTTCATGCCCTAGTACGTGGTCGGTTTGGCTCCACGTTTCGGTTACGGGCATTATAACCCTATTTTTTAGGGCTTCGGTTACTCCACCTGTGCCCACATCAACGGTTCCGAAAATGGCCGTGGTTTGCTGGAAATCAGGGTGGTTAGAGTAAAAAATTATAGGGTTCCGTTTCTTTATGGTATCGCCAAAAATTTGCGAGTGCATTGCATACCATTGCTCCGATGCTTGAGCCAAACGCTCAATTACCGAATCGTTCTCGAAATAGTGGTATAGCTCAAAGTTTGGCGACTCAAACACCTTATAGTTAAACGTCTTGTAAATGGGTCGGTTGCGCCCAAAATACTGTGCACTTACATTAAGCGTAGCAAGGCTAAGCAAACTTAGCAGGCAAACTTTAAGAACAGCAGACTTTATCAACCTCATAGTTTCAAAATAAAAGCATTATAAGTAGACGCCTCAAATTTAGCATTAATACAAAAAAAATACCATATTGTTCTGTTAATGATTAAAAATAATTATCCAAACAGTAAAGTTGATATAATAATGGTAATAGTCCGTGGGGGTTTAGTAAATGCCTGATAATCAGCGCCTGCTTCGACTACGATAGTGTAAAGTATGGAACTTACCTTAAATTTATTGCCATTCTGGGCAAAATAGAAGAGTGGCAGAGTCGGAAAATAGGAATTCATCGGGCTACTGATGTTAAAATTCAACTATTGTAGTCTAAAAATCAAGCCTCTCTCTTAAAAGTTTATAGCCAACGGCACTCGCCTTTATCTTTTCATCATTCTTCAAAAAAACCAAATACGATTCTTTCTCATATGGTTCAATACGTTTAATACTGGATACGTTAACAATATACGACCTATGTATTCGAACAAATTGTTTTTGGTTAAGCCTTTCCTCAAGGCTTTTCATAGTTTGTTTCTTTAAAAAACGTCCTTGCTCGCAATGTACCATAATATAATCGTCCTGTGCTTCGAAGTATCGAATTTCGGGGACTCCAATTATATGTATTCCCTTGCTATCCTTTACCACAATTCGAGCCAGAGGGATTGATGACGATAAATCATTAACCATTGAGGAGGTTAACTCTGTCTCACTATCCGAAAAAGCGAGCTTCTCCCTCGCCTTAGCCAAAGCCTCACTAAAACGCTGGGGCGAAAAAGGCTTAAGCAAATAGTCGGTTGCATTACGCTCAAACGCCTTTACGGCATACTCATCATAGGCAGTAGTAAACACAATTAGGGGTAAATGGTCGAGTACTTCGAGCATTTCAAAACCATTTAAACGGGGTAGCTGAATATCGAGCAAAACCAAATCGGGTTTCTCCTTATTAATGGCCACAGCGGCCGAAAAACCATCGCCATACTCGCCAATAATCTCTATATCAGTATGAATAGATAAGTATTTTTTAAGCAAATCCCTCGCAAGTATTTCATCCTCAACAATAATAGTTCTCATAGTTCATTTAATTTATGGGGATTGAAACAGTAACCCGAAAAGCACTCTCGGATTTCTCAATAAAAAGTAAGTTTGGGGTTCCGTATATAAGTATCAGCCTGCGCCTAATATTATCGAGTCCAACCCCATTACCCGCTGAATTAGTAGGAAAACTAGGCAGCGAATTTTCTATCTTAACACATAAAAAGCCCTTAACAATTTCAACTTCGGCCTTAATAAACGACGTATCGGCTGTTTGTGCAACGCTATGCTTTATTGCATTCTCAAACAAGGGCTGTAAAAGCATACTAGGAACGGTAACGGTTAAACATTCGGGGCAACTGTTAATCGAGTAATCTAACCTATCGCCAAATCGAACCTTTTCAATCTCAAGGTACTTCTCGCAATTTTCAATCTCATCGTTAAGCGTAACCATGGTATCGGGCGATTGCCTAAGAGAGTACCGCAAAAGTTCAGATAAACGGGTAATCATTTCCGAGGCCTTTTCGGGAGCTGTTAATGTTAGTGAACTTACTGAATTTAAACTATTAAAAAGGAAGTGTGGGTTTAATTGAAGCTTTAGCCAGCTTAACTCAGCATCCTTAACCAATGCTTTTAGCTCGGCCTCATGCACTAATTTTTGGCGAAAGTTATTTATATATATTATAAGATAGTACACCAAAACGATAAGCACGTACAAAGAAACACCTAAAATTATTCTGCCCAGTAAAGAGTAATCCAGAAAATTAAGGTAATCATTATTGTGTAAGAGTATTTGCGTAAGTACAAATCGATGGAGTGCAACTAGCAACAAAACGGTAACCGCCGCAGCTCCAATATGATTTACTGCTATGGTTAGTGGCCGTTGTGTTTCAATGTCGCTTATTTCAACCCAAAACCACAGACCTAACGAAAGAATAGAAAAAAGTAAACCCCAAACCAAACTATCTGTAACGGCAATGGAAACTTCTATATGGTAAAAAAAATATAAAACAGCACAGTGGATAGCGGTTACCGCTATCCACCACGTTGCAAAAACGATTTTTCCAATGGGTGTTCTAAATATAGGATGGTACATTTAGTTAGTATCCTTTTATTTCGCCACCACCAAAAATTACAACCCCTTTTAACACGAGCTCACGCCCATCTTCTGCATCAGTTCTCGATAGCACTCGGCGCTTATCGTCGTAGCCGCCAAAAATAGAGACTATCTCAATTTTTACACGCCAGCCAGAAGGAACAATAATTTTGAATCCTCCAAACAGGCAAAACACATCTAACACGCTTTGACCAGGTGCCAGTTCGGCGTCCATCATATCATAATTACTGCCTCCGAAGATATTGGTAGTTTTGCCGCCCCTAAAATTTTTCGATGTTATTTTTTTTTCGCTTCCACCAAATATGGCCACATCTTCAATAAAATCCATATCAACCACTCCTTTTGAAAGGCCTCTTTTAGAATGACGCATAGGCCCATTCCTATGAAGTATAAGTATTAACCCTACCCCCACAAACACTATTGGCCAAAAAAAGTAACGAATGCCGAATGGGTATCCTAAAACTCTTGAGGCCAAGAAAAAACCTCCAATGGCAATAAGCACCAAGCCCGTTGCTCTTGATTCTCTTTTAGTTAAGCTAATTAAGCCCAGAAAAATAAGCAAACTTTGCCATGTAAAAAGGTATCTATTCCATACAAAAGGGATAATATCAAACCTATCGGCAAAAAGAAGTGCGCCGAGGGTTAAAAATACAAGACCAACAACAACGCGAGCATTGTTTCCGTGTGGTTTATCTTTTTCAATTCGTTCCATATCAATTATTTTTAGTTTATGGTACAAATGTATGTTGCTGTATACCGATATGAAACAACTAATCGGCGAAAGGGGTAAAAAAGTCGGTAAAAGTGCTACGGAACTATTTTCGTTCTTCGGGCAAAATGTTTTGAGTTACCATGCTCATTGTACCCAATTTCATCTCCGGTAAGTTGTATACGAGCCTCAAGGCATTTTTTGCAATCGTCAACTGCATCATCAACACATGGCTTATTATCGTATAGCTTATAATCATTTCTATACAACCCTGGAGTTACGTTAGGCATTACCACATTTGCCCCAATTTTAATTGCTTTCTCTCGACCTAACTTGTCAATTGCTTGCAACGCCGTAGGAGCCACAATATTTATATCCTTCATAAGAATACGCAGAATGGCAATTACCTTGAGCGAAAGGGCAAAACGCTCTTCAAGCGGTAAAAGCATATTTTGATATTTATATAAAGGGGTATCGGGGTGCTCAACGTAAGGACCTAAACCCACCATATCCACATCCATCTCCTTTAACCACAGCAAATCATCAGCTAGGTTATCAATAGTTTGAAAGGGTAAGCCAACCATAATACCACTACCAACTTGGTAGCCTACCCTACGTAATGAGCGAAGACATTCTATCCGCTTATCAAAATCGTGGGTTTGATTGTTTGGATGCAATTTTGAGTAAAGTTCTCTGTTAGACGACTCGATGCGAAGGAGGTAACGAATGGCACCGTTTTCAAACCATTCTCTGTATGTATCCTCAGTTTGCTCACCCATAGACAGAGTAATACCAAGCTCACTATTGGTTGCAGCGTTAATTTTCTTTAACAAGTTAACAATTCTTTGCGTAAAAGCACTACCGCAAACCTCGCCTGTTTGAATTGCTATGCTAGCATAATTATTCTCCCAGGAATATCGTGCAGCGTCAACAACCTCATCGTCCGAGAGATTATATCGCGAAAAATTTTGATTGCCCGACCTTATACCACAGTAGTAACAATTCTTACTACATATATTCGACATTTCAATTAATCCTCGGAAATAAACCCTTTTGCCAACATGTTTTTCTTTAACCTCGGCCGATTTGGCAAAAAGTTTAGCTTTATCTTCATCATTTGCTTGCAGTAGCAGTGTTATATCCTGCCGCGTAAGCTCATCCTTACTCAAAATTGATTCAATCACATTCATACCCTCAAAGTTTGCTGCAAATATACAAGCTTAGTTTCAATTGGAGTTAGGCAACTTATTAAAAAGTCGGTACGTAGACTTATAGAAACAGATCAATGGCTGTTAACTCCTATCCTTTACTCAAAAAGCTTTGCAAAAAAAGGAGGTTCAACTAGGTCAGAAACAGTTTTTTTATCATATAATTAAATTCTGCATACGGAAAAATCGAAAATTTTCACCGAAACACATTATTCATAATGACTTAACAACCATTAAATGACACGATAGATTGAAAAAATGCTAAAACAAAATGTACCTAAAGCTGTATAGCATCCATTTTATTATAAAATGCTTGCAAAAACTTTTGTAAGTTTGTTGCCGTTTTAGCATGGGCTATTAAACAATCAGAAACGAACAATAAAAATCACTATAAAAACATTTTAAAATGATTACCAATCAACTTATTGACCCAAAAAGCATTGTAATTGTAGGCGCCTCCGACGACATACAAAAGCCAGGAGGAAGAGTGCTAAAAAACCTTATCGACAATAACTACAAAGGCAAGCTTTACGTTGTAAACCCAAAAGCTGATATTATTCAAGGTATTAGCTGCAACAAAACTGTTGAAAGCCTACCACAGGTTGACTTAGCCATAATTGCCATTGCAGCAAAATATTGTCCAGAAACGGTAAGGGTTCTTGCAAAAGAGAAGGAGACCCGTGCTTTTATTATACTCTCGGCAGGCTTTCATGAGGAAAGTGAAGAGGGCGCTAAGCTTGAGAAAGAAATTGTTGATATCATAAACTCTGTTAACGGCAGCCTAATTGGGCCCAACTGCATTGGGATGATGAACTCTAACTACACGGGCGTTTTCTCGCTTCCTATTCCTAAGTTAGAGCCCAAGGGCATCGACTTTATTACTGGTTCGGGTGCAACCGCCGTGTTTATTATGGAAACGGGAATAACAAAAGGATTAACATTCTCATCGGTTTACAGCGTTGGAAATAGCGCACAAATGGGGGTTGAAGATATCCTGAAGGATATGGACGAGAATTTTAACCCTAAAACCAGCTCGCTAGTTAAACTTTTATATGTTGAAAGCATAAGCAAGCCCGATATGCTTTTAAAGCATGCATCGTCGCTAATTCGTAAGGGTTGTAAAATTGCTGCCATAAAAAGTGGTGGGTCAGATGCCGGAAGCCGTGCTGCCAGCTCGCACACAGGTGCTCTAGCCAGTAGCGATGTTGCTGTTGAAGCACTTTTCAGAAAAGCAGGAATTGTAAGATGCCATAGCCGTGAGGAGCTAGCTACCGTAGCGGGCATCTTTGTGCATCCCGAGCTTAAGGGAAAACGCGTAGCCATTATTACCCACGCAGGCGGACCAGCAGTTATGCTTACCGATGCCCTTTCGAACAATAACCTCGAAGTGCCTGCCATAACTGGCCCAAAAGCTGACGCTTTACTAGAAAAGCTATTTGGAGGTTCTTCTGTTGCAAACCCAATCGACTTTCTTGCCACCGGAACCGCAGAGCAGCTTGGCCATATTATTGATGCCTGTGAGAACGATTTCGACAATATTGACGCCATGGCCGTAATTTTTGGTAGCCCTGGCCTATTCCCCGTTTACGATGTTTACGATGTGCTCGACCAAAAAATGCGCGAATGCAAAAAACCCATTTACCCCATTTTGCCATCAATTATTAACGTAAAAGATGAAATTAAGCATTTCATTGCTAAAGGTAGAATTAACTTCCCCGATGAAGTAATATTTGGTAATGCACTGGCAAAGGTTTACCATACGCCAAAGCCTCAACCCGAGAATATTGAACAACCCGAAGTAAACGTAAAAGCCATTCGCAACATTATTGATAATGCAGGCAACGGATACCTTTCACCCGAAAAACAACAAGAACTTCTCGATGCAGCAGGCATTACACGCGCTGGCGAAGCCGTAGTAACATCTGCCAACGATGCACAAAAAGCTGCACAGAAACTAGGATATCCTGTGGTAATGAAAGTGGTAGGTCCTGTTCATAAATCGGATGTTGGCGGCGTATTACTTAATGTTAAAACCCCCGAGGTTGTTGCCGACGAGTTTAACCGAATGATTAAAATAAAAGACACAACGGCCATTCTAATCCAGCCAATGCTAAGCGGTGTTGAGCTATTTGTTGGTGCAAAACGCGAAGATTTATTCGGACATATGGTTCTATGCGGACTTGGTGGTATTTTTATCGAGGTTTTAAAAGATGTAAATACTGGTATTGCTCCCATTTCTAAAGCGGCTGCTGCCGACCTAATTCTTCGCTTAAAAAGCCACAAAATACTAGAAGGAGTTCGCGGACAGGAGCCTGTTAACGTAGAACATTTTGCTGAAATAGTAGCTCGGGTTTCGGCTTTAGTTACCGCAGCTCCTGAGATTTTCGAAATGGACCTAAATCCCCTTCTAGGTAGAAAAGATAGGGTGGTTGCTGTTGACGCAAGGATAAGGATAGAGAAGTAGCAAAAATAATTTTAAACAAGGAACATGCAGAACAACAACGTGAGCACAAAGTAGAATCACTACCCCTTGCGTGTTCTATGATGTTCCTTTGAAAATAGGTTGACATATGAAAAAAAAGGATTTAATGGTAGTAGCAATAGTAATTGTGCTACTTCTACCATTCTTTATTGTACCCTCGGTTTATAAAGCGTACACAGATTTTAATAACGCTCACGGTATGATTATGAGCTTTATTAAGTTTGCCATACTTGCCACTTTTGGCGAAATGATTGGACTTAGAATTAGAACCGGAAACTTTAACGAGCCAGGCTTCGGAATAATTCCTAGAGCCATTGTTTGGGGCTTTCTGGGGCTTTGGATAAAAATGTCGTTTGTAATATTTACAAGCGGAGTTCCATCATTCCTTACTTATATTGGAATAGAGAATGCCATTCCTGCTCTCAAAGGAAATTTGTCGTGGGCAAAAGTTTTTGTTGCATTTTGCATTAGTGCGGCAATGAATACTTCATTTGCCCCGGTATTTATGACATTTCACAAAATTACCGACACGCATATTGTTAATAATGGCGGAACCATTGCAGGATTTTTAAAACCAATAAAATTTAAAGAGATTTTTCCCTCGCTAAACTGGAGCGTTCAATGGAATTTTGTTTTCAAAAAAACCATTCCATTCTTCTGGATTCCAGCTCACACAATAACATTTTGTTTACCTGAAAATATGCAAGTACTATTTGCCGCATTTTTGGGTATCGTTCTAGGTGTGCTGCTTTCGGTTGCTGCACTTAGCGAGAAAAAATAGACAGGGAATTAAGCACAAACAAAACTTTGCTTATGAACAAAATAGGAAGCTGGCTTAAAAAAAGAACCCTAACAGAGTTTTTTCTTATTGGCACTGCTATTATTTTAGTAATCCTTATAATTATGCGCTGGGATATTGTTTCGAAAGAGATTTCGGAGAGTTTTTCAAATATGTTTAGCCCTCGTCAGCCATTAGGAACGGAGTAATCTCCTTTCTAAATTGATATGTCATAAAACCAGCGTAACAGCAATAGAATAGTCTAAAATAAAGCCTGCCGAACAATTGTTCGGCAGGCTTTATTTATTCCATAAGTTGCTCACTAAAAACTTACCCCAAAACTAGTGTAAATCCACCTTTTATTACTAGGGTTAAGACTTCGGAAGTTTACTGAGCAAAATAAATTTTTATGGGGCTTATACTGTAGTCCACCAAGCAAAAAATGGCCATTGTTTACATTGTAAATATTCGATTTGCTAAAGTAATCATATCTTGCAAACAGGTCAAAACGACTACCTAAGGCCACGCTTCCGAATGCCGAATATCCATAAAAATCTCGATTGTACGTAAAGCCCACGTTGTAAAGTTTACTAAACTCAAACCCAACTCGAAATAGCTCGGTTTTATAACCAGCAAATGCCGATAGTGTATACTTATCTTCCCCAGTATTCATTGGCGCTGGAGCATAATCGGTATAAAGTTTCAGAATTAGGTTATCGAGCGGTTTAACCTCAAAATTATTCGAAAAAAGAAAGACTCCATCCGCATCCTGATGCTTAAAAGGGCCATCGCCATTGGTTACTGAAATCTGATTAAGTATTACGCCGCCTGCTTTAAGATCAATTTGCGCTCCAAAATCAGCAGGACTTCCATATCTATGCACTTCTTGCAAAGTGAAGTAAACGTAACGGAAACCCCAAAACTTATCTTGCAGGGTTAAGTACTGGGTATTAAGCAGCTGCCCAATACGCAAGTCAATATGCTCATTTACAGAATAGTATATTTCAGCCATCTTTAAAAAAGCCGTGTATTTGCTGCCGCTAAAGTAAGTTACATCTAGCTCGTTTCCATCAGTATCAAAAACTTGAATATCCGATGTGGTTCGAGTAACATCAAACACGATGGTTGCCTTCAATTTTTTTGATAGCGTTGCAGAGTAACCAAGCAATGCCGTTGGCATTTCAAAAGCCGACCTTGGGGTAACATTTTCATTTATCGATACGTAGTTGGAGAAGAAAATGCTAGAAAAAACTCGATGTTCAACTTTTTTTGCATCTATAACATTCACTAAAGTATCAGAGGCCATTGCCACATTCGTGGCTAGAATCAAAATAAGCAACAATGGGATAAACGAATATATATTATTTTTCACAACGATTAAATTTAAAATTAGGTCGCAAATCTATTAATAAAAAGGGTAAAATTTCACAAAAAAAAATACTCCGAAAAACGATGGGCGTAAAGTGCAAAGTAAAAAGAAGGTTTTAGCGGTTTAAAGAGTAGAGTTAAACACAATCATAATATTTAATTCGCTGAATAAATGAACTTTGCACTTATAATAGTCTAATACTAATGGTTTGGAGGCTAAAAGTGCTTGATAAATTCCAATAAAAAATGTATTTTTGTGAAAAGCATTGAGCAACATTTTACATACATAATACTTAAATCACAACTTAAAAAGATATGAAAAAAAAAGTAGGCATCTTCTTCGGTCCAACCGGTGGTAAGACTGAAAATATTGCAAAAAAAGTACAGCAAGCATTTGGTCCCAATATGGCCGACCTAATTCCTGTAAAAGACAGCAAAGCCTCAGATCTTGATCGCTATGACAACATTGTGCTAGGCTGTTCAACCATTGGAAAAGAAACCTGGAACGCAGAGAGAACAAAAGATGACTGGGATTTATTTAGACCAGAAATTGATAAGATTAACTATGAAGGTAAATCTTTTGCACTTTTTGGCTTAGGCGACTCAGTAACATACGCTGCAACCTTTGTTGATGCAATGGGTGTTTTAGCAAAAATAATGTTAACAAACGATGCTAAAATAGTGGGGCAGGTTCCTACTTCAAAGTATAACTTTACCGACTCCGAAGCAGTAATTGATAACCAGTTTGTTGGCTTACCTATTGACGAAGATTTTGAGAAGGACAAAACCGACAAAAGAATTTCTGAGTGGGTTGAAGAGCTGAAAAAGAAATTTGTATAAACGAAGTAAACATTTACATCGTCTACAAAATAACCAAAAATGGTCTTTCCTTCGGAACGACCATTTTTGTTAATAATCCATACTCCTGTAAACAACTCCTCTCCCACCAAATAGCTAAATAAAAGGGTTGCCATACAAAACAGGCATCACAAAAAAATAAAACTATACAAGCAACCTTCCGTTTACAGTACAGTCAAAAGAACATTAAACGAATACGAAGTTACATTTCTTACAAAAAAAAGACTAAAAACATTTGAAATCATTCTAAATTCACAATAAAGGTTACAAACTGTTATTAAATACCCTTAAAATGCTTTTAATTTATATAAATCTTTACTAAAATTGTACTCTGTAAAGTTTAGTCTGATTTATATATTATCTAGATAATTCTAATTCAAATATAATGCTGATTTTCAGGCAATAAAACAGTTTAAGTATGAAAAACACACCTATCCCCTACAACGTAGTAAAACAGAAAATTGACGAATCTGGATTACAAAAAGTTGGCAGAGCTACAATTAGGGAAATTGTAAAGCTGGTTAGCGATATTGAAGCAGCAACAGGCGAAAAATTTATACGAATGGAAATGGGCGTCCCCGGACTTGCACCAGCTAAGGTTGGTATCGAAGCCGAGATAAAAGCGCTAAATAGCGGAGTGGCCCAAATTTATCCAATAATCGATGGTATTCCTTCGCTAAAAAAGGAAATTTCGAGATTCGTAAAAAACTTTATGAACATCAACGTTGCTGAGAAATGTTGTATCCCAACCGTGGGTTCAATGCAAGGCGGAATGGCTGCATTTCTTGTGGGAAACCGTTGTGACTCGAAAAAAGACACCATCCTGTTCATCGACCCAGGCTTTCCCGTGCAAAAACAGCAGGTAAAGGTTCTGGGTATGAAACATGAAACCTTTGACGTTTATAACTACAGAGGCAAAAAGATAGAAGAGAAACTCGAAAGTTACCTTAAGAACGGGAATATTAGTACCATACTTTACTCGAATCCCAACAATCCATCGTGGATTTGCTTCTCGGAGCAGGAACTCGAAATTATTGGAAAACTAGCAACTAAGTACGATGTGATGGTTATTGAAGACCTTGCGTACTTTGCAATGGACTTCCGCAAGGATCTTTCGGTACCCGGAAAACCTCCATACCAGGTAACAGTTGCAAACTATACCGACAACTGGCTAATGCTAATATCTAGCTCAAAAGCATTTAGCTATGCAGGGCAACGAATTGGTAGCATGGTAGTAAGCGATAAACTTTTCAACCGAAAATATCCAGATTTAAAACAATACTTCGGAACCGATGAGTTTGGCCGTGCTATGGTATACGGAGCCATATACTCACTCTCATCAGGCACATCGCACTCTGCACAGTACGGACTAGCAGCTATGCTAAAAGCAGCAAACGACGGCGACTTCAACTTTGTTGAGGCCGTTAAAGTTTATGGCGAAAGAGCGCACGTGATGAAAAACCTATTTACCGAAAATGGGTTCAAAATTGTATACGATATGGACGAAGACAAGCCTCTTGCCGATGGCTTTTACTTTACCATCTCGTACCCAGGTCTTTCGGGCGAAGATTTAATTGAAGAACTTATTTACTATGGAATTAGCGCAATATCTCTATCCATAACTGGTAGCGAGCGTACCGAAGGGCTAAGAGCTTGCGTTTCGCAAACCCACGAGAGTCAATTTCCTGACCTGGAATACAGACTCAAGATGTTCCATAAAAACCATCCTATTAAATAGGGAGTAAACCATTTACTATATAAGTAATCATAAATAACATAAATAGTAATCATTTAAACACAATTTTAAAATGGCAAAAATTAGAGGAGCAGTTACGGTAGATGTGGAGAAATGTAAAGGGTGTAATCTTTGCGTTGTAGCATGTCCTACCAATGTACTGGCACTTGCCCATGAGGTTAACGGGAAAGGCTATAACTACGCGTATATGGCTAATCCTGAGGCGTGCATAGGATGTGCAAACTGCGGGCTTGTATGCCCCGACGGCGTAATTGAAGTCTACAAGGTAAAGGTTGAAGCCTAACCTAAAGAACAAAGTAAATAACTATAAATATTATTACAAAATGGCAGATTACAAACTAATGAAGGGGAATGAGGTTATTGCCGAGGCAGCCATTCGTTGTGGTTGCGATGGATATTTTGGCTACCCTATTACCCCACAGTCAGAGGTTATGGAAACCCTAATGCTCAAAAAACCTTGGGAAGATACCGGTATGGTAGTTCTTCAGGCAGAGAGCGAAGTAGCCGCTATCAATATGGTATACGGTGGCGCGGGTTGCGGAAAGAAGGTGATGACTTCATCATCGAGCCCCGGTATTAGCTTAAAACAAGAAGGAATAACCTACATTGCAGGTGCTGAGTTACCCTGCTTAATCGTAAACGTGGTTAGGGGAGGTCCCGGACTGGGCACTATCCAACCAGCACAAAGCGACTACTTTCAAGCTGTTAAAGGCGGTGGACACGGTGATTATCACCTAATCGTTTTAGCCCCAGCTTCGGTTCAGGAAATGAATGATTTTGTTGGCCTAGGCTTCGACCTAGCTTTCAAATATCTTAACCCTGTAATGATCCTATCCGATGGCGTTATTGGCCAAATGATGGAGAAAGTGAAGCTTAGCGAAGTAAAACCAAGGTGGACCGAAGCGGAGATTAAAAAGATGAGCGGTTCATGGGCTACTACAGGCAAAACAGCCGATAGAGATTACAATGTAATTACTTCACTTGAACTGGACAGTGCTAAGCAAGAGCAGTTTAACCACAAGCTAACTGCTAAGTACAATACCATTAAAGAGAATGAGGTACGCTACGAAATGATTGATTGCGAAGACGCTGAATATATCATTGTTGCATACGGTTCATCGAGCAGAATTAGCCAAAAGGCTATTACGCTATGTCGCGAAAAAGGTTATAAAGTTGGACTTCTACGCCCAATAACACTTTACCCCTATCCAACCAAAATTATTCAGGAACTAGCCACTCGCGTTAAAGGCTTCCTATCAGTTGAAATGAGCGCTGGACAAATGGTTGAAGATGTTCGTCTTGCTGTTAACGGCAAAGTACCCGTTGAGCATTATGGACGCTTAGGAGGAATGATTCCTACTCCAAACGAGGTTGTTAAGGCAATTGAAGAGAAAATTATTAATGTGAAGTAATTATGGAAGTAAAAGATATCATTAAGCCAGAAAACCTGGTATACAAAAAGCCATCACTTCTAACTGACAATGTTACGCACTACTGTCCTGGTTGTAGCCATGGAGTAGTTCATAAACTAGTTGCCGAAGTTATTGAAGAGATGGGAATACAGGAAAAAACCATCGCTGTATCACCTGTTGGATGTGCTGTGCTTGCTTACAACTACATTAGTGTTGACTGGCAAGAAGCGGCTCACGGTAGAGCACCAGCTGTAGCAACAGCTATTAAAAGGCTAATGCCCGAGAAGTACGTTTTCACCTACCAAGGTGATGGTGACTTGGCATCAATTGGCGCCGCCGAAATTATTCACGCTTGCAACCGCGGTGAGAATATTGTGGTTATTTTTATAAATAATGCTATTTATGGTATGACTGGTGGCCAGATGGCACCAACTACCCTAGTTGGCATGAAAACCGCTACTTCTCCTTACGGACGTGATGTAAAACTTAACGGCCATCCTCTAAAAATAACCGAACTAATTGCTCAATTACCAGGTACAGAGCTTGTTACTCGTCAGGCAGTACATACTCCTGCAGCAGTTCGTAAATGCAAGAGGGCAATCCTTAAAGCTTTCCAAAACGTTGGAAAGAACACGGGTACTCAATTTGTTGAGGTGGTTTCTACCTGCAACTCTGGATGGAAACTTAGCCCTGTAAAATCTAATGAGTGGATGGTTGAGAACATGTTCCCATTCTACCCGCTTGGTGATTTAAAAGGTTAATAAGTAATTTTAAAATATTAAATATGACTGAAGAGATAATAATTGCCGGTTTTGGGGGACAAGGAGTTCTGTCAATGGGAAAAATCCTTGCTTACTCAGGCATCATGCAAGACCAAGAAGTATCGTGGATGCCATCATATGGCCCTGAGATGCGCGGTGGAACAGCAAACGTAACCGTTATTTTAAGCGACAGCCGCATAAGCTCACCTATTCTTCAAGAATTTGACACTGCAATCATCCTTAATCAGCAGTCGCTCGATAAGTTTGAGAGTTCTGTTAAACCTGGAGGGGTATTACTTTACGATCCGAATGGTATTGTTCGCCACCCCCAGCGTAAGGACATTAAGATATACAAGATTGAGGCAATGGAGGAAGCAACAAAATTGCAAAATGCTAAAACATTTAACATGATTGTTTTAGGTGCTTACCTTAAAATAAAGCCCATTGTAAAAATGGAGAACGTTGAAAGGGGACTAGTGCAATCACTACCCGAACGTCACCACCATTTAATACCTATGAATATTGAAGCCATTACTAGAGGAATAGAGGCTGTTCAAGAGTATCTGCCTAACTAGTTAATACTTATTCTAAAAAAAACGCTCTTCAGTTTACTGACAGGGCGTTTTTTTTACTTCAATCTTAACCCCACAACGGTTATATCGTCGCGCTGGGGCTCATTACCCTTAAACTTCATAATCTCCTCTTCAAGGGCACCACCCATTGCTTCCATAGACTCTGAAATATGGGCCGAGAAGATAGAATGCAACCTGTTGGTTGTAAACTTTTTGTTAAGCTGATTATTTTGATCCGACAAACCATCGGTATACATAAAAATACTATCGCCTATAGCCAAATCTATTAGGTGGGTCTCAAAGTCTTTATCAATATCCGGTAGTATCCCTCCTATAGATTTTCGGTTCCCTCTAATTACATTTAAAACCTGTGATCCTTGAGAAACATAAACCAGCGGTCTATTCGCTCCTGCAAAAGCCACTAAGTACCGTTGTGGAGTAACTTGCTCGAATGTGCAAATTGATGCATCCATACTATCGAAGCCCTGGTTCGCCTTTTGACTAAGCACTCTATTAAGCATTGTACTTAGAGTGTCGAGAATTTCCGCAGGGTCAAAAATACGCCTTACCTCTACTATCTCACTAAGTATTCTGCTGCCAATCATACTCATTAATGCACCCGGTACGCCATGCCCTGTGCAGTCAACTACTGCAAAAATGAGTTTTACTGACCCGTCGGAGCGTTTCACTTTCGAGAACCAATAAAAATCGCCCGAAACAACATCCTTCGGTCTATATAAAATAAAACTATCAAAATACCTGTCAATATAACTCTTGCTAGGCAAAATGGCTTTCTGTATAGTTAGCGCATACTCAATACTAGCTTTGGTTTGCTGGTTTCGGAAATCAAGTTCATCTCGTTGGCTTTCAATCTCTTCTTTTTGAAGTGATAAAACATCATTTTTCTGAATTATATACTTTTGCTGTTCAGAAATTTCATGGGTTCTCTCGTCAACCAAACGTTGTAACTTTATGTTCGTTGCTTTTAGCATTCGTGTTTTTATAGCCACCACGAGCATTACTAAACCCAACAACAAAAACACGTAAACGGCATACATTCCCGAAGATTTGTACCACGGGGGCTCAACCTCAAATCTAAATTCGGCAACAGAACTCTCCACATCATAAACACTCATTGCCTTTACCCTAAACGCATACTTTCCATACGGAAGGTTTGTATATTCCTTGGACTGAGCACTAACCCATTCGCTCCAGGTTGAATCGAACCCAACAAGTTGGTAAGAAAACTTTACATTGTCTTGCTGTCCAAAAAAAGGCGAAGCGAAGGTAAAACCTACCGAATTATCTTTGTACGAAATTGTGTTTTTAGCACTAATAGTGGTTGCTTTGCTTATACATTCAAAATAACCATCGGGGCATTCTCGACTAACATTCCCACCGAACAAAACCTTACCAGCCGAAGTAACGCTCCGAATAAGAATGCTTGGGATACGTATTTTGTGGCTAGTAGCCATTGGGTTAAACTGGTAAAGTCCATCAACACCTGCAATCCAAGTAACTCCATCCTCATTCGTATTTACGTCGGTAAACACCATTCCAGGAATCTCATTAAACTCGGCAGGCAAAAGCATTAACGAGGTATCACCTATTACTTTGGCACGCATAAGACTTCGTTCAAAAGCCTTTTCGTACGACTCAAACCAAAGATAATCTAGCTGGTCCTTTCTTAGAATATTAATCCCCAATTTACCTTGAGTATATTGTAGACCTAAAGATGTATCGGGCTTAAACGAATTACTCGGCATATGAAAATAGTAAAGCCCTTTAGTTGTTGAAAACCGTAGCTTACCTGCCACATTTAGCAACCTATCCTCCTCGTCAAAATTGAGTTTATGAGTAAAGTCTGTATATAAATTTAACGAATCGAATTGAAGCTTATCTATATCATTAACAAAAGCCTTAACGACCCCTTTGTGTCGTAAAACGAACCAAACCCCATTACCATCCTCCTCAACAAACCAAATACGTCCTGTCGTTTCACTAAATTTTCCTACATAAACCCACTGTCCATTAAGGTACTTAATCACACCAAGCCCATCATAAAGCCCAACAAAAAGGTGGTTTTCAAATTTTTTCGATTGAAAAATATTTATTGCACCAACATCGCCATACTTTATCAATCGGGCATTTAATCCCTCTATTTGATAAATTCCATTCCCAGTGCCAACAAGTATGGCCTCACGGTTATCGGACGATTTTACTTTTGTTATTCCCCATGATAAATCGAGAATTCCCTCAACTCGCTTAAATTCGCCCTTATCTAACAGGAAAACACCCGCATTTGTAGAAGCATACAACCCATATTGGGTTGTGAGCACGGATTGCAACACTCCTTGTGGCCCAGACTCCTTATCCCAAAATGTAATTGGTGAGTTAATTGCGACGTACGAGATACCATTATTAAGGGCCATCCATAAATTATCCTGATTGTCAGCAGTAATATTCCAAACAGTTTCGTCCTGTATTCCTTCTGCTTTGCCAATTCGTTGAACAATTTGGCCTTTTTTATCTATTAATGCTACGCCGCCTCGGTAAGTACCAAAGGCGAACAAGTTATTGTTAAGTGCTACCCCACAGTATACCCAGTTCTCGCTAAAAAAGGAATCATCGTTTGTATAAAAACGGGTTAAAAAATTGGATGTGTACTCCACAGTTTCATCACTTAAACCCTGTGTATTATATAGGAAAAAACCGTCTGATTGTGTTGCAATTAGAATAGTATACTCATCGAAAGGAACCATTGCATATATAAGAATATTTTCGAAAAACTCACCTTGCGGAGCAAGCATAAGGGTATCATTTTTTAGAACCGTCAACCCAACGCCGGGCTGCACGCTAAAAATTTTATCTGATACGCTGTAAGTTCTATGGAAGTATGTTTTTGGGCTATAGTGCGTTACCTCATTTCCATTTATTTTTACAATACACGAATTCGTGCTAAAATAAACCCCCGAAGGGGTGGCGCATACCTGTCGGGTTAAGCCTATTTCATGCCCGCTGCAGCTAACCATTCCTTTCAACGATTTAAAAAATAGGTTGCCCGTTGAATCGGCTGCGAGGTAGCCCATGTCATCCTGCGCTCCAACCCAAACTCGCCCATACTCATCTACATCAAGGCATCGGGCAATATTTCCATTAATTGGGATCGTTTTCCAAGTATTTCCATCGTACTCTAAAACTCCATTGTTATTACCAGCATACATTACACCTCTATGATCTTGAACTATAGCCCAATTCTGTATATGTCCAACATAATCGCGATGGGTGAAATTTCGATATGGCTGTCTACCAACATCTGCAGGCTGCGCCATACTGCTGTAAATGCATAAGAATAAAAATAGTATGCTGAAATTTTTTTTCATTGCCTTTGTTTCAGAATAACTAATTTGTTTAACACTCTCCTCAATAAATAGAGTTACATTTTTTTATATTAGATAGACTAAAATATCATTACCCTAAAATACTCAAATAAATCGATAAACATTGTGATTAAAATAAATTAACATCGGGTTTATTGAAATATTATTTAAATATTGTAAATTGCACATGTTTGGTATTTTCTAATTGAAAATACATAGTTTTTTCATTTTTGGTTGAACAATTTCATGTTTCGGTAAAAGGAGGCTTTGGTTGAGCCTCCTTTTATATTATATCAACTTTCGGCAAAACTAAAAAATCTCGACTTATATTGAATTTATCAAATAGTAAAATTCATTACCTTATCTTGCAAAGTAGCTTGCTTTTCGTTCAAAAAAATAAAGGAACCTACCTAAGTAAATTCCTTTATCGTTAATTATATAGAATAAGGGCGTGGTTAAAGGTCGAATCAATTATACATAAGCCCTTCAATTATTCTTTCGGCCTTCTGCTCATCGCTTAAATTCATAAATTCTTTCCGCTTCTCTTCAGAAATGGCATTCATTTCAAACGCAATCTGCCTCTTTAGTTCAGCAACCTCATTCTCTTTTCGGTTAGTAAGAAAACTTCGAGCAACATTAGGAAAAAGTTCTAAAAGCAACTCTTCCTCCTCAGTTGCGGCTAATTTTATACCACCAAAATCTTCAAGAATTATAGGATTATCCTGTGGTTTATAGCTACTTATATCAAACGGCTGTTCGTCCCTAACGCCACAAATTTGCTCTCTAAAATCAGGGTCCACAGCAATAGGTGTTTTTCCATACCCCCCTCTTACCAGGTTCTTAAACTGAGTAGACGTGTTCGCATACATCTCTTTCCCGTTTCTAAGCGACACAATAGAGTTTACGGCCTGTCCTCCAACAATCTGACTGGTAGGGGTAACCAATGGAGGGCACCCCGCTTCGATACGCACCAATGGTACCATTTCGAGCACCTTTGGCAGCAAGTCGTCCATTTTCAACTGCCTTAGCTGAGCAAGCATATTGGTATACATTCCCCCAGGAATCTCTGCATTACGAATTTTATCATTAGGAGCAATTAGGTTAAACCACTGCTCAATAGCCAAAGTAGCCTTAAGCAACTCGTCGGTTTTATTTTCGGTAGCAAAGGTTATAGCATTATCAAAAAATTTATCTACCTCGGGGGGCAAATTATCGGCTGTAATATCAAATTCGAAAGGAAACTGTTTGTACGTATCAAACTCTGCTAGTTCAGTACGAATTAGCCTCAGCTCGTTATTAATTTTAACAACCGAATCAAGGTCTACCCCAGTATCAATACCCAGCTTATCTGCAAATATCTGTACTATTTCAAATGCTGGTGCAGCGGGGCCTCCGGCAAACGTTAGTATTGATGTATCAATAATATCGGCGCCATTAATTATTGCCATAAGGGTTGATGCTAATCCGTACCCTGGAGTACAATGGGTATGAAAATCAATGGGTAGATTCATCTCCTTTTTAAGGCGGCTAACTAGTTCGGCTGACTCTTTAGGCGTAATAAGCCCCGCCATATCCTTAATGGTAATCATATCGGCACCCATTGCCTCAAGTTTTTTCGCCTTATCAACAAAATAATCAATATTAAAAATATCTGTTGGCAACTTTTTCCCTTTAACAAAGGCTATGGCTCGTTGCCTTGCCGAAAATTTTGGGTTCACGGTATAACAAACTGCACAATCGGCCAATCCACCATTCTCCTTAACGTAGCCAATGGTAGATTTCATATTATCCAAGTCGTTAAGGCAATCGAAAATACGCATAATATCTATCCCACCCTTAACTGCCACTCGATTAAATCCTTCAATTACAGTTTCAGGATAAGGATCGTAACCAAAAAGATTGCGGCCGCGCGAAAGGGCTGTTAGCTTACTCGCTCCGCCAATTCCATCCTTAATAACCCTCAATCTATACCAAGGATCTTCGCCTAAGTACCTCATCACACTATCGGGAACAGCTCCGCCCCATACCTCCATTGCGTAGAATCCGGCATCCTTATAGAATGGCAACAAACGCTCTATCTGATTAATATTCATACGTGTAGCCAACATCGACTGTTGCCCATCGCGAAGGGTTAGGTCTCTAATTTGTATCTTACCCTTAAACTTCATCTTACTTCTATCAAGAGCCTTCTTGTTCTTATTTTCTTCTCTAAATATATCGTAATCTGCCTTACGCTGCTTATATAAAAAGTCCTTGGCTACGGCAGGAAAAAGTTCGAGTAACAAAAACTCCTTTTCGTTAATTGCTAGCTTAATGTTTCCAAACTCTTTAAGCTGCGAATTGTCTGGTGCTTTGTACTTGGTTAGGTCATACGGTTGCTCCTGAGTGAAGCCGCATATTTTTTTTCTAAATTCAGGTTCAATGGGTATGGGCGTTTTACCGTACTCCCCCTTAACCAGGTTAAAGAACTGGTTTGATATGTTTGAATAGAATGGTTTCCCAGCATTCTCGTCTAACACACAGTTAACCGCCTGTGCCCCTATAATTTGACTCGATGGTGTAACCAATGGTGGGCAACCCGCATCTAGCCGGACTACTGGAACAACCTCAAGCACCCTGTTTAGCAGATGATCCAATCCTAAAGCCTTTAATTGCGATAACATATTGGTATACATCCCGCCGGGTATCTCTGCTTTCTTAACGCGCTCGTCTGGCTCAGGGAAATTAAACTTTTTCTCAATGGCGTGGCACGTTTCCAGAAGTTTTTCTTCGTTCCCATCCTGAGCAAAACGAACGGTATCAGAAAAAAGTTTATCTACATCCTCAGGCAAAACATCATTAGAAATATCAAAATCGATGGGGATTTGTTTATAGCTATCAACCTCACACAGGCAATTTATTCGAATCTCTTTAAGCAGGTGGTTTAGCTGGTTTATTACCTTAACGTTCCCATCAATAGAAATGCCTAGTTTTTTACAGAACAGGTATACCAACTCATAGGATGGTCCAGCACTCCCCCCCGAAAAAAACAGTAGATTAGTATCAACAATATCTACCCCTTTAATAATGGCCATAAAGGTTGAAGCCAAGCCATATCCGGGGGTACAGTGCGTATGAAAATCAATTGGAATAGTAAGCGTTTCTTTCAGTTTGGCAATAATTTCAGCCGTTTTAAGAGGCGTAGCCAAACCCGCCATATCCTTAATGGTAATAATATCAGCGCCTAAAGATTCTAACTCTTTTGCTTTACTTACAAAGTAATCAACATCAAAAATTTGCTCAGGTAAATTCTTAACTGTTAACTGTGATTTAAGCGCCTGATCTTCGGGCATTTTAGGGTCAATGGTAAAGCACACAGCGCAATCGGCTAAGCCTCCGGCCTGCTTAACATACTTAATCGTAGATTTTATATTCTCGGTATCGTTAAGGCAATCGAAAATGCGCATAATGCTAATACCCGAATTAACGGCATTGGAATTAAACCCTTCGATAACCTTTTCGGGATAAGGGTTATAACCAAATAGATTACGTCCTCTTGAAAGAGCCGTAAGCAATGATTTATCGCCGATTTGGCTTTTTATTGATTCGAGGCGATCCCAAGGGTTTTCGCCAAGGAATCTCATTATTGAGTCGGGAACTGCTCCGCCCCAAACTTCCATAGCATAAAAACCAGCCTCTCGATAAAGGGGCAAAACCTTATCTACTTCAACCTGCTGCATGCGGGTAGCAAAAAGCGATTGTTGCCCATCCCTCAGGGTTAAATCACGAATTTTCAGATGTCTGCTCATGGTAAAAACCTTATAAATAATATAATATTAATACTCCTCGTAAATTTACCCAATCCTTTATATAAAGGTTATGGTTTTATATTCTAAAAAAACAGGTTATACAGCATATTTTATCATTTGCATAAAGGCAGGCACAAAAAAGGGCCATAGCAAAGCAGGCCCTTTTTTTAATATGCTAAATAATGCTGAATTTACAGGTTCTTTGTGGGATATTTAGCTTCTCTTTCATTGGCTATTTTTATCCACTGAGGTATCACTGTATCAAGAAAAACCTTTTTCTCAGCATTTAATTTTTTCATATCTAGGCCTATAACCTCTTGAGCCTTCGCTTTTGTAGATATATCGGGTAAGGGTATTAGGTCAGCGTATCCCATTCCGGCCATAACTCTAGCTATTTCTAAGCGTGCCTCCTGAGCCTTTTCTAGTCCCAGTCCAATTATCCTAGCACTCTCGAAAGGGGCATGAAATGATGATCCATGGCTAGCTCCAACATAATCCCAGCGCCACTGAGCGCCGCGGATTAACTTAAGGGCTTTTTGCATTTTCTTTTCATCTGCACCTTTGTCCCAAGCAAATTTAGCCTCCAAATGCGCCTTTGCTAATACTTCTTCAAGTAAACTTCGGGTTTCATAAATTGCATCCTGACGCTGATAAACATTCTGAACCATTTTTTCGGCTTCTTCTCTATGGCATACTCCGCAAGTATTAGCCACATCGTTAAGTGGGCTTTGGATATGGTGATTTGTAAACTTTACACCTCCCTGGTTTTTATAGGGCATATGGCAATCAGCACAAGCAACGCCTCTATCGTAATGTACTCCAAATCGGAAAATTTCGTAATCGGGATGCTGTGCTTTAATCATTGGGGCACGGCTTACCTTATGGGTCCAATCAGAAAAGTTAATTTCGTCGTAGTACGCCTCCATATCTTCCATTTTAAAACCTTTATCCCATGGAAACGTTAGGTACTTACCTTCGCCTTTAAAGTAGTACTCAACGTGGCACTGGGCACAAACCAACGATCGCATCTCCTGATGCGTTGATTTAGAAACATCTTTACCTTGACGCGCAAACGCCTCTACTAGCGCAGGCCTAGTTATTTGAAGCTGCATTGTTTTTGCATCATGGCAATCGGCACATCCAATTGGGTTAACCACTTCAGGGCCTAACTCGGCAAATGTTGAAGAGTAAAAGGCTTCAATGCCCATTTCATTCATTAAACGAGGTACGTCAGGGCCTTTACATGTCCAGCAAGTGCCGGGCTGTGGTCCATCTTCTGGGTTCATAGGAGAACCAACTCGTAATATATTCCGAATATCGTCAATGGCATGCATATGGCCTCTCCCCTGGTTATACTCAAGTGCAAAAGCGTACCCTGCCCAAAGCACTACTAACTCTGGTGAATGTTCGAGAACATCAATTTTTGCTGCCCCATAGTATTTACTGGTAAAAGTTGTATCGGCCGTTTGCAAATAAGTCTCGTACTGCCTGGGATAATTCATTCCCCATACTTCAAGCCTAGGCTCCCATTGCTCATGTTCTACCTCAGGAGTATATGCGAACACTGCTTCTGCTCTTCGCTCAATTATTGATGAGGCCAATAGCCCGAGCATGAAAACAATTATAATGGTGCCAAAGAAAAAGATCCAACCAACCCATGGTTTTTCCTTAATAATTTCGCCAATTGGTTTCATTTAATTTTTGTTTTAGAGTTATAATTATCAAACTAAAGTTATTTTTCCATTATATTTTTAAGCCAGCTTGGTACCGGGCTTTCAAGCAGCGGAACTATTGCGTACGGAGTTGTTGACAACCCTTTAACCCTTCCGTGTGGTACCTCACGATGACACTCCCAGCACTTTCGCTCTTTACGTAACTCGTTGCTGCTATACTCGGGTCTCATCATTTTAGAGTCGACAATTAAATCGCTGTGGCAGCGTATACAATTGTTTTGTACTGCATTGGCCCCCGCCTTTTTTATTTGAATAACCTGAGGTTCTGCTCTAAGTGTAAAAATGGCAGAATGCCTAAGACCATCCATTGCCTTAAAGTAATAATGGCTAAAAACGTTATTATGCGGCACATGGCAGTCGTTGCAATTAGTATACTCCCTATGGGCACTGTGTGCCCAGGTTGAGTATTCGGGTGCCATAATATGACAATTAATACATGTTTCAGGTTTATCGCCTAGATATGAAGGTGCTTTCGAGATATGAAACGAAAAAAAGCCTAATCCAACGAAAATACCTAGAACAATAACAACTGGAAACTTCCAGCGATCAGGTGGGTAAAAAAAACTAACCAGCTTTTTCATAACTTGCTAATCTTGATTTCCTAAATTATTGTTGCAAGATATTTAAAAATAGATATCCTTAGCTCTATTTAATAAAAAAACAGCCATTAAAACTACAATTTAGAACAATTCTAACGCAAAACCATCAGGTCCAGCAAAAAGTTAAAGAGAGAGAGAAACAACATTGTACTTTAAAAAGGTAAAAACATTCTTTTTAAAATAGATACAACAAGTTATATTTGCTGTATTTTTTTTCAGTGGACTAGCGTTTACATAAATTTGATAGTATATTTGGGTTTCAAAAGGGAAGAACGCTAAAACAGACAATTTAACAAACAAAACAGCTAAATGAGGAAAGAAGTAGAAATAATTTGCGAGAACATTAGCGAGCGTAAACGTATTAAACCCGGGCAAAACCTGCTCGAAATATCAGAAAAATTCAACATAGCCCTAAAGCACCAAATACTAGGGGCTATGGTTAATAATGAACTCAAAGAGCTCGACTACGAGGTTTACTCACCCAAAAGCATCCGTTTTATCGATATAACCCATCCCGACGGAATGAGAATGTACCAGCGAAGCCTGTTTTTTGTACTACAAAAGGCCGTTTCTGATGTAGTGCCTGGTGCACGAGTTAGAGTTGAGCACTCAGTATCAAAAGGTTTTTACTGCGATATTGAGGGTATGACCGAGCCCATAGAACTTCCGCTAGTATTTAGCATTGTTGATAAAATGCGAGAAATTGTTGCTCAGGATTTAACCATAAGACGCGACAAGGTGCTAACCAAGGATGTTGTTGATATGTTTGCCAAGAATGGCGATGCAGAAAAGGCCAATCTTTTTAAAACCCGTAGCAAAATATACACATCTATATATTATATAAACGGAACTGCCGATTACTTTTATGGATGCCTAGTTCCCTCAACTGGGTATTTAAAAGTTTTCGATCTGGTTAAATATTACCACGGTATGTTGCTTATGGTTCCAAAACGAAGCAACCCTGTTATACTTGAAGATATAGTTTTGCAAGACAAAATGTTTGACATTTTCAGGGAATATAAGGACTGGATAAAAATTTTGGGTGTTAATACCGTTTACGCTATTAATAAGCAGATAAAACAGGGTAACTCAAGTGAGCTAATCAAAATTACTGAAGCTCTGCACGAACGTAAGGTTATAAAAATTGCCGATAAAATACTTGACAGAAAGGAGAATGTTCGGGTCGTGCTAATTTCTGGACCCTCATCATCGGGGAAAACCACATTTGCCAAACGCATCGCAATTCAGCTAAAGGTATCGGGTTTAACCCCTCACACCATTTCGCTCGATAACTACTTTGTTAACAGGGAGGATACGCCGCTTGATGAAAATGGAGAGTATAATTTTGAGACATTAAAAGCCCTAGATATCCCCAAGTTTAATAAGGACCTTATAGATTTACTAAAAGGCGAAGAGGTTGAACTGCCCAAATTCTCATTTGACACGGGCAAAAGGTTTTACGATGGGACCAAACTGCAAATTAAGAGTAATGGCATAATAATAATTGAGGGCATTCATGCATTAAATCCAAACCTAACCCCTCTAATCGAGACTGAAAAAAAATTTCTAATATACATCTCAGCTTTAACCTCTGTTTCAATTGATGGGTCAACTAGGATCCCAACAACCGACAACAGGTTGCTCAGAAGAATTATTCGCGATAATAAGTACCGAGGGTACAGCGCTTTGGATACTATATCACGCTGGAATAGCGTTCGGCGAGGTGAAGATAAAAACATCTTTCCCTACCAGGAACAGGCTGATGTAATGTTTAACTCAGCGTTGGTATATGAATTTGGAATACTCAAAACCTACGCGGAGCCAATACTGAATGACGTCCCCATGAATGTTCCTGAATACTCGGAAGCCAAAAGGTTACTTAAGTTTCTAAGTTTTTTCGAAAAAATGCCCGACCACGAGGTTCCGCCAACCTCAATTCTCCGTGAGTTTTTAGGCGGGAGCACTTTTTCGTATAAATAAAATAAAGGAAACTGATTACCATTACTTTAGGGAAACTTATGGACGAGAAACTAAATAGCTATCAGTGTATTGTTGTTAAAACAAACATACGTAAAACACTTAAAAAAAATTAACGTCGAAAAAAAACTATCGGCAAAGTGTAATATTTAGCACCATTTATTAGCATTGTAATGGTTTTATTTGTTAATATTGTATGTAAATACCAAAAGTATTGAAGGTAAATTTTAAATAAAGCGCAACCAATATGGTTAAGTTTTTTATTATTTTAATGAATGTTGTTGGGCTAGTACTCTCGAACGTCCTGTTCCCCAGCGACGTAACACTTAAAATCAAAGCCCCAAGCGAGGTTAACGCTGGCTCAGAATTTCAAATTGAGGTTGTGCTCAATAAGCACAACGCCGAGAGTTTTGCTAGGTTTCAGCAAAAACTCCCACGTGGACTAACGGCCGAAGTGGTTCAAAATCAAAATGCCAGCTTCGCTTTCGACAACCAAGATGTGAAATTTATTTGGCTAAGATTACCAGCTGAGAACGAAATAACCATCGTTTATAAGGTTAAAGTTGATGAACGGCTAAAAGGAAGTTTTAGTATCGATGGCCTATTCTCATATATTGACGGGAACGACAGAAAATCAGTGAATTTAGAATCGAAAAGTATTACCATACGCCCTGCAACTTCGATTAACCCAAACCTAATTGTCGACATTGCCGAATTTCAAGATATGGTTCCTTACCAAGCACCCATATCGTTTATGGCAAGCAACGTAAAATGTATTCGTCAGGCACCTTTATTTGCTGGCGAGGGGAACGATTTACTCGTTAATATTCTTGTTAACAGGGGCTCTGCCGATAAATTCGCCAAAATAGAAGAGAATATACCCAACGGCTATACCGCTGAGGCCATTTCAACCCGCGATGCAATTTTCACCTTTAAGGACCAAAAGGCAAAATTTCTTTGGATGAACCTACCTCCCGAGTCTAGGTTCGTTATTAACTATAAACTAAGCCCTTCGGATGGTACTGGCACTGCTAAGGTACCTATTAAAGGAACGTTCTCATACATTCTAAACGAAGTAACACAAGTTATTGATATTATTCAACAAGATATTGACCTCTCAAATCTCGAGTCATCAAACCTCGATGGGATAATTGCTGCAGCACCAACCCAATCGCTTGTTACGCCTACCGAGAAGGGCACAACCCCAACTAGTTCAACCTATACTGGAGCAGATGGAGGCAGAGAACTTTCCGTACAATATCAAAAAATTGAGGATAAAAAGATAAAATCATCTCAACAACAAGTCCAACTTAATATGTCGTACCAACTTGAGCCAGAAGAAGGAGTATACTATAGGGTTCAAATTGCTGCTGGCCATAAGCCTGTTAACATAAAGAGGTACTTTAATAAATTAAAAATTACTGTTGATGTTAGAACCGAGCAACACGAGGGGTGGTATAAATACTCCATTGGCTCGTTTGACGAGTACAAATTAGCTCGCGACAGGCGAAATGACATATGGGAAACAACACCCATTAACGATGCATTTGTTGCAGCATACAACAACGGGAACAGAATTACGGTTCAAGAGGCCTTAATGATAACAAACCAGCAATGGTATCGTTAAAACCAACATCACTCTTAAATTGAAAATGATTACAAAAAAATTCTTGCTTTTTTGTTTAAGCGCAATTTTAATCACTATAAGTGCTTCAAAATCGTTTAGTCAGGATATTGACGAGGAATACTATGAAAGCCTACTAACCAAAGAGGTAGAGGTACTTAACCCTGTATATAAACCTGTAATGTATATGGGAGCAGGCGTTGTTCACTTCCTAGGAGACATTCAAAGTCCTGGTTCAAGTCCACTTTTAGGCACTGAGGCATACAAGGCTGGTGTATCAATACCCTTTGGAAAGAAGAATAACTTTAAATGGAATGTATTCGTACTTTTTGGTGGTAGTTTACAAGGGCACGACTTCGAAATATCAAAAGGGATTCAAAATCGGCAAGACTTATTGACATCTAACGACGACGGACTGATTTTCCACAACTCATCGTTTAAAACAAAATTCTTAGAGATAGGTGTTAGCGCCGAGTATAATTTTGGCCACTTTTTTGGGAAAAGCAAGCGTTTTCGTCCATTCATATCCGCGGGTGTAGCGGTTCTTCCAATTACAGGTTACTATACAAATGAAAAGAATGCAGCTGGAGATTATTATCATTTTTGGGACGATGGAACAATTAGAAATCTTCCCATAAATGACCCCAACGCATTTAAGGCTACTATTGTTAAATTTGAAAATGGCTACGAGCAAAACTTTTCAAATACAAAATATTATGATGATTTGGGTATAGAGTACCCTCAAACATCGTTCGTTATTCCCCTTGAATTTGGTTTCGATTTTCACCTGTCATATCGAATGAACCTAAGGATAGCAACATCATTACACTATGTCTTTTCTGATTTACTAGACAGTTTTAATCCTGAAATTGCCAAGAAATTTAATATTCCTGGCAATTATAGCGGGAACGATATGTTTATGTTCACAAACGTGTCCCTAAATTTCGACCTGTTTTCCGATCCAGAAATGATAAGAGTTGAAAGGCTTTTTGCTGATATAACAGGTGCTTTTGATTATGAAATCCTATTTGCCGATCAGGACAGGGACCAGGTTTTCGACTGGCTAGATGAATGCCCAGATACACCACTTGGTGTTGCGGTTGACTCGCTAGGATGCCCATTTGATAGCGATGGCGACGGAATACCTGACTACCTCGACAAGGAGCCAAACACCCCATCAGGCGCAATTGTTGATGAAAGTGGAGTTCAATTAACCCCCGAAGCCCTTGCACAATTGTTTGACAAGCCCACGGCGGTTAGACGTGAAGATGTTAAAGTAATGCCCGTTGCCCCAATATGGACTAGGAATATCTCATTCACCCCTGGTGTTATTCCTGAGAAATTTAAGCAGGTCGACAAGGATGGTGATGGATATATATCGTTTCAGGAGCTGATGAAAGCCATTGAATCGTTTTTTGATGGTTCGCTAAAACTTAATGTCGAAGAGATTTACGAGCTAAACAACTACTTCTTTTCTCAATAAATAAGCAAACTTTCCAAAGGGATGCCTCTTCAATACTCTTTTAAAAAGTATTGAAAAACTTTATTGTACGACTAGGCAAGCAGAAAACAGGATGATCTAAGTAATGATTAATATTTAATGTCGTACAAAACGCCAAAGTTGCAAAGCACAAACGTCAAACGTTCTTTGAGATTCTGAAAACTGAGATACGCATCAAAAGGCAACCATTGGTATTTGATTCTTCGCCATAGAATTTCTATCAGGTTAAGTTCTGGTGAATAGGGTGGCAAAAAGAAGATTAGTAAATCCTTTTCTTTCCACTCGCTTATTTTTGCCATGAACTTCTTAGACCTATGGATTGGTGAATTGTCAAGAACTACAACCGTTTTCTTTACTATCTGATCTGCAAAACTATCCATAAAGGCAATGAGCGTATCGGTGTTGAAGGTAGACTCTTTGACTTCAAAGAAAAGGCTATTCCTACGGTTCATCAAACCCACTACGTTCAGAAATTTACCCTTGGCAGCTGGTAGGAGTATGGGGCTTCCTTTGGTTTGCCAAGCGTACGGTACGTTGGGCGTAAGCCCAAAGTGGCTTTCATCACCAAAATAGAGATCTATGTACCCGCTGTCATCCAATTTCTTAAGGCTTTCTATTTGCTCTTGCTTAAGTTCAAATTCATTCCGATTGCGTTTGCTTTTTAGCGATAGCCGAGCTCTTTTCCATGCATAGCCCAGTATCTTTTAAAAAATTCTGCAAGGTCTTTTTGCAGATGATAACGTTATGATGCTCTTCAAGGTAGGTTAGCACATTTTTCAGGTTACGGCTGTGCTCCTCCAATTGTTTGGCAATCACTGTTTCAAAGCCTTTCAGTCGAGTCTTAACTCCCCTTCCCGGCTGTATGGCAAGGGAATCAACTCCGTTTTTAGCCCAGCCATCAAGCCATCGCTCGATCGTTCTTCGGCTTACACCAAAAATGCCCGACAGGTCTGTTATCGTTCTTTTCTGGTGGGATAACAATAGGCATTGGCTACGTCTGCGTACTGTATTGTTGGGGCTGTTCTTGTGTAGCTCTTCGAGCGCCTCAATCTCGTCTGTTTTCAGTATTACATATCTCATAATGAGATAAATGTACGAATATTATTGCAAATAAGCAACAAAATACGACATTATATTATTCTTATTACTTAAATGTACTATGGGTTATCATAATAAGCCAATTCTTCTTTAAGCATTACAATGCTGCCTGAAAAGCCTGAACCTAAAAAGTAAAAAAAGTGTAATTGCCTAGTTCGTACGCATTATTAATACCTATGTATATGCTTATATAGGTATTTTGCAGTATAACCTTTTTTGCATAGCATCAGTTCCTCGGGGGTACCGGCAAATAATATTTTTCCTCCCTTGGCTCCGCCTTCCGGACCAAGGTCAACAACATGATCGGCAACCTTTATCACATCCATATTATGCTCAATAACAACAACGGTGTTACCCTTATCAACCAATTTATTAAGCACATCCAACAACACTTTCACATCCTCAAAATGTAGCCCAGTAGTTGGCTCATCAAGTACATAGAGTGTTTTTCCCGTATCACGTTTAGCAAGTTCTGATGCTAGTTTAACACGCTGGCTCTCACCGCCAGAGAGGGTTGTTGATTGCTGACCGAGCGTTATATAGCCTAGCCCAACATCCTGTAATGTTGTGATTTTTTGGTAGATAGAAGGAATATTAGCGAAAAACTCTACTGCCTGGTTAATTGTCATATCAAGAACATCGCTGATACTCTTACCCTTATAACGTACCTCAAGCGTTTCTCTATTGTACCTTTTGCCGTTGCAAACCTTACAGGTTACATAAACATCGGGCAAAAAATTCATTTCAATAGACTGTACCCCTGCTCCTTTACATGTTTCACATCGGCCACCCTTCACGTTAAAAGAGAACCGACCCGCTTTATATCCCCTTATTTTCGCCTCTGGTATAACCTCAAAAAGCTTACGAATATCGGTAAATACTCCTGTATACGTGGCCGGATTTGAACGAGGAGTTCTACCAATAGGGCTCTGACTAACCTCTACAACCTTATCAATGTTTTCAAGCCCTTCAACTGATTTATAAGGTAAAGGCTCGTCAAGCGCTCTGTAAAGTTCCTTGCTGATTACTGGCTGCAAAGTTTCATTTATTAGAGATGATTTTCCACTACCAGAAACACCCGTTATGCAAATAAATTTCCCAAGTGGTAACTCAAGGTTAACGTTTTTAAGGTTATTTCCCTTTGCACCTTTTAAATGAAGACTTTTCCCATTGCCCAATCTATGTTTTTCGGGTAAGGGTATTTCTAGCGTACCATTTAAGTACTTCGCCGTTAACGAATCAGTTTTCATGATTGATTCTGGCGAACCAATTGCAACAACTCTGCCACCTAATCGACCGGCGTGCGGTCCCATATCAACAACATAATCTGCCGAGAGAATCATCTCCTCATCGTGTTCAACCACAATAACCGAATTGCCCGAATCTCTTAGCTGTTGCAACGATTCAATTAATCTAATATTATCGCGCTGATGTAAGCCAATACTTGGCTCATCTAAAATATACAGCACGTTAACCAGTTTGGATCCTATTTGTGTTGCCAACCTTATTCGCTGGCTTTCTCCACCCGAAAGAGTAGCAGCACCTCTATCTAACGAAAGATAATCTAATCCAACATCCAAAAGGAAACCGACTCTTTCCCTTATCTCTTTTAAAATCTCAGTTGCAATAGCTTGTTGCTTTGACGATAACCTATCCTCTAACCCATTGAGCCATTCCGATAGCGTTTTAATGTCCAATGCAGCAACCTCCACAATACTTTTACCATCAATCTTAAACCAATTAGCATCGGGTTTAAGCCTATTTCCATGACAAACAGGACATTTTACCTGCAAGATAAACTGCTGAGCCCATTTAGGGCCCCGGCCGCTCATTTCATCGTTATTATGATAGCTGTGAATGTAATTAATAACACCTTCAAAACTTAAAAAGTAATTGGTGCGCACTCCCAGTTGAGCATTCTTAAGAGTAAATTGCTCTTCAGAACCATAAAGAATTACATTAAGGGCTTCCTCTGGAATATCGGCAATGGCATCGCTTAAAGAAAAATCATATTTTGAGGCAATGGCCTCTAGCTGCCAAAAAATTAATGTGCTTTTATATGTGCCAATAGGTTGAATCCCTCCTTTTTTTATACTAATGCTTTGGTCGGGTATAATTCTGCTTAAATCAGCCTCGGCTACAGTTCCTATCCCATTACAACGTGTGCAGGCACCTCGAGGTGAATTAAATGAAAAAGTATAGGGTGCTGGTTCTTCGTAAGCAATTCCTGTTGAAGGGCACATTAAATTACGACTATAGTAACGATGAATATCTGAGTCAACATCCAGCACCATAATCGTACCTTTTCCCTGTCCCATTGCAGTTGATATAGAACTAGACAATCGCTTATTATCACTATCCCCTACTTTTATCTTATCTATTAACAACTCAATATGATGCGTTTTATACCTATCAAGTTTCATTAAAGGTTTAAGTTCCACAATTTCACCATTAACCCTTGCATACAAATAGCCCTTATTTCTGAACTGTTCAAATAGCTCTCGGTAATGTCCCTTTCTACCTTTAACTACGGGTGAAAGAACAGCAATTCGCTTCTGATCGAAATCTTTTGATATTAAGCGAACTATCTGCTCGTCTGTATACTTAACCATCTCCTGCCCTGTTTCAGACGAATAGGCAATTGAAGCCCTAGCATATAGCAAGCGAAGAAAATCGTAAACTTCGGTTACAGTACCAACCGTTGACCTTGGGTTGCGATTGGTCGATTTTTGTTCAATAGAAATAACGGGACTTAAACCTGATATTTTATCCACATTAGGCCGTTCCATTACTCCTAAAAATTGGCGTGCATATGCTGATAGCGTTTCTATATACCTACGCTGACCCTCAGCATAAATAGTATCAAAAGCTAATGATGATTTTCCGCTTCCGCTTAACCCCGTTATTACCGTAAGTTTATTACGGGGAATAACAACATCAATATTTTTCAGGTTATGCACTTTGGCTCCCTCCACACTTATCTCAAGTGCCTCACCCTTTAACAATTTCATTATAGTTTAGAATAATTTGAGATAATTTTACTTTGTTTTATAACTATGCATACAATAAACGATTATAGTTCGTAAGCATTCTCCCTGAAGTTAGGCTTAGGGATTTTTATACTATAACGTTTATTCTTTTTATTTGTTAAATAATTTTCTCTTAACCATGGGTTGTACAACTTTAATAATTTATAATTTGTATTAAACTCGCTGGCAAAGTTTGCAAAATCAGTAACTGCGGTATCAACTTGCACTTCAAAAAACTCTAAAGGCGGGTAAAACTCCTGAGGCTCCAAAAAGAAACCATATTGCTCTGGGTTAGCAAAAATTAGTTTGAGGGCAAGTATCCTAAATATATACCGTCCCGTCTCTTCACCAAGCACCATATCATAATAGTTGGTACTAACCTGTCTATCCATCTGCCTCACAATTCCAGTCCTTCCAAAATTATAAGATGCAGCAGCCAAAGTCCAGCTACCATAACGGTTAAAACTTTTTTGCAAAAAAACGCATGCGGCCCGAGTGGATTTTTCTATATGATAGCGTTCATCAACCTCTGCATTTACCTCTAAATCGAGTTCTTTTGCAGTGCCCTCTAGAATTTGCCAAAACCCTACAGCCTTAGAAGGTGAAACTGCTTGTGTTAAAGCACTTTCGGCAACAGCTAAGTATATAAAATCATTGGGAATATTGTACTCTTTCAGTATAGGTTCAATTATTGGAAAAAATCTATGTGCCCGTTTAAGGAGTAACACTGTTTGCGAGTGCCAATAAGAATTAACCTGTAATTCTCTATCTAAACTTTCTCTAACGTCGAAATATTCAAGTGGAACTCTCTCGTCAGCAAAACTCAACACTTTAGGGATAGGGACCTGGTATACCGGATTCTGAACCCTAACGCTATCACTCCCCTTGTAGGTATCAGAAGAACACGCACCATTATTAAAGGCAGAAGACCTTAAGCCCACCAAAACAAATGCAACCACACCAATTATTACAACAGTAAAAATGGTATGCTTTAACCAGCTATTATTATTTTTAATTAGTACCATACTTCATGATTTTAAGGAGTGAAACTATAGATTACACACAACCCTTGCTTTTGCGATTGCAGTAAACTGAATAGCCATTTAACTGCCAAAGTTACAATAAAACAATAGAGTTTTTGCCCATTATAACCCCATATTAAAAAAGCTCTTATTTAAGCAGAATAACATAGGGTTGGTTTCAGCACAAAAAAAGAGTAAACATCAAGTTTAGCAGCTGTTTGAGTAAAGTAGTTTATTTTAGAAAGAAAACAGTGCACTTTTATACAAGTTATAATAAATCGAGTAGGAAGGTAGGGATTAATTCCCTACCTGTCCTCTCCCACCACCGTGCGTACCGTTCGGTACACGGCGGTTCTTCAATTTACACCGTAGACCAAACTGTAACGATTCGAGAAGAAGAC
>JBBACY010000026.1:0-42057 GCA_041656735.1 Bacteroidales bacterium | reverse complement strand
TTTGCCTACGGCTTCCTTCAGATTCCACCTCACGATGGACACCCTTGCCTTCAGCTAATGGTTAGTGATTACAAACCCCCATAGTGGACTTTCACCACCTAGATAATTGCCATGCACGGCACACAACTAAAAATAGGCGCTTGGTAAGCGCCTATTTTTTTAACATTTTCACAATACTGTTAAACAAAAACATAGCTATCGTGTTTGTATCGTATTAAATAACCTAAGAAAAACTAAGTATGAATACAAAAGTAACCTTTGGAGGCAACCCTGTTACACTTATTGGTAACGAAGTTAAGATAGGCAGCAAAGCACCTAGCTTTAACGTAATAAACGATGGCTTAAAGCCCGTTACGCTAGAAGATTTTAAAGGGAAAGTAAAGCTCCTATCCATATTTCCATCAATTGATACAGGTGTTTGCTCTATGCAGACCCATAAATTTAACAAAGAAGCGGCTCAATTTGGCGATAAGGTAGCCTTTTTAGCTATTTCGGCCGATTTACCATTTGCCTTAAAACGGTTCTGTGGTGCCGAGGGTATCAATAATCTCACTCCTCTATCGGACCATAAGGAGATGGATTTTGGACAAAAGTATGGTTTTCAAATTAGCGAGCTAAGACTGCTTGCTCGAGGCGTAATTATTATTGACCAAAACAATACTATTCAGTATATTGAGGTGGTGCCAGAGATTGGTAACGAACCCAATTATGATGCAGCCATAAAAAAACTTAAAGAGTTAGTTTAACAAACAAATTATATCGTTCTTTAAATGAGAAGGTTTTAGCATACAAATTATGCTAAAACCTTTTTTTATAAACTTAATTTGATTAAAGCCTAAAGCAATTCGCCAAATAAATCATAGTCTGATACACTAGTAATTTTACAGTTTACAAAATCGCCCAAATTTATACTACTGTTAGAGGGATGGGTAATAAACACCTCTTGGTCTACTTCTGGCGAGTCATACTCTGTTCGGCCTACAAAAAACTCATCCTCTTCCCTATCAATAATAATTTTAAACTCTTTACCAATCTTTAAACTATTGTTATTCAGTGATATTTCTTGTTGTAGCTCCATAATTTGTTCAGCTCTGCTCTGCTTAACCTCTTCGGGTATATTATTGTCCAAAGTAGCCGAATGTGTTCCTTCCTCTTCAGAATATGTGAACACCCCAAGCCTATCGAATTTAGTTTGCTTAACAAATTCTAGTAGTTCCTGAAAATCAGCCTCACTTTCGCCAGGATGACCAACAAGCAATGTAGTTCTAAGGGCTACATCGGGCACAACTGCCCTGAGTTTCTCAATAAAATCAAGGGTTTCGTGCTTTGTTATTCCGCGGCGCATAATACTTAAAACATTATCGCTAATATGCTGAAAAGGAATGTCGAGGTATTTACACACCTTAGGATTATTCTGCATTATTTCGGCAAGCTGCATTGGAAAACCATTGGGGTATGCGTAGTGAATCCGTATCCATTCAACCCCATCAATCATACTAAGCTCATCTATCAGCTGAGGCAACCGCCTTTCGCCATATAAATCCATACCGTAAAACACTGAATCTTGGGCTATTACAATCAACTCCTTAACCCCTTGCTTCACAAGAAATTTAGCCTCATCAATCAGTTCTGGTATGGGTTTAGAAATATGTTTTCCTCTTATCATTGGAATTGCGCAATACGAGCAACCCCAAGAGCACCCTTCGGATATCTTAAGGTAGGCGTAATGTGTAGGGGTAGTAATGAACCTTTGGTTTAACAATTTATCTGAGTATGTAGCGTTAAGGCTGCTTAGTATTAAGGGTAAATCGTTTACTCCAAAAAAATGGTCAACCTCAGGAATTTCATCCTTCAACTCATTTCTGTATCGTTGTGACAAACAACCCATTACAAAAACCTTCTCAATTACCCCTTTGCGTTTAGCTTCAACAAAAGAGAGTATGGTATTTATCGATTCTTCCTTTGCATCGCCAATAAAACCACAGGTATTAACTACCACTACTTTAGCAGTAGGGTCGTTCGAGTCGAACACCACCTCCCATCCATCAACCTCAAGCTGTTTCATAAGGTACTCTGAGTCAACAATATTTTTTGAACACCCTAGGGTAACAACGTTTACCTTTCGTTTTT
Source organism: Bacteroidales bacterium (assembly GCA_041656735.1). Classification (GTDB taxonomy): domain Bacteria; phylum Bacteroidota; class Bacteroidia; order Bacteroidales; family Tenuifilaceae; genus Perlabentimonas. Next base: position 39,927 of record JBBACY010000026.1, on the reverse strand, counting down.
GCATTTGTGTAATATGTTAGTTTTCTAATTAAAACGTGGGCAAAGGTAAGAATAGGTAAAAATTTAACGATATTTACCGTCACAAAAAATAAAAAAACCTGAAATAAAGATGCTAACAGACAAAGATGTAGAACAGCTTAATGCGATTGGAGTTACTAGGGAAGATGTTGAGTTACAGCTAATAAATTTTGAAAAGGGCTTCCCGTTCCTTAACGTAATAAAACCTGCTACCGTTGGCGATGGCATTATTAGGCTTGAATTAAGCGAAGTTGATGATTTGGTTGAACTCTTTAAATGCTTTGAAGGGACTATAACTAAATTTGTGCCTGCCTCGGGAGCCGCTACTCGAATGTTTAAAAATCTTTATTCCTACCTAGAGGAATCTGTAACCGAGGGCAAAGCAAACTTTGACGAAAAGGGAGTTGACTCAGCTTGGGCATTCTTTGAAAACTTAAATAAATTCCCTTTTTACGATAAACTTGTTGCTACGCTCAACAAAATGGGTTTGAGCATAAAAAGTTTACTAGAACAGAATAGTTACGATACCATTATAGACGTTCTACTCAATTCTCACATCCTAAACTATGGTAGCAAGCCCAAGGGGCTATTGGATTTTCATAAGTATCCCGAGGGCATCAGAACAGCCTTTGAAGAGCATATTGTAGAGGGAGCGCAATACGCCCGAAGTATTGATAATACGGTAAAAATACATTTAACCATATCGCCAGAACATAAAGATGGTTTTGAAAAGCTTTGCGATAATGTAATAGAAAGCTACGCTAAACTTCACGGTGTTAGCATTAATGTTACTTACTCAGAGCAAAAAAAATCGACCGATATTATTGCCGTCGACCTTGATAACAAACCTTTTAGAGATGACAACGGCCAGCTGGTTTTTAGGCCAGGCGGTCACGGTGCGCTTATTGAAAATCTAAATAAGCTAACCGATGAGCTCATTTTTATTAAAAACATTGATAATGTTTTACCCGATAGGCTAAAACCTCAGACCATTTTATATAAAAAGGCTTTAGCTGGACTACTAATGAGCTATCAGAGTTTAATTTTTGACTACCTAAGCCAACTTATGGGCCCAGAAGAGCCAACCCACGAATTTTTACTTGAAGTTTTAGACTTTACCGTTAACGAGCTATGCATTTTACCCCCTGCTGGATTAAATAAGGACGACAGCAAATTACTTTACGAATATCTTACTAAGAAACTAAACCGCCCCATACGAGTTTGTGGAATGGTTAAAAATGAAGGCGAGCCTGGAGGTGGCCCTTTCTGGGCTACGAACCCCGACGGCTCAGTTTCACTTCAAATAGTTGAAACATCGCAAATTGACATAAGTAAACCCGACGAGAGAGCGATATTTGAGGCTTCAACACATTTTAATCCTGTTGACCTAGTGTGTGGGGTAATCAATTTGTATGGCGAAAAGTTCGATTTGCTAAAGCACATAGACCCTAACACAGGCTTCATTTCAACCAAAAGCAAGGATGGAAAAGCACTTAAAGCGCAAGAACTACCCGGGCTTTGGAACGGGGCTATGGGCAACTGGAACACAATATTTGTTGAAGTTCCACCATCTACCTTTAGTCCTGTAAAATCGATAAACGATTTGCTACGCGACGAGCATCGCATTTAAATACTCTCGTTTACTTATTCCTTTCACGATTACGGAACAGGCTTATCGTTTCCTTCAGGTACTGCTTATCCAAGTGCGTATAAATTTCGGTGGTAAGAATTGATTCGTGCCCAAGCATCTCTTGCACTATTCTAATGTCTGCACCTCCCTCAACCAAATGCGTAGCAAATGAATGCCTAAACGTATGAGGACTTATCGTCTTTTTTATGCCCGCATTTTTAGCCGCATTCTTAACTATGGTAAAAATCATTTCGCGGGTTAACTTTTTGCCTCGTCGGTTTAAAAAGAGAATATTTTCAGACGATTTATCAATTTTTGGAAGACTATTCCTGTCGGGTAGGTATAAATGTATCTCCTTAATGGCTTTACCTCCAATAGGTACTAACCTTTCCTTATTGCCCTTACCCAGCACCTTTATAAAATCTTCGTCGAAATGCAAGTCGGTAAGCCTAAGGCTTACTAACTCAGAAACACGCAACCCGCAGCTATACAGAGTTTCTAGCATTGCCTTATTACGCTGCCCCTCGGGTTTACTTAAATCGAAGGTACTTAGCATCTCATCAATCTCATCCATATCAAGCACCTCGGGAAGTTTTCGGGTCATTTTAGGTCCCGATATTAGCTCCGTAGGGTCGATGTCGATAACCTCTTCGACCATTAAATATTTATAAAAGCCCTTAACACCCGAAAGGATTCGTGCTTGCGAGCGATGGCTATATTCACTATCGTGAATAAATCCTAAAAAACTACTTATATCGTTAACCGAAAGTGATTCGGGTTCCTTTCCGAGGCTATCCTCAGCAAACGTGCTCAATAATTTTAAATCGCGTACGTAGGCACTAACCGAATTTTCGGCCAACGATTTCTCTAGTCTTAAAAACCTAACATAATCATTAATGGCATACTCCCAACCCATAGCACTTATTTTAAAGTGTGAAGATAGCTAAAATTGATTTTATGAGTTATGAAAAATTCAGATAAGATTAATGATAAACACGGCAATAGCTTGCCACGTAAGTCAAATAGAGTATCTTTGTTAAACTAAAAGGACTATAAATAAGAGAGATATGCTTAAAAAAACCAAGATTGTAGCCACCATTTCGGACAAGAGATGTAACGAAGTTTTTTTGCAACAACTATTTGATGCTGGAATGAATGTGGTTCGGCTAAATACGGCCCACCAAAACATAGAACAGGCAAAAAAAGTGGTTGATATGGTACGAAAAGTATCGGACCGCATAGCCATACTTGTTGATACGAAGGGTCCAGAGATTAGAACCTCCTCTAAGGGGTCTGAAATTGAAATTGAAACAGGCGATACCCTTCGTGTGTACGGCAATCCAGAGGGCGAATCGGGTAACGGCAATCTTTTTATTTCATACGTTAATATTTGTCAGGATATTAGCAAGGGTTCATACCTACTAATTGACGATGGGGAAATTGAACTACGGGTTGTTGAAAACAAGGGAACATATCTTGAGTGTCAGGCCACAAACTCTGGAGTGATAAAGTTTCGCAAAAGTGTTAACATTCCAAACACCCCTATTAAGCTCCCATCGTTAACACAAAAAGATATAGAGTTTATTGAATTTGCCATTGAATACGACCTCGATTTTATTGCCCATTCGTTTGTGCGCACCAAAGAGGATGTAATTGATATTAAGAAGATTATAAAGAAGCACAACAGTAAAATTAAAGTAATAGCCAAAATTGAGAACCAGCAAGGGGTTGATAATATAGACGAAATACTAGAGCACACCTACGGAATAATGGTAGCCCGTGGCGATTTGGGTATTGAAATTCCAGCCGAAAAAATCCCAGCCATTCAACGACTTCTTATAAATAAATGTTTAGAAACTAAAAAACCAGTAATTATAGCCACACAAATGCTCCATAGTATGATTGAGCATCCGCGCCCAACGAGGGCTGAGATAAATGATATTGCCAGCGCAATATACAGTCGGGCCGATGCGATTATGCTAAGTGGCGAAACTGCCTACGGGCAGTACCCTTTAGACGCAGTTAAAACTATGACTAACGTGGCTCGGGAGGTTGAGAAAATGCTTAATGCCGACCCTGAAATTAAACTTACCCAAGTACACAACCAGGTAACAGCCACCCTTGCCCGAAGTGCTGTAAGGGCTTGCAGCTCACTGCCCATAAAAGCAATTGTAGCCGATACAATGACGGGCCGAACGGGCAGATACCTATCAGCCTTTAGGGGAACTGTGCCCGTTTACGCTATGTGCTACAACCTAACCATTATGCGCCAGCTTGCCCTTTCGTTTGGTATTTCGGCAAATTATATGAATCTAACCGAAAGTAGAGACTCGTTTTTAAGTGATGCCATTAAAACCCTTGTGAAAAATAATAAGGTGTGCACCACCGATATGGTTCTGGTGATTGGTGGCAGTTTTGGACCAGGTAACGGAGCTTCGTTTATGGAAATTAGCGAAGTAAAAAACTTGATTATAGGTTAAAGGCAACGTAATTGTTATTAGGTAGATATAACACCTTGCTTGATGCTACACTTTATATGGTTAACAATATTATAAAAGGTATAAAGTAGATGAAACGCGTATCTTTATTTTTAATATTTAGTGCTTGTGTGCTATGCACGAATGCTCAAAAAATGACCGAAAACTACTATCGATCGCAAGTAGCTTTATGCAACAAGAATTTCATCTTAGCTCAACAGCACATCGATTCGGCACTTGTGGGCATAAAAAGAAATCCTTACGTCCTAATTAAGAAAGGCGAAATACTGTTTGCGCAGAATGTTTTTAAAGATGCTTTAGACTGTTTTGAAGATGCAAACCAAGTTAGAAGTGATATAGCTTCGCTGTGGGAAGCCAAAGCATACGCTATGCTTAACGACACCATTGCAGCTATTGCAGCGCTTGAGCGCCACCTCTCCTCCACTCAAAAAGTATTTGAAGCCAACATCATACTTGATACGGCATTTGTTGGGCTAGCAAAAACGCCACAATGGAAAAACTTGTGGCTAAAGCAGTGGTACAATAATAACGAATTGCTTGAGGCTGAGATTGATTACCATTTCTCGCAAAACGAGTGGGAGCTTGCCCTGGACCTTTTAAATGAGAAGATGGATGGCAAAAAATCTCGACATCAATTTTACGCCCTCAGAGGCAAAGCCTACACTGCCATTGGGAGTTACAAGGCCGCAGAGGAAGACTTTGCGCAGGCGCTAAAACGAAATAAAAGGAATGATAAGTATATGAGCAGCTATGGGCTTGCGCTTGATAAAGTGGGCAAGCATAAAAAAGCGATAAAACTTTTTAATGAAGCTATTTCGAATTCAGGGGGAAATCCTGCTTACTATAAACAAAGAGCCCAAGCCTACTCGAACTTAAATGATTTTGAGCACGCTTTCGCTGACGTTAATTACTTCCTAAGTTATTATCCCAAATGTACTAATGCGCTACTTTTAAGTGCCAATATTGCCACCAAAATGGGTAAAAATATTAGCGCATTGTTTAGCCTAGGGAAGCTAATTAAACTTGACCCTACTAACTGGACGCACTATGCTGCCAGAGCCGAACTATATCTATCATCAAAAAATTGGGAGGTAGCAGAAATTGATTTCAGCAAGGCTATTGAGCTTAATCCTAAGGACAAAAACCTATACCTAAACCGAGGGAAATGCAGGCAAAACCTAGGTAAAAAAAACCTAGCCTGCACCGATTGGAAGCAAGCTGTAAAGTTAGGGAGTTTTGAAGCTCAAGAGTTTATCTACAAAAACTGCAAGTAAAAAATTGCTTATATAAGCTCTATAGATTCACTCGGTATCCAGCCCTTATTGCCATCGGAAATGCGAATCTCAACCCATTTACCCAATGCTTTGGTTATTTGAACTTTAGTGCCCGAATGAAGTATAAAAATTTCGTTACCCGTTTCGCCAGGCGAGCTTTTTACGGTAACCACAGGCTGAAAAATAATAGCCTTATCGCGTATGGTCTCGTTCTCCTTTTCTTGCGCACTAAAAACTACTGAAACTACAGCAAAAACCAGCGAAATAATGCCTAATGAAAAGGTTAAGCGCTTAGTAAAAGGTTTTAGAGCAAACCAAAATATAAGTGCCAAAAAAAGCGTAACTGCAATCCAAAGAATACTGCTCCAAGCCCATCCATTTGACGGCAGCATTCGCCTAACAGAACGATACCATTTAAGCAGAAAGAAAACGGGCAACGGTTCAATACGATCAACCGTAAAGGTACGCGCATACTCAAGGTTAAACTCTATGTCCTCATCACTAGAATTCAATCGGTAAGCCCGTTCGAAATTCAAAATTGCATAGGGCATTCTGTTTAACTTAAAGTAGGCATTACCTAGGTTAAAGTATATGTCGGCGCTTTGATAACCACTATCAACCAGCGTTTGGTATAGTTCGGCTGCCCTATCGAAATTATTATCGATATAGTGCTCATTAGCTCGAAAAACAAGAGAGTCAATTTGAATTTCAGCCTTAGCGTTTGCTGCAAAAAGCATCAAACAAAGCACTATTAGCGAGTAGTATCTCCTATTCATATGAGCAAGGTATTGTTAAAATTATATCAATTAGTTCAATAATACATTAATTATTCGTAACACTATTTCCCAATTACTCCTTCAAGTTTTGCAATTAGTGATATTGCATTATCATAGAGATGGGTCATTTGCGAAGTTTCGCTTTTTGGTGCGTATCGCGCATATTCGCAAGCTGCTATTATTCTTAAAAACTCGTCAATGTCAGTATCTTGTACATTACTATGCTCTAAAGTTTCCCTAACCGTATCGCTCGAAAGGTTTGCAACAGGAATGCTGAGCTTATCGGCAACATAACCCCATAAAGCCTTTAGCAACTCTTCGTGAAATGATTCGGCATTTGAGAGCGACAAATACTTCTGGGCTTCCCTTAGCCTTTTTGATGCCACTTTATTCGCCTTTCGGGTTCTTACTAGGGCAATGTTATCCATTAGCTTTCTATTCTGCTGAATGAACCAAAACAAGGCAACAAAGGCTATAAGAAGCAATGCCACAATGGCAAAGTATGCTTTAGACGCAAAAAGAAGGTTATATGACCTGCCTACTTTTATGCCCTCCGTTTTAATAAAGCGTATATCCTTCCCTATAAAACGCACATCCTCCCTACCAAAGCCCACCATTGGAGCGGTTGCTTGTTCAGAGCCATCGGCTTCAACCGAAAGATTTAGCGATTCGGACTTTAGGGTAACGTACTTTTCTTTTAATGGACTAAAGTAGGTAAACTCCATACTACCCAAATTAAAACTACCTGGACCGCGGGGAATAGCCACAAACTCAAATGTTTTTGAACCAGTTGCCCCTTGTGATGTGGTGCTAATATTATCGGTTACTTTGGGGTCGAAAACCTCAAAACTACTGGGGAACTCAAATTTGGGGGTTTCTATAAGTTTTATGTTGCCCGAACCAGCTATCCTAACTTTAAGATTTACTGCCTCGTTGGTTTTTATCGATGCTTTATCAAGGCTTGCCTGCAGGTTAAAATCGCCAACAGCGCCTGTAAATGAGGCAGGTGCATTAGGAGGTAAATCTCTTATTTTCAAAGTTTTCTCTTTGCTCTGCAAACGAAGTTTTACGGTTTGGTGCGAACCAAAAAAATCGTCGAAAATTGACCCCGACCCTCTTCCTTGCTGCTGAGCTAGCACAACGAGCTCAAAGGGGTTTATTTTCAGATCGCCAGTACGTTGTGGAAGTAAAAGATATTTTTTTAGTATCCCCACGTTATAAACCCGCCCGTTAATATTCTCTCGCTGAAAACGAATATTATTAGCCGTTTCAACCTCTTGGCTCCAAAAACCATTAAACGAAGGGAATTTAAAATCGTCGAAACCTGCTATGTTTTGACGTGTATACAGTTTTAGAGTAGCCAATATTGGCTGCCCTCTGTACGCAGTTCCCCTATCGAACTCAATATCGATAAACATATTATCCGATGATTGCTCGGCATTTATGTTTGGCGTTTCGCTCTGCTGAACTTTGGATGATGCTGATTGAGCGCCGCCGCCAGTTACAACCTCAATTGAAATGGGATTGGTTTTATACTCTTTTTTAGATACTGTGGCTGATGCTGAGCCAATTTCAAACTTACCCGATTCGGTTGCTTCGAGAATATAGGTATAGCTAAACTCGTAAGTTTGGGTCATTTGCCCATTTACTATCTGAATACTACTGCTTGAAGATGTACTTGGGCCTGCAAGTATGTAGAAATTATCAAATGCTGGTGGATTAAGCTCTTGAGGTCGTGCGTTGAGTTTGAAAACCACTCTAAATTGTTCTCCAACCGATACCACACTTGGGGCTGATACGGTAAAGTCTACATCCTGCGCAAAAAGATTTACGCACGATGCAAGGAATAATAGGGTAATACAAAAACGTTTTATTTGCATAATAGTATAGTTACCAGTTCTTTTCTACCTTAACTTTCGCTGCTTTGGCTTTTTCTTCCTGTACCTTTTCCTGTACTCTCTTGTCATCATTCTGAATTGCCTCTAGCATACGACGAGCATCCTCCTGCGAAATTTGCTGTTGCTTATCCTGCGGTTTCTTATCTTGCTGGTCGTTATTTTTATCCTGATCCTTGTTCTGTTGATCATTCTCCTTGTCCTCTTTATCCTGATCCTTATCTTGGTCTTGATTCTGGTCTTGATCTTGATCCTGATTTTGATCCTGTTGCTGCGTTAACATTCGCTGTGCTTGGGCTAGATTGTACTTTGTTTCCGTGTCGGAAGGATTTTGGCGTAACGCATTTTTATATGCCTCTACGCTTTTATCGTACTCTTCTTTCTGAAAATGCGCATTACCCAAATTATGATACACGCTGCTAAGCTCTTTCGAATCATTTTTCTTGGCTGCAATATCACTGAAAATACTTTCAGCCTCTTCAAATTTCTCCTGTTTATACAGCGCACCGCCTAGGTTAAAATTTCCTTTAAACGACGAAGGGTTTATATCGAGAGCTGAGCGATACATAATTTCGGAATCTATAAACTCTCCTTTCTTAAACTCCCTATTCCCTTTCCGAATAGATTTACGCTCTGTTTGCCCAAAAGCAACGAATGAGGCTGTTAGGCTTATAAAGATTAGGGTAATTATTGTACGTTGCATAATTCTAAATTTTTTCAATAATAAAACTAAAACTTCTCCTTTGGATTTTCTCCAAACAGGTTCAGCCTCTGAATAAGCTTATTTCTTCGTTCAAGCACAAAAAAATCAATGACTAAGAATAGTAAAGCCAACCCAAAAAAATATTGAAACTGGTCGTCGTACTCAGAAAAAGTCTTCTCCTTAAATTCGGCCCGTTCCATTCGGTTAATCTCCTCAAATAAAGGTATTAATCCAATTTGCGAACTGGTGGCCCTTATATACTTTCCGCCTCCTGTAATAGCCATTTTCGAGAGGGTTTCCTCATCGAGACGGGTAACCACTACCTCGTCGTTCTTGTCGCGCAAAAAGTCGCGGCTGTTTGGGCTCAATGGAATTGGAGCCCCTTTTGGCGAACCAATACCAATGGCGTGCACTACAATCCCTTTATCGTTGGCCAACTGCGCTGCACTAATCGGGTCATCCTCGTGACTTTCGCCATCAGAAATTACAATAATTGCCTTCCCCGTATCCTCCTGCGGACTAAAAGAGCTTGAAGCCAGATTAATAGCAGAACCAATGGCTGTGCCCTGTTTAGACACCATTCCTGTTGAAACTGTTGACAAAAACATTTTGGCAGATGTATAATCGTTGGTAACGGGTAGCTGCACGTAAGCATCGCCAGCAAAAACAATCAAACCAATCCTATCGTTCGAGAGCTGGTCAACTAGTCGGGATATTGCCTGTTTGGCTCTATCGAGCCTGTTTGGCTGAATATCCTGAGCCATCATACTATTCGATACATCGAGAGCAATAATAATCTCCACTCCCTTTCGTTTCGACTCGGTTAGCTTGGAGCCAAACTGTGGACGCGCAACGCCAAGCACCATTAATGAAAAGGCGATAATATAAAGGATTAGTTTAATCCAACCACGGCGAACGGAAACCCCAGGCATTAGCTGCTTAATTGTATCAACATTTCCAAACTCGGCTAACCTTCGCTTACGTAAAAACGAGGCTAGTATGTACAATCCTACTAGCAAAGGTATTGCCAGCAGTATAAATAAGTATTCTGGATTAGCAAATCTGAACATAATTTTCTGTTTTTTTGCTTACACGCTAAAATTAGTAATAACCCATCATTTTAAGGGATGCTTCGAAAAAGGGTTGATTTTAATACCATATCGACTGCCAAAAGAACAAGAGCCCACAGGGCGTAACGTACAAATTCCTCCTTTTTCTTAGTTGTTTCAATTACCTCAAATTTTGTTTTCTCAAGCTGGTCAATTTGCTCGTATACCTGAGCCAGCCCTTTACCATCGGTTGCTCTAAAGTATTTACCACCAGTAATCTCAGCTATTTCGGTTAGAACATCCTCGTCAATTTCAACCTTCATATCCTGCATACGAATTCCGAAAGGGGTTTGAACAGGGAAAGGTGCTGTTCCGTGAGTTCCAATACCAACGGTATAAACCCTAATGCCGTACGATTTAGTTATTTCGGCAGCTGTAATTGGAGCAATTTCGCCCTGATTATTAACCCCATCGGTTAGCAAGATAACTACCTTGCTAACAGCATCGCTATCTTTAAGCCTTGCTACGGCTGTGGCAAGACCTACCCCAATAGCGGTTCCGTCTTCAATTAAGCCCAATTTAATATCCTTAAACTGGTTTGCAACTGTCCGCAAATCGGTTGTTAGCGGGCATAGTGTAAAACTTTCGCCAGCAAATATTACCAAGCCAAGCCTGTCGTTCCTTCTGCCAGATACAAACTGTATGGCAATGTCCTTGGCTGCCTCAAGCCTATTGGGCTTAAAATCCTGAGCAAGCATACTACTCGATATATCAAGGGCAATCATAATGTCAACACCTTCGGCTTCAATGTTTTGTGAAACATTAAAAGATTGTGGTCGAGCCAAAACTATGATTATAAGTGATAAAGCCGCCATACGCAGGGCAAAAGGCAAATGCCTTAAGTACACTCTTGCTGATATTGGTACCTTGGCAAAAGGCATAAGCGTTGACATCTGGAGGCTTGCCCGTGAGTCTCTCTGCTTAAACAAGTACCAGAAAACAAAAACGGGTATTAGTATAAGCAGGTATAAAAGATTGGGATGTGCAAAAGATATTCCACTCATATTTATATCGTTTTATCTTTATCATCAGCAATTTTCTGAGGCTGTAGCGTATTTTGAGCATCTGCCTCATCTTCATTGTTAACCTCTGTATTTTTATCTTGGTCTAATGCTACGGGTTTAGTGCTATTCACAAGCTTAATTGCAAACTCTAGGCTACCCAAATTTTCGGATGCGCTGGGTGCAAACTTGGCAAACTTAACCAAGTCGGCAAGCGATAAAACATCCTGAAGTTCTTCGAGCTGCTTTTTTTCTAGCACATCATTGACTAGCAAGCTATTACAAATTTCATAGGTAGTTTGTTCCATTGCAGGAACTCCGAACCTACCCTCAATATAAAAACGGATAACGTTTGTAAGCTTCGACTGGTAGTGCTTATGGTTTACTGTGTCCCAAAGTTTCTTCTCCTTTATATGTTTCAGCTCGCGAAGCGCAATAATGTGGGGAGGCTCAGAAGGCTTTGCATTAAAGAATACAGGCTTGCCTTTTCTTTTTCTAATAAAGTAGTAAACAAGGAATGTAATAAGAGCTATGGCCAGCAAACCACCACCAATCCACGGTGCAATTTCGGCAAATGTGTAGGGTTCTTTCAGCGGTGCCTTTATATCGTATATTGTGGTAATGGTACTATCGGGGGGCAACGTATTTACTAGTAACCATATTGCTGCCGTTTGGGCAGTATCTATGGTTTGTTCACTAGAAAACGGGAGTTTTATGGGAGGAATTCGATAGAAACCCTCGTCGAATGATGTAAGGGTTAGCCTATATGTGTACTCTTTGCCCACACCCTGCGTTTTTAAGGTATCTATAACGGGCAAGCCTATAGCCTCAATTCCAGCTACAAGGGTATCGGTAAAGTAAGGAAATTGAACCTCGTACCCCTCGGGTAAACAAGCTTTTATGGTTAGTTCGAGCTGGTCGCCAATCAGAATACTATCGACTGATAGCTGCGCAACAAAACTGAACTTAGGGCTTTGTGCCTTTGATGCATTTGGTTGAGCAACCATAAGCATTATGGAAGCAATTGTAAAGACTAGATATTTTAAGAAACTATTCATAAAAAAATATAGTTATTAATTTGAATATCTGTATTTATTTAAAACTTTAGGTAGATATTGTAAAAGCATTGCTGATCAATATATTGCTTCGCAAAATACGCTCGCAATGACGTGCTAACACTGTACAGCTAAGCTCTTTGTTTAAACAGCTTGATTAACGGCTTTACGTAATCCTCATCGGTTGAAATAGCAATAGAATCGACCCTGCATCGTGAAAAGGTTTGCTTGAGCGATGCCTCCGTATTGCGCCACCACTGGGCATACGTTTTTCTAACAGTAGAGCTGCTTGTATCAATCCACGAGAAGCTGCCCGTTTCTGCGTCCTTAAGCCTTGCTAACCCAATGGGTGGCAACTCCGTTTCGCGAGGGTCGTAAACCCTAACCCCCACCACATCGTGCTTATTACCTGCAATTGACAAAGCATTTAAAAAGTTTGGCTCAACGGTATTGGGTTTAAAATCCATAAAATCGCTCAGAATAAAAGCGGTACAACGCTTTTTAATGGCATTGGTAAAGTATCTTAACGCTTCCGATAAATCGGTTCCAGAGCTTGTTGGCTCAAAGTTTATTAATTCACGAATAATATGAAGAATATGAGTTCTTCCCTTTTTAGGAGGAATAAACTTTTCAACCTTATCGCTAAACATTAAAACCCCAATCTTATCGTTATTCTGAATGGCCGAAAAGGCTAAAACAGCGGCTATTTCAGTTACTAAGTTCTTTTTCAGCAAATTTGTAGTACCAAACATTCGCGAGCCACTAACATCAATAAGTAGCATAACCGTTAGCTCACGTTCCTCTTCGAACACCTTTATAAAAGGCTGATTGAAACGAGCGGTTACGTTCCAGTCGATGCTCCGAATATCGTCTCCGTACTGGTACTCGCGCACCTCGCTAAAAGCCATTCCTCTGCCTTTGAAAGCGCTATGGTACTCGCCTGCAAATATTTGCCTAGATAGCCCTCGGGTCTTTATTTCTATCTTTCGTACTCGTTTTAATAGTTCTGATGCATCCACAGCTAGTATTTTTTACAAGGTTGCTACGTTACTTCTATTTTTTTTGAGTAAAAACTGTTATAAACCACTCGCCCTTCCGTAATTTTATTTCGTAATTAGTCGAGTTTATGGTTTCAATCCATACCCCATTTTTACCCTTTCTATACTTCGCATTAAGCTCCTTCTTAATTGAATCATATAACCATACGTTATACATATGCGAAACGGAAGTACAATACCCATCGGAGCTGAGCATAAAAATTATGGTTTGCTCATCGAGGTAGTTTTCAAACTTAATAAAGCTCCTGTTATTGTTTTCTACCTCTTTTGTAAACAAAAAACCATTTAACTCTGCTTTTGCTACTCTAAAAATCTCATTCTTGTGCAAACCAATGTAATTTTGACTACTGGCTACATTGGAAAGAGCTAAAAACGCTGCGCAAAGAAGTGAAAGTTTTAGAATTGACATAAACTAGGGTACCTCAATGGTATTTAGTATTTCGGTAATAATATCCTCAGCACTAATGTTTTCGGCTTCCGCCTCGTAGGTAAGGCCAATACGATGGCGTAACACATCGTGGCAAACCGACCGCACATCTTCGGGAATTACGTACCCTCTGCGCTTAATAAATGCGTACGCTTTTGCAGCTAACGATAGGTTAATACTTGCCCTAGGCGACCCACCGTAGGCTATCATATTTTCAAACTTTTCTAACTTATAATCCTTCGGAAAACGGGTAGCGAAAACAATATCAACTATGTACTTCTCAATCTTCTCATCCATATAAACCTCGCGAACAACCTCACGAGCCTTCACAATATCCTCGGGCTTAATTACCCTATTTGCCTTTGGGAAGCTTGCCGCTACGTTTTGGCGAATAATAAGCTTCTCCTCCTCTATTTTTGGGTAAGTAATTTTCACTTTAAGCATAAAGCGGTCAACTTGCGCCTCGGGCAGCGGGTAGGTTCCCTCCTGCTCTATTGGGTTTTGGGTTGCCATAACCAAAAATGGCGTGGGCAATGGAAAGGTTTCATCACCAATGGTAACCTGACGCTCCTGCATAGCCTCAAGCAATGCACTTTGTACTTTGGCGGGGGCACGATTTATTTCATCGGCAAGAACAAAATTTGTAAAAATTGGCCCTTTTTTAACGCTAAAATCTTCTTGTTTCTGACTGTAAACCATTGTTCCAATAAGGTCGGCAGGCAGCAAGTCGGGAGTGAACTGAATTCTCGAGAAACCTGCATCTATAGCGCTTGCTAGGGTATTAATTGCAAGGGTTTTGGCAAGACCAGGCACACCCTCAAGCAGAATGTGGCCGTTGGCCAGCAACCCAATAAGCAGCGACTCGACAAGATGTTTCTGGCCAACAATTACCTTGTCCATCTCCATAGTAATAATGTCTACAAACGAACTCTCAAGGCGAATGCGTTCGTTTAGCTCCTTAATGTTAACTGTTGATGTGTCGTTCATCGTAGTTTAGTTTGAATTTATTATTTAATTTGAATTTTATTTCGCACACAAATATGCAGAATTAATGGGCTTTTCAGCGTTAAAGAGCGTTAAAAAAAGTAAAGAATTGTTATATGTCGAAGGTTACCACCATTTGCGCTTAACAGGGTTACAAAAATATAGCGCCACTATTTATTATAGAAGGGTGCTGAAGGTCGAATCACTATACTAGCGTATAATGATAAAATAAACAAGCAAAGAGTTTAGTAGCAAGCTGAAGTGCTTTAGAACTATTACACTAACGAATCTCTCGACAAGGCGCCGAGCTATGAAAGGTAAAAATTCATTGGCGAAAATATGGACAAACAGATTGCTTAGGCGAGCGCCTTTAGCATTTTATTTAAATAGCCAACCTAGTAGCCAATAACCCAAAGTATACGCTCCTCTTCAATGCATCTGTTTACCAGCGCAATTAGGTCGCGGTTAACTATTATCAAGCGGCGGAGGTAGAATTTCCAACACTGCTCCCATAGTGGGTCGGCTTTATACAAATCAAGCAGCAGGTCTTTGCCCAAAAAAATTCCAGTAATATATTGCTTAAACTCTTCTACGGTTTCAATAATGGTTAGCCTGTCAAGGTTTTTATCCAACGCATTAAGAAGAGGAACAATTTTTCGAGCATTATACATTGTTTGCCCGATGAACTCGAACAGATGATTACTTTGCTCAAAGCATCCTGCAAAAAGGTTAAAAACATTGCTATCTATATACAACGACTCATCGTGGCATTTTACGTACTCCTCGTTATTCCCTGTTAAATTAAATTCAACAAAGTCTGCACACTCGTCCTTGGTCATTAACCCAAGCTTCATATGGTAAATATTTTTTAGGGTAACCTTGTTATATAGCTGTTTGCAACTGCATAGTTACAAAAAATGTTTGTGCATCTAAAATATTTAGCTAAGTAAAATTTGAAATCTAGGGTAAATATAGCTCATTCTGAAGATAAACATTGGGCTTACTGATGAAAACAAAAATATGGCTCCTAGCTCAACATCTAAAATTTAATAAAACAGGAGGTTTACTAACATTTAAACTGTCGGTAAACCTCCTGTTTAGAGAATACTTGTATGTAATTATAATTCTATTAAATAGAATAAGAAGTTTTACTAATTGAGCCAGGCAGAGGATTAAATAGGTTTTACTCAAAAACATTTAGGTTTTTAAGATACGGGTTAGTTATTTTTCCTCGATTGAACATATCCCCCACTCGATGTTTCCATCTTTTTAAAGATAGCCCCCTCGTTGTAGCGAATTACAGAACCTGATGTTGCGGATACTTCCAATTCCTTACTATTTACATTGGCATTTGAACCTGCATTAGCTTTAATACTAAGAAAGTCGGTATCCATTTTAAGTGACTTTAATTCACTCCCAGCATTTAAAGATACCTTCATCACTTTACATGTACCAGCTAAGGTTGCTTTAGCGCCTGCGTTAATAGTTGAAGTTATGGTTTCAAAATTGCCAATTAACGAAAGCGAACCACCTGCATTTACAATAAAATCGAGGGTTTGGGCTTGTATCGTATCTTTTGATACTAGCTTAGCACCGCTTGACAGTAAAATGTCGTTTACCATAGGCGCCGTTAGCGTACCCATAATATGCTTTCGGTTAGATTTGCTCCTTTTAATTTTCAGAGTTTTATCACTCTGGCTGATTTCTATATTCTGTATTAAATTCGAATCGGCTTCAATAGTTAGTGTATTCGATTCTCCCAGAACATATTCAATGCTTATAGCTCCATCAATAATTAGCTTATCGAAAGGCTCAATAGTTTGTTCATGAACTATAGTATTGCCATCGCCTTCAATAATAAAATCTTTTAATTTTACTTTGAAAGTAATGGCCACAGCAGCTATAAATACAATTAAAAGGGCTAGTGCAGTGAGTAAAATCTTATTGCTTGTTTTCATAATTTTAAGTAGTTGATTATGCTTTTTTTTTACTGTCTAATATTCAGTGAATTTAAGAGAAACTCACTTCTTATGAATCAGAAAGAAGATATGTTATTTTAACGAATCGATTTTTTGTAATACTGCTCCATCTCCTCGTATTCTATTTCGAGCAGGTACATATTTCTAAAAAACTCTGGAACGGTTTTACTCATAAACTCTTCGCGTTTATAATCAAGCGCTTTACTATGCCCCTGTTCGCTTACAAAATATCCTATTCCTCGTTTATTAAAAATAATCTCCTTGTTTTGCAAAAATTCGTAGGAGCGCATTGCAGTATTTGGGTTTACCTCCATAGACACGGCAACATCTCTCACCGACGGAATACGGTCGTTGGGTTTCCATTCTCCCGATAGTATGTTTTCGCAAAAAATATCGGCTATTTGAATATAAATGGGTTGTTGTTCAGTGAATATCATATTACACCTCCCTCTCTTTAAATTTAAAATAGCTTACGATAATAAAGAATGGAACCATTAATCCATAGTAAGATACCTTTGCTATATATGGTATTGTTACAGTAAATAAATGGTCGTCGGTTAATTGAATGTTGTTGGAATCTATTCCTGTTTTTCCAAATAGAAGATATGTAATAATTACGCCTAAAACTCCCATAATCATAGCAAAAACAAAAACGGATAAAATTGTTTTAATAAAATTATTTCTTTGGAAGAAAATGGCACCAAAAAAGAACAGGCTCTGTGCAATACAGTAATGGAGCAAGATATTAAGGTGCACCATACTAAATGGGTTAAACACGTAGAATGCAGTTTTAAATATCAGGGTTGATAGTGCTGATAAAACTATTGACGATACTACTAGGGTTAACGAGGCCATTACAACGTATCCTGCTGAAGATAAAAGCCAGTAGGATATAATTTTCTCGCTGGGGTTTGCTGGAAGCATCATATAGAGCCAACCACGGTGTTTCGAGCTAATTTCTTTAAATATGCTTGAGGTAAACATTACACCCCCAATAAAAAGAATAACTTCTCCAAGAGAAATAAAAACATCTTCTGAAAAGTAATTAGTGCCCAGCGTATTCAGTAGACTAATAATAATGAGGATACTGCCAGCTGCAGCAAAGTACATCAAGTATGGCCTTAAGTTAGAAAACACATGACGGTACGTTAGAAGGCCTACTCGTTTTATTGAAAAAGTATTAGAAGTTTTCATAGTTATGCGTTTTTTATGGCTTGGTTTATAGAATTGGCATCCTTAATTACGCCGTTAAATAAGATTTCAAGGTCAACCTCCGACTCGTCGTTTGATGATTTACAGATAACATTATGACCCGATGCGTAGCCCTCGGAATAGATTGCATCATTAGGCACTTCGCCAGTAACATACTTAAAGGTAAGATGCTCGGTAATTGCTCGGTAGCTATGGTCGAATACAATTGTACCCTTATCTACCATAACGGCATGGTCAATCATCGATGAAAGGTCGCGCACTTGGTGTGTCGAAATCACGATGCATCGTTCCTCGGATGCTATTTTTGCCATTATTTTACGAAATTGACTTTTCGATGGAATATCCAACCCGTTGGTTGGCTCATCGAGCAATAGGAGCGGTGTTTGGGTGGCTAACGCGAACGAAATAAGGAACTTTTTCTTCTGCCCATACGATAGAGCGCCTAAATTCTCATCGGGCTCAATTTCGAACTCACCCATTGATGTTTCGAAAAGCGAATGGTCGAAATTTTCATAGAACGGAGCGTTCAGCTCAACAAATCGATGGGTTGAGATCGGTGGCAAGTCGAACTCCTCGGGTACTAAAAAAACGGTAGCCAGCGCATTGGCGCCTCTGTTGCCAATATGTAAATCGTTAATAGTAATTGAACCCACCGATGGTTTCAATAGTCCGCTAAGCTGCTTTAATAGAGTAGTTTTACCAGCTCCATTAACTCCAAAAAGCCCGTAAATCTTCCCAAACTCAAGTGTTAAGTTTAGGTTATCGAAAAGATTTTTCTTTTTGCGATACCCAAATGTGATGTTGCTTAATTGTATCATAATATTGATTTATAATATTAGTGTACTACTGAACTACTACACTGCAAATATAGGACAGAACAATACTATTCTCCAAATATTTTTGTAAGTATTTTTAATTTTGATGTAATTATTGTTGCAACTGTAACTATATCAAGGAATTGTATACGGGTAATTGGAAGCAACCCTACGTCAGACTGAGCGGAGACGAGGTTTGACGGGCCGCGCTTTCGGTGGTTCATCCTTCGTCTACGCTCAGGATGACCCCATATTAAGGTAATAAGGGGCTGGCAGTTCGAAGCAACCCTACGTCAGACTGAGAAACTCGCCCTGAGTGTAAACCTGCGGTTTCTCAGCATTATTCCCTGCTGGATTATTTTATATCAGTAACCTTAAAATTCATTGTAAAGGCTAGGTTCAATCGCATAAATTAAAATTAAAACTTCTCAACGTCAATTTTGAAGAGTTGCGCAGCGTTTTTCCACAGAATTAACTCTTTTTTATCTTCCGCTAATTCTAACTGATCCATAAATTTTAAATAAGATTTCATATTAGATATTGGCCAATCTGTGCCGTATAATAAATAATTTGGGTCTCCAGCATAGGTAATCATCTCTTCAATTTCCTTTTTCATATACCGTTCAAATTTATCTTCAAAATCACCAAGAACTAGGCCTGAGATATCTGCATATACGTTATTATTTTTATACACTACTTCCATACAGTCCTTAATCCAAGGGTTACCTATGTGGCATATCACTATTTTTAAATCGGGATAATCAACCGCTAAATCATCAATATGTATTGGGTGTGAATATTTTACCTTTCCTGTTGGCGCATAGGTATCTCCAGAATGAAACATTACAGGCACATCATATTCTATAGCCATCTCATACATAAGCTTAAGTCTGGTATCGTTTGGGTAAAATGGCTCGTAACCAGGATAAAACTTTAAGGCTTTTATAAAACCATTCTCAAGATATTCGCCAATTTCTCGTACATCTCTGTGATCATAATGAAGATAACTAATACCTGAAACTACGCCCAAATTATTTCTTTGCTTAATAGCTTCTACCACTTGTTTTGTGCTGGGTCGGTGTTGGTTAACTTTAAATGATGTTAATACTAGAGCATAATCAACATTATTCTCAAGCATATTGGCTGAAAGCTTATTCAGGCTATCATCTAGTGAAATAACTCTATCTTCGTGATAATTGTTTATGTGGGTGTGTACGTCTATTATCATACTATATTTTTTAACTTGTACATAACTACGTGCCTAGCCTTACCAAATAGAACCTGCCTATCGGGGTATGTACCTCGCAATACGCTTGGCCAACCTGCGGAACTTAAATCGCTCTAGGTAGCTATTAACTACTCTAAACAGGTTCGTTAACAGGGCAAAGTATAGCACTACCGACATAAGCCAAAGTACCAACACGTTGAACCAAATAGTATCAATTGTAAGTGCTCCCAGTCGTTTGGCAGGGGCAAACATTTGAGCCCTGCCGTTGGTTGCTTTTGGCAATGCGTAAATCGGGCTAAACTTTCGAACATATCTGTGCCCAACCAGCTTTATTTTCTCTACCTCGGTCTTACTTAAAACTAAATCCTCTAGTGCAGAATTGTGATATTTCCTCTTTAATGCAAAAACAGCTGCATCGCCCCCTCTTTTAACCCCAAGCACTTTGTATATTGAATCTTTCGATTGAACTAGTCGTCTATTCTGCGCAAGGAAGTGTTCTCGTAGATTGCTGAATAGCAGGCGAAGAGAATCTATTTGAGCCTGATTTATTTGATGAATAGTAAGTGTTAACGAATCGGGATACTGAATACCCGTGAATGGGTAGTCACTTGCGAATTGGGCTAGCTCGTGTCGAATTATAGAGAGTTCGTGAGCCGTCTTGCTATTTTGCGTGTTTGTGGCCACGCTTTTTGCTACCTCTTCGAGATTAACCTGAAGTTTGGGAATAAGGAAAGATGCACAATAGTTGTTATTGGTTATCTTACTTTCCACATCATAAAAATGCTTATTAAACTTATTTGTTTTAAACTGATGCACGCATAATGCTTCGTATGCCCACCGAACAGGGTTTATATCACCAACTAATGGAACATAATCGGGGTTTAAAATAGACTTATGTAACTTACTGTAGTTAATAACAACGCCCCCAAGCAAAAGCATAGGCACTATAATAAGCGGAATGGTTATGTAAATGGCTACTACCGAATTTAGTGCAGCCGAAATGTTAAGTCCTATAAGGTTTGCGCAAACTGTGGTAGAGAACAAAATGAGCCAAGTACTATAAAAATGCCCCTGAATTTCGAGAATTGAATTACCTACCACTGTAAACAGCAGGGTTTGAATAGCCGAAAAAATAAGAAGGGTTATAATTTTTGAATTTATGTAACTAAAATAGCTTAAATTTAAAAACCGCTCTCGCTGCCTAACCTTTTGGTCTCTAATAATCTCCTCGGCACTTATTGACAGTCCCATAAACACTGCCGCAACAACACTCATAAACAGAAAACTTGGTATATTATCGTTGTGGCTATATAAATAGGTGTTAGGATTACTTAGGGTTCCGCTAATGTATTTTGAAAAGAATGCCAGAATTAGGGCAAGAACAGGGGCTTCGAAAAAAGCAATAAGCATAAACTGCTTATTAGCCAAACGACTTTTCATATTTCGTCTAAAAAAAAGCCAGCTTTGTTCCTTCCTATTAGGCGTACTAAAACTACTTTGCGGTAGCCTTATTTTTTGGGTATGCGTTGTTGGAGCAATTTTACGCTGAATTTTTTCGAGGTATAGCTCATACCACTCTGCTGCCGAGTGCTTACGCTTTCGGGTAAGTTTACCATACTCATTAACAACCCTAGCCTCAATTATGCGCATAATTTGCTCGGTATTCACATTACCGCAGCATTGGCATTCGCTCTCCTTCGCCCTTAAAAATTGTCCCTCGTGCTTAAAGTACACCACAGCATCCATAGGGTTTCCCTGAAAAATAACCCGCCCTCCTTGGTCCATTACAATCAGCTTATCGAATAGTTTATATATATCCGATGAAGGCTGATGGACGTTGGCAACAACTATTCTTCCCTTAAAAGTTTGCCGTTTTAGCATCAGCACTATACGCTCCGAGTCGAAAGACGACAGGCCCGAAGTTGGCTCATCAACAAATAGGATAGCAGGCTCACGAATGAGCTCCATAGCAATATTGAGTCGTTTTCGTTGCCCTCCGCTAATAAACTTGTTAATTGGATTTCCAACCTTTAGGTTACGCGCCTCGGTTAAATCAAAGTCCTTAAGGGTCTCATCCACAAGTGCAATAATTTCCTCCTCCGTTTTACTGTTGAAACAGAATTTTGCACCAAAGTAAAGGTTATCAAAAACGGTTAAATCCTCAACCAGCAAATCATCCTGTGGTACATAGCCAATTAACCCCTCAATATCACGTGCATTATCCTTGATATCGAGCCCATTAATAAATATTTTCCCATTGGCTGGCTTAAGGTTCCCGTTTAAAAGGTTTATAAGAGTTGATTTACCAACCCCGCTCCCACCCATTATGGCTACAAATTGCCCCGAATGTATATCGAGCGTAAAAGGGTAAACACCATTCTTACTCCCCTTGTGTTTATACTCAATATTTTGGGCGGTAAACCTAATATTTGTTTTATTCCACGATTGGAAAAAGATGCCCGCAATTTTACTGTAATAAATAGGCTCAACTCTCGGTGTGCGAATAACCCCACCCACTCCAAAAATATACGAACGCCCAGGCTTTAGGGCCTTACTGTTTAAGAAGACGTTGCTATCACCAAAGTATTTAAGTAAAAAAGTATTAGTGCTTGGTATGTGTAAAAAAAACATTTCCCCCGGAAAGTTTTTTAGTACCACGTGGTTTGTTTTCTCTGACACCAACCCGTCACAATCGAGTAAAATAATATTATCGCCAATAGGCATTAAATCGGGGCTAGTTGACAGTATAAAACGCTTACCGTCAACAAACTCTTCCTCTGGAATATAAAAACGTGCGGCAATAGATTGCACAAAGTTAAGCTGTGATTCGGAAACGAAACCAGTATCTACAATAAACTCAAGAAGTTGTAAGGTAAGCCATACCTTTTGGTGTTGCTCAAACTCGGTGTTTATGCCCTCGCAAATTAACTCAATACGCTCATCCAACGATAACTCTTCAACATTTTTAGGCTTTTTCGTTTCAATAAGAGAAAAAATAAAGCCCGCTGCATTGAGGTATTCATCAATCTGCTCGCGACTAAACTCTTTGGTCAGAAAATTTGCAATTACCCTGTGTGCCGATTCCGACACGACCCCTTCCTCATTTTCAACAACAATGGCAAATAGCTTGATTAGCGAAATAAGTAACGATTCGTTCATCTAAAAGAAGAATTTAAGAAATTTACTGAACCTAACGATAAAATTGTTATGGTAAAAGTATAAAAATTGGTTCAAAAACCAACTACTTACTAAGTTTTGAATTAAAAAAAGAGACCTTTATACAAACATCTTATTCTCTCGCTGGCAAATAAATACGCTGTAAATTAATTAAGCCTTATGAACATAATTACAGAAAATTTCACATTGCAAATTAGCTAAATTTTAAAACGTGAATTGCTGCTAAAATCATTCTGGATAGCGATTCGAACCTACCCTGTTTTTTTAAGAGAAGTTCGCAGCAGCATTTTTTTAGTACCTAATTGTAAAAAAAGAACGTATTTTATATGTCAAAACACACAAATTACTAAACATTAGCTAACTTTAGCATTTAATAGCATAAAAGTAAAAACACAGCAAACCTGCTGTAATCCTTGCTATTAACTGGCTAAATTACTGATTATTCTATTTTATATGTTGTAAAACTTATTGTTAATTAAATAACACTAACCTATTAAACAATGTCCTATTTATCAGGTCGATAAGAATTAGGATTGGTCACTAAATCGCTCTAAATAGGTTTATCCTTTTTAAATAAATGAGAATTGTCACATTGCCAAATGCAAAAAAAAATTAATTTTGTTACACCAAATATAGTATTCTGATTGCTTAAAACGAAAAATTTACACAAAGTATAAATAAGATAAGTAAAACATTACTGGAGGACAAGTTATGCAAAACAAGCTTCAAGAACTCACCGAGAAAATATACAAAGAGGGCTTAACCAAGGGAACCGAAGAGGCTAGCCAGCTGGTAAGTAAAGCCAAAAGCGATGCTGCCAAAATTGTTGATGAGGCGCAAAAACAAGCAGCGCAAATTGTGGCTCAAGCCAAAAAGGAAGCCGAAGACCTAAAGAAAAATGTTAATACCGAGGTTTCCATTTCAACAAGACAAGTTATTAGTGCTTTAAAGCAAGATGTTTCAGGTATTATTGAAGCAAAAGTTATCGAAACTCCCATAACCGAAGCTTTAAAAGATACAAATTTTGTTAAGTCTGTAATTGAAGCAGCTATTAAAAACTGGAACCCCGAGTCAACCCAAAGAATTTCTCTTCAGGTACTTGTTCCACAAAACACCGAAAAAGAGCTTAGCGAATTTCTTAAAACTAAGGTGTTCACCACCCTTAATAAGGATTTAGAAGTAGTTGCCGACAAAAATATGAAGTACGGCTTTAAAATTGGACCCAAAGATGGCAGCTACATCATTAGTTTTACCGAAAAAGATTTCGAGAATCTATTCAAAGAATATATGCGTCCGCGTATACTAGAGTTACTTCTTGAAAATAAATAGTATGGCACGAGAGTATTACTATTTAATTGCTGGACTACCCGACTTGTTTATTGAACAGGAACAGAAGGATTTTAATCTTTTGAAGTTAAAAGCAGAGATTAAGGAAAATATTCATCCCGACGATTACAAGTTAGTAGAAAAGTTATTCCTTGAGTATGATAACGAGAACTTTCAAAATTTTCTTTTTGAGCGTAAGAGCGAATTTAATCTT
Organism: Bacteroidales bacterium; assembly: GCA_041656735.1. Taxonomy (GTDB): domain Bacteria; phylum Bacteroidota; class Bacteroidia; order Bacteroidales; family Tenuifilaceae; genus Perlabentimonas. Next base: position 15,548 of record JBBACY010000026.1, on the reverse strand, counting down.
TTAGGCAAGTTCCCTCAAAGTTTGTACTCCGAATTCGAGGATAACCTCAAGGAATTTCCCGAGTATATGCAACGCTTTTACCTTACATATAAAGGTAAGAACAATGAAAGCGATGACGAAGCTCAGGAAGACGACCTTTACTACTCCGATAAGATTGAGAAAATACCAGAAGTGAAATTTCAGGAGGCATTTTATGAAAGCCTAAAATCGTCCGAAAATCGTTTTTTAAAGCAATGGTATAGCTTTCTTTTACTTTTCAACAACCTTTTAACTGCAATAAACAGTCGCAAAAGTGGTGCCGATAGCACCTCGCAAATGGTTGGTGATGACGAAATTATTGAAATAATTACGCGTAGCCAGGCTGCCGATTTCGGACTAAAAAGAGAGATTGATTTTCTTGAGCCACTACTCCAGATTACGGAACAAACCGATATTATAGAGCGCGAGCGTCGGCTCGATATGCTTAAATGGGATATGGCCGATGAGATTACTACATTCGACTACTTCAACATAAATAAAATTTTGGCATTCCTTGTAAAAGCAACCATAGTTTACCGTTGGAGCAAGCTCGACAGTGCAATAGGTGCCAAAATGTTTGAGAAGTTAGTTGCCGATATTCGTAAAACCTACGAGCTACCCAAAGAATTCAATCAATAACAACGATATATTAAATCAAAATATGAATAAATGAAAACCAAAGGAAAAGTAACAGGCATTATCGCCAACCTTGTAACCGTTGAGGTTGATGGCCCCGTTGCGCAAAACGAGATATGTTACATTTACCTCGGTGAAACCAAGCTTATGGCCGAGGTAATAAAGATTACCGGTAAGTTTGCCTACGTTCAGGTTTTTGAAAGTACTCGTGGGCTTAGGGTTAACGATACCGTGGATTTTGAAGGACATATGCTCGAAGCAACACTGGGTCCGGGTTTGCTTTCGAAAAACTACGACGGCTTACAGCACGATTTGGCCAAAATGGACGGCGTGTTTCTAAAAGCCGGTGACTACACCGATGCGCTCGATTACGATGTTGACTGGGAGTTTACCCCCATTGCAAAACCAGGCGATACGGTTGTTGCTGGCGACTGGCTTGGCGAAGTACTAGAAAATTGGGCAAATCATAAAATTATGGTTCCCTTTAAATTACAAGGTAGTTATACCGTAAAATCTGTAATAAAAAGTGGTGGCTATAAAGTGAATGAAACCATCGCAGTTATTACCGATAATGATGGCAACGATATTAATGTAACGATGGAGCAAAAATGGCCTGTAAAACTGGCTATTACTGCCTTTAAAAGCAAGCCCAGACCATTTAAAATTATGGAAACTGGGGTTCGTACCATCGATACTTTTAACCCTATTGCTGAGGGAGGAACAGGTTTTATACCTGGCCCATTTGGAAGTGGAAAAACGGTACTTCAGCACGCTCTTTCAAAGCAGGCCGAGGCCGATCTTATTATTATGGCTGCCTGTGGTGAGCGGGCCAACGAGGTAGTAGAAATTTTTGCAGAATTCCCTCACCTTGATGACCCTCGTACCGGCCGTAAGCTAATGGAGCGAACCACAATCATTGCCAATACATCGAATATGCCCGTAGCGTCTAGGGAAGCCTCGGTTTATACTGCAATGACAATTGCAGAGTACTACCGCGCAATGGGTTTAAAAGTATTGCTTTTAGCCGACTCAACCTCTCGCTGGGCACAGGCTCTTCGCGAAATGAGTAACCGTATGGAGGAACTCCCTGGTCCCGATGCGTTCCCAATGGACTTATCGGCGGTAATTGCAAACTTTTACTCGAGAGCAGGCTTGGTTTACCTAAACAATGGCGAAACAGGATCGGTTACCTTTATTGGTACCGTATCACCTGCTGGAGGTAACCTTAAGGAGCCCGTAACTGAATCGACCAAAAAAGTTGCTCGCTGTTTCTATGCGCTATCGCAGCAGCGTGCCGACAGTAAACGATACCCTGCCGTTGACCCAATGGAATCGTACTCTAAATATCTTGAATATCCTGAGATAATAGAATACCTAAACAAAACCATTGACGAGAATTGGGTAAGTGATGTGCTTAAGGCTAAAAACTATGTACAAAAAGGGAAAGAGGCTGCCGAGCAAATAAACATCCTAGGTGACGACGGTGTGCCACTTGAGTACCACGACCGTTTTTGGAAGGCCGAGCTAATCGATTTTACCATTCTGCAACAGGATGCTTTCGATAAAATTGACGCATCGTGCCCACTAAACAGGCAAAAGTATATGCTCGATACGGTTCTTGATATTTGTGATATGAACTTTAGTTTCGAACACTTTGAGGACTGCTCAACGTTCTATAAGAATACTATTAACGCCTTGCGACAGATGAACTACTCTGTTTTTGAGAGCAATGAGTTTAAAAAATACGAAAAAGAAATTGATACTTTACTTAACGAAAGAAAGGCAGAATAATGGAAACTAAGGCTTTTCAAAAAATATATACGCAGCTTCTTGGAGTCACAAAAGCAACCTGCACGCTTAAAGCGCAAGGTGTTGCTAATGATGAGCTGGCTACGGTACACGGTCGGCTGGCTCAGGTGGTAAAAATATATGGCGATATGATTACCCTTCAGGTTTTCGGAGGAACAGAGGGTATTCCAACAAATGCTGAGGTGGTTTTCTTCGGTGAAGCCCCAACGCTAAAAGTAGGCGACGACCTTGCAGGTCGATTTTTCAATGCATTCGGTCAGCCTCTTTTTGGTGGAACGGAGATTGAAGGTATCCCTCGCGAGATTGGCGGACCATCGGTTAACCCGCTTAGGCGTAAACAGCCATCGGAGCTTATTGCAACCGGTATTGCTGGTATTGACCTGAATAATACGCTTGTAACAGGCCAAAAAATCCCGTTTTTTGCCGACCCCGACCAACCATATAACCAAGTAATGGCCAACGTTGCGCTTCGTGCACAGGCCGACAAAATTATTCTTGGTGGGATGGGACTTACCAACGACGACTTCCTATACTTTAAAAATGTATTCGAGAATGCAGGAGCCCTCGACCGTATTATCTGTTTCGTGAATACCACAGAGCAACCTCCTGTTGAACGCCTGCTAGTGCCTGATATGGCCCTTACAGCAGCCGAATATTTTGCTACAGATAAAAACGAGAAAGTATTGGTTTTACTAACCGATATGACCCTTTACGCCGACGCGCTGGCCATTGTTTCAAACCGAATGGATCAAATTCCTTCGAAAGACTCAATGCCTGGATCACTTTACTCCGACCTAGCAAAAATTTACGAGAAGGCTGTTCAGTTCCCCGAAGGTGGATCAATTACCATTATTGCGGTAACAACCCTTTCTGGTGGCGATATTACACACGCTATCCCCGATAATACTGGGTACATCACCGAGGGCCAGCTATTCCTGCGTACCGATTCCGATACAAGCAAGGTTATTGTTGACCCATTCCGAAGTCTATCACGCTTAAAACAGCTAGTTATTGGTAAGAAAACCCGAGAGGATCATCCTCAGGTAATGAATGCGGCCGTTAGGCTTTATGCCGATGCTGCGAACGCCAAAACCAAGCTCGAAAACGGATTTGACCTATCGGACTACGATGAGCGTTGCCTAAAGTTTGCTCACGATTACTCAATTAAACTTTTGGCCATTGACGTAAATATCGAAATTGAAACTATGCTTAACACAGGATGGGAACTATTTGCCAAGCATTTTACGAAGGCAGAGGTTGCTATCCGTCAGGAGTTGGTTGATAAATATTGGCCAGCTGAAAAGTAAAACCATATACTATGGCAATAAAATTTCAGTTCAACAAGAGTTCTCTTAACGACCTTAGCAAACAGCTAAAAGTTCGACAGCGAGCCCTGCCTACCCTTAAAAATAAGGAGTCGGCATTGCGAGCCGAAGTAAAACGTGCGAAGGATAAAGCCAAGGAGCTAGAGGAACTTCTTGAGCAAAAAATGAGCGAGTTCGACTATATGGTTAGCCTATGGGGTGAGTTTGAGCACGATCTTATTAGCGTTAAAGACGTTAAGATGAAGGTTATAAAAATTGCCGGGGTTCGAATTCCTGTTTTAGAAGAAGTTATCTTTGAAGTAAAAGACTTTAGCCTTTTTGCACGCCCATTCTGGTACCCAGCAGGAGTTGAGATACTAAAAGAGTTGGCAAGCGTAGGTATCGAAAGCGTTTTTTACAGCGAGAAAATGCGATTGCTTGACTACGCAAGGAAAAAGACGACCCAAAAGGTAAATCTTTACGAAAAGGTTCAAATACCTGGCTACGAAACCGCCATAATAAAAATTAAACGCTTTATGGAGGACGAGGAAAACCTTGCTAAATCGTCGATGAAAATTGTGAAAAACCGACAGCAGAATGTGGAGGTAGAGCTATGATTGTACCAATGATTAAATACGGATTTCTGGTATATCACCGTGACTTCGACCCATTCCTGAGTAGGTTACAGGATATGGGAATGGTTGATATAGAGAGGCATACGAAAGCGCTTTCCGATGAGGAACGCAATCTAATGACCGAAATCAATCGTTACACCCAAATACTGAAAGACCTGAAAATTAGGGAGTCGAAGCCCGACCAGGTTAACGATGTGGCTCCATCAAATTGCGATGAGATTCTTACCGAGTACGAAAACCTGATTAGAGAGAAAGAGGTGGTTGAAAACTCGATACGTAAGGCGCAAAAGGACTTGAATGATGTTCGCCCTTGGGGTAATTTCAGCATCGATTTACTAAATGCTCTTAATAGTTCAGGACTAAAAATCAGGTTCTATGTAACCAACGAGAAGGCTTTTAACGAGGATACTCTCAATGACCTTACCATTGAGGTAATAAAATCCGAAGCTGGACAAATTTATTTCGTTTGGATACAGCAAGAGAACGAGGATGCCACATTGCCTATTGATGCTGTTGAGGTAAAAATACCAAGCTATTCCGCTTCGGGCAAAGAGACCGAAATAGCAAACCTTAAGGGACGGAGTATCGAGATTGAAAATCGTTTAAACGAGTTAACCTCTTTTTTACCCCAACTCGAGGCATCAAAAGACGAATTGGTTAATAAACTTGAGGTAAATTCGGTAACCCTTAGCGCCGACAAGCAAGCCGACGATAAGGTATTGGTTTTAACGGGCTGGGTTCCTGCGCCTAAAAACGAGGAATTCACTAAGTTTATTGAGCAGGAGAGTATTATCTGTGTAAGCGAAAGGGCAAAAAGGGAAGACAATGCCCCTATCCTACTCAAGAACAATCGATTTGCAAGACTCTTTGAGCCCATAGGCAGCTTATTTACAAACCCCATCTACGGAGAGCTGGACCTAACGCCTCTTTTCGCCCCATTTTTTATGATGTTCTTTGGCTTTTGCCTTGGCGATGCTGGTTATGGACTGGTTATGCTGTTTGGTGCGGCAATTTTTAAGCGTAAGGTTGGTAAGAAGATGCGCCCTATCCTTTCGCTTGTTCAGTGGTTAGCCCTGGCAACAATTATTTTTGGAACCATTACCGGAACATTTTTTGGTATTGAGCTGGTTAACGTAGATATCCCATTTATTCAGAAATTTAAAGACTTATTCCTCGACCAGAACCAACTTTTTGCTTTGGCACTTGGTGTAGGAGCAGTTCAAATTATTTTTGGAATGTTCGTTAAAGCAGCCAACGAAATAAGACTTTGGGGATGGAAATATTCCATTACAACTTTCAGTTGGTTGCTACTTATACTTGGCTCGGGCGCATTTTATGGCCTATCAACAATCGACAGGTTTAATGTTGAGTTTATGGGTTTAGCTCATAAAATTATTTTAGGAGTAGCCGGAATTGGCATATTATTCTTTAACAGTCCAGGCAAAAATCCATTTGTGAACTTTGGTCTAGGACTTTGGGGTATATATAATATGGTAACCGGCTTATTTGGGGATATTCTGTCGTATATCCGACTGTTTGCGCTTGGTTTATCAAGTGCCATTCTAGGAAATGTTTTCAATAGTTTAGCCTTTGGTATGGCACCAGATATACCAGTGGTTGGAGCAATTGTAACTATCCTTATCCTAGTTGCAGGCCACTCAATTAACCTATTTATGGCTGCATTAGGTTCGCTGGTGCATCCAATGCGTTTAATATTTGTTGAGTTTTATAAAAACTCAGGCTTTATTGGTGGGGGGAAAACCTACCAACCTTTCGAAAAAAAAATCAAACAAACAATATAGCTAAACTACTTAAATAACAATAAACTAGTAAATTATGGAACCAATTATTTTTGCTTACTTCGGAATCGGAATTATGATCATCCTATCGGGTGTTGGTAGCGCATATGGCGTAACCATTGGTGGTAACGCTTCTATCGGAGCGATGAAAAAAGACCCTTCGGCTTTCGGTAACTACATGGTACTTAGTGCACTTCCTGGCACGCAGGGGCTATACGGATTTGCAGGTTACTTTATGCTTGCCACCTACCTTACTCCTACAATGACTTGGGCTGCTGCTGCTGCTGTTTTTGGAGCAGGTATTGCTATGGGATTTGTTGGTTTGTTCTCTGCACTTCGCCAGGGACAGGTTTGTGCCAACGGTATTGCTGCTATGGGTTCGGGTCATAAAGTTTTTGGTAATACGCTAATTCTTGCTGTATTCCCAGAGCTTTACGCCATTGTAGCACTTGCAGCCGTATTCCTAATTGGTCAATCGTTAGGTTAGTAGATAAAAATTGATACTAATTCAAAAAAGCCCCTGCGGAATTTCGCAGGGGCTTTTTTTATGATTAAAAATCAACAAACAGGACCTCCACCTAATCAATATTCCATTTAATACCTTCAATTCCCTTCCCTTCTAAATAGTTATTGGCCTGCGAAAAATGTTTGCACCCAAAAAAACCACGATACGCCGAAAGTGGAGACGGATGGGGTGCCTTAAGCACACAATGTTTATTGGTATCAATAAGTTTTTCTTTAGCCTGAGCGTGCGCACCCCACAACATAAAAACCACGTTTGAACGATGCTTTGAAATTGCCTCAATTGCAGCATCTGTAAAGCGCTCCCATCCCCTATTCTGATGTGAGCCTGCTTGATGTGCCCTTACGGTAAGCGTTGCATTAAGCAACAACACGCCTTGCTGAGCCCACAGACTCAAATTTCCGTGTGCTGGCATTTTACTACCTAAATCCGAAGTTATCTCCTTAAAGATATTTACCAATGAAGGGGGTAACTTTACACCCTTTGGCACCGAAAAGCAGAGTCCGTGCGACTGACCATCGCCATGGTATGGGTCTTGTCCGAGGATTACAACTTTCACCTTATCGAACGGAGTACTTTTAAAGGCATTAAAAATTTGATCACTTGGCGGGTAAACTATATGATGCTGTTTTTCGTAAAGTAAAAACGTTTTTAACCTTGAAAAGTATTCGTGCTGAAATTGTTCGCGAAGAACCAACTCCCAACTACTATGTATTGATGGAATTATGTTATTTTCTGTCATATCTATACTATTTAAAGGTAAAGATACGCAATTTTACATTGAGCAGAAACGTATGTATAGCTAGCAGTAGCTAAAATTCGGTAGTAAAATGGAATTGGATATCGGTAAACTTATCCTGAGCCATTTGTAGGGCATATGGCGACTCGGCCAAGAAAACCTCCCGTCCGTGCTTATCGATGGCTAGATTGCCGTATTTACGTGCCCTAAAGTCCTTTAGCTGCTCCATATTATCGCTTTCAATCCAGCAAGCCTTGTACAGGTTAATAGCTTCATAGCGACACAACGCCGAGTACTCATGCTCAAGCCTATATTGAATTACATCGAACTGAAGCACGCCCACCGTACCAATAATTTTTCGGCCATTGGCTTTTGAAGTAAATAGCTGAGCAACACCCTCATCCATAAGTTGGTCAATGCCTTTTGCAAGCTGCTTAAACTTCATGGGGTCGGCATTTTCAATATATCTAAAAAGTTCGGGCGAAAAGCTGGGTATTCCTTTAAATTTCAGCAATTCTCCTTGGGTGAGCGTGTCGCCAATTTTAAAGTTACCCGTATCGTGCAAACCAACAATATCGCCTGGGTATGCAAAATCAACAATGGATTTTTTATCGGCCATAAAAGCCGTTGGGCTAGCAAATTTCATACGTTTCCCAGTTCTTACATGGAGAAACGGCTTATTCCGCTCAAAAACACCCGAGCAAATTTTCAAAAAAGCCAATCTATCCCGATGGTTTGGATCCATATTGGCGTGGATTTTAAAAATAAACCCTGTTAAGTTCTCCTCAAAGGGCGAAATCTCTCGAGTTTCAGTTATAGTGGGCTTTGGGAATGGGGCAATGTTTATAAAACAATTTAGAAGCTCGCGCACCCCAAAATTATTTAGGGCACTTCCAAAGAATACGGGTGCTACCTCGCCCTTTAAATAGGTTTCAATATTAAACTCGGGGTACACGCCATTAACCAGTTCTAGGTCTTCTCTTAGCGTTTGGGCATAGCCACCAACATGCTTGTCAAGTACATCGGAGGAAAGGTCGTCAATCTCAACCGTTGCATCGGAAACGCCTTGCTTTGCCTCACCAAGAAACAGGTTAAGTTTTTGCTCAAACATATTGTAAACTCCCTTAAATGTTGGTCCCATACTTATGGGCCAGCTAAGCGGGCGTACTTTTATACTTAACTCTTGTTCAATCTCATCGAGAACCTCAAACGGGTCCTTACCGTCACGATCGAGCTTATTTACAAACACAATAACTGGCGTATTACGCATTCGGCAAACGTTCATCAGCTTGCGTGTTTGTGTTTCAACCCCTTTGGCACAGTCTACCACAATAATAACGCTATCTACGGCAGTAAGTGTTCTATAAGTATCTTCGGCAAAATCTTCGTGCCCAGGGGTATCGAGAATATTTATTTTTATATCCTTGTATTCAAATCCCATTACCGAGGTTGCCACCGAAATCCCTCTTTGGCGTTCAATCTCCATAAAGTCGGATGTTGCCCCTTTTTTTATCTTATTGCTTTTAACCGCACCAGCAACATGAATTGCCCCTCCAAAAAGTAGAAGTTTTTCAGTTAGAGTAGTTTTACCCGCGTCGGGGTGGCTAATAATTGCAAATGTTCGTCTTCTTCTTATTTCAGCGTTGGGTGTCATCTAGTAGTATATTTCGGGGCGCAAAGGTAGAAAAAAATATAAGTTTTTAATAGTTTATTCAATTTATCAGTATGCAAGCACGCAAAATAATAGAAAACTGCAAGCCTATGTTTAGAGTATATAATGCTAGACTAGCCAAGGGTAACCTGACTAAAACTAATAATCTATTGAGTTAGATTTGTCTTTTTAAAAAGTTGAGCAATCATTCCCAGTTTATATAAATCTAGTATAATAATTGAAGGTTTTGCGCTACATAAGAACTTACGTAGCACGGGGTTAAAAACCCTGAAAAACCATCGTAAGGGATGGCTTAACCCTAAATTTCTGAATACAGAGTAGTATTTAAGCAAACGAATATTCCGCTTTAACTCTTTCTGCTGACTAGGTGGAACCAAGCGCAGCAACTTTACAAGGTTTATAATACCCTGCTCTGTTTTTAGCAGGTAATCATAACAGGGCTCAATGCCTAGGTGAATACATGGATTTTGAATATGCAGTATGGAAACATTGTTTTTTTTAAGGTCAAGTCCAAACAGCGTATCCTCATGCCCATAGCCCGATATTTCTTCGTTAAAACGAATGGAGTTAAAAACCTCCTTGCGTATCATAAAGTTGCCACTAAGGAATGAGGCGTAAGGTTTTATCTGGCGACGAACAGAGCTTCTACTCTCTCTCATCATACCATACTTCCAACGTAGGTGCAGCTCGCTTTTGAAAGGCTTAGGGCCGTATGAAATTCCTCCGCAAATAACATTGGCTTGGTCGATAACTGAGTTGTAGTTATTCAAAAAATTTGGTAACTCTGGAATCATATCACAATCAAGAAAAAGAAGCCAAGTTCCCTGGGCAAAATCGGCCAATCGGTTCCTAATTTTGCTTCTCCCCAAATTTTGGTCGAACTCAAGGTAATGCACGTTCGAATTTATAGCTACCTGTGAGTTTCTGCGTTTATAGTACGATAAAGAAGCATCATCAAAAGCTAATACTTCGATATTTATATTAAACTCATTTGCCTGATTCACCAACTCTTCGGCAAGTTCGGTAACATCAAAATTATATATTGGTAAGCAAACAGAAATCATAGTTCTATGGCATTAGTTCGTTGGTTTCGTCATCTGAATCGAGCATTGATTCGGGCAATGACTTTTTGGCTTTTGCTCCCAAATCCTTTAGTTTCTGCGTTTGGGTAACCAAATTACCCCTACCTGTAGCAAGCTGATTCATAGCCTGGTCGTAATTTCGCTGACTCTTTTGTAGATTATCACCCACGGCGGTCATACTCTCAATAAAACCCACAAATTTGTCGTAAAGCTGGCCGCCACGTTCGGCAATTTCTAGTGCATGCCTATTTTGGTACTCGCGCTGCCACAAATTGTGGATAAGCCTAAGCGCTGCAATAAGGTTAGTTGGACTAAGCAGCAGAACTCCCTTTGCGTAAGCAAAATTCCATAAATCGGGGTCGGCTTGCATAGCAACAATAAAGGCTGGTTCAATGGGCAAAAACATGGTTACAAAATCGAGGCTTCCCACCAAATCCTGGTACCGTTTTGAGCTGAGTATTTCAATATGATTTCGAACCGAACGAACGTGGGCGGTCAATTCCTTTTGCTGCTCGTCGGTATTATCACTTGAACAGTAACGCTCATAGGCTACAAGCGATACTTTTGAATCGATAACCACTTTCCGGTTATCGGGATAGTGAATAATAACATCGGGCTGAAAGCGCCTACCCTCCTCGTCCTTAAATGATTCCTGTACAAAATACTCCCTATCCTTAACCAATCCCGATTTTTCGAGAATGCTCTCCAATATCATCTCTCCCCAGTTACCCTGCTGCTTAACCTGACCTTTAAGGGCACTTGTAAGGTTATTTGCCTCCTCGCTAATTTTTTTATTTAGCACAACAAGCTTTTCAACCTCACGCCCAAGCGAAAAACGTTCCTTGCTTTCCTTATCGTATACCTCTTCAACCTTTTTCTGAAAAATTTGAATATTTTCACCTAAGGGCTTCAAAAGTTGCTCAATATTATTTTGGTTCAGCTCGGTAAACCTTTTGCTCTTATCTTCAAGAATACCTTCGGCGAGGAGCTTAAACTCGTTCGAAAATTTCTTTCCAATCTCCTCTATTTCTGTTTTCTGCTTCTCAAGCCTTTCCTTTAAATAGATATTCTCCTTATCTAGCTCAACCCCCTTTTCCTTGGAAGTCATTAAATCGGTTTGAAGTTGCTTACGTTCAACTTTCAACGTATCAACCTCATTTTTAAGCGCTTCTAAATTCTCACTAATCGATTCATTCTTTATTTTTACAGCGGCATAGTCTCTGCTTATCTCTTGGAAAGCGGTGTCTTTGGACTTGTTCTCAATCTTTAGGCTTTGATTCTCCTCATGTAGCAACTCAATTTGCTTCTTCTGCTGGTCGAGCGTGGTTGTAAGTGACGAGAGTTTGGCGTTTAAATCATCCTTTAGCTGCGTTTGCTGCTCTAAATTAGCCGCCAGCAGGCTTTTGCTCTCCTCAAGCCTATTAAGCCTGTCGTTGGCAACACGCAGGTTGCTATCGGCTTCGTTTAGTTTCTGCTGAAATTCGCCAGAATGATTATTCGCTACCTGCTTTCTACTTAGAAGCCAGACAACAATTCCAACGATAAGGGCACCAAGAATAAGTCCTACTACTATAGAAACAAGGGGGTTAATCATACCAATTAAAACCATTTATTGTGAACCATAAAGATAACATAAAAATACCTCTTTCCATTTGCTAATTTTAAGGTTTACGATAACGGATGGCGGTATGTTTTGCGCCCCGTCGAGCGAAGCAAGTTATTCATCCCACGTTAAAAAGCCAAATTGAAACGAATAGTAACCTAATCGGGCAAAAAGTGGGGCGTAAAATATACCACGTGTTAGCAACTGGCAATTATTCAATGATTTCGTTTAGTTGTCTTGCAGTCATTACAGGTATGCTTGAGTTTTTAAAATCTTTTAGATTTCTGGTAACAATTATTTCAATGTTATTTTCTAATGCAGAATAATATTGAAGTCCATCTTCAAAATCATTAAATTCATTGTCATTTAGTGCCAAATTAATTATTTTTCCATCAAGACTTAATATTCCAACTAACAATTTCAATTTTCTTAAAATTTGTTTGGCCTCTTCAGGTTTCCTTTTTCTAAGAAGCACATAACTTAAATTTGCAATTGAAAGGGCTGATGTATAAAGAATAACTTTTTCTTTATCTGCAAAAGAAAATAGCATTCTTGTGTCTTGGTCAAATGGCTCTCGTTTAGCTAACAGGTCTATAATTATATTTGTATCAAGTAGAACTCTTTTCATTTATATTTTTCTGTCAAGTAGTTAGAATAATCTTTTTTATAGTCAAAATCTGATTCAAGTTCAATGACACCACTTAAACTTTCAACTAATGGCGTAGTTCCTACTTCTTTTTCCCTTGAAGCTGTTACTGATTCAAGATATATTTCAATCATCTTGGAAAGGCTAATGCTTTGATTGTGTGCGTATTTCTTAGCCTTTTCAATAACGCTTTTTTTCAATCTTAAAGTTAATTTAGTATCCATTTTTGCATTCTTTTGTTTACGTACAAATATAATGTATTTATACGTCAAAGTCAAGTGCTTCAATTAAAGCAAATCAATTACTTTTCATTTAATTCAGTAGAAGCCTGTAATGCTGTATTTTACGATTTTTATTTTGCTTGTTACTAACTATTATACAAAAAAAATAGCTCAATAAAAACACATCCAAGCTATGCTCATTTTTGCTATTTTTGAGGTTATAAAATTATATAGAATGCGCCAGCAAAACACCTTCTGGAGTAAAGATTTTATTTCGCTCACAACGGCCAACCTACTTATGGCCATTACATTTTATTTTATGCTTCCTGTTTTACCAGAATATCTGGTAAACACGCTGCATGCAAGTAATAGCGAAGTGGGAATAACGCTAGCATCCTATACTATTGCGGCGCTAGCCATTCGTCTGTTTGCAGGATGGACAATTGATTCCTATAATAGAAAGATAATTTACCTAAGCGCTTTTTTACTCTATGTACTTTCATTTGCAGGGTATCCCCTTGCAAGTGGCATTGCTGCGCTACTTTTCATTAGGTTTGCACATGGGCTAACCTGGGGCGTACTAACCACGTCGAGTTCAACCATTGCTGTTGATATTATCCCCCCCAAGCGAAGAGGCGAAGGGATTGGCATTTTTGGTTTATCAATGACCATAGGTATGGCTATTGGCCCAATGATAGCTATAGCCATTGCTGGTAACAATAACTACAGTCGTGTTTTTTACTCGGCTATTGCGCTATCGTTTATAGGCTTCATACTAGCGCTAACAATCACTTATCCCATTAGTAGGCCAAAGAGTGCACGACCCATTTTTTCGTTTAAAAATTTAATTGAAAAATCAGCAATTCCCATTTCCTTACTTACCATACTGATATTATATTCTTACGGAGGAATACTCTCATTCATTGTTCTTTATGGAAAGCAGATTGGAATAGAGAGCAGCGGGCTATTCTTTTTAATTCTTTCGGTTGGTTTAGGTCTTTCCAGGGTTGGAAGTGGCAAGTTTTTTGATTTATACGGTCCCAAAATAATTCTACCTATAGGAATAATTATCCTAATATGCGGATTTGCAATTCTCTCCTTTATTAGAAACTCAGTAGGTTTTCTTACATCAGGTGGTATACTAGGATTAGGCTACGGAATAATTATGCCTACCTTTCAGGCAATGATAAATAATATTTGCCCAGCAGATAAACGAGGCGCTGCAAACTCAACCTTTTTAACCGCTTTCGACTTAGGCATAGGTTTGGGAATGATTGGCTTTGGGTTTTTAACCCAATGGCTTGGTTTCACCAACACTTTTATTATTTCGCTTCTAGTAAATGCCTTTTCGCTGCTACTGTTGTTGGGTGTAATAAGGCACTATCATAAAACAAGAAAACTTATTGCAACATAACTCACACACCATGGATGCATTAATGAGCACGGCTTACTTACCCCCTATTAGTTTCTTTAGGCTTGCCAAGAAACATAAAAACATTCTACTTGAGGCTCACGAAACCTACACGAAACAAACCTACAGGAACCGTTGTAAGATAATGACAGGAAATGGAGTGCTTCCGCTAACTATTCCTGTTACAAAACCACAAGGGAACAGAACTTTAACTAAGGATATTAGGATAGATAACTCAACTAAGTGGGCAAAGGAGCATATGCGAGCAATTGAATCGGCCTATCGCACATCCCCATTTTTTGAGTTCTTAACAGATTATTTCACTCAATTTTACGAAAAAGAGTGGGAGTTTCTCTGGGATTACAATCTTAACATAATAGAGACGGTAACCGATATTCTTGATTTAGATATAACAGTTGCAGAAACTAGAAACTACCAGAAACATACGTCAGGAATGGCAGACTATCGGAATACTATTAATCCCAAAAAAACAGTAGAAACATACGAACGCATAGAGTTAGGCCATAAATACCATCAGGTTTTTGCCCATAGGTTTGGCTTTGTTCCCGATTTATCGATATTTGATTTGCTGTGCAATTGCGGAATGGAGAGTATACTGTATTTGTAACAAATAAAGTTGTAGCAAGCACATAATTATAAAAACTACTTACCCTTACGCCATCTTTCAAAAGGGTTTAACTTGTAGATGGGCGATTTTTCGGGAAAGATACCCGAGCTAACCTTTCGCACATCCTCAATGGTGAAAAACGACTTTGGATTAAACTCCTTAATAAGTGTAATTACATCGGGTAAATATTTGCGATTAATTATTGAGTAAACCAGATGCACATTACCAGAACTCCCCTCGCCTTCAACAACAGTTGCACCATAGCCATGGCTATTCAAGTTCTTTACCAACTGAGCCACGTCACGTTTGGCTATTATCCTAACCAAAATACTACCCATGGCTAAATGCTCTTCCAACTTCATACCCACCCAGTTGCCCGAGGCAAAGCCAGCAGCATAACCAAAATAACAGGCATAATTATCCAAGTTACCCATTATTTTACCCATGGCAATAATCCATATAAAAACCTCAAAAAAGCCTAGGATTGGTGCAAGTGCCCGCTGCCCTTTCGACACAAAAATAATACGCATGGTACCAATGGTAACATCAATTATTCGAGCAACAAAAATTAGCAAGGGCAAAACTAGGTACAGGTATATATTACTGTCAAAAAAATCGATAGCCATATCTAATTATAAGAGGTTAAAAAATATAATACAAAGATAAGTAACCTCAGGTAATAAGAAAGCAAAGGGCTAACTAATCTTAAAATACGAAACCAAATCCTTCAATCGATCGGCCAGCTCTGCCAAATCGGATGCTTTACCTGCCGATACGTTCGCCGTTTCGGTATTCTGCTGCGTTACCAGGTTAAGTTCCTGA
>JBBACY010000025.1:0-42602 GCA_041656735.1 Bacteroidales bacterium | reverse complement strand
TGTTTCGGCGGCTTCCTTTACCTCCTTTTTAACATCCTCTTTAGTTGTATCCTTCTTTTGTTCTGGCCCTGCACAAGCAATAACTAGTATGCTTGCAATGGCAATTGTAAATAGTTTGGCAATAGTTTTCATAGTAATTTTTATTTGTTTGAAGAAATGTTTTTAATAGTACTTGAAATATAATAAATGTAAGTCTACTAATCAAGTGTATGCTGCTTTTTTTTAAGATTCGTTTTTATATATGGTTTCATTGGTATTCGTTAAATATTCAGAATCATTCCAGACTCATTGTTTTTATTGGTTAAGCCTAGAATATCCCATATCAGAGGCTTAGTTTTTAACTTGTGTATTATAGCAGAAAGCAATGCTCTCAATTCACTTTTCTCAACTATTTACAATTGTTGGGGCTTTGCCCCAGACCCCACTTACTTTCTTTGTTGCTTCACACCGATTTTAATTTTTAAGAGTGTTCAGCGAGCTCGCCAAAAAACGGCTCGGTTGAAACCAGAAAGCAAGCAAAGAAATTCAAGGCTACGCCCGCTTCACTCGAAAAACTACGCGTTGTGGGCTAAAAAATCTGAACTTGCACCTCCCTCCGGTCGGTGCTGCAAACAGCAGATTTTTCTTAACGCCCACTTTGCCTTCGGCGAGCTCGCAAAAAGCGCTCGGTTGCTTGTTTTTCGGTTCACCGGCCAATGCCCATCGAAAAACGAATCGTATCTAGTATAATACATTTTAACCGGGCAATAGTGATATGGTTTAGTACATTAAAAAATTAAGGATTAAAATCTTATTAACGCACTAAAATTAATGTATTACAAATTAAGTTTTCCTGGTTAAAAAGATGTCATATCGACTAAACTTGATATTATTAACGCTTATATTTAGCAATCTAAATACCACTAAGTATGTTCGATTTGTCGAAGAAAGTTTGGCAATGGCTTGCTATGTTATGCTTGTCGCTTGTTTGGGGAAGCTCATTTATCCTTATGAAAAAAGGGTTGGTTGCTTTTTCGTTTACCCAACTTGCCGCAATACGTGTTTTTGTGGGCTTCTTGCTTCTCACCCCTTTAATTATTAAGCATCTGCCTAAACTTAATAGGTCGAATGCAAAAAACTTGGCGGTAGTGGGCTATGCTGGTATTTTCTTTCCGGCATTTCTTTTCGCTTTAGCGCAAACACACATTTCAAGCGCCCTGTCGGGTATGCTTAACAGTATGGCAACGCTCTTTGCACTAATAGTTGGAATACTATTTTACAAACATAAAACTACTTTGTACCAAGTAGTTGGCGTAACCGTTGGCTTTTTAGGAGCATTAGCGCTAATTACAGGCGGTGATTTTAGAGCTATTTTGGGAGCCAACTCGTATGGTTTATTCGTTATTATTGCCACAATTGGTTACGGAATAAATGCAAACGAGGTAAAATTTCGATTGCCAAGTATGACGGGCATTCAGGTTACCTCCTTATCATTTTTGTTTGTGGGCCCGGTTGCTGGAATTATACTTCTTACAACAGATTTGAGCGCTGCTTGGCAATCGCCCTATTTTTGGTCGAGTTTGCTCGCAATAATCACTCTATCTACTTTTGGTTCAGTTTTATCTTTATTCCTTTTCAATGGGTTAATTAGGCACACAAATGCCCTATTTGCCAGTTCGGTTACCTACATAGTACCGTTTTTTGCCATACTTTGGGGTTTGTTTGATGGTGAAACGATAAACGCAGTTCAAATAGCGGGTATTATTATTGTGCTGGTAGGTGTTTACCTTGTGAATAAAAGGAAGAGGTAATTTTTTTTAAGTAAGCGAACTATTATTAGTCTCCTCTAAGTTTTGTTTAACAAACACGTGACTCTTTAATTCTTCTTGACCAATAAATAATCCTTACTGAAACTATTTATTTTTCATACCTTGCAAATAAAACTGTTATGCGTATTACGAGAATAATAATAACCGCATTTGTTGTGCTACTCGCCAGCGGATGCAGTAACTACTCAATAATCCCAGGTGTTACCCTTGAGTTAGCACAGCAGCGCAAAGCGCAAATTTCTGATATTACATATAATCTGAGTTTTAATATTCCAGCACAAATTTCGGACTCGATATCGGGAATCGTTGATATTGTGTTCTCCACCAATCAAGAAGATGCTTTAGTTATTGATTTTAGAGCGCAAAATAATATGGTGCAAAGCGTTAGCGTTGACGGCAAAAGAATTGACTATAAGTTTAGTAACGGTCACATATTTATACCTTCTAAATACTTAAATAAAGGAGAAAACACTGTCAGCATATCGTTTATTTCAAATGACGGTTCGCTTAATAGGCGAAACGAATTTTTATATACCCTGCTGGTGCCCGATAGGGCTTCAACGGTTTTTCCTTGTTTTGACCAGCCCGATTTAAAAGCAAATTTTACACTAAATCTTAACCTGCCAAGCGAATGGGTTGCCATATCAAATTCAAAAATTACAGAGAGCGCTAAAGAAGAAGGAAACACAAAGCAAATTACTTTTGAACCAACCAAACCCATTAGCACCTACCTTTTTGCGTTTGCTGCTGGCAAATTTGAGGTGGTTACTAAAACTATTAATAACCGAACTTTTAATGCCTACCATAGGGAAACAGACAAAGGAAAAGTGGAGCGTAACCTTCCCATTCTCTTCGACTTGCACGACAAGGCGCTAAATTGGCTCGAAGAGTACACCCAAATAGAATACCCTTTCGGAAAGCTCGACTTTATTCTTATACCCGGGTTTCAGTATGGAGGAATGGAACATGCGGGTGCAATATTTTATAGCGATAGCCGATTGCTACTGAACGAAAATCCCACCGAGAAGCAGATGCTTGGCCAGGCTAATTTAATTGCCCACGAGGTATCGCACCAGTGGTTTGGCAATTTGGTTACTATGCGCTGGTTTAACGATGTGTGGCTCAAGGAGGTGTTTGCAGGGTTTATGGCCGATTTAATTGTAAACCCTCAGTACCCAAATATAAATCACGAGCTGAACTTCGTACTATCACATTTTCCAAGAGCCTACTCGGTTGATAGAACTCAGGGGGCAAACCCAATAGTTCAGTCGCTCGATAATCTGCTTAATGCTGGAACGCTTTATGGCGATATTATATACCACAAATCGCCAATAATGATGCAGCAGCTCGTTGGTATCATGGGCGAAAGGCAGTTTCAGCAGGGAGTAATTGAATACCTAAAAACCTACTCGATGCAAAATGCGGAATGGAGCGAGCTAGTTTCTATTCTGAATAAATACACCGATGAGGATTTATCCTTATGGGCAAAAATTTGGACCGAAGAAACGGGGCGACCGAAAGTTCGATACCAGATAAATCCATCGGATGGCAGTATTACGTTTACCGCTATGGATAGTACCCCATTCCCGCCCTCGCTTCTCGATATTTCGACATTGAATGGAAACTCACAACGAATTTGGGTTAATGAGTTACCCTTTTCTGTGAAAATTGAAAAATTTGAGTTGCAAAATCCAACCGTTATCGCCAACACATCAGGAATAGGCTACGGTTGCTTTATTCCCGACAGTACCATACTTAACCAAATAATTTCTAGCAATAATTCATTTAAAAACCCGGTTACAAGGGCTTCAAACCATTTACTGGTTTACGAAATGTTTACTGAGAACCTTATCGATATATCAACTTACTTAAACTTTTTATTGGGAAGTCTTAGCCACGAAAAAGAATCGCAAATTCAGAGCTTTACCCTAAATGCTCTTAACACGGTATTTTGGAAGTTTGCTAAGCCTGTAGTACGACAGAAATTTGCAAATGATATAGAACAGCTACTCTGGAACAAAATAATATCGGGCAACTCAGCCAATGAGAAAAGAGCTTTCTTTAATGGACTAACAACTATTTTTACAACTGACGAGTCGTTTAGCCGATTATATGATGTTTGGAATGCAAGCAAAGTGAACGATATTTCTCTTAGCGAGAATGAAAGAACAGAACTTGCTTACCAGCTAATGATTCGCAAGCCTGAACTATACCATACCATTGCACTCGGCGAAATTGAGCGTATTGACAATCCTGATAGGGCGGCAAAATTTGAGTTTATGCTTGGCGCCGTATCATCGATACTAAGCCAAAGACTTGACTTTTTTGATAAGCTAAAGACCCCCTCAAACCGAAAGCCTGAATCATGGGTTACTAACGCACTATATTTACTACATCACCCTTTACGATCCGATTTTAGTATTCGTTTTATTGAACCTTCGCTCGATATGCTGCTTGAAATTCAGCAAACGGGTGATATTTTCTTCCCGAAAAATTGGCTCGACGCCACGTTTAGCGGTCACTCGTCGGTTGAAGCCAAGGAAATAGTGGAAGATTGGCTAAATGCAAATCCCACCCTATCACCTAACCTGCGGCTTAAGGTTTTGCAATCAGCCGATTTGTTGTTTAGGTCGGCTAGTATGTAATCTAGACAGATTATGTTGGCCTCAGAGCCTTGCATTAGATGCAACAATTACGAAATGTAGGGTGTTGCAATGAGTTGTAATACCACCCGTTGCCTTAGTAGCAATAAGCTGAGTAGAATAAAAAAAGCCGACTTGGTTTTTAAAACCAAGCCGGCAGCTGTAAATTAAAAGTATAGGTAATTCTTACTATTCAGCTGTTTCGTCAACAAATGTACGGGCTTTTAACTCCTTGTCGAGCATAAATATACCGTGTCCTTTATCTCCAATTAGCTTAAGACTATCGATAATTTCCTGAACGCTCGATTCTTCCTCAACCTGCTCATCTACAAACCACTGAAGTTCACTTTTAGTAGCGTGATCTTTTTCCTCAATGGCAATGTCCATAATATTGTTAATAAGCGATGTAACAAGCTGCTCGTGCTTTAGGGTTTCCTGCATAGCGTGTAAGGTAGAATCCCACTTTGCGGGTACTTCAGTAATGGGCTTAAGTATTGGTTGTTCTCCTCTTTCTATAAGATAGTCGAAAAATTTCAGCCCGTGAGTAAGTTCTTCTTGCCATTGTATTTTCATCCAATTTGCAAAACCGTTTAAACCTTCGGCTGCAAAATATGATGACATTGCCAGGTACATATATGCCGACCAAATTTCTGCATTTATTTGATCATTAATTGCTTTTAAAACTCTTGGTTTTAACATAATAATTAGTTTTTTAGTTGTTAATAAATTAGTTTTTCAGTGATGCTTCTTATTCTTATAAAACAAATTTGCGGTGCCATTGTTCGTCGTACTGCAAAGTTAGTCAAAATCTAAATTCAGCTGTTTCATTAGGGTTACTATATTAGGGTTATTTTGACTTAAAAACTTTAACTTATCTTCAGATGTGTACATCTTAGCATTCGTTTTGTCGCTCTCAATAATCTCGCATGATAAATTGATGCTTTTGCACCCTAATTTTTGTCGTAAAAACACGGCAAGATCATTTTTAATTTCATTAAACATATCAGCCTGTAACTGCGACTCAAGAGCAACGTTAACCAGATTACCATCGGTTAAAATAGGCGAATAGCTGGTTAGCATACTTGCATAACGAGGCTTTTCGGCTAGATGGCTATCAATAAACTTTTGCCAAAATTTTTCAATGTCGAGCTGACTTAGAACTAATTCTTCTGTCTCAATTTCCTCAAAATCATCGTTTTCGTCAAAGTGGTCGTCATCGGTAGTAGCAGCATTTTCTTTGGGTATGATAACCTCCACAGGCTTAGCCTTTAAAGCCTGCTTAATAGAAATACTTTTGGGTGATGATTTGGGTATATCAATCGGTTTTTTTTCGGCTACCTGAACAGGTTTTACACTTTTTGCTTCAGCTACTGCATAGGTTGGACTAATCTCGGAGGATATCAGAATATCGAGTTCCGTACTAGGGTTCTCTAGCCATTCAAAGAGGTCTTTTTTTTTTCTTGATTAATACCGCATAACCTAATTAGCATTAGCTCAATGTGTAGCCTTTGGTTACTGCTTTGGCGGTAGGTAACATCGGCCTGATTAATAATATCAAGAGCCTTAACCAGAAAATCGGTAGTACATTCGGCGGCAAATTTAATGTAGCGTTCCGCAATAGCCGAACCCACCTCAAGGAGCTGAGCGGTTTGTGGGTCTTTGCAAATTAATAAATTTCGGATGTGTCCACTCACTCCCGAAATAAACTGCTGAACATCAAACCCTTTGGACAGCAACTCATCAAATATTTTAAGCGCTGCTGCAAAATTACCACTCTGAAAGTGTTCGGTTAGAGTGAAATAGTACTGAAAATCGAGAACATTAAGATTCTCAATCACCTTTTGGTAAGTTATGTTATTGTCGCTATAGTTTACAACCTGATCGAAAATTGACAACGCATCACGCATAGCGCCATCGGCCTTTTGGGCGATAATATTAAGCCCCTCCACTTCGTACTCAATATTCTCTATTTTGGCTATATGCTCAAGGTACTTAACGGTATCCTCAACCTTAATTCTGTTAAAATCGTAGATTTGACAACGCGAGAGTATGGTAGGTATTATTTTATGCTTCTCGGTTGTTGCTAAAATAAATATTGCGTGTGCAGGTGGTTCTTCGAGCGTTTTTAGGAACGAGTTGAAAGCCTGTGAACTGAGCATATGAACCTCATCAATAATATAAACGCTATACTTTCCTATTTGCGGAGGAACGCGAACCTGCTCAATTAAATTTCTTATTCCGTCAACAGTATTATTCGATGCGGCATCGAGTTCGTGTATATTAAATGATCGTTGCTGATTAAAAGCCTTACAACTTTCACACTCACCACACGATTCCATATCGGGGGTTGGGTTGAGACAATTTATGGTTTTAGCAAAAATACGCGCACAAGTAGTTTTGCCAACTCCACGTGGTCCGCAAAACAGGTAAGCTTGTGCAAGCTGTTTCTTTATAATAGCATTTTTAAGCGTAGTAATTAGCGGCCCCTGCCCCACTACGGTAGAGAAAGTTGCTGGTCGGTACTTACGAGCTGAAACAATAAAATTATCCATAAATCGGGTTGTTGCTTAACATCGGGTATAAAAATTGCCTTACACTATGTACAAAAGTAACAAAAATTACACAGGATGTAAAACAAGAAGTTTACAATAAGGTGAAATTGTGAATAACTTTCTCAATAACTTTTAGTCGTCTGAGGCTAATGGTGTTTTATTGAATTTAAGTCAGAAATGAAAAATAGTCCTTGTTCTATAACGACGGGTATATGATACGGCAGAAAGACTATGGCACAAAACTACATCTTGTAATAGTGAATCTTAGTATCCAATAAACTTTATTTATTAGGCATTTATTCAATAAGTTAACAGATATAGATGGCATTGCAAATGTTTATTTCAATACCGATTTTTCCATATCTAAAGCTAGTCCGATATAGGATTTGCCGTTAAATTCAAATTCATCTATTATTTCCCATCCCAATTTTTTAGTATGAGCTTTTTCGGAAATTGAATTGACTTTATTGATGAAGGTAATAGAGATGGGGTATTTTTTGAGGAATTCAACTCGCATCTCCTCAAAAATTAAGTTTAATACACCATTCCCTCTGTAGCTTTTTTCAATACAAACGGGGCCGTATTGAAAGCTATTTTCTGTTGTAATTTCTGCTCCGTTAAATGATAATGTTGGGAAACGCGATACCATAAAATTGAAAATTTCCCACTGCTCAAAATACTTCCAGTTTCCAGCAAATGCATATGCTATGATTGTATTGCCCTCATTACACGCAACAATTAGTCCATTCTGTTTAATAATTTCCTCAATTTGGCTAGTTGTAAACGGGGTTGTTACAAATCCATTATTTCTCTCTTCGTCATTTAGGTTACTATATAAATATTTTTCTTGAAGAGTTAAAACACCTTCTATATCAGCACTGTTACCTATCCTTGTTTTTATCATTCTATTCTATTCTTCAAAGCCGCAATGACTAGGGAGTTGCCATTTTGTCCTTTTGTTCTACCAATCTCTCTTTTAGCAGTTTTTCTAAACTCTTACAATCAAATTTCAAGGTATTGGGAGTTATTGAAAATGGCGTTCCGACCATTTTCATATTTCCTATCATTAATCTACGCTGAATTTTGTTAACCCTATCTAAATATTTGCTCGGATTACTAGTGTAAATAAGCAGAAACTTGCTCGATATAATTTGTTTTGCTTTGATTTCAGTTATGTCAGTCCACTCTATTAGCCCAACACTGCTGGCATGCGTATTGTCAGTAATTCCATTCTCGTCAATAATCAATCCCATTGTTTTATCGAACATCTTTTTAAAATTATAAATGCTTATGATACCAAAAAACACAATGGCTACTGCTCCAATAATTCCAATCACCATCGTATTTCCTATAAAAGGAGGATTAAAGGTGTTAGGAGTTAATATGAATATAACTCCTAAAGCAACAAATACTATTGCTCCAATTAATGTTAGAGTAGTTTTTGTTTTACTTAGGGGGATTTCAATCTTATTCATCTCTTTTTTTATTAAATACAGTTTTTTTACCCATTACTTATTAAAATGTTTTACAAGAAAGAGTGGAGTAAAGTTTAAATTAGAATAAATCAACAGATATATTTTGAATAAATGCGGTTATTGTATACTCACGGCCAACTTTTGCCTCGGTTAAGAGCATTAGTAAGTTAAGCTCTTCGCCATCCTTTTTTAAAACTGTAATTTCTCTTCGTTCGCCAACAATTGCCGATTTTTCGGGATCTACGTAGGAGGCTAAGAATGGGTCATTATCAGTAGTTTCGGTGGGGAAAAGGATACGAATACTTTGGTCTAAAATCTCATCTTTTGAAACTCCAAACAGTTCTTCGGCCGCCCTGTTATAAAACTGTACAATTCCATCCTGATCTGTTGTGATAATTGCATCTAAAAATCCTTCGAGCGTTTTTTCGTTGCGAATCTTGACCTTTTCAATCTCTTTAAACTGAGTTTTAATATCCTCTTTCGCTTCGCGTAATTTTCTATTTAACTCTATTTCATTCTGACGCAATAACTCTTCCTGGTGCTTAAGTTGCTCTGTTTGCGCCGAAGTTTCAATCTCCATTAGTTTTTCGCGGGTAATGTCGTAACCAATGTACACAACCTTAGCCACCTCGCCATACATATCATTTACAGCGGTATAGGTTCCCCTAAACCATCGCTCCTCACTCTTTTTTACGAGCATTTTAAGTTGGCCTTCAAAGGGGATTCCATGGGTTACATCATCCCAAATACCTTCTATTTGTTTTCGTTCGTTTTTATGGAAGAGGTCGAAAATTGTGTGTGCTTTTGCCTCTGCCTGAGACAAGCTAAATGTTTGCAGAAATTTTTCATTCACATCAATAATATCGCCGGTAGGGCTTATCTCTATTTTTAAACTTGATCGGTTAAGCGCATCAATTTGACCCTCATAATCCAAACTTTGACTTTTCTGTTCGGTTGTATCAATTGCAAGGAAAAGAATTCGTTCAACTTCTCCGTTGGTGTTTCTAACGCAAGTATAAGTAGCAATAGTCCACAAATCTTTACCGCTTCGGGTAACGTGCTTCATATCGCCCTCGAAATGGTGCCCACCTTTGGCTAAACTCTCCCAAATATCATCAAACCAAACCCCATCCTTTTTATTTATAAACATTGAAATGTGCTTGCCTTCAACCTCTGAATTAGATGTGTACTCAAGCTTGCTTAGGAATTTAGTGTTGGCATAGGTAAGCACACCATTAGTATCGTATTCGGCCCTAATTAGCGTGTGGTTCACCGAGTTTGTGAAGCTGATGAATTTTTCGGCCTGTCGTGTGGCCTCCTCCTGAGTTGCCTGTAATTCTTCAAGGTTTTGTCTCATCTCTTCTTCCTGAGCCTGAAGAATTTCTGCTTGCTGTTGCGATTCGTTTAGTAATCTTGTTGTGCTTATACTTATTTTTGTGCTCGAAATAGTTGAGCCAATGCTCTCGGCTACCTTTTCAATAAAATCTATTTGATAATCTTCAAAGGACTTAAATGATGCTATTTCAATTACACCGTGAACATCATCGTTTACTTTTAATGGAACTAAAATTATATTTTCTGGATTAGATTTCCCAAGGCCCGATGTAATATGCAGATACGAATCGGGAACTTTTTTTAGTACAGTTGTTTCCTTTTCTAGGGCGCAGGCGCCAACCAATCCATCACCCCACTCTATTCGCCTATCGGCGTACTTGCGTCGTTCGTACGCATAGCATGCCGTTAAATTAAAGAACTTTTCATTAGCACTTGTATCATCAAGAAGATAAAAACCGCCCTGATTGGCATTAATATACTTTACCAAATTGCTAATTATTGAGTAGGTTAACTCCTGAAGGTTCTCTCTCTCGTTTCGTAATATTTCGGCAAATTTTGCCAATCCCTCAGCGGCCCAGTTTCTTTGTCTATCCTCTTCTCGTCTCTTTTCTTCTTCTAGTTTACTCTTCTCTAATGTATTACGAAGGTCTACTATGGCTTTCCCAAGAACATCTGACTCTTCGGGAGAAAATTTAGCCTCCACATCGCCATCCTTTAGTTTTTGTACAAAACTGTATAAACGACGCTGATGTGAAGTCTCCTTTTCCTCAAACTGACGAACGCTAAATTTGGTGCGAGAAATCTGTTTAGCGGCGTAATAGGATATGGCTCCTAATATAAAGGGGATTAGATCGACTAGATATAGTGCCGGGAATTTTTTATGAAGAGTTGAGAGCCCATCGGCTGTGAATGGTAAGGTTGAAACCTGGGCTTGCAAAAACATTATAGTAAATAGGAATAGAAATGCTATAACAAATGTTATTAGCATAACGCGTACTATAAACCACCTTGAGTAATCATGCTGCATAGTAGAAGAAAATTTGACTAAAAATATATATTATTTACAATAAACGCTAATAAGAATATGAAAAACTAGACAACTATCCCTTTTATATTCATTATTGGCTTGAATTGCTCACTTTTTCGTTGTCTTGATTCAATTTTTCATCAGCTAGCTCTTCATCAAAAAAAGGATTATCCTTTAGTTCAGGCGATGGTTCTGGGTTAAAAAGTTTACCTGTGAAATCTGATGGTTCATTATTGCTTGCGCTCTCTTGTGCAGGCCGACTAGCTTTGCTGTTTATTTTGCTAATCTCCTCTTCTTTCCATTTGCTGATTTTCAACTTATTAATCTGGCTTAGCACTTGGGCTTCTTCATTTATGTGTTCTTTTTCTACCTCGTACAGCCTATCGTTACGCTCTTTTTCGAGTAAACTGTGTAGGTCTATATGGTAATCTTCGGTTAGTTCGGCTTGCACAACGTCTCGCCTAATCTCAACCTGTTTTATGTACTCTTCGGCCTCAAGTAAATCGTCGTATGGGCCTCTTCCTGCAAGGAGTTTTACAATAATTGGTGCGCTTTCGATGGTGATAAAAAGAAGAATGATAAACAAGCTAGCAAATTTAATGCTTTGGCTACTGCTAGTTATGGATTGCATTGCCTGTAAACGGGCTAAAAAACCATCGGCATTACTATTAACAACTTGAGCGTTTGATAGCGTCTCATCGCGCCGTTTGCGTAGAGAATTTAATGCTTCGTTATTCCCTTTAATAGTAGCACTGTTGATTTCTCGTAAGGCTAATAACTCTGCATCAACCTTATCGTACTCCTGTTTCTTTTCACGATAAACAGATCCTTTGCCAGGGGTTCTCGTGGCGCTTAGCCCCTCGGCTTCGGCAACAAACAGGCTGAAAAGCCTATTCCGTTGCTCCTCCTTTTGCTGAATTTGATTAGTGAGCGTACTGTTTTCTTGCTCAAGTCGGCTAATTTCAGCAAACTCTAGGTTAACCTTGCCAGCATACTGAATACTATTTTGCTGCTGATCGAATAGAATTTGTTGTTCAATTTCGCGCTCAAATAACTTCATCTTTAGTGGTGTTGAAACCACAAAGGCAATGAGTATAGCTAGAGTTAAACGGGGTAAAACCATTCCGAACTCTTTAAGTTTATTATGGCTTTTACGTAAACTTCCCACAATATACCAATCGATAGAAAAGATTATAAACCCCCAAAGCAAGCCAAAGGCAATTGATATTTCTATTTTCTGAAAAACGGTGTGCATTGCATACCCTCCTGATAAAGAAGCCATTACCCCAGTAAGGAATACTATTACACCAACTCCATAGTATTTGTTAAACTCGGATGGGCATTGTTTTAGGATATACAAACGAGCACCTGAGCACCAACAAAAAAAACTGTATAACAGAGATAGTTTCCTGACTTCAGGAACTTGTACCTCTATTTTTTGGTTGGAAAGTGATCGCATTTAAACCTGTTTATTTCCAGCATAAACTATAATAAGAGTAGAAGTTACGCTGCGTTATATTGAAAAAACAATAAGTAAAGCAAAATGCTAATATAGCTTAATAACGTGAGGGGCGATCTCATCAAGGGGTAAAACTTTATCAACACCCCCAAGTTTAATCGCTTCCTTGGGCATTCCGAATACTACGCACGACTTTTCATCTTGTGCTATTGTCCTGGCCCCAGCTTCTTTCATTTCAAGAAGTCCTTTAGCACCATCGTCCCCCATTCCGGTCATAATAACCCCTACAGCGTTAGCTCCAGCGTAACGTGCTGCACTTCGAAAAAGAACATCAACCGATGGCCTGTGCCGGTTAACCAAGGGGCCTTCTTTTACCTCTACATAGTAACGTGCGCCGCTTCGTTTAAGCAGCATATGAAAATTTCCCGGTGCAATTAAAGCCTGTCCTCTAATAACGCTATCATTGTTTTCCGCTTCTTTTACGGTAATTTTACATATTTCGTTAAGGCGAGCGGCAAATGAGGTAGTAAATTTTTCGGGCATATGCTGCACAATTACAATACCCGGTGTATCGAGCGGCATAGCCTTTAAAAATGTTGTGAGTGCTTCTGTTCCTCCTGTTGACGCACCAACAGCAATAACATATTCTGTTGTTTTTAGCATGCTCATATTCGACGTAACACGTGGCAGTACTGCATCAGCTGAATATTTCGGTTCTACGTGGTGTGGGTCGAAATTGATTTTCCTTCGTGAAACCTTTGATTGTGCTGCTGCCTTTACGGCGTCGCAAATCCGTATTTTCGATTCCTCAAAAAAGAGTTTGGTATTTAGCTGAGGTTTGGTAATTATATCAACAGCACCCAATTCGAGTGCTCGCATTGCGGTTTCGGTTCCTTTTTGGGTAAGACTAGATATAATAAGAACAGGAATGGGATGCTGTGTCATTATTTTTTTCAGAAAAGTTAACCCATCCATCCTTGGCATTTCCACGTCAAGTGTTATAACATCAGGAACTTCGTCGGCAATTTTTTTTGCTGCAAAATAGGGGTCAGAAGCGGTGCCCATTACCTCCAGTTCTGGGTCAGAAGAGATTATTTGGCTAAGCGTTTGTCTAACAACCGCAGAATCGTCTACAATTAGTACCCTTATTTTATTTGACATAAATATTCTATGTTTGAAACGATTAGTAACTATTTGGTTTTATTAGTAATCGTTCTTTCGATATATCGCTGTTTAACCTCACCTGTACTAGTGCAATATTCTATTTTACGACCCAACTTGCCCCCCACACTTTTTGCAATAACAGGAATTTTAAATTCATCAAGTAATTCAAGAGCAAGTTTAATATTTCGCTCACCAATATGAAATTGTGAGATAGTTGTGTCAATAACCTCTCCTCCGCCGAATACTTTAGCTTTCATATTGGTTTTATTAGAACCAAGAATTATCATCTTTTCTATTAATCGCTCGATGGCTATATTACCATACTTTGGGCTAGCAAGCCCTTGGCCATTCCAAAAGGGTAGCATAAAATGGTTAATGCCTCCTATTTTAAGTACGGGGTCGTATAGGCAAACGGCTACACAAGAGCCGAGTATTGTTGAAACCTTGTGTGGGTCGCGGCTAGTGAATAAAGCTGATGGGTAAAGAAAATGGGTTGCTACTTGATCCATGAAAGCTGGTTAAAATGTTTCCTCGTCTGATTCGAAAAAGGTTTCATTTGCATCGGGTGAAAAATCGTTGGTTTTGCTTTCACTCTCGGGTATGGTTACGGTAAAGCATGCCCCATCTCCCAGCACACTTTCAATTTGCATGGTACCATCCAGCATCTCAAGCACGGCTTTATTAACAGATAGCCCAAGCCCATGTCCCCTATTTAAAGAATTAATGCCCGAATCGAGACGTTTAAACCTATCAAATATAATTTTTTGGTTCTCCTTACTAATACCGATGCCATGATCGCGGACGCAGATTACCAAGTTTTCATCAGTTATATCAGCCTTTACCTCAATAATACCACCTTCAAAACTAAAGTTTATAGCATTGCTTAGTAAGTTTACCAGAATGAGTTTTAGTTTTTCGGGATCGGTTTTAAACGAAAAAGACTGTGATGAATCGGGTTCTAGCTGCTGGCTAAGTTGAATTTGTACTTTTTTTCGGCGGGCTTCAAATTTAAACGATTCTATAACGCTTTCAATCAGGTTAACTACGTCGGTATTAACTATTTCGGGAAATATTTCACCCGCCTCAATTTTGGCTGCCACAAAAATATTTCGAAACTGAAAATCGAGAGTAAATGCCTCAGTATGGATCATTGCAACCATTGAAACCACCTTTTTCCAGTTCTCTTTATCAACAGAAAGTATTGCCCTAGATAAACCTAATATAGAGGTAAAAGGGTTGATAATTTCGTTGGTTATATTTGAAATAAAGTGGCTTTTAAGCGCTTCTGACTCCTCTAACTTAACGTTTACAGTTTTAAGCTCATCGTTTAACGATTTAAGGCCCTTAACAGCGATTTTATTTTGCTCAAACCGGCGTTTTAACTCATCTAATAGTTCCTCATCGGTAATCTTGTGTCCCATGGTGCAAGTATTATTGTTTTCTATACTATAAAGCCTAAAATAGTTATGTCAATATACGAAAAAAAATCATAAATAAAGTCGTGTTTTACCTATAAACGTTGAAAAATTGTGGGTTTAACCTGTTTTAGGGGAACGTTCATATTCATAATTGATTCAGAATGACCCAAGAAGAAGTAGCCATTTGGTTTTAGTTTTTCGCACAACTTTTGAATTACTTTTTCTTGTGTTTCCCTATCGAAATATATTAAAACATTACGGCAAAAAAGCACATCGAATGTTTCGGGAATACTGTAAGTTGGCTCCATAAAATTAAGCCGACCAAAGCGTACTTTTTTTCTAAGGTCTGCTACTACTTTTACTGTAGGATTCACCCTATCCTTGCTTTTTAAAAAATACTTCCGTTTTATGTCAAGAGGAATGTTCGCTACACGCTCCTCTTTATAAACAGCATTAACCGCCTTTTGGAGTATTTGGGTTGAGATGTCGGTGCCAACAATTGAGTAATCGAACCCTTGGTTTAGTTCGGCAAAGCTGGCTAGAACAATGGCCAGTGTATATGGCTCTTCACCACTAGAACAACCTGCGCTCCAAACTTTTATGGTTCGAGAACCTGAGCGAGTATTATAAAATTCGGGTAGCACCGCATTTGAAAGAAAATCGAAATGAATGGGTTCTCTAAAAAAATCGGTTTTGTTTGTACTAACCACATCAAGCATATGTATAATCTCTCCGTTTAGCCCATCCTTATTAAAAACGTAGTTAATGTAGTCTTTAAAGTTGGTCATATTTAGTTCGCGCAACCTTTTTTGAAGTCGACTTTGAAGCATTACCCTTTTTACAGGCGGCATTTTTATACCACTTTCCTTATAAATAAACCGACTTAACTTATCGAATTCTTCCTCGGTAAGCTGAGCTCTAAATATTTCGTTCAAACGAGAATCTATCATATTATATATTGTAAATATTTGGTCAGTAAAATATAGATTCTATCTTTAAATTTAATACTTCCTATTGGTATACTATCGTTAGTATAGGTAAAAAACGACAAGTTCAAACAACCTACTGATTGTCTGTCAGTTGAGTAAATTGCAAGAAAATCAAAAGATTAGAATGAGATATTTACCAAAACGGGAATGATTATTTTTAATGCGTGAAATCCATTAAAGAAGGGCTGTTCAAAAAGTTTCTGTTCCAATTTTAGTAATATTCCAAAATCTGTATTGTGCTTTTTGAACAGCCCTATAAAGAGGGGAAATAAATTATTAGCTCCAGCCTAAAATTTGTTACGCCCCCTCCTTTTAGCATTAAAAATTATATTAAAACACTGTAGTTCAAGAAGAAGATAAAACAGTGTTCATATATACAATATAAAGAATTAATCATTACAGGTCAAGTAAATCTTTGTTTTTATTTATGCAATTTCTTCGATTGATTTCTTTGCCTCAGTTTCCTCAGTTTTTATTTTTAGATCGGTAACGTCTTCTGTTGAGAAAACAGCATCCATATCCAGAATCATTATAAACTTATCATTCATGTTTGCTACTCCAACAATAAATTCCGATTTGTATTTACTTCCAATACTAGGAGGCGGCATGATTGTTCCCTTCTCAATTTCGAGTACAGCTTGAACCGAGTCGACCAATGCTCCAATTTGTATTGATTCGCCATCGACCTGAATATCGAGTACGATAATGCAAGTATTAGCGGTAAATTCTGTAGGAGTCATACCAAACTTAATACGGGTATCAATAACCGGAAGTACTGTACCTCTGAGGTTTATAACCCCTTTCATGTAACTTGGCGCCTTGGGTACTTCTGTAATCCTTGTCATTTCGAGAATGTTTAGCACTTTACCTACATGTGCCGCAAACTCTTCATCGCCTAGTTTAAATGATAGATAGGAGTTAATTCGTGATAAATTGTCTTCATTCATTGTTATTCCTCCAATTTTGGTTTATTTTCTTTTGAATCATTATTAATTTTAAATGCTTCATGATTAGCAAAAAGCTTAATAATTTTGTTTGTATCCATAACCAAGGCCACCGTTCCATCGCCTAGAATGGTTGCACCGGATATCATATCCTGCCTTTTATAATGTTTACCAAGGGGTTTAAGCACGGCTTGATACTCACCAATAACTGAATCAACCACCAGGCCAACGCTCTTCTCTTCGTAATTCACCACAATTACTTGCTCGTAATGTTGGGTACTCTCGCCATGACCAAACTCACGCCTAACATAGAAGAATGGCACCTGACTGCCTTCGAGAACAACAACATTATTAAATGTTTTAGCGATCTTCTCGTGTTCAACGGCGAAAATCTTATCAACCACTGAAAGTGGAATAATGAAATGAGTATCATCAACCTTAACCAAAAGACCATCGATAATTGAGAGGGTAAGCGGCAGCTTTATGGTAATAATTGTTCCCTTACCAACTTCAGAATCTATTTCTACCTCACCCCTAATGTCGGTAATTTTTCGTTTTACCACATCCATTCCTACTCCTCGGCCCGAAACATCGCTTACATTTTTAGCTGTACTAAACCCGGGTAGAAATACCATATCAAGCACTTCGCGCTCTGTAAGCTTACGGTCGGATGAAATAATACCTTTGCTTATTGCCTTTTGGGTAATAATATTGGGGTCAATGCCAGCACCATCGTCACTAATCTGAATCATAACATTTGCACCCGAGTAAAAAGCTTTGAGTTTAATTGTACCTTGTTTTGCCTTTCCAGCTTTCTGACGAACACCTACATCCTCAATACCATGATCCATACTATTACGTAGTATGTGCATAAGAGGATCGGCCAAACTTTCGATAATTGTTTTATCGAGTTCTGTCTCGGCACCTTCGGTTAAAAAAACTACATCTTTCCCTAACTCTGCTGATAAATCGCGTACTAAGCGCTGAAAGCGTGTGAGCATATTTTCAATGGGAATAAGCACAATACTAAATGCAATATCTCTAAGTTGACGTGAGAGTTTTTGAACGTTTTCGGCAATTGGAACTAGACCCGCCGCATTGCTTTCTTCGGCAAAAAGACTGAGCCTTGCCTGCGTGGTAACCAGCTCTGAAACTAGGTTCATCAGCATATCTAACTTATCGGACGAAACCCTAATACTACTTATGGTTGAATTGCGTGAATTTACCTTGTCTTTACTTTTAGTTGTGGTGTCAGCATTCTTTCGGTTTTTTGCCACTTCTTGGGCAAGCCGATTGATTGCTGTTAGACCAATATCTTTTTGAATGCCTGCCAGATTATCAATTTCATCAATAAACCATTTGTCGTTTAATAGATTATTGTCGGCAATTTTCTGTATTTCAATAACTGCGTCATCTTCAACAAATATAAACACATCATTAATACTATTTACATCCATTTCTGTGTGCAGAATAACTTCCCAGTAGGTATAACATTGCTCAGGATCCATCATCCCAAGAGAGGGAATCCTATTAAGATGTGCAAAAACTTTCGCCTCGCCAAGGGTATGAATTTCATCGAGTAAAAACAGTGGATTTGTTCCATTGTTAAAGACGTGGCTGTTGGGTTCAAATAGTATGTAGTAAGTTGCGCCCTTGTCTACTATGGTGGAATCGGAATTTACGCTTTCAGCTTCTGTTTGGGATGGTTTTTCATCACTGCCCAGTTGATCTGCATTAATAACAGCCGACACTTTTGAAAGCAGGCTTTGATGATTTTCTTGCACAGCCGGATCGCTATAATTGTCCTCGTTAAGAAGCACTTTTAGGTGATCAACAGAGGCTAATGTTAAATCGAGTATTTCGCGCGAAACAGCTAACTTATTGTTTCGAATTAAATCGTAAACTGTTTCCATTTCATGGGTAAAACTATCAATCATATCGAATC
Source organism: Bacteroidales bacterium (assembly GCA_041656735.1). Taxonomy (GTDB): domain Bacteria; phylum Bacteroidota; class Bacteroidia; order Bacteroidales; family Tenuifilaceae; genus Perlabentimonas. The sequence goes on along the minus strand of JBBACY010000025.1, from coordinate 23,844 downwards.
CAAACATTCCGCTGTTTCCCTTTAGAGTATGCATAACCCTAAAAACTTTTTGAACAATGTTTTGATCTTCGGGATTCTCTTCCAGTTCGAGCAAGGATTTTTCTAGCCCATCGATAAGGTCAACCGCTTCCTCAACAAATTTTTTCTTAAAATTATCCATTAGCGTAAAACTTTATTAATTGCAGCAATAAGCTTGGCAGGAACAAAAGGCTTTATAATCCATCCGGTAGCACCGGCATCCTTAGCCTCCATTTTTTTTGATGTTTGCGACTCGGTAGTTAAAAACAGTATTGGGATTCGCATATACGTCTCCATCTTCCTTACCAGCTTTATTAACGAAATCCCATCCATTTCAGGCATATGAAGGTCGGTTATAATTAGGTCAATATGTCTTCCATCAAGAAATTTAAGGGCATCGGTGCCGTCGTTAGCGATAAGGACGTTATGATTTTCATTCTCGAGTGTAAAACTAACCACTTCGCGAATGCTCTCGGAGTCGTCAACAATTAAAATTGTTTTTGCCATGGTAAATATTGATTAAGTATGAATTACGTTAATTATTTAGGGTAATAAGTGAGCCAAAGCCAGCACGAGTAAGCAGTAACTTATGATCTTCGGCAAGAGAAACTGACAGTGTAACCTTGCTGCTTTCCTGCTGAGCATCCCAGCAAAAACGCTGCAGAATTTGGATAAACCCTAGATCAATATTATCCACATTACTAATATAAACGTTATAATGCTTACCCTTGGCAAGGTTTGTGATAAAAAAATCTTTTATTTTTTTTGCATTTACAAGCGTTAAATCACCCTGGGTAAGAAGTTCTATTTCATCTGTTTTACCCTCGATTTTAGAAGCTTGTGCTTTTAGCATAATGCTCTGTTTCTGTGTCATTTTATTATATTAAAATAGTTCCAAATTATCATCGTCATCGCTTTCGTTTTCTTCAAATCCAAATAGGTCAACCTCCCCTTCGTTGTGCGTTACACTATCATAAATTTTATGTTCACTAGCCATAGTATATGAATCTTTGATAGTGCTAAATTCATCGGTTGTTTTATCGTCACCTAGATCAATCTCTGATTTAAGCATAGCATGAATTCGGTTAAACTCAGCAATTATATCAACTATTATGCGCTCAAAAAAATCGTAGTACTTAATCTTGTTTATTGATTCTTTAACGTTAACCGCTATGTTTTTGCTTGAAGTTAGGTTTTGGTCGAGCAATGATTTTATTACAAAGTTTTTTTGTCCCAGCTGGTTTATAAGTCCAGACACGGAGTTAGCCGCTTTTTTTATAAGACTTTCACCATTCCCTGGGTCAATATCTTGTTCAATTTTGGGTAATAGTTCACCGCTAATACTAACTATATTGCGAAACACTTGCTGTATAGTACCCTCAAATTTTTCAACATCATCGTAAAGTGTTTCTACCTGACCAATGGTTTGGGAAAGGTGTTGGTTTGTTTGGATTGATTTTAGAACGGTTAGTGTTTGGGCAGTAATCTCTCTTAGATCGGTTAACGACTTCGAAAACGTTAGTACGCTTTCTTGGGTGCTAACAATTTGGTGATTAAGTTGTTTTACATGCTGCTCATAGGTTTTACTGGCGTCGGTAAAACTATTAAGTACAATAGAAGCATTTTGCATTTTCTGAGCCAGATTTTGCAAGTAAAGCTCATCGGTATTGTCTTGCGAAAAGTTAATTTCCTTGCACATAGTGGCTATGGTGGCCATATCACGACTAATTGCAATAAATTTAATGGTTATAGCCTCGATTGCCTTTTGATACTCTTTATTAGCATGTACAAGTTGCGCCGACTGTAGGTTGGCAATGTCGCGAACTCTTATTAAAAGTTTCTGATTGTGTTCATTATCACCATCTTTTGAATCACCAGTGGTTTCAAGCAGATCGTTAAGCAATTTTTTGTGGGTTGCTTGCACGTGGTCCATCTTCTGCCTAATGATGTCATGGTACTGAAGGTTTGTAATAATATCAGCAATGCTTTGCGATGAGTGTTCGGTCTCTTTTGTTAGCTGAGGTATTTGCCTCGCTACCTCCTCATGCTTTTCGGCAAACAGAATGATTCCGTAGTGGATGTTGTTAAGTATAGTATCTAAATCATTAAGATTCTTCTCCTTAATGCTCTCAAAATGTTTTAACGAAAGGGTTACGTCGACCCTAAGTTTACTTAAGTGGGCTTCACTTTGCAGGCCATGATCTTTAAATTGACTTATTACCGTATTATACCTTTTAATCAATTTCTCAAAATTGCCATTTTTAGGAATGGACATGGTTGAGTTTGAAATTTCGATATTTGCCAGTAGAAATTTCAGCGTAAGTAGGTCCTGATTTAAATTTTTAACGGGAAAAAAAAGTTTTCGTTGAAAATCGGCAATGCTTTGAAGTAGAGCAATTGCCCTATTTAGCTGCTCAGAAAATTTTACTTGAACTTTTTTTAAACTTTCGTATAGGTCCTCCAAATCACTTAAAATTTGCTTAGACTCTTTTTCAGCTAAATTATTAAATATTTGGGTGGCGTTGGTTGAAATTTCTTTGGCTTGATGGTAGTATTGCTTAAAATCGGCATTTAAACCCAAAAAATCATCGGACGAACATTGATGTAGCTGCAAAATTTGATTATCGATACCCATGAATACCTCAGCAAACTCATTAATTGCGGAGTTTATGGTAATTACCGATGGATTTTTATGTTTGTCCATACTAATATTTTAAACCTATTTTAATGCTAAGTAATACAACATAAATATAGAACGTTTAAACGAAAAAAAGGTTTCTGTTTTATAATTTGCGATAGATCTTTTTCAATAAATTCACGAAATAGAAATCATACGTTTTATGGTGTCAACCAAAAACGTAATATCAATGGGCTTATTAAAAAACTCGGCTGCTCCTAAGTTTTTACAAAGTGAAATATTTTCGGGAGAACCAACGGCAGAAACAACTATAACTGCAATATCGCTAGTTTCAGGGTTGGCTTTAATCTTCTTCAAAAAATCGAACCCGCTAATCTCTGGCATAAGCAAATCGAGGAGAATAAGCTCTGGTTTTTCCTTCTCAATTATCTTAAACGCTTCCTTTGCACCGAACGCCGTTATAGTATCATAGCCTTCCTCTTGCAAGATTGCCTCAAGTAATACTTGGTTTGTTGTAGAATCATCAACAATTAGAATCATAATTTTCGGAATATTAATTTATTATCAAAAATACGGGTAAAAAAGTAGTGTTGCAACTCTATTTAAGTGAGGTTGCTCATTAAAAAAAGATGATTTGAATCACTATTCATAATTTTTTCCTTATATTTATCGCACGAAAAATACACCAAATCTAATCAATATGAATAATGACGCAACCTATAATATAAGAAGTATTAGCAATCTAACAGAGTTGCTTTCTGACCAAGAAATGAAGAGGTTGCTAGAACTTTCTACAAGCATTGAGTATATTAAGAGGGATAGAATAATTAAACAGGGGTCAATGGTTACTGAGGTTGCCCTTATACAAACAGGGTTGGCAAAGGTTACCCGCGAGATGCGAAAGGGGAAGAGCATTATACTTCGTATTGCTCAGCCAGGTTCGTTTGTAGGTATTTCGTCTGTTGTAAGCTGCGATCGTTATGATTATTCTGTTATTGCGCTAGAGCCTACCACCGTTCTTTTTATTGGAATTGATGTTTTCCAGCAATTCCTTAATGAAAAAATTAGTTTTTCCAACGAGTTCCTTCTCCGGGTTAGTAAAGACAACCTTTTCAATATAAATCGACTTTGCGGCCTACTCTCCAAGCAACTACCTGGACGGGTTGCCGACTTAATGCTTTATTTCTCGGAAGAGATTTACCATAGCAACTCCTTTACTATTCCCCTAACACGTAAGGAACTTGCTGAACTCGCAGGAACAACAAAGGAAAGCCTTATTCGCACACTCTCGGAATTTAAGCACGATAAAATTATCGATATGAACAGGAACTATTTTGCAATTAATAGCGTAAATATATTACAAACTCTTAGTCGATTAGGATAGAAAAGCTATATTTGCGTTTACTGATTATCCTGCTTTGTATGGAAAAGATTTATAGAATTTTAATTGTTGACGACATATTTGTTAATAGATTGCTTATTAAGGAAATAGTAAAGAAGATTAATGCCAAATGTTTTGAGGCAGAAAACGGGAAACAGGCAATTGAAGTATTCGAGAAGAACGATATTGATGTTATTTTAATGGACATTGAAATGCCCGTAATGAATGGGCTTGAAACGACTAGGTACATTCGGCAAAAGTTTACAAGGCCTAAAAAAGACATACCCATAATTGCCCTCACAGCCCATAACCCTTTTACGTTTTTTGATGATTTTAAGGATGTGGGCTTTGATCAACTTATGACAAAGCCGTACTCGGTATCTAAGGTTTTATCGGTTATTCAAGAAGTTTGCGAGTAAAGCGTATATGTTTGTATAATATTTTACCATAATGTTTATATCCCTAGTCGCTCCGCTCTAATAGATACACCCAGTTAGTAAATTTAACTTGTTCTCGTAACTCCATTTTAACTACTAAACAAATGTTTTTAAACGTTAAATATTACACCAATGAAAACCCAATTTCTAAGAGAACTTATTGAGAAAAATGCACGAGTTATTCTCCCCGACTTTGGTGCCTTTTTGGTTAAAGATGATGGCACGAGCGTTTTTAAACCCGAGAATATTACTTTCAGCCCTTTCTTAAGGTATAATGATGGGATGGTTGAAGATGCCTTAGCAGCTAAGCAAAAGGTAAGTAAAGACAAGGCGAAAGAAGCCTTAACTAAATATGTTGAGGAGCTAAAAGCCGAACTACAATCGAAAAAGGTTTTTGTGATTAGCGAATTGGGCTCGTTGTATATTGATAAAAGAGGCAGTATCCAGTTTTCAACAGATGAAAGCCTGCCTTCAACTGGCAATACTACAGAAAGTTCACCCCCACCCGCTAAAAAGAAGGAAGATACTGAAACTGTTGACACTAAAAAGCCCGAAACGCCTATTATTATAGAAGAAGCCCACGAAGAGCCGCTAGAACTTGACATAAAGGATGAAAAGGAGGTAATACCACATTCGGAACCTGTAAAAGTTAAAAAAATAGAGAAAGAAACAATCCTAGAAATAACCGAACCTATCGCACCTGCAAAGCCTACAGAAAGCAAGCCAACTAAGCAAGAAACACATAAAACGAAGGAACCAAAACCAGAGCCTACCCCTACTTCTAAAAAGGCATCGAAAAGCAGTGGAACTGGTATGGCAATACTTTATGGTACGCTTATAGGCGTTGGTTTTGTGGCTATTTTGGCTACTGGCTGGTATTTATACTCAAATGGGGTTTTTAGTGAGAGCGAAAAAACAATTAAAACGCTCAAACAAGAAACGCAGGCAACACCCGAGATAGAGAGCCCATCACCAGCGGCGGAGGCTAAATTTGATGATGAATTTGAAAAACTTAGTGCCGAAATGGATGAGGTAGATAGCAACCCAGAAAATGATGAAGCTAAAACCGTTCCTAAAGAGAAGAGATTTGTGGCTGCACCACCGGCTGAAGACCACAAAATAAATATGCCTGCACCACGTGATGGTATGTTTCACCTAATTGCAGGGAGCTTTCGTAATGCTGAATATGCAGAAAAATTTTCTGCCGATATGGCTTCGCTCGGATATAATTCGAAAGTTGTGTTACAACCAACGGGTATGTATGCCGTATCGCTAGGCTCGTTCATAGATAGGCAACAGGCTGTAGACTCGATGAACGTGTGGAAGCAAAATTTACCAAACATTTGGATACTTCAGCAATAAGAATGTTTAAATTTAGTAAAAATAGCTCAACTCGTTGGCATATGAGTGGCGTTGGTGATATTGTGTTTAATCGAAACGCTAGAGCCAAACGAATAACCATTTCAATACACCCACTAAAGGGAACTAGGGTAACCATACCCGGTACAATGTCGCTCGAAACAGCAAGGCTTTTTGTTGAGGATAAAAGAAGTTGGATTGAAAAAAAACTACTGGAAATAAAGAGCACAAGCGAGCATAGCTATATTAAATCGGGTTATAAAACGCGAAATCACGAGATTTTATTCGTGCCATTATCAACAAAAAACATTGAAGTAACTATTGATGGTGGTGTGGTTAAATTATTTCATCCCGAAACCCTAAGCATAACAAGTGTTGAGCTGCAAAATACGGCAGAATCCACCATCGTGCAAATTTTAAGACTCGAAGCCTTAAAGCATCTCCCAAAAAGGGTTGAGGAATTGGCGAATAAATATGGATTTAAATACAATACGCTAAGAATTAAGAATATTAAATCGCGCTGGGGAAGCTGCTCTAGCACCAACAATATAAATCTTAGCATTTACCTAATGAAACTTCCTGATGAGCTAATTGACTATGTAATACTGCACGAGTTAACTCATACCATACACAAAAACCATGGACCCAACTTCTGGAACCATTTAAATAGCCTTACGGGTAACGTAAAAACGCTAAATGCTCGGGTAAAGAAGTATAAGACAGGAGTTTAAAAGTTATACCCTTCCCAGGAAACTAACTCATTGAGAGGTTTACGCACTAAGTGTCTTTCGGAATAATTATTTTCACTGGCCGCATAGCCTAACGGAATAAGCACCATAGGAGCTACTCCTTTAGGTAAGTGTAAAATTTCAGCACATTTCATAGCATCAAACTTACAAACCCAGCAAGTTGCCAACCCATAATGTGCTGCAGAAAGAGTTAAATGGTCAACGGCAATTCCCAAATCAATATCGCAGTGATTCTTACCATCGGCCCTTTGCCACGATTGGTTATAATTTCCACAACCAACTATTATTACAGGAGCCGATTGCAGCCATGATCCGCTGTAACAGCTGGCAATTTGCTCGCGAAGTGCCGTTTGGGTAATAACTACAAACTGAATAGGCTGCGCATTTGTTGCTGATGGGGCTATACGAGGAGCCTCCAAAATTTCAATAATCATCTCTTTGGTAACTGCCTGGCTGCTATAATCTCGGCACGAATACCTGCTTTTAACAATGTCGAGAAAAATACTCATTATAATAAATAGTTTGAAGGGTTTGCTAGTAAGAAAGAGAATTTAACCGTTCGGTTAGTTCAACAATCTTATCGTAAAAATCGTCGCTGATTTTTCTGAAATGCTTTTTTTTATTTTGTTCCTCATTAGAGGGGCGATGCTTTATGCTTTTAATAGTATCCTGCTCAAGCACAATCGCATCGGAAATAATATCAAGAACATTCTCTTGATTTAGGGGTGGTGAGTATGCTAAATGGGTGTAACACTCCTGTATAAAGTGCTTTACCATTTGCTTTACATCCATTTTAAAATCTCTAACATTTGCCATACATACAATTCTAAGAGCTAATAATATACTACTAATATATATATTTTTAGATTAGATGTATAGACTATTTTATTTTTTTGTGAAAATTTCTCCAAAACATATTATTTTCCTGGAAATTCTCACTAATTCTGATGAGTAATAAAACAGAAAGGATTATCTGAGAAGAAGAAAAATGTTGTAAGTATTCAGCTCAGCCAGTATATGAAATTAGATCAACTCCATTTTTTGGCGTAAGCAGAATACAACCCCTACCTCAGATAATCCCTTCGTTAATTTTGAGTATTAACTAGATACTCATTCCAACCACCATTATAACTGCCATTATTACTATAAAGATTAGTATGCTAAGCCATACGGGGAATGGTTTTTTCTCAGTTGTGGTTTTCTTTTCAATTGCGCTCATGGTGCTATTTATTTATTGTATTAGGAATATGTGAATAAACTTAAAACTGCACCCTATAAAATATAAGTAAAGGTATGATTTCAGAATAATCATAGCTAACTACTGGGTGCAATAAAAACAAGTTATTTTCACAACCTAAGACACATAAAAATACCTGTTGGTGAGCATATTACCGGTTTAGGAAAGAACTGTTTCTTTGGAAACAGCGTTGTTAAATATAAAGGTAGCTGTCCCTTTTGGTTTAGGTAACCAGTAAAAGGGCTTGCCAGAAAATTATTTTGGCTAACATCTGTAAACGAAAGACTTTTGGAATAAGCAAAAATGTTGAAGTTTTGCTCATTGGCTGCAGAGTACCAATCCTCGGTATCAATCCAACTTGCTATAAATGTTGGCTGGCTAAGCAATGCTATCTTAGCAAACAGACACACTATCACCATAAGGTGAAGCGCTTTTACATTTATAGAATTTTTATTTAACAATTTTTAAAGTTGATTAATATAGGTATGATCTTGACTCTTGTTTTTGAATTATGATTTCAAATACTGCTACGTTTGTAAGCGCCGGTATGCCATACGAAAAATCATTACGCCCCGAATATTTCCCCATAACAATATTTAGTATTCGGGCTTTCTCGTCTAGATCAGTAATTGGTTCAACCTTACCATGAATTAAAACGCTTCTATACTTCATTGAGTATGAGCAGGCCACATTTTCGTGGCGCATATTCATTTTATAATCTGTGCTAAACGATATGCAAACCTCGGGTTTTTCTTTCCAAATATCGATCTTTTTGCCCTCGGGCCCTGAGTGAATAAAGAGCCTGCCGTCTTTAAATCCAAAGCTAAAAGGTAAAACGTATGGTTTGCCTTCAAGGTCGACCATTCCAACCATACAGGCTTCGCAGCTATTAATAATTTGGTCTATTTCGGTTTGCGATAAATTTGTACGTGGTTTCATCTGTCTATTTTGTGCTATCAAATGCAAATATCAAGAAAATACGGGTAATTAACCAATCTCACTCGCTGCTTTAAGGTATAAGCATTTTTTAATGTGCTTACAAAATGCTTATACCCTATGTAAAGCAGGTGTAATAATCTATTTCTATCAATTTATTCTAAATTTCCTCTTCAATAAGGTAATGATTCCTATCGGCCGAGCTGCGCGAAACAAGTTCGCCTAAAAACCCCGCCATAAAAAGTTGCACCCCAATTATGGCCATAACAAGGGCAATATAGAACAATGGCTGACTAGTTACCACTCGGTAGGCAAGCTGGTTGAACTGTGCATAAAGTTTACTGGCAACTATCCAAACCGTGATACCCCCCCCAATTAGAAACATTAGCATACCGAGCGTTCCAAAAAGGTGCATAGGTTTTTTGCCAAACTTTGTAACAAAAATTACGGTAAAAAGGTCGAGAAACCCATTAACAAAGCGGTCGAGGCCAAACTTGGTAACTCCATATTTTCGCTCCTGATGTTGAACCACCTTCTCCCCTATTCGCTTAAAGCCAGCCTGCTTTGCTAACACAGGAATGTACCGATGCATTTCACCAAAAATTTCGATGCTTTTAACAACCTCTTTGCGGTAGGCTTTAAGTCCACAATTCATATCGTGCAACTTAATACCAGTAAAACTCCGAACAGTAGAGTTATAGAGTTTGCTAGGTATTCGCTTTGAGAATATTGGATCGTGACGCTTCTTTTTCCATCCCGAAACCAGGTCGAACTTATCCTCAACAATCATACGGTAAAGTTCAGGGATTTCGTCGGGGCTATCTTGCAAATCAGCATCCATTGTGATTATTACATTGCCTTTAGCTGCTTGGAAACCCACCTGGAGCGCAGCGGACTTACCGTAATTTCGCCTAAATTTTATGGCGCGAATAAACGACGACTTACTTCTTAAATCCTTTATTACGTCCCAACTCGAGTCGTTACTGCCATCATCGACTAAAACTATCTCGAAAGAAAAGTTATTCTCGGTCATTACACGGTTAATCCACTCCACAAGTTCGGGCAGCGACTCTTCCTCATTATATAAGGGTACAATTACAGATAAATCCATGGAAAAGCGTATTACTCGTTAGTACCGAAAAGAGGTTCTTCCTTCTTAATAAAAATTGAAGTAATTAAACTAAATATAAAAAAGAAGAAGGTATTTCCTATTATTTGCGAAAAGGTCATAATAAGTGGAGTCTGCAGTTTTGCTGTTATTCCCATTGCCATTTCAACCTGATCGTAATCCATACCAGATTCAATGAGTGTGTTCGCTGTCATCTGATTCATTGCTTCAATATACGATGTGTCGATAACCCCTGTTAAGAGACCAAAATAAAAACCAAGAATTATTGATGCACATAATCCTATGAGAACTCCGTGTCCAAGGGCTTTTCCATAGGAAATAAAACCATTTAACTCTTGCTCACGAACACGAATGGTACCCAATACAATGCCCACTATCATAATTAGATAGTTAATAATATTTACCCAAAAAGGTGGCTGGTAAACGTCCATCAAGTATTGCATCAAATGCACAACAATTAAAGCAAGCCCTATATATAAGCCATAGGTCATTGCATTTTTAAGCATAATTCCTTTTTTTTCTTCCATAATGATATAAGTGAAGTGGTTAGTGTTTTTAAGTGTTTATTTACGCTAGCAAAGATATTAGAATTATTAAAAAAAGCATAAAAAAGGTTTGAAGAGTCACAAACTTGTTACTATATTTGCGCCTTGGGTAGGTCTTACACGATCAGCTCCTACTGAACTCCCCCAGGACTGGAAGGTAGCAAGGGTAAGTGGTTGTAGCGGTGCGATGTAAGTAGCCTACCCTTTTTTTTATTCTTTTAATTGAAGAACTTCCCTATTTTATTAATTGCTGAAGGTAAGGCGAATACAACAACCCTATCAAACGCTTTTATTTCGGTACGCCCCTCAGCTATATAGCTTGAATTTCCTCGAACCACGCCCCCTATAATTGCATCCTTGGGGAAGTTTATATCCTTAATTTTACCTTTTGTAACCACTGCGTTAGGTTTTACAATAAACTCAAGAACTTCGGCATCGCTTCCGGTAAGGCACTTAATGGCAGATACTTCTGTACTCATAGTATAACGAAAAATACGGCTAGCCGTTATAAGTTTCTTGTTTATTACCGTATCAATCCCCATACTATCGGCAAGCTTTATATAGTCGATATTTTCGACCTCGGCAATGGTTTTTTTAACGCCCATTCGCTTTGCTCCAAGGCACGTTAAAATATTGGTTTCGGAATTTCCTGTAACTGCAATAAACGCATCCATATACTGTATTCCTTCCTGCATAAGCAGCTCAGTATCGCGCCCATCGCCATGGATTACTAGGGCATTCCTAAAAAAGCTTGCTAGCCTAATGCTTTCCTCCCTATTCTTTTCAATTATTTTTACGTTTACGTCTTTCTCCAGCTCATGAGCAATTCGAGATCCGATTCTTCCACCTCCCAATATCATAAGATTGCGTACAGCTATATTCTTTTTCCCAGTGTATTCAAGCATTTCGCGCACGCCGCTCTGATTGGTTATTACGTAAACCAGGTCATTTACCTTAAATTGATCATTCCCTCTTGGTATAATTGTTTCGCCCTCGCGAGCAATGGCTACAGCCCTAAATTCGAGGTTCTTGTTTTTCTTTATTGTTTGCAAAAGGGTTTGGTCAATAACCGGTGCATCCTCTTCTAGCCTAAATACCGCTAACGAGAGTTTTCCGCCCGAGAAGTTTACGAATTCGGTTGAACTGGTGTGCCCCAATAGGCTTACCACCTCTTTGGCCGCAAGTTTTTCGGGATATATCAGTGAATCGATTCCAAGATTTAGGAATATTTCCTTATTGTTGGGGAGTAAATAGTCGTTATTGTCGATACGAGCAATTACCTTTTTAGCTCCCAATCGCTTTGCTAGGATAGAACTTAGTATATTAATGTGCTCGGAGCTAGTAACGGCAATAAAAAGGTCGAGTTTTTTGACATTAGCCTCATTTAATACGCTTATATTAGTTGCCGAACCTTCAACAACAAGCAAATCGGCTGCTGTTGAGAGCTGCGCCAATTTTTGGGCATTGGTGTCTATCACCACAATGTCGTGATACTCAATTGATAACATTTTAGCTAGGTGTGTTCCAACCTCTCCAGCGCCTGCAATAACAATGTTCATCTGTTTATTCTATTATCTTTAAAAGTACAATTGGAACACCTATGGGAAAATTATTTTTTTTAAGCCTATCATCATAGATATTTCATAGTGCGTTTTCACAAAAAACAAGCTACAAAGTAAAGCTAAATGGAAATGACTTATGCAAAAACTCGATTATTTATTTTAAAGTTCCATTTGTTTTAGCTCTCTTCCGCTAGTCTATACTCATCGGCATCTAAAAGCACTGGAAATTGTTTTCGAAATTCAATGAGTTCAGCCATACTAAGGTTGCTCTGAATAATACCCTCGGCTCCTGGTAAAATATCGGCAATGGGCTCACCCACCGTATTAATTAGCATACTATCGCCAGTATAGTAATGCCCCAGACCATCTTCTCCTACCCTATTTGATGCGGCCACGTAGCATTGATTCTCTATTGCCCTTGCCTTAAGTAGCGTGCTCCAAATTCGACGACGTTTCGCAGGGAAGCTAGCCACGTTAATAAGCAAATCGTAATCGCCCCTATTTCGAGTCCAAACGGGGAAACGAACATCATAACAAATTTGGGGCATAATACGCCAGCCCATATACTCAAAAACTATTCTATGCTGGCCAGGGGTAAATGTTTTATGCTCATCGGCATAAGAAAAAAGGTGCCGTTTATCGTAAATAAAAAGGCTGCCGTTGGGAGTAACAAAGTGAAACCGATTAAAAAATTTATTGCCTTCGCGAACAATAAAACTTCCACACATAGCAAACCCTTTCTCTTTAGATGTTTTAAGCATCCAACGATACGTTTTGCCATTGGGTTCTTCGGCCAGATGCTGCGCATTCATTGAAAAGCCTGTGGTAAACATTTCGGGAAGTATAAGTATGTTAGGCTTATCTTGTAACGTATCTATTATACCAGATAATCTGGAAATATTACCATCAATATTCTCCCAAAGTAAATTGGCCTGCACAACGGCTACATTTAATTCTCCTGCTTCCATTCTTGTTGGTTTTTTTAGTAAATACAAAACAATGTCGTTTAGTTAACAAGATGTAACTTACTATTCAATTATAGACGACCTCTTCGACTAATCTTCGAGTTCACCAGGGTATAGGTCAGGCTGAACGAAGCCGAACCCGACAACCTTAACTAAACGCAATTGAAATACAAGATATAAATTTACATTCTAAAAATACAAATAACAAATATGAAAGCGTTCAAATGAAAATTGCTCTTATCGAACAATATGGTGTAAATTTTTAAGGGCAAATTACTATCTTTATCACTTTACAAAAATACAGTAAGCAAAATGTCGCAGCTTGTAGTTTACAAAGCTTCTGCCGGTTCGGGTAAAACCTTTAGGCTTGCAGCCGAATATATAAAGCAGCTAATTGCCAACCCCGAGAGTTACAAATCGATACTTGCGGTAACCTTTACCAACAAGGCCACCGCCGAGATGAAGAGTCGCATTCTTAATGAACTTTTCACCTTATCGAATGGCAAGCAAAACGAAATGGGTAAAACCATTGCAAAAGATTTAAACCTACCCAGCGAAGTGGTTGGGGCTAAGGCAAAACAGGCACTCTCACTCATTCTTCACGATTATAGCCGTTTCTCTATTAGCACTATTGATAGCTTTGTACAGCGTGTAATACAGTCGTTACTATGGGAAATTGGGGAACAGGGCGGCGTAGACATTGAGCTAGACAACCAACCAGTGCTCGAACACGCAGCGGATAACCTGCTCGATTCGGCTTCGGAAATTGATGAGCTGCTTAAATGGCTATCAAGAATGGGCTACGCACTACTCGACGAGGGAAAAAGTTGGGACGTGAGACATAAGCTTATTGAGCTGGGCAAGCAGCTATTCTCCGAAAAATTTAGGCTGATGAGCCGAGAGGATATTGAGAAATTTACAGATAAACAAAGGGTTAACCACCTAAAAGATGAACTTCAGAAGCTAGTTACTGATATTATTACCGAAGTAAAAACCACTGCACAATATGCCTACGACAAGCTGAATGAGCAGCAAATAGCACCCGATTCGTTTGCCTATGCCGATAATGGCGTAATGGGGTATTTTAAAAAATGTGCGAACCTAGACGAGGAGCAAAACGAACTCCCCGTGCCCGATGGGCAAAGAGCTAGCCAAGCATTAAACGACCCCACAGGCGAGGGCTGGGTAACCAAAGCCACACAAAAAGATATTCCGCTTTTCTCTTCCCTTCAACTCGTTGTACAGCAGGTTTTACACCCAACAATTGTTAAGTTAAACAATACTGTAACCAGCAAAAATGCGCACTACATATCGGCCAAGCTAATTTTGAAAAACCTTGAGAACTTGGCGCTTATTGGCGATTTGTGGACTAAAGTTCGTGAGCTTTCGCGAAGCGAGGGTTTCCTGCTGTTAAGCGATAGCGGCCATTTGCTTCGCGAGTTTGTTAAGGAGTCGGATGCACCATTTGTTTACGAAAAGGTAGGCACCCGATATGATGTTTTTATGATAGATGAATTTCAGGATACATCGGAAGTTCAATGGCATAATTTTAAGCCGTTAATAGAAAACAGCCTCTCGCAGGATTTCTTTAGTATGATTGTGGGCGATGTTAAGCAGTCGATTTACCGATGGCGCAATGGCGACTGGAAAATTCTGGCCACTGAGGTTGAAAAAGATTTTAAGCACTATGGTATTCGAGAAATTCCGCTACTGGAAAACTGGCGTAGTTTACCCAACATTATTGAATTCAATAACGATTTTTTTATAAAAGCGAAAAACTTTGCCATTGCTCAAATTGACATCAAGGTGCCTGAAACCACCGACAAAATATTAACCGAACACCTAAAAGAGCAGATTAATCAGGCTTATAAAGATGTAGCCCAAAAGATTGCAAAGCAGCCCGACAACAATATGGGGTATGTTAAAGTTAATATGCTCGAATGCGAGAGTAAGGATGAGTGCGATGCAAAACTATCCTCTGAAATTCCTCAGCTAATTCAAGAAGCTAGAAAAAACCATAAGCTTAACGATATAGCAATTTTGGTTCGTAGTAAGAATGACGGACAAAAAATTGCCAATATGCTACTCGAACATAACCGCAAGGAGCCCAACCAAAGCAAACAGATAGCGTTTGTGAGCCAAGAGGGCTTACAGCTAAAAACCTCACTTGTTGTAAGGCTTATAATTGCGGCGTTTAGGCTTGTTCACGACTCGAATAACGAAATTGCTAAACGGGTTTTGGCTAAAGAGCTGATAACCCTAAAAAAGACGGGAAACCAAAGTTGGCACGACTATTTTATGGCATCGTATATTGAATTGGAGGTTGAATGGCTTAGCCAGCAAATTACCCGACCACTGCAGGAGGTATACGAGGCAATAGCCCTTAGGTATAGTCTTTTTAATGTTGAAGGCGAGCTTGCTCACCTAGCCGAATTACACGAGCATATCATATCCTTAAGCCTAAAGGGCGGAAGTGACGTTAGCCGTTTTTTACAATGGTGGGATGAGAAAAGCGATAAATTATCGCTGTCGGTACCCGACTCAACCAATGCAATCTCCATTCTCACTATACATAAATCAAAAGGATTACAATTTCCGGTAGTAATAATACCCTATGCTAACTGGAATTTTAGACCCCAGCTTACCTCTCCATTGCTTTGGGTGCAAACGCAGGAAGCTCCCTTTAACCTTCTTCCTAAATATCCTATTCAGGCAACACAAACAGCAAGCAAAAGCCTGTTTGCCAGCGAAATACTTGAGGAAGAAATGAAGGAAATTGTGGATAACATAAACCTGCTGTATGTTGCATTTACCCGAGCCGAAGAAGAGTTGCACATATTTGTGCCCACCACAGTTGAGAAGAAGCCGAGCGATAAGGTAACATCAATTGCAAAGCTAGTAAAGGCTATAGTTCCAAGTATGGGTATGCAAACCCTACCTGATAGTCAAATTGAGCAAAATGAAATATATTTTAGCGGCAAACCCAGCCAGAACAGAACCGAAGGCGATACAAAAACCGATGCAGATAAATGGATAATGGACTCGTACCCTGTGGGTAGCAATTTCAGAAGTATTAAGATGAAAATGGAGTCGGAAGAGTTCTTCCTCTCAAGCCCCAGCAACAGGACAGCCCCATTGGAACACGGAAAAATAATGCACGAACTATTCTCGAACATACATACCGTAAATGATGTTGATAAGGCTATTCGTGAGGCGGAGGTTGAAGGGATTTTTGATAAGAATATGTCGGCAAATTTAAGCGGTAAAATAAAAGCGTTACTTGCAGAAGAACCCTTCAATAGTTGGTTCTCTAGTAAGTGGGACATTAAAACGGAAAAACCTATACTAACTCCAAGCGGGCGTTCCTATCGCCCCGATAGAGTTATTAGTAATGGTATAAAAACTATTGTTATCGACTTTAAATTTGGGACACAAGTACCGCAGCATACTAAACAAGTAAAGGAATACGTTAACCTACTTGAACAAATGAATTACAAAAATATTGAAGGTTTTTTGTGGTATGTAGACAGTAATAAAGTAGAGAAAGTTTAAATTAAACTAATTCTCACTCTGAAATCAAAAAAAACACCTATTTTGCGCAAAATTTTAAAATCAATTTGATATGAAAAGAGTTATAATCTGTATTTTCACGCTAGCAGCGTTAGCATCGTGCAACAATTTTACAAAGAAAGAAGCTGTACTAAGCGGCTCCACAGCTAATTTTGTAAACCAGTATGGCCTACTTACAACAAAAGGTGTTACCGACACAGTTTGGTTAAATCAGGACGGTAGTTTCTCAAAAACAATCAGCATTTTGGCACCAACATACTACTCTGTGCGTTTTGATAGAACTGGATACACCCTTTACCTAACCCCAGGCTCCGAAATCAACCTTAGTCTCGATGCCAAAGAGACCTCAGAAAACCCATTTTCCGAAGGAAAAGTTTCTGCTCATAACAAGCTAATTCTTAAAATTAACCAAGAGTTCCGCAACTTAACTCGCGATTTTAGAAGCCTATATAGCCTGCCAGCCGACCAGTTTACCAGCAAAATTGACTCGGCAGAAACAGCAATGAGCAGTTTAATAGATAATTTTGAAGTGACGGACAACGTATTTACCTCGCTTGAAAAAGCCAGAGTAAAGTATCGGTTTGCAAATATAAAGTATGATTACCCACAGTACAATGCCATAATTACTCAAACCCAATCCGAGGTTGACCCAAGCTACTACGCATATATTGACGGCATTAACCTGAGCAATCAAAAACATATATCAATTAGCGAGTACACTGACCTTATATCAAAACATTTAAACAGGTTGCTCCAGAACAAGTTAGCTAAAGATGAAAATAAAGGAAAATCGGAATTTGAACATAGCATAATTTTTGGCGAACTTGTTGATTCAGTTATTACACAACAAGAGCTTAGAGACTACGTTAAATGCTCGTCAACCTTAGAAACCATTAAGTGGTCGAGCTTTGAGGTTGCGAAAAATGTTGCCGAACATTTTATTGCCAACGCAAAAACCGAAGCTTATATTAGCAAGGTTGAAAATGAGCTAGCCAAACGAATGCTACTTGCCCCAGGTAAACCAGCCCCCGACTTTAACCTAACAGGAATTGATGGGAAAGAATATTCACTAAGTGATTTTAAAGGAAAACTTCTTTATATCGACTTTTGGGCCACGTGGTGTAACCCTTGTAGAGCAGAAATTCCTCATCTTGCAAAGTTAAAAGAAGCATACGCTAATAAGAATATTACCATTATTGGTATCTCGCTAGACGATGACAAGGCCGCTTGGGAGAAGATGGTTACTGAAGAACCTCTTAAAGGAATTCAACTTCACGCAGAAAAGGCGTGGCAATCGGATATATCTAAAAACTATCAGATATATGGTATTCCTACCTTTGTTTTAATTGATGCTGAAGGCAATATAATTGAATATCCAGCATCCAGACCCTCGCAACCTGAAACAATTCTACTAATTGATAAGCATTTAAAACAGCTATAACACTTATTTTCTCTTATTGGAATGAGGGGTAGCTTTTAGCTTACCCCTCATTTTTTTTTAATTAGTTGACCCTACTCACTAATCTTCTCCACCTATGGTAGTATATCATATTGGTGTGCAAAAACTATTTTTATTGTGACAGAGCTAGGCGTACAAATATGAAAAATTAATGTGAAATCTGAATTATACAGGCTAACTTGCATAAACAATAAAAACAAGCCGAATACTCCTTGAGAATATATTTAACAGGATAAGAAGCTTAAGCACCCTGATTAACAAAATTGAAAACACAACCAATTACCAATAAATTATACACCTATGGAGCAAACTATTAGTACGCCACTGAACATATCTATTGAAAATTGCTTTCAAAAATCAGAAATAGGATATTGCATTGATATTGTTGAAGATAGGATTGCAACCAAGCAAACCAAAAAATCGTTTAGGCACAAGGAGGAGTTAGAAGAATGTATTCTTCACGACTTTGACCATACAAAGCTTAAGAAAACACTTTCGTCGTTGGTGCCATTTAAGTTTCAGCCCTATAGTTTATACCGAATTATTAGCAACAGGGCAAATAACTATATGCTAACCGTTTTTTACAACGACATAACCTCGGTTAGTCACGCTAAGGTTACCCTGCCAAATATTACTGACAACATTGCCGAAATGAAGAACAACGAGAAGGGATTCCTGTTTAAGGCAAGGAAAGACAGTAAAACAACTATTGTTTTAAAAAGTATTAACTCGGCAAAGGGTACGGTTATAAATAATATTATTGAAACATTCCAAAAGCATAATATTTTCCCAGAATATATGGAGTTTTGGTACATAAAGGAGCGCGATAAAAAGGTTAAATCGCTCTATATTATCAACTGCACTATCGATAAAGTTTTAAACAAAGAGGATATTCAATCGCTGCAAGATGACTTTGAACGGTACCTCCATAAGTACATTAAACCTATGAGCGTGTTCGATATTGTTGGCCCATCAATGGTTGGGCCTTCGAGTTCGCACACGGCTGGAGCCAACAGGATAGGTCGAATTGCCCGCAATATTATTATTGCAAAGTCGAAATTCGATGTACAAAGTCCTAAAAATATTGAGGTTAAGCTTTTGGCATCGTTTCGCGATACGGGCCCAGGACACTACACACCCTCGGCAATTGGAGGAGGACTTTGGGGCCTTGCGCCTGACCATCCTCAGATGCTACAGCACGGCGACCCCGTTTTTTTAGCTGAGAATGGAATTAACATCAATGGTACTATCGTTTCGTTTTCGGGATATAAAAAGGGGCTTGTAGAGGAGGAGGCTAAGTATAAAAATGAGAATAATAATAATATTGCCGAAATAACCATATACACTGAGACAGAAAAATATACCCTTACAGGATTCTCTATTGGCGGTGGGAACGTAGAGATTAGGTATTTAAATACCAGGCTAGCAACACCCCTTACAGGTAAGGATGAACTTTACTATCATAATGGTGATATACTTAAAAAATCTGATGCAAGGAAACTTGAAAATGCAGTGCTAATAAATGCTATCGACAAAATATCGACTCAAGCTAAATCGAACTATAGTATGCCATTTAACTCATTTGAGGAACTTGATGACTATTTGGTACAAAAGAAAAAGAGTTTAATTGATGTGGTATTTGAGGTAGAATCGAAATTACAGGGAACTAGCACCGAAGAAACGTTGGTAAGGGCAGCCGAATACTGGCGAATAATGAAAGCTTCAGTTAAAAAAGGAATTAATAGCAAAGAGTTTTCACTTTTAAAATTAACGGGGAAAGATGCTTTTAAAATTAATAAGTTTGTTAAGAAACAGTCCCTGTTCGACAATATATACGGACGAGCAGCAGCCTACGCCGTTGCGGTAAATGAAGTAAACGCAAAATGTGGTGTTATTGTGGCCTGCCCTACCGCTGGGTCGTGCGGAATTCTGCCTGGCGTAATTCAGGCATACTCTGAAATTATGAAACCCAACAGAAAAAAACTGCTTGAATCAATCTTGGTTTCGGGGTTTCTGGGGATGATACTTTTTAATGATGTAACCACTGCTGGCGCCGATTATGGTTGCCAAGCGGAGGTTGGAACTGGTGCAGCTATGGCAGCAGCAGCCCTCACATACCTTGAAAACGGGAACTCGCAGGAGATTATTCAGGCGTTTATTTTGGCAATAAAAAACTCGTTAGGGCTAATTTGCGACCCCGTTGCCGGACTGGTTGAAGTACCTTGTGTTAAGCGTAACGGTATTTTTTCATCGGTAGCCATTAGTGCATCCTTAATGGCATTAAGTGGGGTTAGGTCGTTCGTATCGCCCGATGAGGTTATACTAACTATGAAAGAAGTTGGCGACAAGCTTCACCACGATTACAAGGAAACAGCAGGTGGCGGGTTAGCCAAAACGCGCGATGGGAAAGCGGTTGACAGAGCTTTTGAGTCGGAAGTTAGGCGATTCTTTGG
This sequence comes from Bacteroidales bacterium, assembly GCA_041656735.1. Lineage (GTDB taxonomy): Bacteria > Bacteroidota > Bacteroidia > Bacteroidales > Tenuifilaceae > Perlabentimonas. The sequence continues at coordinate 3,406 of JBBACY010000025.1, read as the reverse complement.
AGAGAATTAATGGTAGCGAACCTATTAATTGCAAAATCCTGACAGAATTTAATCCTGTCAGGATTTTTATAATAAAGTCGTACTAAATACGAAAAAGAATCAAGTTAATTAAACTATTATGCCAGTAACAAGTTTTTACGCAATGAGTTAAGCACGTTATCTTCAATTCGTTTTACCACATTTGCAGTGCTTTGCTTTACAAACTTTTCGCCACTAATGTGCTCGTATAGTTCAATGTAGCGTTCGCTTATGCTTTTCACTATTTCGCTAGTCATTTCGGGTACTTGCTGACCAGGGTTTCCCATAAAACCATTCTCCATAAGCCATTCGCGAACAAATTCCTTAGAGAGCTGACGCTGAGCCTCGCCCCTATCAAACCTATCCTGATATCCTTCGAGGTAGAAATATCGTGATGAGTCGGGAGTGTGTACTTCGTCTATCAAATATATTTGGTCGTCTTTTTTACCAAACTCATACTTTGTGTCGACTAGGATTAATCCGCGCTCGTTTGCCATTTTTGAGCCATGCTCAAAAAGTTTAAGCGAATACTCTTCGAGTTTAGCATAGTCTTCTTCTGAAACTAGCCCTTGCTTTAGAATCTCTGCGGCAGAAATATTCTGATCGTGCTCACCCTGCTCTGCCTTGGTTGATGGAGTAATAATTGGATACTTAAAAGCCTGGTGCTCCTTCATTCCATCAGGAATAGGCACACCGCTTATTTCACGAGCCCCATTTTTATACTCACGCCATGCGCTTCCGGTTAAATAGCCGCGAACAATCATTTCAACAGGAAATGGCTCGCATTTATGCCCAATGGTTACCATTGGGTCTGGGGTATCAATTTTCCAGTTATGAACAATGTGGCTGGTGGCATCAAGAAATTTTGAGGCAATCTGATTCAGAACCTGACCCTTGTATGGAATGCCCTCAGGAAGGACAACATCAAAAGCTGAAATTCTGTCGGATACAATCATTACCAGCACATCGGTTGACAGCGAGTACACGTCGCGAACCTTGCCTTTATAAACACCAGTTTGCTCAGGAAACCTGTAATTAGTATTTACAATTGCTTTATTCATAACTATTTATTTAATTTTTTAATGTTATTATCATTGTCTATTTTTTGATTATCAAAAGCATGAACAATATATTTAACTAGCTTATGTCTAATAATATCTCTTGAATCAAAATAAGTAATAGATAATCCTGGGATACCTTGTAATAGCTTAAGTGTTGGAACTAAACCCGAATCTTCTGCTTTTGGAAGGTCGATTTGCGTAATATCCCCTGTTACAATAAATTTTGCATTATTACCCATACGGGTTAAAAACATCTTCATTTGGTTAATGCTCGTATTTTGGGCCTCATCGAGAATTACAAAAGCATTATCAAGTGTACGCCCCCTCATGTATGCAAGCGGAGCGAGTTGAACCACGCCCTCCTCCATATATTCGTTAAGTTTTCGGGCAGGAATCATATCGTTTAGCGCATCGTATAATGGTTGTAGATATGGATCGAGCTTTTCTTTTAAATCACCTGGAAGAAAACCTAAGCGTTCACCAGCCTCTACCGCAGGGCGGGTTAGAATGATTCTTTTCACCTCCTTGTTTTTTAAGGCTCTCACTGCCAACGCAATTGCTGTATATGTTTTACCCGAGCCTGCTGGTCCAATTGCAAAAAGCAAATCGTTATCTCGGTATTTATCTACAAATATACGTTGATTTACTGTTCGAGCCTTAATAACGCGCCCGTTATTTCCATACACAAGTGCATCGGTAAAATCCTCCTCTGCATTTGCAATGGAATCATCTGTTTCATTTAAAAAATCCAAAACATTCTCTTCCGTTAACTTATTATAACGACGAAAAAAATTGATCATTTTATGGATTTTATCCTCTAGCACTAATATCTCTCTCTCTTCGCCCAGAACTTTAATCTCATCACCACGGGCAATAAGTTTAAGTTTTGGAAAGTGCGAAGTAATTAAATTGAAATTTGAGTTGTTCACTCCATAGAGGGCAAGGTGTTCAATACCTTCAATAAGAATAAGCCTTTCGTCCATTCAGTATAGTTTCCTAGAGTATGTTTAAATTAACAATGAATTACAAAAGTAATAAAAAACTTGCAATCTACGCCCAACAGTAAGCCCATTAAAACCTTTGCTAAACATTTTCAATGAAGAGACAATATTTGGAAAATCACAATATCTCAGTTTTTATATTCCATTATACTCCTAGCAAAAGAAGTTTCGGTAATTTTAAATTTAAATATGTCAATAAATGGTTATAACTTTGAAGCCGCAAATAAAAAAAACCAAAAAATAAATTTACAATGAAAATCAAAACTACTCTTCTTTTTGCTTTAATGCTGCTTATTCTTTCTATTTCTGCATTATCACAAGTTACCGAGGCGGAAGGAATATTAAAGGAACAAAATCCAGACTCACTATCGGGTTGGAAAATTGGAGGTAATGCTGGGGTAAACGTTGCCCAAACGGCACTTATTAACTGGTCTGCTGGTGGCGAGGGTTCGCTTGCTGTTAATGGGGTTTTTAATCTTTTTGGAAACTATAAAAAAGATAAAATATCATGGGATAACTCTTTTGACCTAGGTTACGGCCTTTTAAAACAAGGAGATACTGATTATAAAAAAACAGATGACAAGGTAGACTTTCTTTCGAAATTTGGTCGCGAAGCATACAAAAACCTTTACTATGCAGGACTATTTAACTTCAAGTCGCAAATGACAAGGGGCTACGATTATAAAGCAGATGGAAGTAAAAGTGTAATATCAAATGCATTTGCACCTGCGTATATAATTGCAGCTATTGGTATTGACTACAAACCTATTGAGTCTGTTAGTATTTTTGCTGCACCCCTAACTGGTAAAATGACCATAGTAAACGATGAACACCTTTCTAGCATAGGCGCATTTGGTGTGGAACCGGGTGACAATAGTTTTAGCGAATTTGGGGGTTATGTTCGAATTATTTTCTCTAAAAGCGATTTTACGAGCGAATTCATGAAAAATGTTTCAATCACTTCAAAAATCGACCTTTTCTCAAACTACTTAAAAGACCCACAAAATATTGTGGTTAACTGGGAAAATATGCTTGCATTTAAAATCAATAAGTACATTAACGTAAACTTTAACACCCACCTTATTTACGATGATAAAATTATGATTGCTAAGGAGGTTAATGGTGTAGAAGAAGAAGCACCGAGAATTCAGTTTAAAGAAATTTTTGCTGTAGGAATATCATACAAATTTTAGATTATGAATCATTACCGTCCGATAAAAACTCAAATTTGATTTCAGTTAAATTCAACTATTTGAAAACAAGCGATTTGCATATTGGCATTCTAGGTTTTTAGAAAGTAAGCCCCTCAGAATAATGAGGGCTGCA
>JBBACY010000024.1:0-44210 GCA_041656735.1 Bacteroidales bacterium | reverse complement strand
CATTTCCGTTTGTCGCAATAGTTATTTTTTAAATGAACCAGAGCTTGTGAGAAGAGAGCGTTATCGGCTTTTACTCCTAGCGCATCAAAGCCTTTGGTTATGCTGTTTTTCTCAGGTGCAATACTTTCGAGTAGGTTTAAGGCTTTGTCTTTAAGGTGCTGGTTGTTGCGGAGTTTGCCGTAGGCAAACATAAAGGGTATTATAGTATTAAGGGTAATAATTCGAACGGTTTCTTTACCAATTGGTTTTTTCTTGGTATTAGACTCATTCCCAAAGGTGTAATGGGTTTCCCAATATTCAGATACGTTGTGCGTTAGTAGATCGTATAGTTGGGGAAGAGTAGAGGCTTCTATGCACTTGGAGAATAGGCCGCTGGAATTTTGTATTAAGCTTGCTAGCTGAGCAATTCTTATGGTTGGAAATGAAACGGGTCGTAAGCGCATAAATTTCCATAAATGTGTAGGGATAGGAGTTAGGTTGTACTTTTGCCTAATATAGTCGTACTCTTTTTTTAAACTTTGCTGGTAAGCATCGGTATTGTCGGTAATTTCATTTAGCATACCAGCTTGCCCAAAAAGGGTAGCCTCAATACTGGTTTTGCTGTTTTTTATTTTACCTAGGTATTTTAAGGGGGTAGATTTAGCCAACAGTTCAAATGGCAGCGCATTTATTTTAAGACCAAAACTACGAGCCATAGAAACGTAAAAAGCCTCTTCCCAGCTGTTATTATAATCATGAACCCAGCTAATTACCTGATCAGTTTTTTGCTCAAGCCTTTCAATGGCTATTGAAGAGAGCCACATTTTAAGCTTAAACTCATCAAACTGGGCTATATAATTTGCGCACGGAATCCATTTTTCGTTGGCTATAAGTTGTTGTAGATGTTGCTCAATGTTGTGCGGGTAGCCAATTTCAATGGTTGTAACCTCATCACCCTTACTGTTGTATACAGTAGTGTCGTTTTTGGCAACCACATGAAGTATAACCGAATCGTATGCTGCATCGAGGTTGTGCCCATGCTTATTCCAGTCCGATGAGTTTATATGAATTTCCACATTGCCTGCCCAAATGGTATCTTCAATCTTCACTTTAGCATTAAAAAAGTCAGGGCCCGAGTCGTTGTTGTGTTCTCCAGTGGCAATTACTTCAACTTTTCTTCCTCCACTATTTATGTATAAGGTTGAAAAGTACGAGCTATGCTTCCATATGAAATGCAGAATATCCTCAGTCATCCTTTTTTTTATAAATGTAAGAAAAATTTATGCTCTAAGGAGATTCAGTTGAAAAAAATGTGATAAATTTGCTAGCCTAAAACGAAATCAATCGGGGTATAGCGCAGCCCGGCTAGCGCGCGTCGTTCGGGACGACGAGGTCGCAGGTTCGAGTCCTGCTACCCCGACTTATTGAACAAACAAATTTACCTTTAATTTATCAAAAAAATGGGGCTGCCAATTTCTAATAGGCAGCCCCGTTTGGATATTAAGATAGGGATAGTCCTATTTCTAGAATTTCCACTTGTCTCCTACATTATTCCATATATCGTTAATTCTGTAGGTTAGAATAATTTCATGAGTGCCGCTATTCATTCCTGAGAGTTTGTTCAGCGAAAAGTCGAAAGCGTAACCTATAATAAAATTATCATAAACATTGCCACTCACAAATAACCCCAACGCATCGCCAATTCGATAGTGGGTTCCGAACTGAATACGTTTTAAGTATTCGACTTGCCCCATAATATCAACCGATAAGGGAGAACCTCCCATTATGCCAATAAGTGATGAGGGCGATATATCCCAATCGCGGTTTATTTGAAATTTGTACCCGCCCATAAGGTATAGTTGTGGGTTATACGGCTGGCCACTCTCTCTATACTCCTTGTTAAGCTTAACTTCAACTAATCTGGGAATAGAGAAGCCTGCATAGTAGTTTTCGGCAAAGGCATAAAACCCAACCCCAAGGTTAGGGGTAACCCATTTGTCGTCGTGTGCAAAATTTGGATCCGAAGGGTCGTTAACATACAGCCCACCAATTCTAGCACTGTAACTGCTTACTCCGGCTTTTAGCCCCATCGATAAGTCTAAGCCTTCAACCAGTTTAATTTTGTAGGCGTACGATGCTGTGAAGTTTGTGAAACGCATTGGTCCTGCCTGGTCGGTTGAAATGTTTAGGCCAAGTCCCATATTCTGCTTAATGTATGGCGTGTGAGCGCCAAAGCTGTACGAGGCAGGTCTCCCGTCAATACCTAACCACTGATGGCGTGTTAATAGGCTCATATTTAGCCCATTTACAGTGCCGGCAATTGCTGGGTTAAGGGCAACCGGATTTTGAAGATAGTAGGTAAACATTGGATCCTGCTGTGCTAATGTTGCTTTGGATCCTATAAAAACCAATGGCATTAGTAAAATGCAAGCTAAAACTTTCTTTGATAATTTCATATCTATCACATTTATTTCAAAATACAGTTACCTTTTAAGGAATACGTTTCCACTAATTCGCTTGTTGGTATCTTTAATAGTAATTACGTAGTAGTATGTTCCAGTTGGAAGCGTTTTTCCTATCGACATGGAAGTATTTGATTTACCATCCCAGTTGTTCTGGTATTTGTCGCTTTGGAATACCATGTTGCCCCAACGGTTATATACCATTAACGATACGTTGTTGTAACTTTCTAGCCCTAAAATCTCGAATTCGTCGTTAATGCCATCACCATCGGGCGAGAAGCCTTCGGGGATCATAAGTTTATCGTCACCTACATCTTTTATTTTAATCCTAACCATCGCCTCGGCATGCTGGTTATGTGCGCCAGTAATTTTATAGATGAGTGAATCGGTTCCTACATAGTTAATAACCGGCGTATAGGTTATGGTATTTTCAGGGTTTGCAACTGCGGCTCCGAAATAAGGATACGAAGCAATGCTAAACTCTATTCTATTGACGTTGTGGTAGATGTCGTTTTCGAGAACATTAAACGTAATGGAACCGTTCTTGTCAACCTCAACGTAATCATCGTAGGCTGTTAGCTCTTCAACAACAATAACACTAACCTGCGCGGTAGAGTAGTCGCCATCTATATCGGAAACCTTGTACGAGAAGCTCGATTCACCCAGGTAATCTTCGTATGGTGTAAATAGAACTTTATTGTCGTCGGTTATAGTTGCTGCCCCTTCTTTGTTTTTTGGTTCTGTTATTATTTGAAGTTTAATCGGTGTATCGTCTAGCCCTTTATCGTTAGCCAGTACATCAATGATTGTTGGTTTGTTTTTAGTAACCAAGGCATCATCAGCAACTGCTACTGGCACGGTATTGGTGCCATTTTTAACGGTAACAATAATATTTGCAGTATCAAAATCTCCATCTACGTCGGTAACTATGTATTTGAAGGCTACAATACCATAATAACCATTGCTTGGTATGAAGGTTACCGTATTATCAGCATTTACAACGGCAACACCTTCGTCGGCCTTTGGCATGGTATACAAAGCAACTTTTATTGGCCTGTCATCAAGTCCTGTGTCATTGTTCAGTACTGGTATTGTTACGGCAGTGTTTATTGAGGTGCCTCGTTTGTCGTCGTTAGCAACTGGTACAATGTTGTCAGCATCCTTAACCGTTACCTTAACGTCGGCCTCATCGTAATCTCCATCAACATCAGTAACCCTATATGAGAAATTGACGATGCCAATGAATCCGTACTTGGGGGTAAATGTTATTTTGTTATCATCATCAACAAGGGCATAGCCTTTATTTTCATCAGGTTCTGATACTAAGGTAACCTTTATGGGTGCGTTATCAAGATTTTTATCGTTGAACAGCACATCGATAGAAATAGGTGTGTTGAAACTGGTTGCACGGCTATCGTCATTTGCAATTGGGTGAACATCAATTTGGTCGATAATAGTAATAGTAACCATTGCATTATCCCAGTCGCCATCGACATCAATTACCCAATATTCAATCGTTACATTGCCTACGTAATCCATCTCGGATTCATAAGTTAACGTATTGTCCTCGTTGAGTTTAATGTTTCCGTACTCAGGTGTACTGCTTATTAGTACTTTTATTGGTTTATCGTTTAGCCCGTTGTCGTTCGCTAATATATTGATATTGATTGATGAATTTCGTTTCATTTCTGCAAAATCATCATTAGCTTTTGGTGTGTAGTTAACACCATCTTTTACGGTAACTTTAACATCAGCTTCGTCCCAATCGCCTTGAGCATCAGTTACTCTGTATTTAAATGTAACAGGTCCATAAAATCCGGTGGTTGGAACAAATGTAATTGAGTTGTCTGGATTAACAATTGCTGTACCCTTAGGATTAGGCCCCGATACAATGGTTACGGTTAAAGGTACATCGTTTAGGTTTAGGTCATTGCGAAGTACATTAACCACTACACTTTCATTAAAACTTGTACCGCAACTATCGTTAATTGCAATGGGCAGATAGTTGATTCCCCCTTCTTTTAGAACAGTCATAGTAACAGTTGCCCAATCATTGTCGCCTTGGGCATCAGTTACGGTGTATGTAAATGTTGTCTTGCCAAAGAATTCAAGTTTTGGTGTGAAGGTGATGGTATTGTCATCATTGTTAACTTCGGCTAATCCATTAGTTGACTGTTCTTTTATTGAAATCGTAATGGGCTCATCTTCTAGTCCAGTGTCGTTTTCAAGCACGTTAACTTTGGTTGGTGTTTCATACTCGGCACCAGCAAAATCATCGTTGGCAATGGGCAGGTGATTAGTAACACCCTCTTCTAAAACGGTAATAGTAACTTTAGCCCAGTCAGCCTCGCCATGGGTATCTGTAACGATATAGGTAAAGGTTGCAACACCGAAAAACTCATTGTTTGGTAAAAATGTTACGGTGTTATCTGGGTTTATGGTTGTTACGCCACTTTCCGATTCTTTTTTAATTGAAACCGTAATTGGCTCATCTTCTAGCCCTGTATCATTGGCTAGTACGTTTACAATAACCTCTGTTTCGTATTCAGTACCTGCTGTATCATCATTTGCCACAGGGATATGGTTTGTTTCCCCTTCTTTTAAAACGGTAATGTATACGGTAGCCCAATCATTTTCGCCTTCGGCATCAGTTACGGTATATCCGAATGTTGTTTTGCCTGAGAATCCATCATTTGGGGTAAACGTAATGGTGTTATCATCGTTAATAGCTGCCATTCCGCTTGTTGATTGTATTGCTATTGAAACCGTAATAGGCACATCTTCTAATCCAGTATCGTTTGCCAGCACGTTTATAACTGTTGGCGTTTCATATTCCACACCAGCATAATCATCGTTAGCAATGGGGATGTGATTTTTGAGACCCTCTTCTAGCACCGTAACGGTTACGGTTGCTTCATCGGTTTCGCCATCAGCATCTCTAACGGTATAGTTAAATAATACAATTCCGCTAAAACCGTTGGCAGGTGTAAAATCGATGGTGTTATCAATGTTATTAACCACTACCGATCCCTTATCAGCATCAGGTAATTTGCTAATGAATATTGATACTGGCTCATCTTCAAGGCCGGTATCGTTTTTCAAAACATCAATTGTTCTCGTTGTTTCGAATTCGGTTGCAGCAAAGTCGTCGTTAGCAACTGGTATAGAGTTTTCTTTATCCGTTACATTAATGCTTACAGTAGCCCAGTCGAAATCCCCATCAACATCAGATACTTTGTATACAAAAGTTACAACTCCTTTGAAGAATTTTGCAGGGGTGTATTTAATTGTGTTATCTGCATTGACTATTGCCGTTCCAACCAACGGTTTTTGGTAAATTTCAACTGTTATTGGAGTGTCATTAAGCCCATAGTCGTTGCTAAGTACATCAATTTCAATAGGGATGTTAATAAATGTTCTGGCGTAATCGTCTACTGCACGGGGTGTATAATTAACACCATCCTTCACATTTACACTCACTTTAGCAAAGTCAGTGTCTCCGTCGGCATCAATTACTTCATATTCAAATAGAACTTTTCCTGCAAAATCGGTGAAGGGGATAAACCTAATTGTGTTGTCACTCTCAACAACTGCAACACCTTCACTTGCATCAGGGTTAGTTCTTATTCTAACTGTAATTGGAACATCATCAAGCCCAGTATCATTATGAAGCACATTGATGTTTACAGGGATATTGATACTTGTTGCTACAGAATCGTCATTTGCAACGGGTATTGAGTTTGGTTTTTCAATTACAGTAATTGTTACGGTTGCCATATCGTTATCGCCTTGTATATCGTATACGCGATATGTAAATGTATCGGTACCCTTAAACCACAGTGATGGTTCGTAACTTATTGTTCTATCGGTGTTGAGGGTGGCCTTGCCGTAGGTTGGTGTTGAATTAATTTCGAGTTTTCCGAAACCATCCTCCAAGCCTTCGTCGTTGCTTAGTACATCTATAATAACAGTTTGATTTACATAAGTTTCAACATTGTCATCTTTTGCTATGGGTATATGGTTCACTACACCATCGGGTAGAACATCAATGGTAACTGTTGCAAAATCTGTGTCACCATCAACGTCTGTAACATCATATTGGAATGTGGTTATCCCAACAAAGTTGTTGCTCGGTGTAAAGGTGATGTCATTATTTGCCTCTACAACGCAAGTGCCGTTTGGTGAAACCTCTCTAATTGTTACTGTAATAGGTGTGTCATCAAGTCCTAAGTCGTTACTTAGCACATCTATTGTTCTTGGTTTGTTGAATTCTGTTGCTGCAGCATCGTTAAAGGCTTGTGGTATGCTGTTTGGTTTTGGCACTACATGTACTGTAATTTTACCTGTATCCCAAACATTGTACTTGCCATCAAGAACACGGTATTCAAAAGTAACATCGCCCACATAGAAGTTCGATGGGGTATAGGTAATGGTATTGTCGGAGTTAACCACTGCGTTTCCTAATGTAGGTGCAGTATGAATAAACATTCCTCCCAATTGGGTTAGTTTTTCTACGTGGTCGAGCGCAGTAATAATAACTGGCACGTTAACGAAGGTTTCTACCTCAAAGTCATTAGCAATTGGGTTAACTATGAATTCGCCTGGTTTAAGCACAGTGATAAAAACAGTTGCCGTGGAACTTTTTCCTGCAGCATCAGTTACTTTGTACTCCATGGTTACTTGGCCACTATACCCTTTGGCACTTTCAAAACGAATCGTATTATTACTGTTAATAGTTGCCTTGCAGCCCGAAACATTGGGCAATTGGCTAATACTTATCGTTAATGGTATGTTTTTCAGGTTCTCATCATTGTATAGTACATCTATATCGGTAATAGATTGATAGGGCACATCTATAAAATCATCGTTTGCCTTTGGCTTTTCGGTAAAGTGCTCCACAATATGCACGGTAATAATACCTGTATCCCAAACCTTGTACTTGCCGTCACGAACACGATACTCGAAGGTTACATCACCTTCATAGTAATTCGATGGGGTGTAGGTAATGGTATTGTCGGCATTTACCACTGCGGTTCCTAATGTAGGGGCCGAGTGAATAAATAGCCCACCAAACTCGGTAAGATTGCTAACGTGATCCATGGCCGCAATTACAATGGCTTGGTTTACTCTTGTTGTAACCTCAAAGTCACTGGCAATGGGCTTAATAATTATTTCACCCTCCTTAAGTACGTTAACGGTAACCGTTGCTTCGTTTGAAATGGTACCAGCATCATCGGTAATGGTGTACCCAAAGGTTACCACACCGCTAAACCCAGTTGCAGGGGTAAAATGTACCGTATTGTTGGCATTTATGGTTGCATTTCCCTGTGCAGCATTGGGTGCTGTTGTAATGGCAACAGTAATTGGTGTGTTATCCAATCCTGTATCGTTGTATAGTACGTCAATGTCCGTTGCCGTTTGGTATTCAACCGTTGTTTCATCATTAACGGCCACGGGTGTTACATTAAAGAACTCCACTACATGCACGGTAATAGTGCCCTTATCCCAAACCTTGTATTTACCATCTAGAACACGGTACTCGAAGGTTACATCACCTTCGTAGTAATTCGATGGGGTGTAGGTAATGGTATTGTCGCTATTTACCACTGCGGTTCCTAACGCAGGATTTGAGTGTATAAATAATCCGCCAAACTCGGTAAGGTTGCTAACGAAATCTAGAGCCGCGATGGTAACTGACTGGTTTACTCTAGTTGTAACATCAATATCGTCAGCAACAGGATAGGTAATTGTTTCGCCCTCTTCGAGTACGGTAATGCTAACCTTTGCGCTCGAACTTTTGCCTGCTGCATCGGTAATCGTGTACTCTAACGAAACGAATCCACTGTATCCATTCGCAGGGGTAAAAAGTATTTCGTTATCAGCAGTTACACTGGCAGTACAGCCCGGTATGTATGGAGGCGACGTAATGGTTAAACTAATTGGTGTGTTATCCAGACCCATATCGTTGTACAGCACGTCAATAATTGTGGTTGTTTGGTATTCAACCGTTGTTTCATCGTCAACGGCCACGGGCGTAACGTCGAAATGTTCCACCACATGCACGGTAATAGTTCCCTTATCCCAAACTTTGTACTTACCATCTAGAACACGGTACTCGAAGGTTACATCACCTTTATGGTAACTCGATGGGGTATAAGTAATGGTATTGTCGGTATTAACCACTGCGATTCCAAATGCAGGGTCGGAGTGTATAAATAGCCCACCAAATTCGGTTAGATTACTAACGTGTTCCATAGCCTCTATAATAATGGCATGGTTTACCCTAGTTGTAACCTCAAAGTCATCGGCAACGGGGTATTTAATTGTTACGCCGTCTTCGAGCACGTTAACGGTAACCGTTGCGCTGGCTGTTTTGCCTGCATCGTCGGTAATGGTGTACCCAAAGGTAACCAAACCGCTAAACCCAGCTGCAGGGGTGAAATGCACACTATTATCAGCCGTGTTAACAGTTGCCATTCCCTTAGTATTGATGGGAGCTGTAGTTATTGCTAGGGTAATTGGCGTGTTATCCAATCCTGTATCGTTGTATAGCACGTCAATATCCGTTGGCGTTTCGTATTCAACCGATGTTTCAACATCGTTTGCAACGGGTGTTACATCAAAGTATTCCACTATATGCACGGTAATAGTGCCCTTATCCCAAACCTTGTACTTGCCGTCACGAACACGATACTCGAAGGTTACATCACCTTCATAGTAATTTGATGGGGTATAGGTTATTGTATTGTCGCTATTAACCACTGCCGTTCCTAATGCAGGATTTGAGTGTATAAATAGCCCGCCAAACTCGGTAAGGTTGCTAACATGCTCCATAGCCTTAATTACAATGGCTTGGTTTACTCTTGTTGTAACCTCAAAATCACTGGCAATGGGCTTAATAATTGTTTCACCCTCCTTAAGTACGTTAACAGTAACCGTTGCTTCGTTTGAAATGGTACCAGCAGCATCGGTAATGGTGTACCCAAAGGTAACCACACCGCTAAACCCAGTTGCAGGGCTAAAGCGCACGCTATTGTCAGCATTAATGGTTGTGGTACAACCTGTTATGCTTGGTGTGGTGGTTATTGCTAGGGTAATTGGCGTGTTATCCAATCCTGTATCGTTGTATAGCACGTCAATGTCCGTTGCCGTTTGGTATTCAACTGATGTTTCATCGTTAACGGCCTCGGGTGTTACATCAAAGTGCTCTACAATTTGCACGGTAATGGTACCCTTATCCCAAACTTTATAAAAGTTATCGTACACACGGTACTCGAAGGTAACAGTGCCGTTATGGAAGTTTGCGGGGGTGTATGTAATAGTATTATCGGCATTAACCACAGCGGTTCCTTTTGCGGGAGCCGAGTGAATAAATAGCCCACCAAATTCGGTTAGATTACTAACGTGTTCCATAGCCTCTATAATAATGGCATGGTTTACCCTAGTTGTAACCTCAAAGTCCTCGGCAACGGGGTAAATAATCGTAACACCATCCTCTAGTACATTAACGGTTACCGTTGCGTTGGCCGATTTATTGGCTGCATCGGTAATGGTGTAACCAAAGGTAACCACACCGCTAAACCCGTTTGCAGGGGTAAAGTGCACGCTATTGTCAGCCGTGTTTACAGTTGCACTTCCCTTTGTAACGTCGGGTGCAGTGGTAATGGTGAGAGTGATTGGTGTATTGTCTAGACCCGTATCGTTGTAAAGCACGTCAATATTCGTTGTCGTTTCATATTCAACCGATGTTTCAACATCGTTTGCAACAGGTGTTACGTCGAAGTATTTTAGAATTGACATGCTAACGGTTGCCATACTAAACTGCCCGTCAACATCCTCAACAACGTATTTAAACGAATCGTTTCCAATTATTCCGTTGTACGGGGTGTAAATAACCGTATTGTTGGGGGTTACACTTGTTGAACCCAGAAGTGGAGTACCCTTAATCCAAAGTTTACCAAATCCATCTTCTAGCCCAGTTACGTAGTCAAGTACAAGGAGTTCTTTCGGAGTATTCATTCTGGTTGAGTCCTCAATGTCTTGAGCAACAGGTAAGTGGTCTGTTCCTGTTGGCTTAACGATTACTGTTATTTTGGCAACATTAGAACTCTTATCGTTGTTGTCCAGTATCTGGTAGCTAAATACTTCCGTTCCAAGCCAGCTAGTTTTGGGGGTATAGTAAACGGTATAGTAGCCCGTTACAGCATCCTTGTTAACACTAGCTGTTCCATTAATTGGTTGCGAAGCAAGCGTTATGTTTTTCACTCCAGCCTCAAGACCCTCGTCGTTGTATAGCACATCAATTGTTACAGCAATATTCATTTCTGTGGCAGTTGACACAGGGTTGGCAATTGGGTTAGAGGCGGGCTTTTCGATTACATTAATATTAACGCTAGCCTGACTTTGGTCTCCATCTTCATCAACAAGCAGATAATCAAAACTGTCTGTACCTAAATAATCAGTATTTGGTGTATAGGTAATGTATCCATTTGGGTTTACTGTTGCCGTACCATGCTTAGCTTGTTTTAGAACCAAGAGAGTGTTTTCACCATCTCCCAGCACATCATTTTCAAGAACCATTATGTTTTTAGAGGTGTTTTTAATTACCTCTGCATTATCATTCATGGCAATTGGTAGTAAGTTAAACTCACGAACGTTAACCGTTACGGTTGCCTCGTTACTATCACCTTGAGCATCGGTTATTTTGTATTTAAATGTAACCTTTCCAATATAATTGGGTGCGGGTGTATATGTTACAGTATTATCACCGTTAACTATTGCGGTGCCCTTACTAGGAGCCTCAAAAATTGCTACTACTATGCCTCCGTTCCACAGGTTTTTATCGTTAAATAGTACGTCAATGGTAACGGCCTCATTTACTGAGGTGCCTCGTGCATCGTCAACGGCAATAGGGGTTACATCTTTCCATTTGGTTGTAACCGTAACTTTAGCCTGTGCACACAAATCGTTATTGGTGCAAACCGAGTATTCGAAATCTTCAACACGGTTAGCTGAACCCATAATTTTTACAGGCACATAGGTTATTGTATTGTTTGCATTTACCGTTACGCTTCCTTTTTCGGGGTTAGTATGTATGGTAACGTTCTTAATGCCATGGTCAAGCCCCAAGTCGTTGCTCAAAATATTTATGTTGATAGACTGTTCGTCATCAATTGTGGTTGCTGAGTCGTCTTGTGGTCGTGGGGTTGTGTCGTCAAGGTTTACAAGGTAAACGGGGCTAATGGTTATATTCTTATATTCAGTTGAACTGCTTGCTTTTTCAATTGTAAGGTTAACCTGATAATCCTTGTCTCCATCTTTAATTAGGTCATCTACACCCTTTACAGTAACCGATTGGGGTGTATTCCAATTCGCACTGGTAAAGGTAAGTTCACTTTCTGTTAAAGTACCCTCGCCTATGTTGCTTGACTCTAGGTTAATAACCACACTACTAACAGGCTGTGTATTAAGCCTTACAGTAAAAGTAATATTTTGCCCCCATTCAGAGGTTTGAAGCCGGTTTTCTGCAGCCGATAATGGTGAAACGGTAACTCCTGCTACGTCATTATCAATGTTTTCAAGTGCAAGGTTAGCAAGTGGGAATTCATTATAATTTATGTCGTCACTTGTAACTAAGAACTCAATGCTGTATGGTGGGTTGGCTCCTGCTGTAGCATTATTTACACCAGTAACGGTAACGGTTTGCGGAGTGTTCCAATTCGAAGCGGTAAAAGTAACTGTCGATTTGTTTACCGTACCTTGCGTAGTATTTGATGATGAAATTGCAACCACAACATTTGCAGTAGGTTTACTGCTTAGTTTAAGGTCGAAGGTTACCGTGCCACCATCCTCTGATGTGGCTGTTCCAGAGAGGTTCTGTAGTAGTACTGCTGCCTCATCATCATCTATTATGGTAACGGTAACATCATCGGGGTTAAAGCCATTGTAGTCGGTGTCATCCGAAACAATGCTGCCCGTAATAATGGTAACCTCAGTAGTGCCATCGGCAAAATTATCGTTTACAGGGGTAACCGTAACTATTTTAGGAGTAGACCAATCTGTTGCATTTCCTGTAAGGAATTTAACCTCATTCTTATCAACGGTTGCCTTGGATGTATTATCCGATGCAATGGAGATGGTAACATCTTTCGTTGGGCGACTTTTTAGCACAACTGAGAATGTTTTTGCAGCACCACCCTCCAATAACTCCATAGATGTTGGCGAAACGATTACACCCCAAGTGTTGTTGTCGTTATTGGTTAAGCTAATGTCTGACGGGTTTTTCCCATTGTAGTTTGCATCAGGACTGGTTGCTGGATCAGTAATAATTTTGTACGATTTATTCCTGTCGTAATAATCATCGTTAACGCCTGTTACGGTAACCGTTACAGGGTTATTCCATTCGCTTGGTTCGATGGTAATATAAGCCTGATTAAGATTTACGTTAACTGTACCTTTTGAAACCGCTGTAACCACCCCTTCGGTTGGTGTATCGGAACTTAATTTTATGGTTACTGGGTGTGTTGGTTGACTTTTAAGTTTTACAGTAAAGGTTGCCGTTCCACCATCTTCGGTTGTAATTAATCCGCTTGTGGGGGTAATAGTAAAGCCAGCAACATCGTCATCAGTGTTTACTGCTGCTATGTTATGGTCGAGCAAACTATTGTACTTGGTATCGCCTGTTGATGAGGTTACCAGTGTAATGGTGTATGAAGTACTCGGATTAATGATATTGTCATTCTGACCAATTACCTCAACGGTTTGGGGCGTACTCCAATTGCTCGGAGTAAATAGTAACGCTTTTGTAGCGGCTGAAACCTTACCCTTTTGTTCATCAGAAGATGATACACTTATTGTAACATTGGCTATGGGTTGCGATTTAAGCGAAACGGTAAAAAAGTCTGAAATATTTGGCTCGCCTGTTATTAGGTTTTCTTTAGACACGTTTAGCCCAACCACATCATTGTCGATATTTTTAAGTGTAACATTGGGTATGGCAATGCCTTTGTATTTAAGATCGTTGCTCGATGCCGAAAGGGAGACAGTGTAATCCACATCCCCATCAGCAATGTCGTCGTTTACCCCTTCAATGATAACGTTTTGGGCAGTATTCCAGTTTGTTGTGGTAAAGGTTAGTGTTGAACCCGTAACTATTTGTCCTTCATTTAAGTTGTTCGAAATAATGTTAAGGGTTACCGTATTTGTTGGTTGAGTAGCCAGCTTAACGGTAAACGTTGCCCTGCCTTTATCCTCGGTGGTTTGGAATGGCGATGTAACCTTAGTTACAATAACTCCTGCTACATCATTGTCAATATTTGTAACGGTAAGAACCTTGTTGTTTGATGATCCATATTTTTCGTCGGCACTGCTAACGGATATGTTGATAGAGTATTGCTGGTTATCATCATCAATATTGTCATCTTGACCTGTAATAATAATAGGTATTGCTGTACTCCAGTTACTACTATTGAATACGAATGTATTGCTATTGCCTGTTACGGTTGATCCGTTAATTTTAGTAATTAGACCTTCGGTTGGATTGCTAGAGCTAAATGTAATGGTTACCGGATAGAGAGGCTTACTATCGAGTTTTATTGTGAATTTTGCCTCACCACCAGCTTCTGTTGTTTGGAATGGCGATGTGATTTGGGTAATAGTTACCCCGGCAGTATCGTTATCCTCGTTTACCAATAAAACCGTTCTGTTTAGAGCCGAAGTGTATTTCGTATCGGTACCACCAACCGAAATAAGCACGGTGTATTCAACATTTCCATCATCAATATCATCATTTTGGCCTGTAACTGTAACGGTTTGGGCCGTGTTCCAGTTTGATGAATTAAAGTTAAGGGTAGCTCCCCCAGTTACTTTACCCTCGTTTGCATTTTGTGAGGCGATAGTAAGTTTAACAGGGTTAATTGGTTTAGTTGCCAACTTAACGGTAAAGGTGGCAGTTCCGCCATTTTCTGTAGTGTTACCGCTAACAGACGAAACAATTAGGTTAGCCGTATTAATGTTGGTTACGTTAACCGTAATATTGCCTGCCGAAATATTAGTGTAGTTGGGGTCGGTACTAGTTGGTTTGCCAAGAGCGATGGTGTAATTCTGGTCGCCATCGTCAATCTTATCGTCAATGGCAGTAACCGTAATTGATACAGGAGCCCAGCTATCATGCGTAAATACTGCTGAATTTGCCGAGAGGGTTATCTCGTTTGCATTGGGCGAAGTAAAATTATAGGTTACAGTTTTTCCGGAAGCGGGTCGGGTGTTTAGCGAAATGGTGAACGTTCCGGCTGCACCACCCTCGGTAATGTTAAGCGTGCGGTTTGTTATGCTTATACCAGCAACATCATTATCGGCATTTGTAACCGTAACGCTTTCGGTAACCGACTTAAAGTTATTATCGCCGCTACACGTTAAGGTTAGGGTGTATGTTTGGTTTCCGTCTTGAATATCATCGTTAACCCCTGTAACCCTAACAGGCTGGTTTGAGTTCCAGTTTGTGGGGGTAAAGGTTAGTTGAGTTTTGCTAAGGCTACCTTCCGTTGCAACTAAGCCTGTTATGGTTACTATTACGTTTACGCTTGGCTGTGCGGTTAGCTTAACATTAAATTCATCCCAAGTACCCGACTCTGATGTTGCTAGTGTTTTTTTATCAATTAGTAATCCGGCAACATCATCATCAGCATTGGTTCCGTTAACGACAACAGGCGGAACTAGCGAAGTATTAAGGTAGGTTGCATCTCCGGCAATAACGGTAAGGGTTATGTTGTATGGTTTTGTCCCGTCGATAATGTTATTATTGCCACCCGTAACGGTAACTGTTTGTGTAATATTCCAGTTGTTGCTGGTAAATGTTAGGTTTGTAGGCGAAGCAGTACCTTCGTTTATATTGCTCGAAACTAGGCTAATAGTTATGTTTTCTGTAGGTTTCGATTTAAGTTTTACTGTGAAGTTGTCGGTAGTACCAGGTTCTGATGTGGCAACCGTATTTTTCGAAACCACGATGCCAGGTTCGCCAAAATCTTTATTTACAGCGTTTATATTTTTAAAAACTCCGTTGTATTCCGAAGAGCCACTTGCCTCAAGGGTAATGGTGTAGTTTTGGTCCCCATCGGCAATATAATCGTTTACTCCGCGAACATTAACCGTTTGTGGAGTGTTCCAGTTTGAGGTTGTAAACGTTATTGTGCTGGGTGAAACCGTTCCCTCGCTTGTATTTTGTGATACTACCTGAACGGTAACTGGGTTTATTGGTTTTGAACCGAGCTTCACCGTAAATTGCGTTGGTGGTTTAGATGGGTCTTCGTAGGTGGTTATTGATGAGGAACTGGCAATTATTTCAGCCGTGTCGTTATCAATATTAGTAACGCTTACGCTGGCAATAGAAATACCATTGTAATTAGTATCGCCACTTGCAGCGCTAAGATTAATGGTGTACGTAATATCGCCATCAGCAATATCATCGTCTTTCCCTGTTATGGTAATAAGCTTGGGGGTATTCCAATTAGAGGGGGTAAAGATTACCGATGTTTGCGAAGCAGAGCCCTCGTTGGTGTTTATGCCCGACAGTGAAATGGTAACGTTACTGGTTGGCTTAGAGTTTAAAACCAAAGTAAACGAGTCGGAACCAGGGCCGGCTTCGGTTGTTTCTAAAACAGTTTTTGAAACGGTAACGCCCGCTTCATCTATATTGCTGTTTGTAACCGTTACGTCGGCTGGGTCAACTCCGCCGTAGTTATCGTCGGTACTAGTAGCAGGGTGTAGTATTATGGTGTATGTAACCCCACTATTTACCTCGTAATCGCGACCAGGTGTTACTGTAATGTTAACTCCAGTGTTGTAGTTGGCAGAAGTAAGAGTTATGCTTTCTGGAGAAACTGTACCCTGTACGGTGTTGTTTGATTCAACAGCAATGGTAACATTGTGTTGCGGTTCGGTGTTTAACTTTACATTAAAGCTAACAGCTGCTCCGCTTTCTTGGGTCGAAAGGGTGGTAGGGCTAACCGTAATGCCTGGTGTTTTAACAAATATAACAGCACTAGCTGAGTGGGTTAACTCTTTTTCGCAATTAACGTTGCTGGCTTTAAGGGTAAAATTGTTGTTACCTATTGCCAAATATTGAGATGCAACTGTTATGGTTAGGGTTGAGCCACTTCCTGTTTCGCTTGCAACAGGTATTGGGTTACTGCCTTGGTAAACATTGTATGTAATACCTGTTTCGGAACCACCAAGAGTTATCGTGCCATTTTTACCGGGATCAACCGTGCTACCAGTAACCGACATATCTACACTAGGATTGGGCTTTACCGTTACTAGGGTTTCTATCGATGTATTATTACATCCATATTTAGTTACTTCAAGAGTGTAGGTTCCGGCATCGCTCAGGGTAGCATTCTCTTTTGTATACGTTTGAGAATTAGTGCCAACTACAGTACCATTTTTACTCCATCTGTACAATGAGGCGTTCACCTCTTCGGCTACGAGATAGATTGTTTCGCCAATACACACATCAAAATCACCGTAAAATTCGGTATTTGGGGCAACCTCAACCTCAAATTCTCTTGATGAGGCACATGTTATTCCATCAACAGTTTTTGTTACGGTAAGTGTCCACGTACCCATTTCTGGGTTAGTTTTATTTAAAATTTTGCTTGTTGTCTTGATGTCACTAGGCGATTTCCATTCGTAGGTAGCACCAGCCTCAACTGCAGTTAGGTTAAGTGGGTCGCCCTCGCATATAAAAGTGCTTCCGGTAAATTCAAGGCTAGGGCTAACGTAAACCGCAAATTCGGCTAGGGTTTTCGTTAGGCCATCGTCAAGCATAAGGTAAATATGCGCCATTCCCGATTTGTTTGCCACGGGGGTTATTGTAGCGATTCGGTTGGCACCGCTGCCACCCAATGTAATACCGCTATTGGGTACAAAGGTTGGGTCAGAAGAGAATGCGGTTACTATAAGGTCTGCTGCTGGCGTTTCGGCATCAGATATTGTAAATGCAACCTCGCCCGTAGTATTAGTACATAGCCTTTGGTCGGTTAGCGTGGTTTCAAATTTAGGAGGCGTGTTTATAATTACGTAAATATTTTCTGTGTTTTGGCTATACTTGCCAGTTTGGTCTCGAGCATCCCATTTAAAGCTGGTTTTACCAGTGTAAGTTGCCGAGGGGGGCGTATATGTTAAACCTCCTATATTACCAGTTGTAATTTCAAGTGGTACGGAAACAGGATTGCCGTTGTATTTAAGCGTTCCTTGACTCGGCAACGAATTTACCCTAATGGCACTCATTTTAGCATTTGAGGGGCTAAAAAACTTGTAGTTTAATGTTTCAGTATCAAAAGTAATATCTGCATTTTTGGGGCCTTCAATATATACATCGCCAACCCAGGGCAAGGAGCCATCGAGGCAGAGAGTGCCCTCTTCAACCACAACATCAAAGCTAGAGTACCCTAAATCGATGGCGTTAAACCAGGTGTTCATGGTGTTTATCTCACCGTTATGGTTCCTATTTGCCCAATCGCTTCGATAATTCCATAGCCTAGGAACATGGTTTTCAACTCTTAACTGATGCTGTTGGGTGGTTGCCATTGCGTTACCACCGTATGGGTCGCCCCATGTGGTAATTTGGCGGTCGTCCCAGTAAATAGTTGTATTAAGCTTGTTAAACGGCCTAATTGCCGATGTTTTAATGCCGTCGAGCGTTTCAACATCATATAATGGGAAATGCGAGGGAGCGCGTCCCAAGAAAGTGGCCGATGCATTGTACGTTCCATAAGGAACCACGCCACCGCCATCATTTTTAAAATCCCAGAGAATATAGTTTAACCCTTTTTTTATTTCGCGGTAAATAACCCGGTCGCTTTTGTTTGTAGAGTATTTGCCATCGCCATCGGCATCAATAAGAATAACAGTGTAGCCATCGAGGCTGCTTTCAATTTTAAAGAACGTTACGTCTTCTGCAGTACAATCTTCCCTATTTTTTTTCAGGGTAACACTTGAAATGTCCAAGGGCAAATAAAGGGGGTCCCTGTTGTAGTCGTAGTCCATAAACAGTTCCTCCTCGGCCCATACCTGTACCTTTGGTGGTGTAACGAGCGTATTTGTCCAAACCGAGCGGTCAGGGTCGTTAAGGAATACGGGGTATTGAGCAATTTCTTTTCCACTTATCTGATCACCATTCCTACTCTGTGTTCTGGCTATATAGTTATCTTCTGTTGAGTTTGGAGTAATACCAAAACTGTTGGCCTGAAACACAAATGAGAATGGAATCATCTCAAAATTTACCTTGTTTACAAATTCGTCCTCGGTAAATACATAAAAATGTGCCTTTACAGGATACTCTGTAAAGCTGGTATTACAAAGCTGCCATCCATAGGACCAAAGCCGACCAGCCGAACGGTTAGGGTCGCCAGGGTTGGTAACCACGTTACCACCAGCGTCGGTAATGGTAACATCAAAAAATTCTAGGGCAAACCGCTTGCTTGCGTCTACCCAAGAAGTATTTTTTTTAAACTCAATATAGTGATTTCCTGTTGTGGTTGCTGTATAGGTAAAAGGGGTGTAACCTCCGCTAATGGCTTCACCGTTTAGTTTTGCCCCGGTTGGTCCGTTTATGGCCTGCTCCCATGTGGCAATGTAGCCAGTGCCGCTTGTGGGCATGTTCTGTTCGTTTGCGCTGGGAAATACTTTAGTGCCGCTAGGGTTTTTTATTCTAAACTTTACATTGCCAGTGTTTATGGAAACAGTGCCCCCATAGTTTACCGTATTCATCTTCATCCCAAAACGCATTGTTTCACCTGCGTTTAGGTAGATGTAAATACGCTCTTTTTCTGTGGCGCTGTAATTACCAAAATTTCCACCATCAAAAACGTTAAATTCCAGATAGAGGGGTTTGTCTTTTTCGGGCATTAGCTGTTTTGTACCCTCTTGGGCAAAAATAGTTGCTGTGAAAAACAATGCGCTTAGTAAAAGTAGAATTCGTTTCATATTAATATTGTTATGTGATCCGGCCCAAATTATCTAACTGGTTTGTTTAAATAAGGCATAGTAAACCTGTGCAATATTATTGCTTTGCAGAGGTAATTATGGATTAACGAGATGTATTGTTTTTGTGGGTATCGTAAAACGTTAGGTTTGTTGATTTTGGCATTATGGTTTGTTATAAAAATACTGCCAAACATAAAATATGGCACAATCGGCCTATGGTGAAATGTTTGGAATTCAATATGCTGCATATATACTTGATTTTGAACAAGAATTTCTTTTTGTTTCTTATACTTAAAATAAGCAGTTAAAGTACTCTTAAAACGTTTGAAACCTATAATGCAAAACTTTTAAAACAGGGTACAATGATAATTATTTTTTGTTAAAAAAAGAATTTTATGCATTAATAGTTATGATATTAATCACCCAAAGCTGAATTGAAGGGGAATAGCGTACTTTTTTTCGCCTCGTAGCGTAATGCATTAATATATAACACCATACAAGTGTTGAGGTGAATTTTATAGTTTTTTTTGTCGTGTGATTATTGTTGTTGGTCGTGTGATTGTTGCCGTTTATCATATTTTAAATTTTCGTGTTTTTTTTATTGCTGTCCAGTAAAAGCATTATTTTGTATTATAAATTCTTCGCTTTACTACGTTTTGCTCTGTATGATAGGCTTTTGGCTTGTGGGGAAGGGTTTTGGTTTTTGTCATTCCGAGTGTAAGGAGGAATCTATTATTTTAACAGGATGGTAATGAGTTCAATTAATAAGAGCACCGTAGTTTTTGTAACCCAAAACCTATCAAGATAATCGAAGGTGCAGAGCACCGCAACATTAACCTGCCCTTTTAGGGCGAAACACCGCTATAATACTATGAACCCGAGGCGTGCCTCGGGCTGCAATAAGTTGGGCTTTCAGCCCGAAGAAACATTTCTATTACGGTATTTCGCCACGAAGTGGCAGTATAATTAAGCGCAACCCACAACTCGTACCTCGCAACTTCTGAACCTCGCAACTCGCAACTCGCAACTTCTGAACCTCAACCTCAACCTTGCTGTTAGCTGTTGGCTATTGGCGGTTAGCTGTTGGCTATTGGCGGTTAGCTGTTGGCTATTGGCGGTTAGCTGGTTTTTAATATTTCGGTGCTCTGCACCTTAACCATTGGGTTTTAATCCATAACTCAAAACTCGCAACCCGTAACTCGCAACCCGTAACTCGCAACCCGTAACTCGCAACCCGTAACTCGCAACCCGTAACTCGCAACCCGTAACTCGCAACCCGTAACTCGCAACCCGTAACTCGAAACTCATAACTCAAAACCCGTAACTCAAAACTCGCAACTCGCAACTCATAACCCTCCCAACCCTTAAATATTCCTTTTTTTGCACTTTTGTTGTATATTGCGTTGTGTTTACATAATATTTAAGGTTATTTAGTTACGTAATTCAGGTTCATTATGAAAAAGATAGAGCAAACCCACGTGTTATTTATTTTAGTAGTAGGAGTAGTCGTTTTGAGCGTTTTTTCTTGTACAGAGCTGTTTAAAGCAGAAGATAATTCGATTAACGCCCTTACCAGTTTAGGTTTAAATCCGAAAGTTATCTCAGCAGAAGCCTTTTATAAAGGTACCCCACCCGAAAACTTCAAAGCCATAGCAGGGACTTCTTACAAGCCTTCTTATAATGAGGAGCCCGAAATTCCAGCACAATGCTGGATTGAAACTAGCTATGGAACACAGAATGCCTGTAAGTATTGCCATACCGATTTTTTAGCCGAGGTAGAACACGGCAATAATTTTGCCACGGCTGAAGACCAAGAGGAGTATAATTTTCCATCGGCTAATTTAAATAGAATACTCTGGCAAAATATTATCTATCCACAAAATATTGAAACGCGCCTAGCAGCTGAGGGTATTTTAGTGCCAAGCATTGAGGATGTTGCGTATGTGCGGGTTAATAATTGGCTTAGTAAGTACACTGAGGTCAGACCCGATGGACACAACGGGTGGCTAAATGATAAATCGTTAAATGAAAATTTTATTCTGTTCCCTGCTCTTAACCCAAACCACTTGTTCCCAATGGTTTCAGAAAATCCCACCCACAATGGAGCCAATGGGTATATTGATACTGAGGGTTTTGTTAAGGATGAGAAAAATGAATACACAGGCTGGCGAGCTGTAAACTTTTTTCCATACGCTATTTTTACACCGCTTCGGGGTAGCGTAAGTGGTATATACTTAAGGTTGCCTGCTGAGTTTATGCAAAGCAATAGTAAGTTTGATGTCAGCGTTTATAAGCAAAATCTCGAGTTGCTTGAGCAGAATATTAAGAATCAACCTATGGATAAGAGTAACTATGTTGGTGATGCTAAGGGTGTGTCTATTAGTAAAGGGTTCTATCCCGTGGGCACCGAGTTTGCTCATCCGCTTCATTATGTCGATTTGAATGCCGATGGTGAAGTGGGCGTTGTTGTTGATGGGGTAATGGCTAATGGTGATATGCAGTACGAGTTTCCAGGCACACGCTCAAAACGAGTAAAGGAAATACGCTATATGTACAAATGGAAAGAGGTTGGTTTAGATGATATAGGCGAGGACGAAGAAGAGGATGATGGTGACGGTGATGAGGATGATTTTGGCTTATACATTGGGCATGAGGAGCAAGGCTGGGTTGATAATGATGCTGGATGGATAGTTGCAGCTTTTATTGAGAACCGAGAGGGTGAACTTCGCCCACAAACCACAGAGGAACTGGCGCAGTGTTTAGGTTGTCACTCTAAAGTGGGTAATACTGTCGATGCCGTTTGGTCGTTTCAGCGTAAGTTGCCCGGTATGGAGGGATGGGCCGATATGAATTACGGGTTGTACAGTTCGAAAAATTCAGATAAAACTCACTTGCACGATTATCTCTATAAAGAAACGGGTATGGGTGAGCAGGGGTACTTTTATAGTTCCGTTGTTGGAGCCGACCTGTACGGTGTTATGCCTTCTGAAATAGCAGCTGAGCTAGCTCGCTTTGCAGAAACAGTTAATCTTAAGGAGCTAGGTATAACCTACAAAATTAGCGAAATACTCGATGATGAAGTGCTTAAGAGTTTAGATATGCCCCAGCGTAAGCCACGGTTACTTGCTAGGCAGAAACTGATGAAGCAATATAGTATGCAAAAGGAGTACCTATGGTATTCCGCAACCAACGATAATTACTTTATTAAGGGGAATATATTTTATCCCACGCCCCAAACCATGAAGGCTAATATTCAGGGATACCGCAAAGTTGTGCTCGATCAAAGTTATAATTTGGGTAAGGATGTTTTTGGAAGCAATGACAGTCACGTTCCGTTTACTTTCCGTTCCGACGGAACGATTCTCGATGAGAATATGCAGATAATTCCGGTTGGACAGGTTATTTATAGTCGCCCATACGATGATGATGGGGTTGGAACTACCCCTACTGGGATTGTTGAGGGCGATGCTTTTGATGGCAACGGCAAATTAGTAAAAGATATTTCTGATGAGGATAGAATAGCTGGTCGCTTTACATATACCGGAACGCTCGACAGGTATTACAACCCAATACTTAGCGGGGTGCCTGTTCGAAAGAAGTAAAATTGCAATCTGGTCCTATAACAAAGCCGCTCCAAAATTTGGAGCGGCTTTGTTATTATTAATCTCAGTCAAAAAGAGTTGTCCTATAAGTTACTGTTTAGTTTTTCTTACTCTTGTTAAGGAAGTTCTTTCAAGCCTTCTTTTCGGAACTACCTTATCATTCGATTTTTTTGCATTCCAAGTAAAGGTGAAAGGTTTACAGGCATAAATTTCATAGTCATCATTAGTTGCGTACCAGGTGTCTCCATCCTTGAACTCGAAGCTGGCCCAGCCATCGCCAATATACACATCGTAATAGGTATATTCTTTGCCACTAGCTATATACTGGTCTTCTAGTAGGAAGCCTTCATTTTCTTGAGTTTCATCGTAAATCCAAACGCCAAAGTATTTATCTTCACCAGTATTGTTAATAATAGTAATATCGGTAGTTTGAAAAAGTTCGCATGTACTTGAGGGTGTTTGAAAATTGATTACCCCGCATTGCGCAAGCGATTGCGAACTAACCAGCATAAAATAATCGTTGTCGTTAATGTAAGATGCCCAAATATTTGCAGTTCCTATAGCTATGGTGTACGTGGTTCTTGCTCCTGGTGAAACGGATCTGTTTTCGGTTTTGGCACCATCTTCACCAGTAACATCAAACCAAAGAATTTCATCGGTGTTGTTTGTTATTGTAACGTCGCCGGTATTATTTTTTTTACATTGCTCATCCTCACACGAAGAGAAGCTTGCCATAACTATCGCTGCTGCAGCGAATAAAAGAATTTTTTTCATAATTAGAATTGTTATTGGGATTAGAAAATTTTATTGTCAATATAATAGGTTTAACCAATATATAAAACAACCTTATAATAGTTAAAGGCGTGTTTCATTAATATTCGTTGCCAGATGCTTTTTATTTGAAAAAAAGAATTGTTGAATTTCATTTTTTTTGTGTTACCAGTCGGTATTAATTACTCACTTTAATTAAAAAGGGTGTATGGTTATTTTGTTTCGATTATTTCTTTCAAAAATCATTCCAAATGTTTTTGTTAATACTTAATAGTGAAAGTTAGAAGGTTGAAAGTGCTTTAAGTTACAAGTGTCTTAAGTTGAAAGTTAAAAGTGATTGGTGATTTGTGATTGGTGGGTTGCGGGTTTGCTAGTCCGAATATTTTCCGTCATTACGAGGAGCGTTCTTTGCGACGAAGTGATCTGTTTGTTAGTGGAAAGTTGAAAGTTAGAAAGTTGAAAGTGAGGAGTGATTTGTGATTGGCGGGTTGTGGGTTTGCGTACCCGAGTGAATTTTGCGAAGCACCAAAGGCTAACAGCCAATAGCCAAAAGGGAGGTTGAGGTTAAGGTTGTCACTCGAAGGCAGGTGCCAAAGGTTCTCGAAGGCACGGTGTTTCGAATTAACGAATTCGATTTTGTTGCACAAACAATGCAAATTGATAAAAATTATTACCTTTATTGCTCGTTTATTAACTAAGGCAGAAGCTTTTTCCTACTTGTGAATGAAACAGATTTACTATTTACTAAAAGTAAAAGGACTAAAGGGTAGTGCAGACTATGTTCAGGTACGCAATAACAACCTTGAACTGGTTGTAAACCTTAGGTTTGAAGTACCTTTCGAAAGTTTTACTCGTTTTTTTGGTAAGTTGGCAAAGGTCGAAACACTTATCGCCCTTGCACAAAGGGCAAATTACGGAATACTAACAAAACTTGAGTTGTAATGGCACTCGATACGATAATTGAATTTAAGAAGGCATCAATTTTTCAGGGCGATAACCTTATCCTCGCCGACGTGAACCTTAAGGTCGAAAAAGGTGAGTTTATCTACCTTATTGGTAAGGTTGGAAGTGGTAAAACCAGCTTAATAAAAACCATAACTGCCGAATTACCTCTGCGACAAGGCGAGGGGGTAGTAGTGGGTTTCAATTTGCTCAAGATTCGTAGTAGTCAGGTGCCATTCTTACGCCGAAAAATTGGAATTGTTTTTCAAGATTTTCAGCTGCTTACCGACAGGTCTGTACTTGATAATCTCCTTTTTGTGCTTAATGCCACCGGTTGGAAAAGCAAAAAGGAGATGAAAGAGCGTATTGAGAATGTTCTGGATAAAGTGGGCCTTAAACACAAGGAGTATAAAATGCCGCATCAGCTATCAGGGGGCGAGCAGCAGCGTGTGGTGGTGGCTAGGGCGTTACTAAACAACCCGGAAATTATTCTGGCCGATGAGCCAACCGGAAATCTGGATCCCGAAACCTCCGATGAGATTATGAAACTTCTTTTTGATATTGCGTCTACGGGTCGTGCGGTAATTATGGCAACCCATAATTATAGTCTGCTTAAAAAATTTCCATCCAAGACTTTAAAGTGCGAAAAAACACGATTGTTTGAAACTGAGCATATTTCAGAAATCGATTTTGATAGCTTAATGGAGTAGTAGGTAAGGAGTTCCATTTTGTTTATAGAATCTAAAACGCTATGTATTACGTTTGAATTAAACCCTTTTCGGTTTTGAATACACTAGCCATTCGTTTTGCTATATTTCGTAAAGGTCACACAAAAGCACAATCGCCATCGCCTTCAGCAAAACTAACGTTAGTGTTAAGTTTGTTTAGCAAGTTTTGAGTTACGTAAAAATTGCGTTTTTGTGCAAGTGAAGTCCATTTAAAGGGGCGCATTCTATTTATTTCATCCGAAATAACTGTGTGGTATGTAGTTACCCTATAACAGCCCATTGCATTGGCTTGTTTTATGACAATCTTTGCCATTGTCTTAGTTTCGGCCACGCCGCATACTATATAAGGTGTTGTGGCAAACCCATCCTTACTATTCATAACCATAATACCAATTAGATGTGAGGTCCTGAATACCTTAATTATTTGCTGCTCAAATTTTTTTGGCGATGAGGAGAAAAAGTATTTTTCGCCAATCCTGTCGCCCAATGGCGATGATATAAGCCAAGGAAATCTTACTATCCATTGCAAATCTGTACCAACTCTTTTTGTGGATAGTTTTTTTGTGGCGGACTCGAAAAGGCTAATAACCTCATTGTCGGGTTCATTTAGGTATTCAAGGCTAATGTTTTTTAGGCAAATGGCTCGGGCAAAAAGTGGAATGGGATTTAGTATTGTTAGAATAAAATCGGCCAATTGCCACAATGGTTTAAGTCGCTTTAACGAATTATGTTTTTGGGGTAATATTTTGGCAAGACAAGGGCGTATGTAAGTTCTGGTTCCTTTAAGAGTAACTGCTTCTGCAAAAAGGCTGGTTTTGTCGTAAACAGCCTTCGATTCTTCGGCATAGTTGGTATACAGTAGGTTGCCATCCCAATCGTTATATGCTGCATCGAATAGTATGCTTGCAATTCCTTTTCTTCTGAAAAGAGGGCTTACCCAGTTTCCGCTAAGCCACCCAACCTTTATGGTTTTATCGTTATCGAAAATGGTGTCGGGCATTATGGTTCGGTAGCCAACCAGCTTATTTTCTATATAGGCAAGGTAAAGCACAATGTCGGTTGGGGTGCATCGAGGGTTATTGATATACGATTTGGCCCTGTGCCTACTTATGGGTATAATGTCCCATTCTGCATAGCTAGGCGAAAATACAAGTTTTTCAAGCTCCTGTATGTTTATTCGCTTAACGCTTATCATATTATTGTGTTGTCTTTATGCCGGTTAACCAGCTTTTTTATTAAAAAGTATAGCAGCTCGCTTTTCATAATTTGTTGTGCCGTTCTATTTTTCTCTTCCATCGGAATTCGATGCATAAATTTAGGCGAATTGGTAGGCTTATAACCCGATGTGCCAAATATTATATCGCATTTATCGGAAGGATATTGTATGAGATGTTTAAAAAAAATGGTTGATACGCCATCGCTACTAAATGGGAAAGCAAAAAGTTTAGGCTGGTTCGGAATATTATCAGAGACCCATTTCATACTCTGTTCAGCTTGCGCTATTTGTTCGCTAGCTGTTAAATGGGCAAAATTTGGGTGGTTAAGACTGTGGGCTCCAATGGTAAAGCCATCGTTCGCCATTTTTTGTAGTTGGTTTAAGTTTAGGTAGGGTTTGTGGGTTGAAAGGTATTCGCTAAAATTTACGCCAAGACCGTTGGCTAAATCCTCAATTTGTATAGTATTTGTATGGTTGAGTGTTTTTAACCATTTAATTAGGTTGTGTTTGGTTGTTTTTTGCAGGTTTAGTGGTATGCTTGGTGTTTTTGGAACATCTGCTAGCGAAGTAAGTTTTTCAATTAGTAGGCTCACTTTACATCGGTATAACATATCCTTATTATCAACAAAATAGGGATTAATGAAAACGGTGGCAGGTATCGATTTTGATTTTAGTATGTGAAGTGCTTCAGTGAAAACCTCACGAAAACCATCATCGAAACTAAGCAGTAGCGCTGGCTTTTTGCGTTTACTGCTTTTGCTTTCGCCAACCAGGTCGTTAATATTGATGGGTGTAAAATGCTTTAGCAAGAATTCTAAATCCTGTGTAAACTGTTTTGGCGTGAGCACTGGATACAAGTGCTTTAGGTGTGGTAATGGCTTATTCGAAATGGTATGGTAAAAAACCGATACTATATCAGGCTTAACTGTCCTTATCAAGGTTTTTGTCGGACAAGCAATCGATATTGCCTTTGTAAATCTGCGTATCATTATTTAAAAATCTTAAGAAGCCATGGTAGCCTGTTTATCTCTATGTGATTGTACTTGCAGGGCGAAGCTCCAAAATTTGCGTAAAATCTGGCTACCGAATCAATGTTGGAACCCTCAAAGTCGAGCACTAAATTCGATTCGGAGTTTTGGCTAATGTAATAATCAATTAACCTAAACATAGCGCGTTGCTTTTTACCTTCGGGTGTTGACGAAGCCAAGAGGTAAATTACTTTACCGTTTGTTTTAATAAATAGGGCGCCAGCGCAAAGCTCGTTTTGAGAGTTGTATGCGCCGTATAGTTCTCCAACGCCTTTGCCTATTGATTGCGATATTAAATTTTTAAGCGTATTAAGGTGTGTGGGCTTTAGGTTTACGCTATTGTTCTGTTTTTTTAGCTCGATAAGCTGTGCGGGAGTTAACCCTTTTATAACAGAAATGTTGTTTGCAACAGCACGCGAAATGTTACGTTTGGTATTAGTAGAGTATCTACTAGAGATAGTGAGGTACGGCTCAATCAGGTCAAGATGGTATGTTACTCTTGGCTTAATTCGGCCGGTTGGGTAGTGTGGCTTAATAAAAGTGTTTAGGTTTATTGCAATAAATTTAAACGATTTAGGTATTGCGTCTAGAAAAGCATTAACCAAATCTTGGCAAATTACATCCATTGAAAATAGCCCCAGTTGCTGAGTGAAAAAAGGTTGGTATATGTAATCTACACCATATTTTGTTTTGTGAGGTAGCGGAAAAATGGTACGGTATTCATCATCAACTAGCGCACTCCACGACTCGCAAACTACATCAAGATACCATGAGTAACCATACACCATTCCATTAACCGAACGGGCAATACAAGCGTCCCATTTGGTAATGTCAATTTCATCACGATTTAAAAATGTTATATTCAAGTTTACAATGGTGTTTGCGAATTAATGTTGTTTAGATTAAGGCTGTTGGCTTCGTCTTCGCTCAGCCTGACTGTTACCCTGAGTAGCCTGTCCTGAGCAAAGTTGAAGCACGACTTTCTTAAACGTCATAATTTACAGGTCTATATCCCATTAATAATTTTCTCCAAAACATTGCTCCACCCTTTCCATTCGTTAGCGTTCGATAGCGATTCGTTGTGCCAAATGGTAACAAAATGGCCACCTACATCTTTAACTATCTGTGCAATGCGAAGCGTTTCGGCTATCGCCGTTTTTGCATCCAACTTTTCACCTGCAAGAAGCGCTCTATCCATTACTTGAAAGGGAACGATAGCCAAAGTTAACTCTTTTTCGCATTCTAAATCGTAAAACTTGAAAGGAGTGCAGGTACTTGCCCTAAAACCTATGGCACGGCTGTAACCCATTGTGTAGTCTTCGGTAATTCCTAAATTGGCTAAATGTTGATATGTTTGGGGTAGGGTTAGCCTTAAAAAGTGTTGCCGGCTTTTTGTTATAACCTGATTACCATATTTCTTAATCTCTTCAATTTCTTTTTGAATTTGAACAGAATTCCCGTATGACTGGTACGATGGATGAACCCCGATGGTGTAGCTTTCGGAAATTTTTGTTATCAGCTTCTTCATCGCTTTATGCTGCAGAGGGATATTCCGGTCGTACTGTGATTTATTGCCCCCTAAAACAAACCAAATAGTTTGCTTTCTGTTTGCAAGAATTTTAAAAAGGTAAGTGTACGTGTTGTATGGGTCGTTTTTTAGATTTAGATGCACTAAAACCCTTTCATAAAATTCGCTTATTTTCCCTAAAAATAATGCTTTTGCTGCTGCAAGTAGCGTATGTACAACCCCTTTATTTTTATAGGCAAAAGCATTATCAATATCAATGGTGGGTGTATAGATAAATGTACGCTTCTCGATTTTTATTTCAGAAAATTTACTGGAAAGAATAGCCGAAAATTCTTTAACCCACAAATCGACGAGGGGGATTTTTAGAAAATTATTTTGAAACGCCAAGCTGTGTTCATGGCAAAAACGATTGTGTTTATCGGCTTCAAACGGTAAGTACTCTTCGTAACGACTTACCAAATAGAACGAAGTTGCGAATAGGTCGAATGGTATATCTTTGGCTGCGTCCGTTTCAAAAAAAATGGGTAGGTTTTGCCATGTACCCATAGTTACACTTTGATTTAGTACGTTTTCTTCAGATAAAAGTCCGTGTGGAGTGATATTTATCGAGTTGTTGAAGCTGTTGCTGCAATACGCTATTTTTGGCCCCGTAAAGCGCTCAAAGTAATCCTCCTCATTTGTAAATGTAATGGGTATTCCCATCATATTAAAAAGAATATGGTGGAATATATATTTAGCCCGAGGCGTTGTTTTATGAGCAAAAACGAGTAGCTGCATTCTTTCAAGAGTTAACATTACTAAAGTATTCAAAAATAATCAAAACCTCACAACCCTGCCCCAACATTCTGCTAATAATTCAATTTTAGAATTGGTGACAATATCTCTTTCGTATATAATAAACCATTTTTGATGCCAAAAGTAGAATTGCACTTGTTATCTTTAAATTTATTGCAATAAAAACGATGATAAAAAACAATAAATTAAGAATAAAAACTACTTTTGCAGGCGTAACCAATACTACCATAAAAATGGACGAGGGTCCTTTACAAAACATAGTTTAAACTAGTCTGTAGGGGCGGCATTGGTTGTTCCTTGCAGGCAAAAACTGTAAGGAATTTATGACTGAAATAGCAGTTAACTTTCTTGAGCTTATTGAGCAAAAGCAGTGGAAGGCACTTCGTGATGAGATTGTTCAAATGGAGCCTTACCTCATTGCCGAGGTAATTGAGGAACTTTCCGAGCAAGATGATGTAATCGTATTCCGCTTACTGCCCCGCGAGCTAGCCAAAGCTACGTTTCAACACCTAAATCACGATAAACAGGAGCAGATTATTGAGGGATTGGCTCAGAATGTGAACAAAATTTCGAGCCTGCTTAATGACCTAGATCCCGATGACCGGACAGCCTTTTTTGAAGAGCTACCGGGACAAATTACGCTCCGCCTTATTCAGCTGCTAACGCCTGAGGAGAGGATAGTTGCCACCAAACTACTGGGTTTCCCGAAAGATAGTATAGGCCGATTGATGACTCCCGAATATGTGGCCATAAAGCCACACTATACTGTTGAGGAGGCATTAAATCATATTAGGCATTTCGGGCGAAACTCCGAAACCCTTAACGTAATCTATATTGTTGACGACGACTGGAAACTTATTGACGATATTCGCATACGTGATATTATTCTGGCTACACCCGACCAGAAAATTGCCGACCTAATGGACAATCGCTTCGAATCGTTAAATGTTTTTGATGATCAAGAGGTGGCAATTAGAGATTTTCGCGATCAGGATAGGGTGGCGCTACCAGTTATTGATAATGAGGGACTGCTCTTAGGTATTGTAACCTTTGACGATGTGATGGACGTTGCCGAGGAGGAATCAACCGAGGACTTTCACAAGTTCGGAGCATTTCAGGATGCCATTGAAAATCCACTTAAAGCAAAAATTTCATTTCTCTATAAAAAAAGGGTGGTTTGGCTTACAGCATTGGTTTTTATGAATATTTTTTCGGGATCAGCAATTCAGAATTTTGAAGTCACTATTCAGAAAGTTGGCGGATTGCTCCTTTTCCTTCCGCTTATTATTGCCAGTGGTGGTAATGCTGGGGCACAATCGGCTACCCTTATGATTCGCTCTATTGCAATAGGTGATGTTGAACCAAAAGACTGGCTAAAGCTGGTGGGAAAAGAGTTTTTAGTTTCACTACTTTTGGGCGTTACCATGGCTTTTGGTGTAAGTATAATTGCCAGCCTTAGGGCGCCCGATATAGTTTTTGTGGTTGCAAGCGCAATGGTTCTAACGGTTGTAACGGGTAGCCTAATTGGTCTGCTGCTGCCATTTATATTTACCAAACTAAAAGTAGACCCTGCAACGGCTAGCGCCCCGCTTATTACCTCAATAGCAGATATTACAGGTGTGCTTATCTACTTTTCTATTGCTACTCGATATTTTGGACTGTAGCCATTTATTGTAATGACAGGGCATTTGGCCTGTCATTACAATAATTCATAAAAAGCATGGCAAACCCTTTGTTTTGCTTGCTGTTATTGCGTTTTCATAAACTTTTCAAACTTTCATTATGTGTAACCAAAGTAAATAGTTACGCAAGCCAAACAAAATTCATATATTTACCATCAAATTACTATGCATTATAAATTTAAGAAGCATTATAAATGGTTTCCAAAAATGGTAAAATACTGGTTGTCGATGACAATGAAGATATATTATTTGCCCTAAAACTTCTTTTAAAACCTCATGTTGAGTTTGTACAAACAACAACGAATCCTTTCGAAATTCCCGATATAATTTCGAAAGTTGATTTCGATGTAATTTTGCTCGATATGAACTTTACCAAGGATGCTATTAGCGGACAGGAAGGGTTTAGCTGGTTAGGGCGCATTCTCGAAATAAACCCGGCGGCAGTTGTTGTATTTATAACGGCTTATGGCGATGCCGAAAAGGCTGTTAAAGCCATTAAGGCCGGAGCAACAGATTTTGTGCTTAAACCATGGCATAACGAAAAATTGATAGCAACTATTTCGTCGGCAATTAAGCTAAAGCAATCGCAAAACCAGGTAACCGATTTAAAAGAAAGACAGAAGGAGATTAGCAACGTAATGGATAGCTCTTTTCATGATTTTATTGGTAAATCGGAGGCTATGCAAAAAGTATTCAACACCATTAAAAAAGTTGCTAAAACCGATGCAAATGTACTTATTCTAGGTGAAAATGGTACTGGAAAAGAGTTGGTGGCTAGGGCTTTACATCGTGATTCAGCACGCAATGAAGAGGTTTTTATTAGTGTTGACCTAGGATCAATTGCCGAAACACTATTTGAAAGTGAACTTTTTGGCCATGAAAAGGGAGCATTTACCGATGCTAAAAAGGATAAGCCCGGACGATTCGAAATCGCATCTGCTGGTACGCTCTTCCTCGACGAGATAGGTAACTTATTGCTTCCATTACAGTCTAAACTACTTACTGTAATTGAACGGCGAGAAGTGACAAGGGTAGGAGCAAACAGGCCAAAACCTGTTGATGTAAGACTTATTTCAGCAACAAATATAAATGTTCACCAAATGGTGAATGAGGAAAATTTTCGTCAGGATTTGCTGTACCGAATAAACACGATCGAAATTCATTTACCCCCTTTACGTGAGCGCTACGGCGATATACCATTGCTTGCTAACCATTTTCTTTCGGTTTATTCAAAAAAGTATAAAAAAACGGTTAGAAGTATCGCTCCCGAAGCTATGAAAAAGCTCGAAACCTACGACTGGCCTGGAAACGTAAGGGAGTTACAGCATGCCATTGAGCGCGCAATTATTATGAGTGATTCAAACATCCTACAAACCGACGACTTTTTCTTGTCATCTCAAAAAGAGATGGGCACTTCTGGAGTCGAACTTAGCTCGTATAACCTCGATGAGGTTGAGCGTATGATAATAACTAAGGTGCTTAAGCGTGCTCAAGGTAATATAACGCAGGCAGCTGGTGAACTGGGAATAACTAGAACATCACTTTACCGTAGAATGGAAAAGTATGATTTATAAAAACTTTCGGGTTAACGCCTCCCTTAGGCTTATACTCATTACGATCACGATTTTTGCGTTTTTTTACACTTGGTTTAACTACGGTTTTTTTATTTTACCCATACTTTTAGTGGTGCTTGTTGGTATGCAGGTTTACGCATTATATAAATATGTTGATAAGTCCAATCGCGATTTAGCCAGTTTCCTCGAGTCAATCAGATTTTCTGAATTTACCCGTACATTTCAGGTTGAAGGGCTAGGAACTTCTTTCGATGAGTTAAGTCGTGCATTTAATTACGTAATTGCCGATTTTCAGGCAGTTAGGAGTGAGAAAGAGGAGCATTTTCAGTACCTGCAAAGCATTGTTCAAAATATTGATGTTAGTGTTTTAGCATTCCAAAGAGATGGCTCTGTTGAGATGATAAACAAGGCTGCCAAGCGTCTTTTTCAGCTAAGTGGACTAAAAAATATTAACCAGCTTAAATCAGTAAGCCCCGATTTGGTAGACAAACTTTTAACGTTAAAACCAGCCCAAAATGTTCTGGTTAAAGTACAACAGGAGGATGACATTTTGCAGTTGGCTATTTATAGTACCGAAATTAAGGTACAAGCTAAGACTATTGTATTGGCTACCATTAAAAATATTCAGAGTGTTTTAGAGGAGCAAGAAACGGAAGCGTGGCAAAAACTTATTAGCGTGTTAACTCACGAAATTATGAATTCCATCACCCCAATATCATCGCTTTCGTCAACAATTGATATGATGATAAAATCCATTAACCAAGCACGCCAAGAGGATAGTAACACCACATTTGACGAAGAAACGATTAGCGAAATACAGCAGGGGCTACAAACAATTCATAAAAGGAGTAAAGGCTTAATGCGGTTTGTTGATAAATACCGAAATTTAACACGAATTCCAAAACCAAATTTTAAACTTGTAAAATTAAATAGCTTGTTTGAAAGCATTATACCGCTGCTCGAAGATGAATTTAAACAGGCTAACATTAGTTTTACCTCAACTGTTGAATATAGCTCTACCTTCTCTGCCGATGAGGAGCTCCTTGAACAGGTTATTATTAACCTGCTTAAAAATGCAATTCATGCCTCGCAGACTAAACCAGAACCCACTGTTTCGCTAAAAGGGTTCTTAAGTAGAAGGGGGAGAGTTACCATTCAGGTTACCGACAATGGTGAAGGGATACTGCCTGAGGTTTTGGATAAAATTTTTATCCCATTTTTTACAACAAAACCTAAAGGGTCAGGCATAGGGCTTAGCTTATCTCGTCAAATAATGCGACTTCATGGCGGAAGCATAACAGCATACTCGAAACCTAACGAGGGTTCAACATTTACGTTAACATTTTAATTCACGAAATGGAAAAACTTTGCTCATTGTTAGCAATATTTAGCCCATTAACAGCAAACGTTAGTTGGTCTTGTAATTGCAGTTCTCAGTGTAGTTTTATCGCCATTACAAGCGTTGTAGTTGTATCAATATCTATATTCGTGCTGGTTTTAGTGGGGCGAGTTCGCCGTAAAGATAAGCGTAAAATTATCGAGTTAGAGCAGCGACTTTTGCTTTCGCAAATGAATCCGCACTTTGTTTTCAACTCCTTAACAGCCATCCAGAGCTATATTTTTCGTAGCGACCCTTATATGGCAGGTAAATATTTAGCGAGTTTTTCAAAACTCGTACGGTTAATTCTCGAGAACTCTCGCGTACAGTCAATTACAATTGCCAAGGAGAAGGAAACGATTGAGCACTATCTAGATTTGCAGCTACTCAGATTTGACAGTAAATTTGATTATACCATTGAAGTGTGTCCAGATATTGACCCCGAGCACCACTTACTTCCCCCAATGCTGGCACAGCCTTTTATCGAAAATGCAATTGAGCACGGCATTATCCACCTAAGTACACGAGGCCAAATTGCCATTCGTTACATATTGCAAGACAATAAGATTGTTCTTGAGGTTGAGGACGATGGAATTGGGATAAAGGAAACGGCGCAGCTAGACGAAACAAATCGGACCAAACACCAATCAATGGCGACTAGAATTACGCGGGAGCGATTGAAGAATTTAAGTAGAATTTACGGTGAGCATGTTGATCTGAAAATTATTGATTTGGGAGATTCCTTAATGCCCGATTCCCAAGGAACGCTTATACGGTTTGTTATTCCGCTAATTATTAAATAGATATTATAATGATGACTGCTGTTATAGTTGATGATGAAACGTTAGCCCGAGAGTCGTTGCAAAATATGCTAAAGTTATTTTATCCTAACCTTGAGGTTATTGGAGAGGCCGACAATGTAGCTACTGGTATTGAAACGATAAAAAGACTAAGCCCTGATGTTGTTTTTCTCGATGTGCAAATGCCCGATGGCACTGGGTTTGATCTTTTATCGCATTTCAAAAGCATTAACTTTAAGTTCGTTATTATAACAGCCTATCAAGAGTACGCAATAAAGGCTTTTAAGTTTAGCGCCATCGATTATATTTTAAAACCTATTGATCCCGCTGATCTTATAAATGCCATTGAAAGACTATACGAAACAATTCGCGAAGAGGAAACTAACAGTAAATTTCGAACATTTATTGAGAATATAAAGATTAATGAAAAGGACCCGCAAAAACTTCTACTTAAAACCTTAGATGAGGTTGTTGTTGCAAGCGTTAAAAATATTATACGTTGTGAGTCGCAAAACAACTATACAATGTTCTACTTTACAGACAGGCCAAGAGTTTTGGTTTCTAAAACGCTGAAAGAGTATGAGGATTTACTTTCCAGTTCCGGCTTTTTTAGGGTGCACCAATCGCATTTGGTAAACCTTTTGCATATAAGCAAGTATAATCGCTTCCCAGACAGCTCTATCATCCTTAGCACCAATGAGCATATTCCTGTTGCCGTTCGAAAAAGAAATATTTTACTCGAGTTACTAAAGAAAAAATAGTTCCAAATAAATCTATTTTAAAACATCCTAATAGTTTTATATATTTGAATTCTAATTATGAGGAGAGTCTACACATATCTTTTACCAGTAGTTCTGATCTTTTCCTTCAGTTTTTCTGTGTTTTCACAGCCTGAAGGTAGAGTCACGCAAAAAGATGTGCCTGCTGCTGTCGACTCACTAAATAATATTTCGTACACTTATCGTCGGAGCAACCCCAAACTTTCATTAGAATACGCACTAAAGGCGTATCAACTTTGCCAGAGTATCGACTATTTACACGGCCTTGCAGCATCATTACACAATATGGGCACAGCCAAGGCTACCCTGGGACAGCTAGACAAGGCATTGGACGAGCTAGTCAAGTCTTCGCAGATTAGGGAGGAGCTAAACGATTACCAAGGTCTTGTTTCTTCGTATAATAACATTGGCTTTATTTATTCTGAGTTAAGGAATGACACGAAAGCCCTAGAGTTTTATGAACGAGCATTAACATACCAAGAGTTAATAAAAAACAAGTCTTATGCTGGGATTATATATAATAACATTGGTTATGGGTATGTAAGAGAAAAGAAGTTTGATGCAGCATTAAGTTACTTTAACCGAGCGTTGGAATTTTGTCGTGAGTCGAATGATAGCAGAGGTGAAAGTAGTACCCTAAGCAATATAGGGCTAATTTACCGTGCACGCGGAGATTTCGAAAAAGGATTACAGTATCACCTAGATGCATATGAGTTGGGTAAAAACCATAGCGATAGAATAGGAATGACGGGGATGCTTAGGAACATCGCTGAATCATACCTCTTGTTGAATAAGGATGCCGAAGCCACTAATTTTGCCCTTCGAAGTATGCTAATGGCAAAAGAATACGGATTGTATGGTGAGGAGAGAGGTACTGCAGCTGTTTTAGCTCGTATTTATGAGAAACGCGGAATGTACAAAGAAGCAACAAAGTATTATAAACTGGAGAGCGATCTTAAGGATTCTTTATATGTCATTCAACGATCCGATGCGGTTGAGAAAATACAGGCTGCATATGAAATAGAAAATAAGCTTAAAGAGAATGAGTTTTTTAAAAAAGAGCATGAAATTAACCAGCAGGTAATAAAAACTCAAAAATATTTACTGTTCGGCTCAGTTTTTTTTATTGTTATAGTAGTATCCCTTATGACGGCAATACTAAGGGTAAATAAGCGAATTAAACTTACGCTTAAGGAGTTAATTCAGAGGAAAGATGAGATATCGGCGCAAAAAGAAACTATTCAGCAAAAAGTAGTTGCGCTTGATGAGAAAAATGAAGAGCTCGAGAGTATTAATAGTATTAAAAATAAGCTGTTCTCTGTTATTGCGCACGATTTAAAAAACCCTTTTAATAGCATTATCGGATACTCTGAATTACTCGTTTATAATTTTAAAAACTACAGCGAAGATGAGGTTTGGTCGTTTCTCAAAATTATTCACGACAGTGGGGTTAAGGGAAACATACTGCTCGAAAATTTATTGCAGTGGTCTCGCTTGCATACTCGAACAATCCAGTTTTTGCCAGTAACCAATAAATTGCGCAAACTTATACTCGACGAACTTTATTTTTTTCAACCTAAAGTGCAAGAAAAGAGTATTCAAGTTGAGGTAAACGTTAATGAAAAACTCGAGGTATTTGCAGATTCGAATATGCTAAAAACCATTATTCGCAACCTTTTTTCAAATGCCATAAAATTTACTCCTTCCAATGGCACTATTTCAATTAACGGCTCAAGCAGGGGCAGTAGTGTGCTTGTGTGCGTGTCTGATACGGGGCAGGGCATAGAACCACATATTAAGGAGAAACTATTTACCGGTGAAGTGGGAGTAACAACAGCCAATGAGGGCGGCGAAAAGGGAACAGGACTAGGCCTTATGCTTTGTAAAGATTTTGTAACTAAGCACAAGGGTGAAATTTGGGTTGAAAGCAAACCCGGAGAGGGAGCTTCCTTCTTCTTTTTGCTGCCAAATAAAACCGATATTGATTAGTACAAAGCCCTACAGGCTCTGTGTAAACTTGTTCGTCCCCATTCAAGTCTTAGGTTTTAAGGTCATTTTCTGTTTAGCCTTTTTTATTGTTAACGTTATCCTTTGTTAATGCTCAGTTTTGTTTTGTATGCGTAATAAAGTGTTGCTTAGATAATTGAGAATAGGCTGCCATTGAATCTAGTTCCATTCGATAGGCATAGGTTTTTATTGAGCAGAGAGGAATCGAAGCTGAGAACCATAATCGACATTGATTTATAGGTTGAAAGGTTTTCTACAGTAAATCTCAATGGTTTGCCATTTACATTGAAAGTAGAGTTGCGTATGTTTCTTAACATACAGGTTTCTAGGGCTGAAATATGTTTTTTTGCCAAACTTGCACTATGATTGTAGAGATTTAAATGTTATTTTTGCAATAGTACAACCATTTGTTATTTATATACTAATTAATTTAATTTTCAACAGCTATGATGACAGCAAAAGATTACATGGCCCGTGAGGATAAGTACGGTGCACATAACTACCATCCACTTCCAGTAGTACTCGAAAAAGGTGAAGGAGTTTACGTTTGGGATGTTGATGGAAAAAAATATTTCGATTTCCTTTCAGCTTACTCGGCAGTTAACCAGGGGCATTGTCACCCAAAAATTGTTGACGCCATGGTTGACCAAGCTAAAAAGCTAACCTTAACCTCAAGGGCTTTTTACAATAATGTACTAGGCGAATACGAAGAGTACATTACTAAATATTTTGGTTACGATAAGGTGTTACCCATGAATACCGGCGCCGAGGCAGTTGAAACTGCAATTAAACTTAGCCGCAAATGGGGTTATCAGAAAAAAAAGGTTGAAGCTAACCAAGCAAAAATTATAGTTTGCGAGAGTAATTTCCACGGTCGTACTACCACCATTGTTTCAATTAGTACGGATCCCGATGCACGTGCTGATTATGGCCCATACACACCAGGTTTTATCACCATCCCTTACAATGATATTCCTGCTTTGGAGAAAGCCCTTGAAGATAAGAACGTGGTTAGTTTCCTTCTTGAGCCAATTCAAGGTGAGGCTGGTGTTTTTGTACCCGATGAAGGGTATTTGAAAAAAGCATACGAGCTTTGTAAAAAGAATAACGTTCTTTTCATTGATGATGAGGTACAAACAGGTATTGCCCGTACTGGAAAAATGTTAGCTTGCGACCACGAAGGCGTACGCCCCGACATTCTAATTCTGGGTAAAGCCGTTTCAGGTGGTGTTTTCCCTGTTTCAGCAGTTCTTGCCGACGATGATATTATGCTTTGCATCCAGCCCGGACAGCACGGTTCAACATTTGGTGGAAACCCAATAGCTTGTAAAGTGGCAATAGCTGCCCTAGAGGTAGTTAAGGATGAGAAACTGGCCGAGAATGCTGAGCGCTTAGGTAAAATCTTTAGAGATGAGTTTAAGTCCATAAATAGTCATTTGATTGAACTTGTGCGGGGTAAAGGATTGCTAAACGCTGTTGTTATTCGCAATCAGCCAGGAAAAACAGCCTGGGATGTTTGTATTGCCATGGCTGAGGCAGGTGTACTTGCAAAGCCAACGCACGGAAATATTATTCGTTTTGCGCCTCCACTCGTTATTACCGAAGCGCAACTTCGCGAAGCAATGGCTACGATTGAAGAGGTATTCAAAAAGTTTGAATAACATATTAGGTAATATTAAAAAGCCGTTGCGTGATTCACGTAACGGCTTTTTTGTTAACTTGCTACTATAATTGTACTTTATTTAAAAATGGATTTAGAATGAAGACCGTATTTATATCAGTATGTTGGTTTACTCTTCTGCTTTTTAATGTAGTGCAACAAAGTGTTTGTGCGCAGGATATTATTGAGGTGAAGGGCATTGTGGGTGAGTCAGAAATAGTTGGGCGAATTAGTGAGTCGGAAGCTCGGCAGGCAGCAATTAACAATGCAAAGGTTGAAGCGCTTCGCAAGGCAGGAGTGGGCGAGTACTTAAAAACCTATGAGAACCTCTATCGCAGTGAAATTAATAATGATTTTAGTGAGTTCTTTAGCACCGATACGCATGCAGAGTTGCAAGGAGCCATCCAGAGCTATCAAATTGTTAATGAGAAGCGAAAGCTAGACCCAACAACTAGCCTGTTTATGTATGAGGTAACGCTTAACGCTTCGGTAATACTATACTCATCAAAGCCAGACCCTACATTTAACGTTAAAATTGACGGGGTTAAGGGTGTTTACGAAGAAGGGGAGGACCTAACTTTTTCTATTTACAGTACAAAGGAATGTTTTCTGCATATCTTTAGTATTTCCGACGGCTATACATGCATGCTCTATCCTAATAGTATTGAAAGTCAGAAGCGTATTGAGGCAAATAAAGAGATTTTATTCCCTCTAGGCATAATGGAGTACCCGTTATTCAAATCAGGGAAAACACCTGAAGTTACTCGTGTTATTTTCGTTTTTACAAAAACTCCCATCAGATTCTTAAAGTATAAATCTAATCTAACCGATGGTTTTGAGGAGTGGATAACCACCTCGGAGGATGTTTTTTCGTGGATATACAGCATAACTCCCGATTCGCGAGCGGTTGATTACCTGGTTTTTACCGTGCGGTAATAGTTTTAACCCATAAAAAAAACGCCTCGATTTTCGAGGCGTTTTTTTATGAAAAGAATGTACTATTTCTGCTTAAGAACGGCTTGAGCAGCAGCTAATCGAGCAATAGGTACACGGAAAGGAGAACAGCTAACGTAATCCATGCCTACCGAGTTACAGAACTCAACA
Organism: Bacteroidales bacterium; assembly: GCA_041656735.1. Classification (GTDB taxonomy): domain Bacteria; phylum Bacteroidota; class Bacteroidia; order Bacteroidales; family Tenuifilaceae; genus Perlabentimonas. The sequence continues at coordinate 3,192 of JBBACY010000024.1, read as the reverse complement.
GAACTTGGCTCACCACCGTGCTCACCGCAAATACCTATTTTTAAGTTTTTCTTAGTTGAACGACCCTTCTCAACTCCCATTTCAACAAGTTGACCAACACCTGTTTGGTCGAGAACTTGGAATGGATCGGCTTTTAGGATGCCTCTATCGATGTACTCTGGTAAGAATTTACCAGCATCGTCGCGGCTAAAGCCCATAGTCATTTGGGTTAGGTCGTTTGTACCAAAGCTAAAGAATTCAGCAAATTCAGCAACTTTATCGGCAGTAAGAGCAGCCCTTGGAACTTCAATCATTGTTCCTACCAAAAAGTCGATACGATCGTTGCGCTCGGCAAATACCTTTTCGGCAGTTGCGCGAATAATAGCATCTTGGTCTTTAAATTCGGTAACATCGCCAATAAGCGGAACCATAATCTCAGGGAAAATATGAATACCCTTCTTTTTAAGGTTAAGTGCTGCTTCGATAATAGCACGAGATTGCATCTCGGTAATCTCTGGATAGGTTACACCTAAACGGCAACCACGATGTCCAAGCATTGGGTTAAATTCGTGAAGTGAATCAACCTTTGATTTAACATCTTCTAAAGATATTCCCAGCTCTTTTGCCATCTCTTTTTGGTTTGCCTCTTCGTGAGGAACAAACTCGTGTAGCGGTGGATCAAGAAGGCGAACCGTTACAGGGAGTCCCTGCATTGTTTCGAAAATACCTTCGAAGTCTTCTCTCTGAATTGGAAGAAGTTTCTCAAGGGCTTTTCTGCGTCCTACCTCATCGTCAGCTAGAATCATTTCGCGCATTGCTCTAATCCTATCACCTTCAAAAAACATATGCTCAGTACGGCATAGTCCAATACCTTGCGCTCCAAACTCTCTGGCAACCTTGCTATCGCGAGGCGAGTCGGCGTTTGTGCGTACTTTCATACGGGTGTACTTGTCGGCCAAATCCATAAGTTTAGCAAAATCTCCACTTAGCGTAGGAGACATTGTGGCCACCTTGCCGTCAAGAACTTGTCCTGTTGAGCCGTTTAGCGAAATCCAATCACCTTCTTTGTATGTTTTTCCTCCAATGGCCATAGTACGTGCACGGTAATCAACTTTAATATTACCTGCTCCAGAAACACAGCATTTACCCATACCACGGGCAACAACTGCAGCGTGAGAGGTCATTCCACCACGTGCGGTAAGAATTCCCTTCGCTACGTTCATACCCTTAAGGTCTTCGGGCGAAGTTTCAATACGAACAAGGATAGCGTGCTTTCCTTCGCCAGCTAATTTCTCAGCATCTTCGGCAAAGAAAACAATTTGACCTGTTGCAGCTCCTGGAGAAGCGGGCAATCCTTTTGTTAGAACTTCAGCATTTTCTAGTGCTTTCTTATCGAATACAGGGTGAAGAAGTTCGTCAAGTCTTTCGGGCTCAACGCGAAGAATTGCAGTTTTTTCGTCAATCATTCCCTCGGCTAGCATATCGATAGCAATTTTCACCATTGCTGCACCTGTACGCTTACCACTTCGGGTTTGAAGCATCCAGAACCTACCATCCTGAATGGTAAATTCAATATCCTGCATATCCTTATAGTGCTCTTCAAGCTTATTTTGAAAATCGAAAAGTTCCTTATAAACTACAGGCATTACTTCTTCGAGTGAAGGGAACTTAGCTTTTCTTTCGTCTTCGCTAACTCCTTGTGATTTTGCCCATCGTTGTGACCCCTCGAGTGTAATTTCTTGAGGTGTGCGAATTCCTGCCACAACATCTTCGCCCTGAGCGTTTATTAGGTATTCACCGTTAAAAATATTTTCGCCAGTTGCTGAGTCGCGAGTAAAGGCAACACCAGTTGCAGAGTTTTCGCCCATATTTCCGAATACCATAGCCTGAACGTTGACTGCGGTTCCCCACTCAGCTGGTATTTTATTTAATTTACGGTAGTATACAGCGCGATCGTTCATCCAGCTGTCAAATACAGCCATAACTGAACCCCAAAGTTGCTCCCAAGCACTGGTTGGAAAATCTCTACCTGTTTTCTCTTTAACAACTTTTTTAAAGCGTGAAACCATCTCTTTTAGATCATCTACAGAGAATTGGGTATCAAGGTCAACATTTTTCTCCTTCTTAAGGTCGTCGATAATTACCTCAAATGGATCGTGGTCTTCTTTTGAATCAGGTTTCATTCCAAGAACAACGTCGCCGTACATCTGAACAAAACGGCGATAGCTATCCCAAGCAAAACGAGCGTTACCAGTTTTTTTAGCAAGCCCTTCAACAACCTCGTCGTTAAGCCCTAGGTTGAGAATTGTATCCATCATACCCGGCATAGACGCCCTTGAACCAGAGCGAACAGACATAAGCAGCGGATTTTCTTTGCTGCCAAACTGAGTGCCCATAATGGCCTCAACTTTTTTCATTGCTGCTTCAACCTCAGGCTTTATTAGCTCTACAGCTTTTTCTTGTCCTAGTTTGAAGTAATCAGTACAAACATCGGTGGTTATGGTAAAACCTGGAGGTACAGGTACCCCAATTAGGCCCATTTCAGCTAAGTTGGCACCTTTGCCCCCCAGCAACTCTTTCATTGTTCCATTACCATCGGCGTCATTGTTCCCGAAGGAATAAACACGTTTTAAGTTCGACATCGTAATAAAGTTTAATTATTGATTTATATAGAATTTTATTTATTTTTCTGCGGTTACAAAATTACAAAAAAAAACGACACGGCATAGTTCCGTATGGGTGCTATTAAACAAAGATTGGGTAAACAATTGAGAATGCTAATCCAATGCGCTTTAGTTAGGGCTGTCGGCTTCTATTAACTTGCGAATTTGCTCAGCCTGACCGTCACCCTGAGTTGAAGGGGCGTTATTGATAAATGGTGGTTTACATCTTGATAACTAAGCGACATTGAATTATGAATTTCGAAGTATGGGAATACGAGAAGTCATTGCGCTTAAGCAAAAGACCTGTCCTATCAAACCCTCGATATTCAATATTCATTATTCAGTGTTCGATATTCGCTATTTAATATTCAATATTCAATGCCCGGCAACCACCGAACGCAGGGAGGTGCAAGTTTAGATTTTTTTGCCCACAATGCGTAGTTTTTCGAGTGAACCGAGCGTTCTTTGCGAGTTCGACGAAGTCAACCGGGCGTAGCCTTGAATTTCTTTGCTTACTTTCTGGTTTCAACCGAGCCGTTTTTTGGCGAGC
>JBBACY010000023.1:0-45494 GCA_041656735.1 Bacteroidales bacterium | reverse complement strand
GCCGTGTACAATGCTTACAATAGGCATAATCCCTACACCTATGTGTTTACGCACGATACCAAGCAGGAAAGCTTTCTCGTTCCAGGAGTTGATTTTAGGAACAGAGAACCTTTCTCTCTTTACCAAATAAGCTTCTTCCCTATTCTTCCAACCGTTTCGTATAGTGTATTGTTTGACGATGTTAAGGGTTTTCGAAAACAAAAGACTAAAATGAGAAAAACAAGAGATAAGGAGGGGAGGAGAAGAAGGAGTTGGTTGTATTTTGAGGAGTAGTGAGCGGTAAGCAGGAAGTTACGAGTTTTACCCCCGACCCCTAAAGGGGAGAAAATGTGCGATGGGTTTCCCCTTTAGAGCCTGTCCCGGAGAAATCAGGTGGTTAGGGGTAGCGGTGGATCTGCAAAACGCCATAACAATCCGTGTTAATCAGTGTAATCTGTGGACAAAAAAACAGTATAAATCAGTCCAATCAGTGTCATCTGTGTTCCAAAGAACAGCTAATCGCCAAAAACTAACAGCCAATAACCAACCGCCAATTCCCCCTTTTTCTATTTAACCATCCTAAAAGCAGCATCTATCAGCGGTATTTTATATCTTTGTCCAAAATTTTTATTACCATGAATTTCGTACAAGAATTACAGTGGCGTGGTATGATACACGATATTATGCCAGGCACCGATGAGCAACTACAGAAAGAGATGACTTCGGCTTATGTGGGTATCGACCCCTCTGCCGATTCGTTACATATTGGACACCTAGTATCGGTTATGATGCTTAAGCACTTTCAGCAGTGTGGTCACAAGCCCATTGTTTTGGTAGGCGGTGCAACCGGAATGATTGGCGACCCATCGGGTAAATCGCAGGAGCGTAACCTGCTCGACGAGAAAACACTTAGGCATAATCAGGATTGCCTTAAGGCGCAGCTCTCAAATTTTCTCGATTTCGATTCGAGCGAGCCCAATGCCGCGGTTATGGTGAATAATTACGATTGGATGAAGGATTTCTCGTTCCTCGATTTTATTCGCGACATCGGTAAACACATCACCGTTAACTATATGATGAGCAAAGACTCGGTTAAAAAACGCCTTACCGGCGAAGCTGGGTCTGGTCTTTCATTCACCGAATTTACTTATCAACTTGTACAGGGAACCGATTTTCTGCATTTGTACCAATCGCTAGGTTGCCGTTTGCAAATGGGTGGTTCCGACCAGTGGGGTAACATTACAACTGGCACCGAGCTAATTCGTCGTAAGCTGGGCGGTGAGGCATTCGCACTTACCTGTCCGCTTATTACCAAGGCCGATGGCGGAAAGTTTGGCAAAACAGAGCAGGGTAACATTTGGCTCGACCCAAACCTAACATCACCCTATAAGTTTTACCAATTTTGGCTAAACACCTCGGATAGTGATGCGGAAAAGTACATTAAAATATTCACAATGCTCGATAAACAGACTATTGAGCAGCTAGTAGCAGAGCATCAGCAGGCGCCCCACGAACGTAAACTTCAACAAAAATTGGCCAAGGAACTTACTGTTATGGTTCATTCCGAGGAGGATTATAACACGGCTGTTGAGGCTTCGCAAATTCTTTTCGGAAAATCTACCTCAGATATTTTACATAAAATAGACGAAAGTACCTTTTTATCCGTTTTTGAGGGTGTACCCATGTTCACTATTTCGGCTGAAGTTATAAGCGCTGGGGTTCCATTCTCGGAGCTTGCTGCCGAAAAAACGGAGGTGTTCCCTTCAAAAGGAGACCTTCGTCGAACTGTAAAGGGTGGAGGTGTTAGCATTAATAAGGAGAAGATTCAGGATGCTGATATGCAGATAGATGCCTCAATGCTGATTAACAAAAAATACCTACTTGTACAGAAGGGAAAGAAGAATTACTTCATTATAAAGGTTGAAAAATAATAGATGATATGGAAAAGGAACTACCCGATTTTAACTTAAACGGCACCAACCTGCTACAAATGGTTTGGCAAAGACGCATTGTTTTTCTACTTATTGGTGTTGTTGCTTTTGTGGTATCGCTAGTAGTTTCTTTCTTAATTACGCCACAGTTCAAATCATCGGCCATTCTTATCCCTTCGGTTGCTACTCAGGCTTCAAAAGATGTTTTTATTGCATCGCGGGCCAAAGGGTTAACCGTTTTTGGCGACGATGAGGAGGTGGAACAGCTAATCCAAATCTTATCATCTGAAACCCTTCGCCGACATATTATTACGGAGTTTAATCTTTTTGAGCACTACGGAGTTAATACCGGTGATAGGCATGCTTGGCATAAGGTAAACGAGGTGTATACAAGTAATGTGTCGTTCATGCCCTCGCGCTATCGTTCGGTTCGAATTGAGGTGCTCGATAATGACCCGCAGATGGCTGCAAAGCTAGCCAATGCCATTGTTATTACAGCCGATAGCCTAACGCGTGAGGCAAAACGCTTGGTGGCACAAAAAGCCCTTGAGGTGTTAGAGTTTCATTATCAGCAAATATTGGCTGAGGCTTATAACCTTGACGATAGTATGACCATTGTAATGGAGCAAGGGGTAATTGACCTACCCTATCAGGCAAAAGAGGCAACACGTGTGTATGCCGAGGCCATAGCTGGTGCTAGATATGAATCGGCTGGTAGGGTTGAAAAGTATATTGATGGATTGGCCTCACAGGGAGCAAAGTATACACGTTACCTTAACGATATTCAGTATAAATCGCTTCAAATTAAAGATATACAGGAAAATCTTCATATTCTAAGAGCCGAAGCCCAGGGCGTTATACCCTCGCAGTTTGTTATCGATTGGGCATACCCCAGCGACAAGAAGGCGACACCTAAGAAACTTATAATTGTTGTTGCTTCAACCCTATCAGCTCTATTCTTCTCACTGTTTCTGTTTGTTCTGCTCGACTTTTTCAGGAAATCTATTAAACCTAAAAATATTGCAAAGGGATAAGCACCGAATTTGGCTTGTTTTGTTCCTTAGCCTACTGTTTATTGCGGCAAACTCTTTCTTGCTCTTCAGGCAGTCGTTCGGGCTTAGCTTGGTACCTATTGCTTTGGTAATTGGTATGTGGGTTTTCTTTGCGCCCACAAAGCTGTTTTTTGCTCTAGCTTTCCTTGTTCCCCTTTCCATTCCGTTGCGCCGACTGGTGCCTGGACTAACCTTCGATTTTTGGTTTCCAACCGAACCCATACTAGTTTTCTTGCTGGTTATGGTAATTCTAAAGTCCTTTAAAGAGAACTATTTCAGAAAAGAATTAATGGGCGAACCTGTGTTTTTGGCAATGCTTTTTTACTTGGGATGGTTGCTTATAACTGTTGTTACCAGCGAGATGCCAGTGGTATCTATTAAGTACTTTTTAGTTCGTTTCTGGTTTATTGGTGTATTCTTTTACCTTGCCTATATCCTGTTTAGTCAGAATTTCAGTAATGTCAGAAAGTTTGGATTGGCATATATCCTAGGTCTCTTCTGTGTAGCATTGTTTAGCATTGTTAAGCAAGCAAGCCTCGGGCTTCTTAGTCATAAGGTTGCTCATGGCGCATCGGCGCCCTTTTTTATCGATCACACATCCTACGGTGCCGCGTTGGCTTTTGTTATTCCGCTAGCTGTTGCCATGGCGCTCAACGAAACTAGACGGCAAGTAAAATTACTATTTTGGGGCCTGGCGTTATTCTTTATGCTTGCATTAGTGCTGTCGTACTCGCGTGCAGCATGGCTAAGCCTTTTGATTGGGGGCGGTGTTTGGTTGCTTATTCGCCTAAAGGTTAAACTACGAACCCTCGTTGTAACTTTGCTGGTTTTAGTGGCTGCCTTTTTTACTTTTCAGGAAGAAATATTATGGCGCCTTGAGCGCAATACTACCGATTCAAGCGGTAATCTTACAGAGCATGTTCGGTCCGTAATAAACATAAAATCCGATGCGTCTAATCTTGAGCGCATTAACCGATGGGATGCTGCAATAGCTATGTTTAAGCAGAGGCCGTTTGTTGGATGGGGTCCTGGAACATACCAGTTTGAATATGCACCATTTCAACTGAGCCAGAATAAAACCATAATAAGCACTAATTTTGGTACTGGCGGTAATGCCCATAGCGAGTATCTGGGGCTTATGGCCGAGGCTGGATTACCCTCGATTATTGGGTTTATGCTAATTATAATTTTTATTCTTATTCAAGGATTTAGGTTGGTTCAGCGGAAGGGGATAGATAGAGCCGAGCGGAATATTACTATAGCTTGTATAGTTGGATTAGTTACCTATATTTTTCATGGGTTTTTGAATAACTTTCTCGATACGGATAAAATTGCGGCTGTTTTTTGGGGGTTTATGGCCATTATTGTTGCCATTGACCAGAAGGTAAAGCACAGAGAGCTGCAAACCAATGAGAGGTTACCTAAATTCGAAGCCTAAAATTGAAATATCGTCAAATATTCGAATCTCTTTTCGCTCTACTTGTTCCACCCTTGTTTTCACAATTGTTTTTACACTTTTTTCAATGGGGTCGTTATTGCTTATGCACTCCTCAATAATACTGTGATCCATAACAATTTTTCCTCCCGTTGCGTACTCAACCAGTCCGTCGGTATAACAAATTAATTTTGATGGAGACGAAACCCTTAGCGAGCCCACACTCATAACAGGAATGTCGTCAATCATTCCCAATCCCACGCATCCGCTGGTGAGCAGTTCGGTTTTCTGAGTTTTAGTATCGTAAAAAATGGGCGGGTTGTGCCCAGCATTTATGTACTCTAACGTTTTTCGGTTGGGGTTGTATCGGCCAATAAAAAGGGTGATAAAACGCTCACCTTTGGCCGATGCCATAACTCTGGTATTAAGTTTTTCAACCAGTCCGGTTAGGGTAATATCATAGGTAAAGAGTGCCCTAAGGTTTGCCTGAAAATTCGACATAAGAATTGCAGCGGCCATTCCTTTTCCCGATACATCGGCAATGCAAAAGCCAATCTCTTCGCGCTCTAGGGAAATTACATCGTAAAAATCGCCGCCAACTTCGGCGTGCGGATGGTAATACGATTGAATTTTAACGCCAGGTGTTTGGGGTAAATTCTCTTGGCTCGGAATAAGCAAGTTCTGCATTTGCGAGGCGAGCTCAAGCTCTTTCTTCATCGCTTCTTGCTCAAGTGTTGTATGAAAAAGTCTGAGGTTTTCAATGGCAACAAATATTATTATTGAAAGGGTTTGAACAAAGTTGAGGTGCTTTATGGTTGCGCTTACGCCCTTTACCTCCTCCTTGGTATCGGCAATTAGAACGAATGCCAACGGTTGGTTGTTTTGCACAACGGGTATAATAATATCAAACTCTTGAAGCACAGGGTTAACCGATGTGCTTACAAATGATATATCTTTAAATGAAAGTAAATCGACCTCGGGGACAATGGCTGAGCTGATGCTTTCGGGGCAATTTGTTGACAGCAGAAGTTTCCATTTCTCTTCAAACTTAAAGAAGAGTACCCTATCAATTTCTAAATCATCATTTAGGATGGTTCGAAATCGATTCATTAGGTCTTCGGTTTTCATCTCGCCACTTATGGCTTGTGCCATACTGAGCAAAGCATTAAGCTTAAATGTGCTTAGCTTAAGTCTTTTAGATGAAGTAAAGGCCATGGTTATTTATTGGTTTGAGTTGTTAAAAATTATTGTTTTAAACGGATAAGTTACGAAATTAAATCATATCGAACCCGAAAAAGTGATAAAATGTAGGACAATATCATTTCGTTATGGTTACGAGCCTTGGAAAGCCTGAACTAGGAAGTAGAACTAACCTCACTCAAACTCCACTTTCGCTCGTTTTAGCTAGCGGAAGTGGAGTTTGAGGTTAATGAGAGCAGCCTAATCTATAGCGATTCTTTGCCCAGTATTTTGGCAAATTTAATTTGAAGACTAGAGCAGGTCGTTAGGCTTTACTTTAATTGCTAAACTATGTAAGTAGGAGCTGCGATTATTTAACCCTCTCTGAATATTCGCGAGTACGAGTATCAATTTTGATGCGTTCGCCAATTTCAATAAAAAGTGGAACGTTAATGGTTGCACCCGTTTCAACGGTGGCTTGCTTTAGCGCTGTTGATGATGCCGTGTCGCCTCTTAGCCCAGGTTCGGTGTAGGTTACTTCAAGCTCAATAAATGGGGGTAGCTCACACGAAAGCACGTTATTGGTTTCGGCATGTACCATAATTTCAACATACTGTCCATCTTTGAAGAGGTCCACGTTCTCTATCTGCGCTTCCGGAAGAGTTATCTGCTCAAATGTTTCTTGGTGCATAAAATTATAGCCCATATCATCCTTATAAAGGAATTGATGGGGTCTACGCTCTATACGAACGGTGTTAATTTTAACGCCAGCATTAAACGTGTTCTCAATAACTTTGCCTGTCTCTAAATTTCTGAGCTTGGTACGAACAAAAGCAGAGCCTTTACCTGGTTTAACATGCTGGAACTGTACTATGGTGTATAATTTCCCGTTAAATTCTATACACAATCCGTTTCTAAAATCCGCTGTAGTTGCCATACTAAATTTATTGTTTCAATTTTAATTTGTTGCAAAAATAGCTTTTTTTATTAGAGTTATTGATAACTATTTTTGCTAATGGTTGATTTTAAGTGATTAATCCACGGTATTGTACTTTAAGTACTAACCTAAAGTGTTGACACTGGATGTTTAAGCCCATCGTATTCTATAAGATCGCAGTATGCTGCACCAATAGCTATATTAAAACGCACCCTAACGGGTAGGTAGTTTTTGTCGTTGGATAGCCAAATGGTCATATCGTCATCGTTTTTAAAAACTCGCCCCGTAATAACAATCGGCGAGAGTTTGATGCAGTTTATTGTGCCAATTTTTGTTTTTATATCTTCATAGCCTATAAACCGAACACGCATAGTGTAAATCTCGTCCGAAAAATAGGTTTCAACAACAAGGGTGTCGCTAGTGCTTAGATTTTTGTGCATTAAATGATTTCGAAGGTAGTAAAAGGCCGATAGTATGTCGTTGCTATTTTTAGGTGCCATAGCTTTCCCTACTTTTGTGCTATAAACAATGGCCGAGTCGGTTCTGGTCCAATGATCGAAAATTTGTTCGCTATAATGCCTGTACCGTCCTTCTTTTATATTTCGAATAGATTTGTAGGGTAAGTCTGTGTCAATATCGGTAAAACTTTGGTATGTATCATCTACCTTAAATAGTACATTGGTTAGCCCTATTGTTTTACCATTGAGGTACAGGTGGTTTACATCTTTCTCGTTAAACTTACCTTTTCGAACCTCAAGTGTAGCTTCGCCTCCTTTTATTGGACCGTAGTAAACTAGGTACTTGAGTTTTTCGCCTTCGCTAAAAGCTTTGTGCTGAGCTTTGCCATTTGATGCAATGCAAACTAGCAGGATTATAACCAAAGCACTTCTACTTTTGCCCCAGAACCTTGTTCTTGGCCACTGTAGCAACAAAATCTTTAAGGTAAAGCGGTTCAAAGTATGCCACATCTTCAAATTTCTTTTGGTTAAATAGATTACTAGCAAGAGGTAACATAAACCGTGCCGAGGGCATAAAGTTCTCTATAAACGCAGCATTGCTACTCTTAATTACTTCTTTTGCTTTGGATGAACCGTTGCCCAAGAAGAGCACCTTTTTATTGATTAAAAGTTCCGAAAATGAGTTCTCGTCTAATATTTTTGCTTCCACTTCCGAAATGCTTTCTCCCTTCGCGTTAAAAAGTTGCGTGTAAACTTCCATTCGTCGTGCATCAATCATCGGGCAAATTACCTCGGGTGTGAACTGTGTATGTTGGCTAAGCCATTCTAGAGCACCATAAGCCATTGCATTTAAACTACCAATGGCAATAAGCGGCAGGTTGGCACCGTAGCATATTCCCTTGGCCGCCGACACCCCAATTCTGAGACCCGTGTATGAGCCCGGCCCTTTGCTCACAGCTACTCCTGCTAGTTGAGTAGCCTTTAGGCCGTGCCTGATGAGCAAATCATTAATAAAAACGGTTAGGTTTTTTGCGTGGTTGTTGTTGGGGTCGTGGCTTTCTGTAACATCTAAAATTTGAGTGCCAAACCCAAGCGCAACCGAGCACGTAGGAGTACCCGTTTCAATACAAAGGAGCGGGTTCATAGTACGTTATTTTGTTTTTGAGAATAATTTATCCTGACTAACTTTTTTCACCAGCTTACCATCTTCAAGTAGGCGTGTTATGGCGCTAAAGGGCGAAACAACAATCTCCTCATCACCTGTAAGCCCTTCGGTAATTTCAATAATTTTATTGTCTTGAATGCCAGTTTTAATTTTCACCATTCGAGCGGTGTCATTTTTCGCAATAAATACAACCTCAAACATATTGGCGGCTAGCTGTTCGTCTTCTTTTTGGTTTTTGTTAGTGGTATCGGAACGGGTGGTAACTGCCTGAATGGGAACGGTTAATATATTGTTTTTAGTTGTGGTTTGAATATCAACATTAGTTGACATACCCGGTCTGAATGGATTTAGCTGGTTCGATTTAATAAGATGATTGTATGAGCTAGCAAGAAGAAATATTCTAACCTCAAAGGTGGTAACTTGGTCAACCGATGCCCCTGCAACGCTGGCCGAATTAGCTATTTGTGTTACTATTCCCTTAAAAATTTGGTCGGGGTAAGCATCAACATAAATTAGGGAAGTATCTCGTAGCTTAACCCTAACTATATCGTTCTCGTTAACGCTAACACGGGTCTCCATACGAGCCAAATCGGCAATTCGTAAAATTTCGGTACCCGCCATTTGAGCAGTACCCACCACGCGTTCGCCCAATTCAACGCTAAGTTTTGATATTATGCCGCTCATAGGAGCGTAAATGGTTGTTTTGTTTAAGTTTTCAATGGCCTCTTTAAGTGATGCCTCCGAACTTTCTACATTAAAAAGGGCAGCTTTAACATCAGCTTGAGCAACCTGAAAAGTTGTTTTGGCGTTCTCAAACTCCGATTCGGAAATGGCTTTTTGCTCAAAAAGCAGCTTGCTGCGTTTGAACGCAAGCTCCGACTGTAGGAGTTGTGCTTCGGCTTGGGTTAACCTTGCCTTGGTTGAGTTTAATGAGGCGGCAACCCTTTCGCGCATTGATATGTAGGTGTCGGGCTTAATTCGGCATAGTAGCTGGCCTCGTTCCACTTTATCACCTTCCTTAACGGTTAACTCAATTATTTCACCCGACACTTCGGGACTAATTTTTACTTCAACCTCAGGCTGAATTTTACCGTTTGCCGAAATGCTCTCTATAATGGTTGATATTTGTGGTTTCTCTACAACAATCTCAATCATTGGCTGGGTGCCAAATTTTCCCGATTTTTTTGCAACAATTGCTATTACTATAAAAAGCACAGCGGCAATAAGAAGGTATCGAGTAATTTTTTTTCGTTTCATCTGTTTGTCTATTTAATAAGGTACACACGGAACATCCAAAGAATAGCTATTTTATGTATGTCGATGCTTAAATCTAGGATGTTTCATTAATGGTTTTAAATTAAAGGCTAAGTGGATTGCCTCGGTAAAAATCGAGTATTTTTGATTTAAATATGAGCTCGTACTTTGCGCTTAGTAAATCGGTTTGCGCTTTTGATAGGCGGGTTTTTGAGGTGGTGTAATCTAATGAATTTACCAACCCAACGTTAAACCGCTGTTCGGCATACTGAAAGGCTTCCTGAAGCGCAACAACATTCTTTTCGGTTGCCTTATACTTTTTGTATGCGCCCAGCGCATCGGCGTATGCTTGCTGAATATCCTTAAAAAGCATATTTTTTTCCAACTCAAGGTTGTAACGAGCATTCTCTAGTGAAATGTGAGCATTTGAGATTGAAGTCTTAACCTGCAGTCCATTAAAAATTGGAACAGAGATGCTTAGCCCAATATTGGTGTTAGCGTTATCCTTTATTTGGTCCCAAAAGGGATTGTTTACACCAGTGTTTGCGGTTAAAGACTTTTGAGCTCCAGTTCCATAGCTGGCACCTAGCGACAAGCGAAGGCTCCTAGCCCCTTTGGCAATAAGCACCCCTTTTTCGGCGCTTTGAACTCTGTATTGTGCGCTTGCAATTTGGGGAATAAAAGCCGATGCCTGCTCAAAAATATTTGCCGAATTATCTGCAGGAAGAATATCGTCAACCTCTTTTAAGTTTGGCTGTTCAATGGTAAAACCTTCAGTCGACTTTAGGTCGAGTATTTGAGCCAGCGATAGGTAGGCTAAGTCTAGCTGGTTTTGGTTGTTTACTATTTGCAGTTCGTCCGATGCCAGCTGAGCTTCAATTTCGAGCAAATTGCCCTCGGGTAAACTTCCAGCATCAACCAGCTGTTTGGTTCGGTTTACCTGAAGCTGAGAGAGCTCCTTTTGTTTCTTTGCGGTTTCGAGCAGCTCGTTGCTAAAAAGAATTTGGAGGTAAGCTGCGGCAATATTGAGTGAAATATTATTCTTAATTTTTTCAACATCGGTTAGGTTTGCCATTAGGTCAATGGCATCGCGCCGTTGCGTATTTAGTAGCTGCAACCCGTTAAAAAGCGTAACCTGTGAACTAATGGAGGCGTTGGTCGACTGTATGTCAATGCGCTCTTTCTGGTTGGTTATAAAGTTTGTTGACCGACCAAAACTATAGTTGTGACCCCCGTTTACGTTAAGATTGGGTAGCGTGTTAAACTTTGAGCGGGTTAGCTGGTTCTCGCTAAGGCGAACGTTAAGCTCCTGCTGCTTAATTTGTATATTGTTCTCTAGGGCGTAGCTAATGCACTGCTCAAGATTCCAAGGCCCTTGTGAAAACGAGAGGTTTGCTATGAGTATTGCTATAAAAAATAGCGTTGTACGAGGGTTTATAAGTTTTAGCATAGGTGTATCCTTCTATAATTAAAGCACGAAGATATATTTTTATTTAATAGCATTGTTTTAAAATAGGTTAAAGGTTTTACTGTTTTTTAGAGTGATGATTTGTGGTTTGGTTTATATTTCTGCTTTTATTGTCTTAAACTATGATTTTATATGATTTTTTGATTGACTTTGATTTAATGTCGTTTTTTTAAACAAAATTTAGCCTACTGTTCAATATTAACGTTCCCTTTGACTTCGATCAGGTTGACGGTCAGGCTGAGCAGCCTATCTTGAGCGAAGTCGAAGGATAGTCGAAGCCGACAGCCTTAGCTGTACGACAATGGATCTTGATTCCTTTGTGGTTTCATAACCCGTTTAAATTGCAACGAGGTGTTCCCAAAATTTATTAGCAGTCCTATTTCCATACCATAGGCTTCTAAATAGTTTATGGCCTGTGCCAAATGGACATCTTCTAATTCTTTAACTGCCTTAAGTTCTAGCATAATTTTGTCCTCAATGAAAAAGTCCACCCTTCTTTTTCCTATATCATAGCCCTTGTACTGCAAAGGCATTTCTTTCTCCCTAATATGAGAAATTCCCTGCATTTTTAATTCTATTGATAATGCTCTCTGGTACACCACTTCTTGAAATCCATTTCCCAAATACCTATGTACTTCCATAGCACAACCAATTATTTGACCTGTTAATTCAGAATATTTATATTTATTGTCAATCATAGCAACTTAATAATCAGAGTATTCATCAAATCACTTTTAAATCATAGTTCAAGATTTTTTTATCAATCCCCAACCAATATCTCAACATTGTAACCGCTGTGTTTCCTTATGTTTAGTACGCTGTTGTCGGTAAAAAGAAGGTACTGCCCTTTAATGCCCGCTAAAACACCCTTATGTTGTGGTTTTTTATCGAAATTTACGGAGGTTACCTTCGTGGGAAATTTCTCAACAGGGTAGTTTATGGTGTAAATGTTGTTTTCGGTTTCCGAGAACTCTAAGTTATTTTCCTTTAGATAGTTAATTGCTTTTATCTTTTCCTCCACAAGGGGTATTTCATTGTCGTTGCCCGTAAGCATTTTTCGCCAGTTAGTTTTATCGGCTAAAATTTGCTTTAAAGCCACCTCAATAATACCAACGGAATACCTGTTTTTAGCAATAGCTAGCTTTATGGCAAAGTTTGCACCTTGGTCAACCCAGCGAGTGGGAACCTGATGGAATCGCGTAACGCCCACCTTTAAACCACCCGAAAGGGCAAGGTAAACGTACTGGTCTGTTAGGCAGTGTTCCTTAGCGTATTCCATATCGCGAGCAATACCCTCGTGAGCCCTGCACAGTTCGGGTCGCATAACGCACTCTTCTGTTTGCGGAATACTTATAAAACAAGGGTAGCAGTATCCTTGCCCGTACGATTTTGTTGTTCGTTTACCGCAGCTCATACAGGTAATTTTACCGTTAAACTCAATGGTTATCTCTTTTCCAATAAGCTTGTTCATACCTATTTTGCCGCTGGTTGATTGTAGAAAATAATCGGGCCGGATGACCAGCTCCGAACCAGCGTTGGTAAATTTCATTTTAGAAAGTGGCCCCGTAAATAGTGTTTGCATATCAATTCTTTTTTAGTGTAGTAAAGGTAATCTTTTCAGCTGTTTTTTAAAACTGCCACTGCTTAGTTCGGTATAGACTAATTTAAAGGAAGCAGAAAGTTTGTCTATTTCAATCCTGTTTTTTACGCTGTTTTGTGCTATTTCGTTTTCTTAGCCAATGGTTTAAAGAGGTGTTAAGGCATAATCGTGGACTGCTTTACCTACTAAAACAAACTTATTTTTAAATTGTTTTGAGTATTTTTTAACGTAAAGTCCTTAATATCAACTGTTAAGGATTTTTTGTAAAAAAATGTTTGTAATTATTAGTACTATGCATTGCAAGGTAATGTAAAATATTATATATTTGTAAAAAATTAGAACCGTTTATAGCATAGTAATTATTATTTACAATGTGTGGGAAAAACTAAACTCACTTTATATGAAACAACCATAGTAATAAGTTTAACACAAAAACCACAGGCTATTTTTTGGATGTTCCATTTGACAATTAAAAATTAATAAACAGACTGATGAAAAAAACGATTACAGTTAGCTTGGGAGGTCTTATTTTCCTTCTTCAGGAGGACGCCTACTACAAACTTGATAGTTACCTAAAAAGTGTGGAAGTGGGCTTTGCTCAGGAACCCGACCGGCGTGAAATAATGGCTGATATTGAGGCCCGAATAGCTGAGCATTTCAAAGGCACTGCACCAAATAGTGACGATGTTATAAGCCTTTCAGAGGTTTTGAGGGTAATTAAAATAATGGGATACCCCAATGACATTGGCTCGCAGCAAGACGAGAGGAAATCCAGCGGTCCATCTTTTAGTAATCGCAGAAAAAAATTGTATCGCGACCCTTATGATTCGGCTATAGGTGGCGTATGTTCGGGTTTAGGGTACTACTGGAATATTGATACGTTACTTATAAGGATACTTTTTGTAATAGTTGCCCTATGGGCCGGCGGTGGGTTAATGATTTACATAATTTTGTGGATTGTGATACCCCAAGCACGAACAGTGGCCGAAAGGCTTGAAATGACAGGTGACCCCGTTACGGCCGAGAATATTGGTAGGTCTTTTCAGGGGTACGAAAACAGGACGAAATAAAACGATGAATTATGAATGCAGATAACGCTAAAGCGCAAATGCGTAAAGGGGTACTTGAACTTTGTATCCTCTCTGTCCTTTCGCGAGGCGATGCCTATACAACCGATTTGATTAATTTGCTGAAGGAAGAGGAAATGTTGGTGGTTGAGGGAACCCTTTACCCGCTGCTAACTCGTCAAAAGAATGCTGGATTGTTAAGCTATCGTTGGGAGGAATCGCCTCAGGGCCCTCCTCGCAAGTACTACTCTTTAACCCAAAAGGGCAAAGAATATCTCACTCAGCTTGAGGCGGGGTGGGCCAAGCTTGTTGGCACCGTAAATGCAATTAGAACTCAAAATATTTAGGAGGAATTATGAAAAAATCATTAAAAATTAGCTTAGGAGGCGTTGCGTTTGTCGTTGAGGATGATGCTTACGCAGCCCTCGAATCGTATATTGAACTGCTTAAGGAACATTTGGGTGCCACGGAAGAGAGCGAGGAGGTTATACGTGATATTGAAGAACGTGCTGCCGAGTTACTAACCGATATACTAAAGGGCAAAGAGGTGGTGACTCTCGAAATGGTGACTCAGGTTATTGAATTACTGGGAAAACCCGAAGAGATTGCAGGTGATGATGTGGACAACGAATCATCAGCATCTTCAAACTCTAAAGCGAGGCGACGTTTGTACAGAGACTCCGATAATGCTCTGATTGCTGGAATTAGCTCGGGTATGGGCGCATATTTTAATATCGATACGCTGGTTTTTCGAATTCTTTTTGCTGTGCTTATCTTTGCCAATGGGTTAGGACTAATCCTGTATCTTGTTCTGTGGATTGCTGTTCCGCGTGCCCAAACCGCCCGTCAGCGAATGGAGATGAGAGGGGAGGAAGTAAATTTTTCGAATCTAGAGAAGAGCATTAAAAATGAATTTCAAAATGTAAAAAACAATATGGAAAAGAATAAATTTTCGGAAACATTTGAGCAGTTTTTTAGGGCTATGGGACGTGTTTTTATGGCTTTTGGTGGTGTAATGGCGGTGGTGGCCAAAATAATTGTGGCTATTGTGGCGGTGGTACTAATAAGCGTTGGCTTATTTGGCATAACCGTTTCCTTTCTCTCCCTGTTTTTTGGTGATGCGCTGGTTTCACTACTCCCCAATTATTATGCCCTTAGTTTTGGGCAACTTATAGCATCAACCTTCGATTTGGGTTCGTCGTTATGGGTAACCATTCCCACCTTTTTTATTCTGGCCATACCATTTACCGTTATTGTAATTGCTGGATTGCGAATGGTATTTAAATTTACCGCTCGGTTAAGCGCATTTCTGGTTACATCGGCAACCCTTTGGATATTGGCGGTACTGTTGTTGGGGTCAATTACATTTTTGCAGGTTCGGAGTTTTACCATTCGTGAAAATGTAACCGAAAAGTTTGAAATTACACTAACCGACTCAACTACCCGCGTGCTAAGAGTGATTGGCGATGAGGGTTTTGATGATGAATCATTCGATTTTATGCAAGTTTTCAATACTGTCGACTTTACGGTTATTCAGTCAGATGGTAATAAACAAATTGTGGGCAAACCAAAAATCAGTATTGCCAAAAGTACCACCAACCGGTTCGAAATGGCAATAATAAAAAAGTCGAGGGGTGGTTCGAGGCTGCTGGCAAAGCAAAACGCAAGTAAGATTATACAGAAATTTACATTGGTAGATAACTCGCTGATTCTTGCTCCGTACTTTATGCTACAGCCCAACCAAAAATGGCGAGTACAGGAGGTTGATATTATCCTGTATATACCCGAGGGTAAAGGCATTTATTTAGAGCAAAATTTAGAAAGCATTTTAAACGAAGAGCAAGAATACCTAAATGCTTGGCCAGATGAGATTGTTGCAAACACTTGGATAATGAGAGCAAATACAATGGAAAAACAATAAAGGCAATTATTTTGAAAATAATTTTTTCAAATAAGAAAAATCACTTACCTTTGCCACGCTTTCAAGAAAAGCATTAGGGATTGACCTATGGTGTAATGGTAGCACAGCAGATTTTGGTTCTGTCAGTCAAGGTTCGAGTCCTTGTAGGTCAACCAGAAAATTTAAACGCCCTTGTAAACAATTAGTTTGCAAGGGCGTTTTTCATTCCAGAGAATTATTAGGATAATAATTCCCCTGTTTGTTTCCCAATTCTTGTCATTCTACAACAAGATGTTAGGGTAGAACTCTACTTTTTCTCTTTGTTGTGCTCAACCCAAATTAGCTCAGCTGTATTGAATCCTATCTGCTCTGCAAGTTTTAAGTATTCTGCCTTAATATCGTCGGGAACTGATGTTTCGCGTGATAGAATCCAAAGGTATTTTAGGTTTTTACCAGCAACAAGTGCGTACTTATACTCGGTATCGATGGCAAGAACATTATATCCAGAGTAAAATGGTCCAAAAAACGAAACCTTAAGCATAGCAACATCTGGTTCGCCAGCAAATTTAGCCTTTCCAATGGCTTGAACCCATTCATTTTTAAAAACGTTATAACCCTGATTGTCAACTTTTATAGTTCCATTCTCATTTACCGAGTAGTTGGCGGTTGTGTTGTTCAGGTTTCGTTCAAATTTAAAGTCGAGGCGAGCAATTTCGTACCACTTACCCAAGTATTTTTCTTTATCAAATTGTTTAACGGCAACAGCGCCTTTAGGAATTGAAGCGCACGCACTAAGCACAAATATTGATGCTAGTACTACTGCAATTTGTGTGGCTTTTTTCGGTACCATATATTTTTTTGTTTAAAGGGTTAAAGTATAGTTTGCTGCAAAGTACAAACGAATGGGTAAACTTTGTAGTAATTTTGTTTTATTAGCGTTGATTCAGGTTACAACTTATGCTATTTATATCAGAAAGTCAACTATTACACCATCGGATGTAAAGAAATGTTTAGGTATAATTTTTATAATATTTCCATCAATAGCCATTATACCTTCTTTAGCATATTTCTCAGAAAGTTTGCGAGCCGTGTTAGCAACTTTTTTGCCAAAATTACTGCTGATGTAGCTAAGGTCGGCACCCCAAATGGTGCGAAGCGAAGTTATAAAGTACTCGTTTATCTTATCGGTTTCGGTAAGAGTTTCTGCTTCGGGGTTAGCTAGTCCATTTTCAATTGATTTTCCCCACTGTTCAATCGATTTGGCATTCCAGCAACGAGTTACACCATTGTACGAGTGAGCCGATGGCCCTAGTCCGAGGTATGGTATTTGTTTCCAGTACGAGGTATTATGGCGCGAGTGATGCCCTTTTTTTGATAGGTTCGATATTTCGTAATGCTCAAAGGCAAACTGCTGAGCGTAAAGTTGAAGTAGTTCAAATTGCTCAACGCTAATGTCCTCATCAACAGGTTTAACTAAACCAGATTTAACTTTTCTATCTAGCGGTGTGCCCATTTCGTAAATTAAATGGTAGCACGATAGGTGCGTAATGGGTAATGCGAAGGCTTTTGTAAGGTTTTGCTCCCAAATTTGGTTGGTTGAGTAGGGTAAACCGTAAATTAAATCGATGCTAATATCACTAAATCCCGCCTTGTGGGCATCATTAACTGCATTAATTGCTTGAGCCGCATCGTGTCTTCGGTCTAGCTGCTTTAAATCGCTGTCGCAAAAAGATTGTACCCCAATACTAAGCCTGTTAACGCCTGTTTTTCGAAGAGCAAAAAGATATTCCAACGATAGGTCGTCGGGATTTGCCTCAAGCGTTATTTCACTGTTTGGGTTAACGGTAAAGTGTTTGGCAATAGCACGTAATATTTTTTCAATATCGTCCGTTGGCAGCATCGAGGGTGTTCCGCCTCCAAAGTATATAGTCTCAATCGTTCTATTATCCAGAAAGTTTACACGTAGCTCTATCTCTTTCTCAATGAGGTTTGCAAACTTATCTTTGCCGCTACCGCTTGCAACAGAGTAGAAATCGCAGTAGTTACATTTACGCTTACAGTAAGGTACGTGAATATAAATTCCAGACATTTTTTTGTTTTTGTGGTACATTAAACCCAAACGGTTTATCTTTGTAAAATTACTATTTATATATGAAATATTCACAGCAGCAGCATACCACACACGCCAATTGGTATTCCGTTGTTTTTACATTTGATAACTAAAACTAGACAGATGAAAATATACCGAGTTGCAGTGGGATGTGACCACGCCGGTTTCGAAACGAAGGAGAAACTCGTGGCATTTCTTAGCGAGTTAGGGCACACCGTTAAAGATTTTGGAACATACTCAAGTGAAAGCATTGATTACCCCGATTATGCCCGACCAGTAGCCGAAAGTGTTGCGCAGGGAGAGTTCGAATTGGGCATTGTTTTATGTGGAAGTGGTAATGGCGTGAATATGACTGCGAATAAAACGAAGGGTATTCGCTCTGCCTTATGTTGGATTCCTGAAATTGCCACGCTTGCTCGTCAGCATAATAATGCTAACGTATGCGCTATTCCTGCTCGTTTTGTAAGTGTTGATACTGCAAATGAAATAGCTTCGGCCTTTTTAAATGCCACTTTTGAGGGAGGAAGACACGCCACAAGGGTTAATAAAATTGAGGGCAAATAGCACTCTCGCTATTTTAAAATTTTCGCTAGTATTTCGTACGTTATGTTGAGGGGGTTGGCTCGCTAACCTTTTTCTTCTTACTTAAGTAACTTTTGGGTATGGTAACCAAAATAGCGTGCGATATGTGATTGAGACGGATAACTACCTTCTTTTTGCCATTATGCCTAACCACTTCTCCCTCAAATCCTTTTAATTTGCCAATGTTGATTTCAACAAGTTGGCCTGGGCTTAAAGGAGTGTCGCTGGTTTCAATTGTCAGTTCTTGTTCAATAAAAAGTTTTAGGGTTTCTATCTGGTTGTCGGGTATGGGTGCTGTTTTGCCTTCAAAAAAAACGTACCTTACAAGTCCAGGTACTTGTAAGGCGTTGTAGTACTGGTACTCTGTAAGTCTTATAAAAATGTACGATCTAAGCAACGGTTCCTCAACCCATTTCTTCCTATCACTCCACTGTTTAAGGGTTTTCTGTAGCGGGAGATATGCTTCGTACCCCTCATTAACCAACCGTTCGAGAACCTTCTTTTCGTTCCTCGATTTTGTGTAGGCCGCAACCCAATGTGGTTTCTTTGTATCAATCACTTTAAGCTAACTTTATAGAGCAAAGATATAAATTTATGCAAACTTCACTAAAGGTTATAGCACTTGCCTAATTAGCGATACAAGGTAAAACACCAGCGGAAGCGTAATAATACTTAGTAGGGTAGTTACAAAAAGGTTGGCTCCAGCCAAAACGTGATCGCCATTGTACCTGTGTGATAGCACAACGATAATGGTTTGGCAGGGCATTGCTGCTTGCAGAATAAGTACAAAAAACGCTTCTTCAGAAATGATTATTCCAAATGCATTTATAGCCAAATGATACACCACCGCTAGAGCCACAGGAACAATTAGTAACTTGTTAAGGCTGAGTAGGTAGATGCTCTTCTGCCTGATTGCACTTTTTATTTTTATTGAAGCCAGCATTGCCCCTATGTAAACCATTGATAGTGGACTAGTGCATTGGCCTAGGCTGCTAAGCGATGTATTTAGGAATGAGGGTAGTGTTACGCCCATTAAAAGAACAGCAGCGCCCAGAAAAAGGCCTATGGTATTTGGGTTTATAAGGCTTTTTATTCCTGATTTTTGAGTGCCAGCACTCAGCTTATAAACACCATAGGTAAAGGTTATAGTGTTTGAGGCAAGTTGGTACATTGCGCCATAAAAAATTCCTATACCGTTTGGGAAAAGTGCATCGAGTAGCGGAAACCCTAAAAACACGATATTACCAAACATTGTGTGTAGGGTGTGAACTGTTTCTTGCGGTTGTTTTAGTTTTAGCAAGCGCGACGAGAATTTGCCTACCAAGTAAAAAACGAAGAGGTTAACAAACGCCAGTGCAAATACCAGTAAACCATTCTTTATAATGCTGGCATCGGCCTCAATATTGGCAAAAGTGGTAAAAATTAAAAAAGGTAGCGTAATATCAATAACAACTCTGGCAAGGTTGTCCTTTATTTCGGGGGTAATAATTTTTCGCCAGTATGCAAGGGCACCTACACCAATCAGAATGCTGAAAATTAGCAGTTGCCTAAGTATTATTGCTGTAGCCATACCGTAAGGTTTATAGTGCTACTCTAGTTAGAATTTGAACAAAAATGATGAGTACAACCATTGCAACAGGATAAACAGCCGCATAGGCTCGGCCAGGCGCATTGCTATCGGTTAGCGAATCGCAAGCAGCTAGTCCTGGCGTGCTGGTCATACCGCCGGTTATTGCTCCCATAAGCTCAAAAATATTGAACTTAAAGAATACCTTATTTAGGAGCAAGGCAAAAAATATGGGTAGAATTGTAATTGCAGAGCCAATTAATAGAAGAGTTATTCCCGATTCGGATAGCGTTTCAACTAGCTGCCCACCCGCTTTAGTACCAACAGAAGTTAAGAAGAATAGAAGGCCCAATTGCCTTAGTAGCTGGTTTGCGCTACCGCTCATTGTCCAAACAATGGGACCCGTTTTGCCAATACTACTTAGAGCAATTGCGGCTATAAGCACGCCCCCGCTTAACCCAAGTCCTATGGAAAAGTTACCCGAGAACGAAACTTCAACATACCCCAATAAAATACCGACTACAATACCTAGTGCTATTGGTAAAAAATCGGTATCCGATAAAATTTTCTCATTATTACCTAAAAGGGAGGTAAGAGCGGTTAGGCTATTTTTTGGACAACCAATGGTGAGCTTATCGCCAAATCGGATATGCAAATCGGGTGATGGGGCTATGTCAATACCGCTTCGGCGAATTCGAGTAACCACTGCATTGTGGCTATGTAAAAGGGTAATTTCGTGAATCGATTTGCCAACAATTTGCTTATTGGTTATTAAGAACTGTTGTATTACAAAATCTTTTTCAAGGGCTATTTCCTGTTGCACTCTTCCTCCAATAAGTACCTCCACCTTACCTAGGGCTTGTTCTGAGCCAACGGCCCTAATAATATCGCCTTTGCTTAAAACAGTGTTAGATAGAGGGGTAGAGCAGCTATCATTGTGCTGGATTCTCGATACCGTAGCGCCAGTCATTGCACGTACTTGAATTTCCGAAAGAGTTTTTCCTGCAACCGAGTCGTTATCAACCATAAAATGAGCGGATTTAATTTTAGGGTAAGCGCTCTTCTCAATTTGGTCTAACTTCTTGTTTTCTTGGTCTAAATTTAACTTTAGTATTCTGGGGATAAACTTTACAAGAATAATTACACCTACAACACCCACTGGGTAAGCAATACCATAACCAATTGATGCTAACGGCGATGATGTTGCATCTATTGCAACGGTTAACCCTGGCGTGCTAGTAAGTGCACCGCACAGTATGCCTACCATAAGGGCAGTGTCAATATCAAAAATTATCATCGACAAGAAGGCTACCAGCACGCCGCTCACTACAATTAGTGAGGCCAATGCAGCCAGTTTTCGACCTCGTTTTTTGAACGATTCAAAAAAACCTGGTCCAGCTTGTATTCCCACAGTAAAAATAAATAGAACCATCCCAATACGCTCAATTATTTGCGGAATTACCACTCCAAAATGCCCAAACAGTAGAGCCACAAATAGCACAGCCGAAACATCGAAGGAAAACCCCCTAATTTTGATGTTGCCAACGATAAACCCAAGCGATATAATTACGAATAGCGCAAAAAGTGGATTGGTAATCAGTTCCATATATTCATTTTAATGTGAAACAAAAGTACTAAAACCGTTATAATAACCTCGCAGGCTTTACCTATTGTACAGCATAAATTGAAACATTATTTAAGCAAAAGCGTTAAAAAAAGTAATTTTTATTTTTAGCGTATTGACAAGCTTTATTTTCTTTCGTAATTTAGAATTAAGTTATTTTGGCATAAAAGAGTAATAAATATTTTTTTATGTACTGAACATTGAAAAATTATTATAAAATTGCATCATATTTACATCCAGATTACAAACCATTTTAATAATTGTATTTAACGTAATCTTTAATTACTAATTCTAACTTTAAAACTTAATTATTAACTTTTCAGGAATGAAATCAATGAATGAAATGCGTAAACCAGAAAAGGATTTCCGCTCTGGTTCAGATGAGCAAAAAAAATCTCGTAAGCTCAAACCTGTTCAAAAAGAAAAAAACCTTAAACGAGTTTTTTACGATGAAATTGAGGACTTACAAGACATTGAGCTTGATTACCTTAATGATGAATTTGAAGACGAATTTGATGATGACGATATAATTGATGACGACGAGTTTTAGTGTTTAAAACACCGGCAGTAAGTAGGGGCAGTTTTGCCCCTTTTTTATTTTTTAAATTAAAGGCTACAACATAGTAAACCGTCAAAGGTTTTGATTATTAGTCCTCTATATTTTGTGTTTAGTGTAATATGTATGTGTTTGTGTGTAATATTTCAATTTAGGGTTTCGTTAGTATCTAGGTTTTTCATAATTTTGCTGAAAATGATGTTATTATGACCAGCAAAAAGAGATTTCACGCAATTTTGGTTAGCTCCATACTGGTTCTAATGTGTGTTGTGGTTTCTGCAAAGAACCTGATTCCCGATTCTATAAATTTGCTGTTGAGCACTTCATCGAAAGAAAAACAGCTCGAGTTACTTCTCTCCACCACCGAAAAAATTATAAATAAGTACCCCGAACAGGCAATAGTTTATGCTGAAAGGGCGCTTACTCTTTCAATTGAACAAAACGATTCGATTAGTTTGGCCTTGTCACACTTTTTGCTAGCTAAGGCACTATATGTTACCGGACAATATAGTGTTACGCTTGAAAATCTAGATCTTGCTCACGACTTTTTTATTAGCACTACCGATAGCATTAGGTTAACAGAATCCTATCAGCTTTATAGTAATGTTTACGTTAGTATAGGCGAGTTTAGCAGTGCAGTGGAAAATTTCCAGAAGGCTTTGGGTTGGGCAATAAGAATAGGGGATAAGAGACAGATAGCCGACCTAACACGTGAACTCGGGAACATTTACAGTTACTTTGATGAAAAAGCTATTGCCCTCGATTTTTATCAAAAGAGTTTGGTTCGAAGTCAAGAGTTTGATTATGCCGAGGGGGTTGCAAAGGCATATAATAATATTGGGAGAACTTATGTTGAAATGGGTAAATTTGACGCTGCTCTCGTGTATTTGCAGAAATCGTTGACTGCAAAAATAAAAGAGGACGATAGGGTGAGTTACAGCCATACGCTTCTTAATATTGCCAGCGTTTATCTCAGTAAGCAGGAGTACCAAAAGGCAATTTTATACTTGCAGGATGCCTATCAAAACTATGCTTCGGTAAGTAATGCCGATGGGATGTCCAATTCGCAATATTATCTTGGGGTAGCATATAAAAATTTAGGAAGATATAACCAGGCAATAGCGCTCCAGAATCAAGCGTGGGAAATTGCTTCGGCTCATAACTTGCAAAGACATAGGGTTAACATAAGTCGAGAACTGGCTGATATTTACGAAAAAATTGGTGATTATCCCAAGGCACATAATTTTTTAACAACTTATATTGAACTTCGTGACTCGGTTTTTAGCGATGAAAAGTCACGATTACTTATGGAGATAGAAACTCGCTACCAGCTTGGCGACAAGCAAAGGCAAATAGAGTTGCTTTCGAAACAGAAGGCTCTTGAGAATAGCGAGAAAAGACAGATTCGCATCTGGTTCGCTTTTCTGATAACCCTTGTGCTACTGCTTATTGCTCTTCTATATTTGCTCCATAACCAGTTTCGTTATAAAAACAAGACAAATAAAACGCTACTTCTGGAGATAAGTCAGAGGAAGGAATTTGAAGCACAACTTAATGTTTACCAAGAGCAACTAGAGAATTTGGTAGAGGAAAGAACTAGAGAATTAAAAGAGGCTAAAAATAGAGCCGAAGAGGCTGACAAGCTTAAGAGTGCGTTTTTGGCTAATATGTCGCATGAAATTCGAACCCCCTTAAATGCTATTGTTGGTTTCTCATATTTGCTAACCGACAAAGATACCAACGATGAGTCAAGGACAGAGTATATGAAAATCATTAAGAGTAATGGGGAGGTTTTAATAAACCTTATTAATGATATTCTTGATATTTCGATAATAGAGGCAGGGCAGCTAAAAACCAAAATCAAGCCCTTTGGGCTAAATGCTTTGTTTGATGAGCTAAAGTTCTTTTTCACTAAGGAAAATTTGAGCAAATCAGCGGTTGAGCTTACTACCGATTTTGATGCTCATTATAACTCTGATTTGCTAATAACCACTGATCAAGTAAGACTTAGACAAATTCTTTCGAATTTGATTGGGAATGCAGTAAAGTTTACGCACAAGGGTAAAATTTCGGTTGGTTACAGAGTTTCGGGGCTCGATAAAATAATATTTTTTGTGAAGGACACCGGAGAAGGTATTGACCCCGAAAACCATGAACTTATTTTCGAGCGGTTTAGTAAGTTTTCGGTGGGGTCTGGACAAACAATTTATTCGGGCACGGGTTTAGGATTAGCTATTTGCAGGGAGATGGTGGGCGTTCTGGGTGGAGAAATTTGGGTAGATTCGGTACTAGGTAAAGGTTCAACTTTTTACTTCACACTTCCTTTTAAAAATGAGGATAATGCTACAACGAAAGTTAATAAGCAATTGAAGAGTGATATAGAACTTTTGAAAGGAAGAACCATTCTGATTGCCGAGCCCGTTGAGGGAAACTATAAGTTTATTGAAGGGTTTCTGGCCAGCTTGCAAATGAATACTATTTGGGCTAAAGATGGTGTTTCCGTAATTAATGAGTTTCGCAATAAAAGCACCGTCGATATCGTTTTAATGAACCTGCTGATGCCTGTTCTCGATGGCATTAATACGCTTAAGAATATTAGGAAATTACAGATCGATGTGCCTGTTATTATGACCACAACCTTTCGTTGCGAAAACGAGAAGAAAAATTGTTTTGAAGCAGGTTGTAACGCTTATATTGAAAGGCCTATTTGTAATAAAGATTTAACCTCTAGAATTATTGAACTATTGAAAGAATCCATTAATCAAGTTTCCCCTCAATAAGCCATTTGTCTTTTACGTAAACTTGCCTTTCAAAGGCTTGGTCCAGCGATATAAAAGTTTCAGTATTTAAAACGCCGGGTATATTCTGTATAGTGCTTACCAACACTTGCATTAAGTGTTCGTTATCTCTACAGTATATTTTTAGGAGTAATGCAAACTGCCCAGTGGTGAAGTTACACTCTACAACCTCTTGCATTTTTTTTAGTTCTTCAACAGCACCATCGTACTGATTTGCTGCCGAAAATTTAACGCCAACAAATGCGCATACACCGTAACCTAAAGCCTTCGGTTTCACAATTAAGCGTGAGCCATCTATAATACCAGCCTCCTCCATTTTTTTTACCCGCTGATGAATTGCTGCACCCGAAACTCCACATTCGCGCGCTATTTCAAGAAATGCCATTCGAGCATTTTTCACCAAGTATGCCAGTATTTTTTGGTCTACCTCATCAACCTGATATCTTACTTCGGCCATTGCGTTACAGTTTAAAGTTTATTTGGCGATAAAAGTAATAAATTGTAAGCAAAGTTGCAGCTAAATAATGAAATTTTTAATCGTTCCCTGAAAGTTGATACAACATTTTACCATACGCTAGACTTTGTAGTGTGTAAAATGCGTTGAATAGAATATTGAGAATTTTTGTGGGTTCTAACTCGGGGGTAGTTTTAAAACAAACTCGTCGTAATATGTATCAGCTGATACATATTACGACGAGCCTTCAATCATTCTTGCAGGGTTATAGATTTGCGTAGCAAATCTGGAGTTACCCTGTTAGTCGCTCACTTTTGCTGAGATATACTCTCTGTTAAGCCTTGCGATATGTGCAATTGAAATACCCTTTGGGCATTCGGCTTCACAGGCACGCGTGTTAGTGCAGCTGCCAAAGCCTAACTCATCCATTTTGGCTACCATATTTTTAACCCGCTCTTTCGCTTCAACTCGTCCTTGGGGATATAATGCTAGCTGCGACACCTTAGCTGCTATAAAAAGCATTGCCGAGGAGTTTTTACAAGCTGCAACGCAAGCACCACAACCTATACACGATGCTGCATCGAAAGCTTCGTCGGATTTTACTTTTGATACCGGAATGGCGTTAGCATCTTGAGTTTGACCTGCATTTACCGAGATAAAACCGCCTGCCTGCATAATTTTATCAAACGCATTTCGCTCAACAATTAGGTCCTTTATAACTGGGAACGCTGCCGCTCGCCATGGCTCAATGGTTATGGTTTGACCGTCAGTAAACTCACGCATATGGAGTTCGCAGGTGGTGGTTTTTTTCATTGAACCGTGTGGCCTTCCATTAATGTACAAGCCGCAGCATCCGCAAATTCCCTCACGGCAATCGTGCTCGTACGCCACAGGCTCTTTGCCACTGGTTATTAGCTGATTGTTGAGGTAGTCGAGCATCTCAAGAAACGACATCTCAGCTGAAACGTTTTCAAGCGTGTAGGTTTCAAATTTCCCTTTGGCTTTAGCGTTTTTCTGACGCCATATTTTAAGTGTAAATTTCATTTTGTGTGGTGTTATGGTTATTGCTAATTACTTATAACTACGTTCCTGCAGTTCAACGAATTCAAATTTTAGTTCCTCCTTATGAAATTCTGGTTGGGTATTGTCTCCTTTGTATTCCCAAACGGAAACGTAAGTGTAATTAGCATCGTCTCGTTTGGCTTCGCCTGTTTCGGTTTGGCTTTCTTCTCTAAAGTGTGCTCCGCAACTTTCCTTTCGGTTTAGCGCATCGTTGCATAAAAGTTTAGCCATTTCAAAATAATCGGCAACTCTACACGCTTTCTCAATCTCTTGGTTTAGCTCATCGGTATTGCCTGGTATTAGTAGGTCAGACCAGAACTCTTTTGCTAACTCATCAATTAGTCCCAGTGCTTTCGTTAGTCCTTGCTCGTTGCGGTGCATTCCGCAGTAATCCCACATAATTTTTCCTAACCTTTTGTGGAATGAGGTGACCGTTTGCTTGCCTTGTATGCCTACTAGTTTGTCAATTCTTTCTTTCGCTTCCTTTTCAATTGCCTCAAATTCCGGTAGATCGGTGCTTATTTTTGGTGTTCTAATCTCATCGGCAAGGTAATCTGTAACGGTGTAAGGTATAATAAAGTACCCATCGCCTGCGCATTGCATTAGTGAGCTGGCCCCAAGGCGGTTTGCTCCATGATCGCTAAAGTTCGATTCGCCAATGGCAAATAGCCCCGGAATGGTAGTCATAAGGTTATAATCAACCCAAAGACCGCCCATAGTATAGTGTCCTGCTGGGTAAATACGCATTGGCCTTTCGTATGGGGATTCTCCTGTAATCTTTTCATACATTTCAAAAAGATTTCCGTACTTATCCTCAATGGCTTTTTTACCCTGTTTTTCAATGGCATCTTTAAAGTCGAGAAATACCGATAGGCCTGTTTCCCCAACTCCATAACCAGCATCGCAGCGTTCTTTCGCTGCACGCGATGCCACGTCTCGCGGCACTAAGTTTCCATAAGCTGGGTACCTTCTCTCAAGGTAGTAGTCGCGCTCCTCTTCGGGTATTTCGAAGCCAAATCGCTTATCGCCCTTCTTCTTTGGTACCCAAACGCGACCATCATTACGGAGCGATTCGCTCATAAGTGTGAGTTTACACTGGTAATCGTTTAGAACGGGTATCGAAGTAGGGTGAATTTGAATAAAGCTTGGATTGGCAAACATGGCGCCTCTTTTATAAGCTTTCCATGCGGCCGAGCCGTTTGAGTTAACTGCAAGAGTTGATAGGTAGTATATAGTACCGTATCCACCAGTGGCCAAAATAACAGCGTGTGCTGAGTGTCGCTCAACCTCTCCGGTTACAAGATTCCTAGCAACTATTCCGCGTGCTTTACCATCAACAACTACTAGGTCGAGCATTTCACGACGCGAGTACATAGTAACCTTACCTTTTTGCACTTGCCTAACCAATGCGCTATATCCACCAAGCAGGCATTGCTGTCCTGTTTGCCCCTTTGCGTAAAAAGTACGACTTACTTGTACCCCGCCAAACGAGCGGTTATCGAGTAATCCGCCATAGTCGCGGGCAAATGGAACACCCATTGCTGTATAGTGGTCAATTACCTGGTTGCTAACTTCTGCTGCCCTATATACATTGGCCTCGCGTGCACGGTAATCACCACCCTTTATCATATCGTAAAATAGGCGGTAAACACTGTCGCCGTCGTTTTTGTAGTTTTTGGCCGCATTAATTCCACCCTGCGCAGCTACCGAGTGGGCACGGCGTGGGGTATCTTGGTATGAAAAAACCTTTACGTTGTACCCTAGCTCAGCCAAGGTTGATGCTGCTCCCGAACCAGCCAGCCCTGTTCCAACAACAATTATATCGAGCTTGTTTTTGTTAGCAGGGTTAACCAAACGGAGAGAATTCTTATGCTTTGTCCATTTTTCGGCCAATGGACCACCAGGTATCTTTGAGTTTAACTTTGTCATATCTGTTATTGTTACGAGTTATCTGTTTGAAATGTATACTAATGTATTAACCAAAAGTATAGCGGAATAATAGTAAAGCCTGTGGCTATAACAATTGCATATATGTTTGCAGTTATCTCCAACCGATTTAACCATTTCTTGTTGGTAAGTCCAACGGATTGAAACGCACTCCAAAAACCATGGCTTAAATGCAAACCAAGCAAAATAGCCGATACAATATAGATTACATTGTACCACCAGTAGCTCACAAAAAATTCTGAAACCAGTAGGTATGAGTTGCTTATGTAAGTAATACCACCATCGTAGGTTACTTGGGGTACAACGCCAAAGCGTAACTTAAGGAAAAAGTTTATCATATGTAGAATTAGGAATGCGAATATGGCAAACCCTAGTATATACATATTCCGCGACGACCAAGTTGTGAGTTCGTTCGTCCCGACTTTAGCGTACGCAACCGGTCTGGCTTTCCTGTTCATTAGCGTTATGATGGTTGCGTAAATTATGTGGAAAATAAAACCTAGAGCCAGCATAATTTCAACAACTTTTAACAAAGGCGTGGAGGAAAGAAAGTGAGCGGCCTGATTGTAAAGCTCGCCTTCGCCAAGTAAAAGCAACAGGTTTGTGCCTAGATGTACGAGTAAAAAGACCATTAGGAATAAGCCTGAAATGCTCATTACTAACTTTTTACCAACAGATGTGCTAAATATTCCTTTCATAGATAATTGTTTTGAATTTCCACAAAGTTAGGTAAACTATTTATATAGAAAAAGTTGTGTGAAGTGATTAACATTACTTATGTTGTTCAGCATGAACTGCTGTAAGTCAAAATACTGTGAGTGTATCCGTACCTTAATATTATATGAGGTTTATTTTGAAAAGTTTATTAGTTTAAAGTACCGTTCTTTTATAGTTTCAAGGGCTTGGCGAGTTAGGTTTTCCTGGTAAATCTGAACCATATCGATAATTTGCTTCCCTTTGTAAACATAAGCTCTGCTTGCATCAAAGAAAAACAATTCGGTGGTTCGCTTAACCTCTTTTGTGATTTTTTTAAATTGCTCCCACTCTATGTTTGAGTCAATTTCAAAATAGCCAATATTTTCAAGTTCATGGTCTAAATACAGGCCAGCGTCAATTTCGTCGAGTTTAAAAAAACAATTTAACTTAATTAATCCCATTTCGGGTTTAAAGTTCTGGAGTTTTCCTTTAAGTGAAAGGCCTTCATCAACATAGTACTGTTGAATTATCTCTATATGACTAAATTTTCTAAGGTTTAAAAACTGAATTATGTAAAAGGTCTGATTATTTATATTTATTGATCCAGCCATGGCATCAATAGGGAAATTCACCTTTTTCTGAACTTTTGAGGTTACTCTAGCTAAGTGCTCTAGCGTGTGCCGCTCCTCAAGTACAAAGTAAACCATATGGGGTTGTGTATCCGATTTAACCTCGTTGTAGTAACCAAAGTATGGCATAGTGGCTTCAAAAACACAGGTTCCTTGCAGTGTTAACTCGCTTTCTAAGCACGATAAGGGCTCTTCCTTGGTAATGCCCCCAAAGCATTCAATTATGTTATTTGATTTCATTTTTGCAGTTTTTTGATTTTACCAAATATACAAAATACAACACTATATGAGCCTTTTGTTACTATTAATTTACCGGGAAAGTGTTCCAATAATTTTTTTTTCAATAAATTTCAGGGTGTTTCTTGGCAAAATAATGTGCAGATATTAAAAATACCGGAGAGTTACGTACGAACTTTTTAGTACAAAGTAGTTGCGTAGTTATATGATTTATATAACGTACGTGTTAGCCTCGAGCGTACCTGTTTTGCTTAAAATATAGCATTTCAAGCATTTGAATAGTGCTTACCAGAAGTTTAATTCGAATACCAATCAAGTTGGTTTTACCTAAAGGCTTGCCTTCAGTTTTGTGTTTATTAAAGGAGTTAAAAGTTCGGAGATGATATTCTTATCGTCCTCAAGTATAGCGATGGTTTTAAGCAGCGTGTTATCAATCCGCAGAAGAATAGGGTAAAAGCCGTCGTTATCAATAAAATTCCTCGCTATGTATGCTTTAATCTGTGTTTCAATTACCTGTTTTGATTTTTCTATATCGTCATAGTTTGGATTAACTCCTTGTTTTTTTGCGTAGTCAACAAACTGGTCTAACAGGTTTATGCCGTTGAGGTATTTTTCTATCTCTACAATGTTCTTCATACTGGCCATTTGTGGCCTGTGTTTATCGGTAAAACCGAACGTAAACCGGTAAATTAGGTTTCGGCGCGCAACTTTCGAGAAGTATGGGGTTACTCCAGCTGTGTCTATGGGAACAAAGAAATCGGGCATAATTCCTCCGCCGCCATATACAATACGCCCACCAGGAGTAGTAAATTTAAGCGAGTCCTGAAGTTGTATGCTGTCTCTTTCTTGCATTTCGCCATGCTCGTACCTGTTGTTAATATCGTAAAAATACTCATCGCTGCCCAGTTCGTACGGTTTTTGTATACTACGTCCTGTTGGAGTGTAGTATCGAGCAATGGTTAGTCTTAGGGCCGAACCGTCAGAGAAAAGCACTTGCTCTTGCACTAAGCCTTTCCCAAATGAGCGCCTGCCAACCACTATGCCGCGGTCGTTATCCTGAATTGCTCCAGCAAGTATTTCGCTGGCCGAAGCCGAGAATTCGTCCATTATAACTGCAACAGGAGTGTTAATGCACTGGCCGCGTGAGTTTGAGTATATGTTTTGGCGTGGGCGAGCTTTTCCCTGGGTGTAAACAATTAGCTTGCCTTCGGGTAAAAATTCATTGGCAATATTGGTGGCGGCATCAAGATATCCTCCCGTATTACTCCTAAGGTCGATTATTACTTTCTGCATTCCCAGTTTCTGTAGTTTGCTAACCGCTTCAATAAATTCAGAATAAGTTGTTCGTGCAAAACGTGAAATTTTGATGTATCCAATTTCCTTGTTAAGCATAAAACTCACGTCAATGCTGTAAATGGGTATTTTATCTCTAATAATATCAAATGAAATTATTTCGCCAATACCTACTCGGCTTATGCCAACGCTAACACTTGTACCAGTTGGGCCTTTAAGCATCGAAATAATCTTGTCTTGGTCAATTTTTTTGCCTGCAACTATTGAGTCGTTAATAGAAATAAGCCTGTCGCCGGGTTGCAATCCAACCTGAGCCGATGGCCCTCCAGGTATTGTTGATATTACAACAATAGTATCATTGGGCATATTAAATGATATTCCAATGCCATCGAACCCGCCATCGAGTGGCTCGTTAACTTCTTGTAAATCAGAGGCTGAGATGTATACCGAATGGGGATCCAAGTTTTTAAGCATAGTTGGTATGGTCGATTCTATCAGTCTCTCAGTTGAGATTGTGTCAACGTACTGAGTTTCAATATAGTCGATTATGCTTGAAAGTTTATTTGTCCGTGGATATACGGTCAACCCTGAGCGGGTGGGGCTTTTCTTTATTGATAATCCAACCACTATGCCAATGGCTAAAACTGCCGCAAGCACAAGTGGATATAAAATATCTTTTCGTTTATTGTTATACTGCATAAAAGTGTCAACCAAGTTAGGAATCCAAAGGTATGAGTTTCATTAGTAATTTACGATACCTTTTGCTGGGTATGTTGAAAAATTAGCTTTTTTTGTATCATATACTGTTGTTTCTACTCTCGTTCAAGTTTTAGTATTTCAATTTCAGCCCGTTTAAGAAGTTCTAAGCCTTCGGTAGCTCTATAGTCGTCACTATACACAACCCGTTTTATGCCAGCCTGTATTATTAGCTTTGAGCATTCAATACAAGGGGCAGAGGTTACGTAAAGGGTAGCTTCATCACTACTGTTATTCGATTTAGCCACCTTGGTTATTGCATTTGCTTCGGCATGAAGAACATAGGCTTTGGTTTTGCCATTTTCGTCTTCGCAAATATTTTCGAAACCGCTGGGCGTACCGTTGTAACCATCGGAAATAATCATCTTGTTTTTTACTATTAGCGCACCAACTTGCCTGCGAATGCAGTACGAGTTTTTTGCCCACACATGAGCCATTTCCAGATAGCGCTTATCGAAGTTCAACTGTTTTTCGCCGTAAGGGTGAAGATTTTGCTCTTTATTCATAGCTAAAATATGATTTGTGTGTAAGGGCGTTAAAGATATTAATTAATTAGTTCAATTACAGGTTTGGTGCTAGGGAAATTAGGTTTCGGCTTATTTGAATGTTAAAGCGATTTTTTGAATATTCTGAGTTTAATCAACAAGGATCTTGAGTTGTTTTAATTTTAAATTGTGGTAACACTGTAATAGTCGAGTAGAAAATTATTTTACATTTATGCAAATACTAAAAAGCCCCCTAAACAGCTATGGTTAGGGGGCTTTTGTACCCGGAGTCGGAATCGAACCGACACAGTATTGCTACTACTGGTGTTTGAGACCAGCGCGTCTACCAATTCCGCCATCCGGGCAGGGTAGAGTTTTTTCGAATTGCGAAGATAAGGGGTTTTTTGTTTTTCACCAAGGTGGTAGTAATATTATTTACACCTAAATTTTAATGGTACCGAATTTTGATTCGCACCATTGTCCTATAGTAATCACTGTAAGTGTTTTATGAGCTTTACAGTGTCGTTAAACTGCTTTACTTATCTCTTTTGGTTTTGCAACCTTTATGGCGGTTTGGTAAATACCCTCGGCATCAATTCCGCATTCACGGTATAGTTCTTGGGGAGTTCCGTGCTCAATAAAACGATCGGGTATTCCCAATCTTATTACCTTGGTAGTAAAACTGTTGTCGTTAAGCCACTCAAGCACTGCCGAGCCAAAGCCTCCTTGCAAAGAGCCATCTTCAAGGGTAATAATTGTTTTAAAACGCTTGCCTACCTTTGAGAGAATATTGGTGTCTAGGGGTTTGGTAAATCGCATATCATAATGGGCAATGCTGAGGTTGTTTTGGTTTAATTTTTCTATTGCGATGCTTGCTTGTGTACCAATAGGTCCAAATGATAGTATGGCTAAGTCACTGCCTTCGGTAAGTAGTTTACCAGTGCCAACCTCAATGGTTTTAAGGGGCTTTTTCCAATTGGTCATTGAGCCTCTTCCTCTAGGATACCTAATGCTCCATGTGCCCATATTCGGTTGTTGAGCGGTGAACATCATATTTCGTAAATCTTCCTCGTTTAGTGGAGAGCAAACCACTATGTTGGGAACAGTGCGCATGTAGGCTATATCAAAAACCCCATGATGCGTAGCCCCATCCTCGCCAACCAGTCCGCCACGGTCTAGACAGAAAACAACGTTTAGGTTTTGTAGGGCAACATCGTGAATAACCTGATCGTATGCACGCTGCATAAATGATGAGTATATATTACAGAATGGTATAAGACCTTCGCTTGCTAGCCCGGCTGCAAATGTAACGGCGTGCTGCTCGGCTATGCCCACGTCAAAGGTTCTGTCGGGCATCTTTTCCATCATAATATTTAGCGAGCATCCGCTGGGCATAGCTGGCGTAATGCCAACAATTTTTTCGTTCTGCTCTGCTAGCTCAACCATTGTGTGCCCAAAAACATCTTGGAATCGAGGGGGTAATAATTTTTCTGAACTTAAAACAATTCGTTCTCCGGTAACCTTATCAAAAACTCCAGGGGCGTGCCAAATTGTTTGATTTTGTTCGGCAAGTGTAAACCCTTTTCCTTTAACCGTAACGCAATGAAGCAGTTTAGGACCCGGTATGTTTTTTAAGTCGTTTAAAATTTGGGTAAGGTATACAACGTCGTGGCCATCAACCGGACCAAAATATCTAAACCCAAGTGCCTCAAAAAGATTACTTTGTTTCAGCAATGCTGTTTTTAGTCCATTTTCAAATTTTTGAACCAACGATCTGGTCCTGGGACCAATCCTATCAAATCTACCCAGCAGATCCCAAACATCGCCCTTTAGTTTGTTGTATGTTCTAGAGGTGGTTATATCGAGTAAATACTCTTTTAACGCTCCAACGTTAGGGTCAATGGCCATATTGTTGTCGTTCAGAATAACCAGAAGGTTCGATTTTTGGATACCTCCATTATTCAGTGCCTCAAACGGCAGCCCACCAGTTAGAGACCCATCGCCAATTATTGCTATTGATTGTCGCTGTTCATTTTTTAGTTCAGAGCCTATGGCCATACCCAGAGCAGCAGATATGGATGTGCCGCTGTGCCCCGTTCCAAAAGAGTCGTACTCGCTTTCGCTTTGTTTCGGGAAACCGCTTATTCCTTTATACTTTCGGTTTGTATGAAAAATATCTCTTCGGCCAGTTAGAATTTTATGCCCATAGGCCTGATGGCCCACATCCCAAACAATTCTGTCGTTGGGCGTATTAAACACGTAATGTAATGCTACTGTAAGTTCAACTACTCCTAAACTAGCTCCAAAATGACCCGGATTGCTTGATACAACATCTATAATAAATCGCCTAAGTTCATCACTAACAGTTATTAAATCAGCCGCTTGCAGCTCTTTTAAGTCCGCAGGCGAGTTGATTTTCTGTAAGTATGGATACTCAGTTTTCATAATACCGATTTTTGGCAAATGTATAACAAATTTAAAAAATTATTGTTGAAAGCAGTGCTTTGAACGTTGCTGGCTTTAATTCTAGGTTTAGTTGAGTTCTTATTACGAGGGTAAGTTGCAAAAAGTTTGTTCCTATTCAGGTGTTTACCCAAATTAAATGTCAATATTACTATATTTGTACTTATTATACAAATTAACGACTACCCCCTAAAAAATGAAAAATATGAGTTTAGTAAGAGTTTATTTAGTAGTGCTCAGCATACTTACCGTTGCTGTAAGCTCATGTGTTCCAGCAAAAGAGTTCCAATTGCTGCAAGATAATAATACGAAGTGTGAAGAAGAGCGTGAACGATTTTTGGTCGAGAACGAATCACTTCAGGTTATTAACAAGGAGTTTGAGAGTAAAAACACGGTTTTAAAGGCTGAGGTAGCACAACTTGTTGCCGATAGTGTTTCGAGATCGGTGGAGATTAATAAGTTGAAAGATGAAAACGAGCGTCTATCCACTAGGTATTCTGAACTACAAGAGTTACAACAAAATTTTATGACGGGCACCCAACAGGAAACGCGTAGGGTTCTAGCCCAACTTCAATCAACGCAGGAAGAACTTCAGATAAAAGAGGATGCGCTAAAAGAGTTGGAACGTCAGCTAAATCTTCGCCGAAAAAATTTAGAGGATCTTCAGAAAAATTTGAGTAATCTTAAAGGAGATCTTGAAGAGCGCAATGCCCGAATTTTTGAGATGGAGCAAATACTTGCCCGAAAAGATTCGGCAGTATTGGCCTTGCGTAAAAAGGTTTCGGATGCTTTGTTCGGATTTGAAGGCAAGGGGCTAAGCGTAAATATGAAGAATGGAAAGGTTTACGTTTCGCTCGATGAGCAGCTTATGTTTAAATCTGGGAGTCATTCCGTTGACGCTAACGGGATTAAGGCGCTAAAGCAGCTTGTTCCGGTGCTCGAAAAAACACCCGATATTAATATTGTTGTTGAAGGCCATACCGACGAGTTGCCATTTCCACAACGCGGTGAACTACTTGATAATTGGGATCTTAGCGTTAAGCGGGCCACGTCAATTGTGCGTATAATACTTACGGGTTCTACCATTAATCCGGCGCGAGTTTCGGCTTCGGGTCGTAGCCAGTACCACCCGGTTGATTTGGAAAAAACCGCACAGGCAAGACAAAAGAACAGACGGACTGAAATAATTCTCACACCTAAACTCGATGAACTTCTTCAAATTTTGGAGGGATACTAGTTTTTCATAGCATCTTGAATCTTAAAAACCTACTAAAACATTTTAACTATGAAAAGAAAAATTGTTTACGGTTTTACTGCAGCGGTTTTAGCGGCTTTAGTTATATTTCTTGCA
Source organism: Bacteroidales bacterium (assembly GCA_041656735.1). Classification (GTDB taxonomy): domain Bacteria; phylum Bacteroidota; class Bacteroidia; order Bacteroidales; family Tenuifilaceae; genus Perlabentimonas. The sequence goes on along the minus strand of JBBACY010000023.1, from coordinate 9,459 downwards.
GTACCTCAAAATCATTACATTGTTAAAGCGCTTAGGTATCAAAAACCTAAAATTTATCATCGCGATATTTTTACTAATCGCACTGTTGAAAAGGGTAACTCTGAGCCTTGGCTTACTGGCGAGAACTACAATACCTATAATTTACAAGGTGAGCAGCTCGATAACCTAACCAAAACGCGCACAGTTGCCTTTTTGGTTGCTGTTGATTCGGCTATTGTTTACGAAGCGTACTGGGATAATTACGACAAAGATTCGTATTCTAACTCCTTTTCAATGGCCAAAAGTATTGTCTCTTTACTGGTTGGCTGTGCAATTGACGATGGGTTTATTGAAAATCTCGACCAGCCGGTTTCAGCTTATATTCCTGAGTTTAGCGAGGGCGATAAATCGAAGATAACCATACGGCATTTGCTAACAATGAGTTCTGGTTTGAGTTGGGACGAAGCGTACTCAAGTCTATTTTCTACTACAACGAAGGCCTACTATGGTAAGTTTTTACGCAATTTGGTGTTAAACCAAACCGTTATTAATGAGCCAGGTAAACAGTTCGATTACCTTAGTGGCGATACCCAGCTTCTTGCGCTTGTTGTTGCTCAAGCCACTGGTAAAACCATTAGTGAGTATATGTCTGAAAAGATTTGGAGCAAAATAGGGGCTGAACATGATGCACTTTGGAGTTTAGATAGGGAAGGGGGCATTGAAAAGGCGTACTGCTGTTTTAACTCAAATGCCCGTGATTTTGCACGTATCGGGAGGTTAATTTTAAATAGGGGGAAATGGAATGGAAATCAAATTATTTCTGAAGAGTATCTTAATATAACCCTTAAACCTACCCTATATTTGGCCGATAAGGAACTTAATGGAGTGCCCACCGAAAGGTATGGGCATAAATGGTGGTTTACCTCACATAGAAACCATAAAGTTATTTTTGCTCGTGGTATAATGGGGCAGTATATTTTCATTGTTCCCGAACTAAATATGGTAGCTGTAAGGCTTGGGCATATGCGTAGCAACGAAAGAATAAACGGACAGCCTACCGATATTTTTGAATATCTAGATATTGCAATGGATATTGTTGCCAATTAGTTTGAAATTTTTAATACTCATGCTTCAATGTCGTTTGGTTAACAAGATGGAATCTACTATTTATTAATAGCCGGCCCCTTCGCCTTCGCTCAGGGTAGGCGGCTCAGGGTAACGGTCAGGCTGAGCGAAGTTGAAGCCTATAGACTTAATTAAACAACATTGACTCATACTTACTAAATTTTTTTATGGAAAAGCTTAGGGCTAAGCTATTAGCCTTCCCTGCTGCCGATTTAAATACTTTTTCGAAGGGTAAGAAAAAACTACAAAGTATTTTTCACCCCGGACGAGTAGAGTATGTTGATAAGGAGCCTGATATACTGGTGTTTCTAACTGGCGGGTCTGAGCGCATTGCGCTACAATCGGTTCGTGAGTATGGTTTTTATCTCCTATTAGCTTCAAGTGCCAACAACTCGTGGGCTGCCGCTACGGAGGTTAAAGCTTGGATGAACCAGAACAATGTATCGAGTATGTTGCTTGATTATAGTAGCGCTTCAACCATTGAGCTTGTAGACAAACTCTTCGACGTTAAAAACGGGCTAACTCGCCTAAAAGGGCAACGTTTTGGACTTGTTGGTGAACCATCCGATTGGCTGGTTAACTCCTTTATTGATCCGCTCATTATTAAAACTAAGCTCGGAATTGATCAGGTTGATATTCCTTGGTCCAAGGTTTCGCTCGAAGCATCAGATGGCATTGCCACCGATTTTTTGGCCTTTTTTAAAGGCGCTAACGCAAATGCTTTGGCCGACTCGGGTAACATTTACGAGGTGCTATCGAAGGTTGTTAATGATTACGCGCTAAATGCCCTAACCGTTGAGTGTTTTTCTGTTATAAATAGTTGTAATGCAACGGCCTGTTTGGCTTTGTCAAAGTTATGTATGGATGGTGTTACCGCTGGTTGCGAGGGCGATACTTGTAGCTTGCTGGGAATGATGCTTAGCAAGGAGCTGTTTGGCGTTGTTCCTTGGATGGCAAATATTAACTATGTGGGCACCGATGAACTTCTTTTTACACACTGTACAATTCCTGCAAATTTACTACAAAATTTTACGCTTGATACCCATTTTGAATCGGGAAAGGGATTGTCAATTAATGGTAAAATTAAAGCTGCTGAGGTTACAATCGTGAGGTTTGACCATACCCTAAGTAAAGTTTTTATTGGGTATGGAGAGGTTATTGATTCTCCTTACCAAAAAATGGGATGCCGAACGCAGCTGGCGCTTAGGGTTACCCCTGAAGTCACAAGCTATTTTACGCATAAGCCATTGGGTAATCATCATTTAATAATTCCAGGTAATTACGTTGTGGGTTTTGATATGGTTGCGCGTATGCTACGTATGGAAAGAGTATGAAGTTCAAATGCCTAGCAATCAATTATTTTGATTGCTAGGCATTTGTATTTAGATCAATGTGTTTTGCAGTAAGTTATTGCTTTCGATTAAGTTACCGTATTGGCTTATACAGTTAAAATTTCCTCCTCTTTTTTCAAAAGTAGCTCATCAACTTTTTTATTAAAGGTATCGGTTATTTTTTGAATTTCTGTTTCTGCATTCTTGGCTAGATCCTCAGCAAGTCCATCCTTTTGAAGTTTCTTAAACCCTTCGTTAGCATCTCTACGACCATTTCGAATGCTTACTTTGGCATTCTCTCCTTCTGTTTTAATCTGTTTTACCAGCTGCTTTCGTCTTTCTTCAGTTAGTGGGGGTACAGCAATGCGAACAATTTCACCATTATTCTGGGGGTTAAATCCAAGGTTGGCCGCTAAAATAGCTTTTTCAATAGGTCCAATCATTGCTTTCTCCCAAGGCTGAATGGTTATGGTACGTGCATCGAGGGTTCCAACGTTCGATACCTGTTGAAGGGGTGTCATTGTGCCATAGTAATCAACCATAATTCCCGAAAGCATAGCTGGGTTCGCTTGTCCGGCTCTAATTATGCGCAGCTCGCTTTCAAGGTGCGAAATGGCTTTTTCCATTCGCTCTTTTGCTTCTTCTATGCAAAAATTTACTTCGTCGTTCATAGTTCCCTTGTATTTTAAAGTATAAAATTAGCTATTTTTTTACCAAAGTACCAATATTCTTACCAGAAACTACTTTCTTAAGGTTCCCAGGCGTGTTCATATCAAAAACAATAATTGGCAAATTGTTCTCGTTGCACATAGTAAAGGCCGTTAAATCCATTATTTTCATTTTTTTTGCATAGGCCTCATCAAAGGTTATACTCTCGTATTTTGTTGCTGTTACATCCTTCTCTGGATCGGCCGTATAAACGCCATCAACCCTAGTGCCTTTAAGCAAAACGTCGGCTTCAATTTCAACTGCTCGTAAAGCTGAAGCGGTATCGGTTGTAAAAAACGGGTTACCAGTGCCACCCGCAATTATTGTGGCAAAACCACCTTTTAGCGATTCAAGAGCCTTCCATTTGGCGTACAATTCGCCTATGGGCTCCATTTTGGTGGCTGTAAAAACTTTAGCTTTACCTCCTAAACTCTCAATGGCGCTTTGTAGCGCTAGGCTATTTATGATGGTAGCTAGCATTCCCATTTGATCGCCTTTTACGCGGTCAAAGCCTTTCGAAACTCCGCTTAACCCTCTAAAAATATTGCCTCCTCCTATCACTATACCTACTTCGGTGCCTGAGTCAATAATCTCTTTAACCTGCTGTGCATATGAACTTAATATATCTGTGTTTATGCCATAGCTATCGGTGCCCATTAAGGATTCACCGCTTAGCTTTAGTAAAATTCGTTTGTATTTATTCATTATATTTGTTTTTATTTGTAAAAATAGCAAAAATACCATTCTAAAACTCGCCCATTGAAAAAATACCCCATTGTAACACAATTTGCTAGTCAATTGAAAACAATGGTAGATTTAATGGATGTTTAAATAATACATATTTATTTGTAGATATCGTAAATTTAACGAATTTTCTTTCTAACTGTATTTGAGCCTCATCTTAAACTCAAGCGAATCATTAACAAAATTGCTATTTTCCTTCTTGTTATGCTAATTATCGTTCAGTAAAGAACAAAAAAAAAGCTACCGGAACACGGTAGCTTTTTTAAATGAATTATGGATTAGGCATTAAGAGATACCCTCTTAAATCCTGTTACTTTTAGTGCAGGGTCAATACTCTTCAGGTAGTCCTTTACGCTGATTTTTCCATCTTTAATAAAGTCCTGATTCATCAAAGTATTTTCTTTGAAGAATTTCTGAAGTTTTCCTTGTGCAATTTTATCCAAAATGTTTTCAGGTTTACCCTCAAGGCGAGCTTGCTCGCGACCAATTTCGTATTCTTGCTGACGAATTTTTTCGGGAACATCCTCTGTATCAACTGAAACTGGGTTCATTGCAGCTACTTGCATAGCAACATCTTTTCCAACCTGATCGTCGAAACTGCTTTTGTTGAAGGCAACAATAGTAGCCAGCTTATTTCCTGGGTGTATATAGGCTACAACTTTTTCGCCCTCTACTTTTTCGTAGTACGAAAGTTCGAATTTTTCACCTGTAATACCCGATTGATCTTGAACTAGAGTCTCAATAACTTGACCATTGACTGTCAACTTCAGAAGAGCATCGAGATCTGCTGGTGCTTTCTCGAGGGCTGCAGCTAAAATACTGTTGGTTAAGCCAATAAAATCTTCGTTTTTCGCAACAAAGTCGGTTTCACAGTTCAGTACAACAATTGCACCTTTCTTATTGTCAGCAGAAGTAGCAGCAAGAGCTGCGCCCTCACCTGCTTCGCGGTCGGCACGCTTGTTAGCAATGGCTTTACCACGTTCACGAATAAGTTCAATGGCTTTTTCAATATCGTTATTCGATTCTTGAAGTGCATTTTTACAATCCATCATACCAGCTCCGGTTAACTTACGGAGTTTGGCAATATCTGCTGTTTTTACTTCGGACATTCTATTTTTCTTTTGTAGGTTCTGTAGTATTATTCTCAGTTTGTTCTTTGGGCTCGTCGTTGCTTTCAACTACATCGGTAGCTTGTTGAGCCTTCACAACTTTTGCACTTTTTCTAGCTCTTGTGCGTGTTGGCCTTTTTTCTGTGCCCTCCTCGTCTTCGTTATCTGAATCTTTTTCTCTCTCGTTTTTACGCTCATCAAGCCCTTCTTGAATGGCTCTGGCCATAATGTCGATTATAAGAGAAATTGATTTCGAAGCATCATCATTAGCTGGTATCACAAAGTCAATAGGAGCAGGATCACAACAGGTGTCAACCATTGCGAATACCGGAATGTTTAGTTTTCTTGCTTCGTTTACTGCAATATACTCTTTTTGTACGTCGACAATAAAGAGTGCAGCAGGGAGTCTATTTAAATCGGAAATTGACCCAAGCATTTTTTCTAGCTTGGCACGCTGACGAGTTATTTGTAGTTTTTCACGTTTTGAGAGGTTTGTAAATGTACCCTCTGAAAACATCTTATCAATGGTACTCATCTTTTTAACCGCCTTGCGAATGGTAGGGAAGTTGGTAAGCATACCACCTGGCCAGCGCTCGGTTACGTAAGGCATATTAACTGCCTTAATCTTTTCTGAAACAATTTCTTTTGCTTGTTTTTTTGTAGCTACAAACAAAATTTTACGACCCGATTTGGCAATTTGCTTGATAGCAGCACTTGCCTCATCAATTTTTACAGCTGTTTTCTGTAGGTCAATAATGTGAATTCCGTTGCGCTCCATAAAAATGTAGGGAGCCATCTTGGGATTCCACTTGCGCTTCAAGTGTCCAAAGTGTACACCGGCGTCTAGTAATTCTTTAAAATCTGTTTTTGGCATTTTGTAGATTTAATTTTTGTTTTGTTGGCAATTGCTAGGTAGTTTCAATTTTTTTGAAAGTCCTAGTAATTTTCAGCCAGAGGCTGTTGCCAAAACATTGTAAATAAACGATTAACGCTTGCTGAACTGGAATTTTTTCCTTGCTTTTGGCTGTCCCGGTTTTTTACGTTCCACTTCGCGTGGGTCGCGGGTCATAAAACCATTTGCTTTTAGAGTAGGCTTGTATTCTGGATTTACCTCAACTAAAGTTCTGGCAATACCTAGGCGTAAAGCTTCTGCTTGTCCTGATATGCCACCTCCATCAAGGTTAGCCTTAACGTCGTAGTTTCCAAGTAAATTTAGTACATTAAGGGGCTGTTTCACCACATACTGCAATAATTCTGATGGAAAATAATCTTTAAGGTCTTTCCCGTTGATAGTAATATTACCTTTTCCTTCGTGAAGATAAACACGTGCTACAGCGCTCTTTCTTCTACCCGTTGCATTTATTACCTGCATAGCTGTTACTTAATTGAATTTAATTTAATTTCCGTCGGTTTCTGAGCTTCGTGCTTGTGCTCGTTGCCGGTGTAAACGTAAAGGTTGCCATAAATTTTTGAACCCAAGCGACTCTTGGGAAGCATACCCTTTACCGCATGCTCAACAATGGCAGTAGGCTTGCTTTGCAACCAATCTTTTGGTGTTGCGCTGCGTTTACCTCCTGGATAACCAGTGTGATGGTAGTATAGTTTGTCGGTCATTTTATTACCTGTAAGGCGAACCTTTTCGGCGTTAATGACAATTACATTGTCCCCACAATCAACGTGAGGGGTGAAGTTGGGCTTATATTTACCACGCAAAAGTTTTGCAACCTTGCTGGATAAGCGACCTAACACTTCGTCTGTGGCATCTACCAAAATCCACTCTTTGTTCACGGTGGCATCGTTGGCCGATACAGTTTTGTAACTTAGTGTGTTCACGTTTTAAACTCCTATGTTTTTAAGTTAATACCTGTTAATTTTCTTTGATCAAAACGGTTATAATAAGCGGGATGCAAAAATACAGCTAATTATTTAATCTACAACATAAACCGCTAATATATTTTTCTTCTCTATGTTTCATCTCCTCTTGAAAATTATTCTTTTTGAAAAACTTTTTATTTTTATATGTTTACAATCTCCTATTGTGCATACAAGGATATTTGATATACAGCTAGTTAACTTATACGTTAATTTGCTGTTCACATATAATAGAAAGGAGTGGTAGTTTTTGTTGAATGATTCTGTAACAGGTTTATTATTTCTGAAATATGAGTAGATTAACTAGTGAGTTTTTCCGGCGTGATGCACTTGTGATAGCTCCCCAAATGGTAGGAAAAGTCTTGGTGCGCCGTTTTGAGGATGGGCAAATTTCCAGGTACGCCATTACTGAGGTTGAAGCGTATAGAGGAGAGGAAGATTTGGCATGTCATGCTAGCAAGGGTAGAACTCCAAGAACTGATATTATGTATAGTGCAGGTGGATGTGCCTATGTTTATTTAATTTATGGTATGTACTGGATGCTTAATATTGTAACTGGAGATTTGAACTCACCCCAGGCAGTGTTGCTAAGAGGTATTGATGGTTGCTATGGGCCCGGAAGGCTATCCCGATTGCTAAAGATTGATAAAGGGTTTAATGGCGAAAATTTTGAGGATTCGCAACGGATGTGGTTTGAAGACTCAACGCAGGAATATTCTATTTTAAGCGGACCCCGAGTGGGCGTTGACTATGCCGGTGAGCACTGGGCATCAATCCCTTGGCGTTTTTGGGTTGATGGGCTGCATAAAAAACCTTCAGGGTTGCGATAGCTATCTTCCTGATCTAATTTTTGGCCTTAACCTCGCTTTCTTTGATTTAATATTATAGCGTTGCATCGAATTACATTGCTAAGTTTGTAGTAATTAAGGCAACGTATTAGTAGCGAGGTGTATTTAGCAAGGATGATAAGTTATAGCAATACACTTTTTCGTTTGCCGAACTTTTAACCTTCTATTTTGCCTACCATTTCGTGAATTGTATTCCACGTTTCTTTGCTCATTTTCGGGCCAACCACTTCAATTACTTTACCCGATAGTAATGATCCGATTTTACCACACTTATCTAGGCTTAAATCCTTGGATAAACCATACAAAAAGCCTGCTGCGTATAAATCGCCTGCCCCGGTTGTATCAATAGGTTTTGCCTCAATAACTCCTACTTCGTAAATATCATTGCCGCTTTTAATTAGTGATCCATGCGAGCCCAGCTTTACTACGGCAATTTCAGTAATTTCGGCTAACATATCTAACGATTCGCGAGGCGATTTTTTGGTAAATGCTTTTGCTTCTTCCTCGTTTGCAAAGATGATATCCACATAACTTTTTACCATACGGGTTAAAAAGTCTAGGTTTTCTTCAACCACATTATAGCTAGCTAAATCTAGCGATACTTTTAGGCCACTATTTTTAGCCAATTTCAAAGCCTGCTCAATAAGGCTGTGATTTTGGGCAAGGTAACCCTCAATATGTAGCATATCATATCCATCGAATAGGTTGTTGGCCAAATCACTATCTGTAAGTTCAATGGCGGCTCCTAAACTGGTGGCAAAAGTACGTTCAGAATCGGGTGTTACAATGGCCAACGCCGTGCCAGTGGGATTTATTCCTTTGAGTAGCGTTGGACTAATGCTAGCCTTTTTCATATCGTTATAAAAAAAGTCGCCAAGCTCATCCTTACCTACTTTACCTATAAAAGCAGTTTTAACACCAAGATTTGCAAGCCCGTTAATGGTGTTGGCTGCACTACCCCCAGACGCCAGTACCTGTTTGTATCCTTTCGTTTTTTTGAGTGCGCTTGCCATCACCTCGCTGGAAACGAGCTGCATGCTGCCCTTGGGTAAGTTTAGTGTGGTTAGTATATTATCATTGTCAACTATGGTCATAATGTCAACCAGTGCATTTCCAATACCAAAAATCTTTGCCATAATCATTATTTTTTTTCAAAAATAAGAAAAAATGGCTTAAAACAGGTAGTCGCTCTAAATTAAATGATGAAAATTAGAGTGGCTGTAAAAACAAACTAGGTTTTGTCTATGGTTAGTGTCTCATAAAACAAGCCTTTTGTCCATTCTTGCTTGTGGTTTAATAATAGTTCTTAATTTCTATATTTTTGATGTCTTCTATTTACCCAGTGTTTTTTAGTGTAAAAGCCTGCTAGTTATCCTCTTCCGTTTCCGTGTACACTTTAGTAATGCTATGTTACGATAGATTTTATACTTTATTCAATAATTAGGCGTAAAATATTTGGCTATAAAATATTTTGGCTCTATATTTGCACAGCTAAAACGGAAAGCCGTTTTCTATATTCCTCATTAGCTCAGTTGGTTAGAGCACCTGACTGTTAATCAGGGGGTCCTAGGTTCAAGTCCTAGATGAGGAGCAACTTAAGCATTCACAATTTTGTGGATGCTTTTTTTGTTGTGTGCCGTGCATGGCAATTATCTAGGTGGTGAAAGTCCACTATGGGGGTTTGTAATCACTAACCATTAGCTGAAGGCAAGGGTGTCCATCGTGAGGTGGAATCTGAAGGAA
>JBBACY010000022.1:0-46389 GCA_041656735.1 Bacteroidales bacterium | reverse complement strand
CCCGAATAAGAGTTGGGGTTAACTCACCCTCGAATATAGCGCTCTTGCTAACCAAAACAATAGACGATTGGGTGGTATATATATATTTTGAGTATTTTGGGTTTGCCAAAAATGATAGGGCGCCCGGAAAACCTTCTTCAATCTTGGCCACGGTGTGTACCTCAATCTGAGAGTCTCCTTCCACTTCGCCGCTTATGTATTCAGCAATTTGTTTTGCCGTAAAATTCATGCTAACATATATTAATTTGGGGCAAAACTAACAAATAATAACGAGAAAGCGTAAACCCTATTTAGCATAGCACAGAAAATATTTAGTTACTTCCTTTGAAAGCGTCCGCGTGTTTATCATTTCCGACGCTGATGTTATATCTACGAGCGTTCCATTATTAAGTAAAATGCTTATGGATTCCTCAGATAGTTGGTAGGCCTTATTGCTTACCGAGCCAGTAAACACGAAGTAATGGCTATACTCTTTTAATTCAGGATAGTTTTTTATGAATAGGTCACGCATTAGCCCCTCATCCTGTTTAGTAAACTCATTATTCCGAAGTTCTACCTTAAAAAGTTTGCGAGAGGTAACCATCCTCGCAAGGGTTGATAAAACCTTGTCGGGATGAGATTGCCATAGCTTAGCAGCTACCATAATATCGGCATCATCAATACTAAGAAACTGTGATACAGTATTGTTAACAGTATCAACGTTGCTAAAATTACTCTTTTCAACCGTGTTGTACAAAAAGTACGAGAGAGCTGGCGAGCAAGACAACTGCTGTCCTTGGGCTGCCAATTCTCTGGCACGTTTAAGCAGCTGGGTTAAGAGTTTCTCGGCTGAAACCACCGTTTTATGCAAGTAAACCTGCCAATACATTAACCTACGAGCAATAATAAACTTTTCGATAGAGTAAATTCCCTTCACATCAACCACTAAGTTATCATCAACTACGTTAAGCATCTTAATAATTCGGTCGGAACCGATAGTTCCTTCTATAACTCCAGTAAAAAAACTATCTCGCCGCAAATAATCGAGCCTATCCACATCAAGCTGACTCGAAACGAGCTGGTGTAGAAATTTTTTGTGATACGTGCCATCAAAAATCTGCATTGCCATTTCTAGTCGCCCGTTAAGTTGCCCGTTAAGGTCAAGCATTATGCTCTTGCCTATTGTTTCATGGTCAACTCCTAGTATTAAGGAGTACTCAAGCGAATGCGAGAAAGGGCCATGCCCAATATCGTGCAATAGAATGGCTGCTGAGGCAGCCTCGGCCTCCTCGATAGAAATATGATGCCCTTTGGCTCGTAAAACATCAATGGCTAACTCAATTAGGTGCATGGCACCCAGCGCATGCTGAAAGCGTGAATGGTTAGCGCCAGGGTATACTAGGTAGGTAAGTCCTAACTGTTTGATATGCCTAAGCCTTTGGAAATAAGGGTGCTCAATAATATCAAACGATAATGGGTACGAAATGTCAATAAACCCATACACTGGGTCGTTAACAATTTTCTTCTTATTTAGTGGTAACATGTACCCTAACTTTTGAAATGGATAAGATTGGTGATTAACTCATAAAATGAGTAAGAGTAGAGTTGGTTTTGAGTAACTCTTTTGATCTTTACTTAGCGTAAGGCTTCCACCTCTATTAGGTTAAATTCAACCTTGCTAATAAGTGCTTTGTAATCGCTACCAGCAAAGTATATATCCTCATCGTCCTCTTCGTAATACCAGTTAATAATTACTTTTTTCTCAGGTTGTGATGCAATGACTTCAACCTTTTTCATAATATCAAAAAGCCTTTTTGATGAGCTTGTATTGAAATATTCAAGCTTAAAAAAGATTGTAGTAACCTCCTTCGCTTTCTCTACATATTTATCAATCCATGATAGAATAGGGTAGTAAAAATCAATTACATTTTCAGGTATCGAACGCCCCTCTATTCGAATTTCACCAGCCTCGGCATTAAGCAAGACGTAGGGAGTAGTTATAGCTTCTTTTAGTTCAAATTTTTGCATTTCTGAAATTGTCAGTGTAAAATAATTAGGGAGTTTTCACATCTTCTTCCAAAACAATATAATCATTGACATGACCATTACGTATAATCGCATCCCAATATCGAAAAGAGATTACTGCTTCGCTTCCTGTTTTTTTGCTTTTAATTCTGACTTTCTGTGTCTTAAGTTTTTCCATCTCAACCTTCTCAAATTTCAGAGACATTGAAACGAGTGAATCCAAATCCTCACCTAACATCAGAATCGACTCGTCATCCTCCTCATACTTCCACACTACCTCAACCTTATTGCCATTCGATGCACAAGTGTCGAGCTGCTTCATTATCTCGCTTAGGTATTTATTTGAACTACTATTAGTGTATTCTAAAAATATGATAACCTTGGTGAGCTCAGCTGGGGCTTTAATATACTGTTCAATCCAATCGACCAAAGGTTGCCAAAAAGAAAAGACATCTTCGGTAATGGACCGACCCTCAATTTCGAGCAGCCCTTGTTCAGAAAAATTTACGTAAGGACAATCTGTGGTTTTATCTATAAGTATTCCCATGGTTTAACTATTTGTAACAGGAAGTTGAAACTTGTTATCGTTTGCTTTGATTTTAATATAACATTTTGGTTTTAAATTATCAAAACTAAACAAAAAAATGCGAATAAACAATACCGATTACACCAAAATAAATTACGAACCCCTACCTTCTAAAAGTATGGCAAACAAATTCTTTACGCTAACTAGTTTTACTGCAAATGCTGTAATTGTGCTAACAATCAGGACCATTACTACTCCAATTACCCAGTGCACACTAAATTGGTTAACGGTAAAATAGGCCAAATACGTTACGCCAAAAAGTGACAAGAACTTTATCACCTCGGCTTTCTTAACTCTAAGTTTAAAAACTTTTATGGCAACGCCTAGTTGTAAAAGCGAAACTAGAGCCTGTGTAATGAGGCTTGCGACTGCCGCACCAAGGGCAAAATGCCTAGGTATAAGCACTACGTTAAGCACAACATTTACAACAACCCCTACTAGGGCAATAATATTAAGAATATAAAGACTCCCGTTTGCCGTTAGCAGCGTACCAAAAATGTACGAGATAGAAACAAACACAAAGCACACCATAAGCGTGGCAAAAATAGCAGATGATTCGGCAGTGTGATTAACGTAAAGCAGCTCCATTATTGAATCGCGATAAACAATGCAAACCAACGAAAAAACAATTGAAGCAGCAAACAAAAGCCGGACCGAGAAGCCTAGTAGTGAGATGATTTGTTCACCCTGCTTAAGCATACGTGAGAAAATGGGGAGCAATAACGAGGCAAACAGGAAAGGTACCATGGTGCTAACATCAAGCAGTCTGAAAGCTTGAGCATAAATACCAGCATGAAAATTACCGTTGGGCAGCAAACGCTCAATCATAACCGAGTCAACCCTAAAATGAAACGACATAAGCAATACCAGTAAAGCATATGGGTAACTTTTTTTTAGTATTGAGACAAGAAATATCCGATTAATCCTAGGAACAAAAACATTTACTTTTTTTACCACAATAACTAAGGAAATGGCTGTTGTTACCAAGTAAGCAATAGTTTGAGCGTAAATAAACCATTCAATTTTAAACTCACTGCGCAAGGGCCCCCAAAGCATTACGCTACACAATAATATCATAAAAACCCTATCGGTAACCGAAAGGATGCTATCGGTTTTAAATAGTTGTAAACCGCTAATATTACTCCTTAGGTACAATATAAAACTTGCCAAAAACTGGTTTACAACTAAAACCATAAGCATACCCAACTGTCGTTGCGAATATCCTAAAAAATAGGCAGCCGTTATACTAATAACGAAGTAGGCTATTGCCATTAAAAGTTTTATACCCACTAAATTTGATAGGTAGCGAGGCAGTAGTTGGGGGTGCTGGCTTATTGATCGGTTGTTAAAGTTTGTGAGGCCAAAATCGAGAAAAATATTGAGCAGCAACGAGAAGTTAAACAGAGCAAAGAAGAGACCATACTCACTAGCCCCAACTATATTCTGAACAGTTCTATCTATTCCAAAAACCCAAAAAGGCTTAATTGCTAGGTTTAAAAGAAGAAGTAGAATAAGATTTGTTGCAAATTTGCGTTTCAATATTTTTGTTTGCTTTTAATTATCCTTGGGTGTAAAATGGTAATATTTGCAAAACTAGTGAATGGTTTGCATAAATTTATGCTATTTTGCCTTCATAAAAAAAGAAATACAATGAGGATTGCAGTAAACACTCGATTTCTGATTAAAGATAAACTTGAGGGGATAGGCTGGTTTACTTACGAAACCATGCGAAGGATTACGAATAATCATCCTGAGCATCAATTCTACTTCTTGTTCGACCGCAAACCCGACCCTCATTTCATCTTTTCGCAGAATATAACCCCAATCGTTCTTAGCCCTCAGGCGCGCCACCCCTTTTTATGGTACATTTGGTTTGAAATATCGGTACAACGATTTTTAAAAAGAAGCAACATTGACCTCTTCGTATCGCCCGATGGTTATATTCCTCTAAGAATTAAGATACCTTCACTTAGCGTTATTCACGATATAAATTTTCACCATTACCCCAAGGGTATCCCTCTGCTAACCAGATACTACTACAAATACTTCTTTCCTCGGTTTGCAAAAAAAGCTACGGAGATTGTAACCGTTAGTGAATACTCAAAAAACGATATTTGTAAAAGTTTCAACATACCTCCCAGCAAAATAACTGTTGCGTACAACGGGGCCAACCTAACTTATACACCAGTTACCCCTAGCGAAATGCAAAACTGCAGGAATGAAATAACTAACGGAAAGCCCTACTTTGTTTTTGTTGGTGCGCTAAACCCACGAAAAAATGTACCTCGGTTAATAGATGCATTTAACTTGTTTTTAAAGGAAAGCGGCCTCGATTTTTACATGGTTATCGTTGGCGAGCCTATGTTTTTAAACAAAGGAATAAAGAACGCTTTAACTCGATTAGAAGATCAGAGCAGGGTTGTGTTTACCGGCAGGCTTCAGGTTAAAAAGCTTCGAGAAGTGCTTGGCAGTGCGTGTGCCCTAACCTATATACCCTACTTTGAGGGCTTTGGTATTCCTTTGGTTGAAGCAATGCGCTGCCACATTCCAATTATTGCATCGAACAAAACATCGATACCCGAAGTAGTTGCTGATGCAGCATTTTTAGTTGATCCATTTAACATTCCATCTATTGCCAATGCAATGCAACAGGTAGCAACCAGCAAGGAGCTACAACAAACCCTCTCAGCGAAATCCGCAGAGCGGAAAGATTATTTTTCGTGGGATAAAACTGCTGAAATCTTATATCAAGCGATGCATAAAATAATTAAAACCCTCAGCTAATCAAATGCTTAAATCGAACTATAGTAACAAAATTTTTGAAGCTGGGTGCGATGAGGCTGGGCGCGGATGCCTTGCAGGTCCGGTGGTTGCCGCTGCTGCTATTTTACCAAAAAACTATCAAAACCCTATTCTAAACGACTCTAAACAGCTAACCCTAAAACAACGGCTAACTCTTCGTGCAGACATTGAAGAAAACGCAATTGCCTATGCCATAGGCATTGTCTCGCCTCAAGAGATTGACCAAATAAACATTCTTAATGCTTCAATACTAGCTATGCATAAAGCCGTTGAAAAGCTGATAACAGAACCTAACTTCCTAATAATTGATGGAAATCGATTTAAACCCTATCGAGACATCCCTCACCACTGCATAGTGAAAGGAGACTCTAAATACCTTAGCATTGCTGCGGCCTCGGTGCTAGCCAAAACTTACCGCGACGAGCTAATGGCAATCCTTTCGCAGGAATATCCTATGTATCTTTGGGAAAAAAATAAGGGGTATCCAACACGTGAGCATCGGCAAGCTATAATGAAGTATGGGGTAAGCCCATACCATCGGCTAACTTTTAGGCTAACAAAACCCGCCGAGCATCCGCTTTAGAATATTTAAAAGAAATTCTTAATATTGTATCTTTAATCCGTTTGATAAAAATACCATCGAACCTATGTAATTAACAAATCTATCTTGAATACTAACCCAATCAAATTAAATCCAATGAAACGAATCAAAATTTTTCTTCTGGGATTTCTCCTAATCGCAGCCTCAATGGCAAAAGCCGATGAGGGGATGTGGCTATTGCCGCTCCTGCAAAAGTACAATATCGCAACCATGCAATCCATGGGGCTTGAACTTAGTGCCAACGATATTTACAGTATTAACAACAATAGTATGAAAGATGCTATCGTTATTTTTGGAGGGGGCTGCACA
The DNA here is from genome assembly GCA_041656735.1 of Bacteroidales bacterium. Lineage (GTDB taxonomy): Bacteria > Bacteroidota > Bacteroidia > Bacteroidales > Tenuifilaceae > Perlabentimonas. The sequence continues at coordinate 40,087 of JBBACY010000022.1, read as the reverse complement.
GGCGAAATTATTTCGGATAAAGGCCTGCTACTAACCAACCACCACTGTGGATATGGCGCAATACAAAAGCACAGTAGCACAGAACACGACTACCTAAAAGATGGTTTCTGGGCAATGAATTTAGACGAGGAAATACCCACACCAGGGCTATCCGTTACCTTTTTAGTTCGCATTGAAGACGTTACCGATCAAGTAACCAAAAAGGTTAAAAGTAAGATGACTGAAGAGGAAAGATCCAAAGAAATTGAGAAAATTGCTAAGGGAATTGAAGACAAAGCAATCGAAGGTAATCACTACCGTGCATCTGTTAGAAATTTTTACGGCGGCAATAAGTACTATCTACTTGTTTACGAAGTGTTTAACGATGTTCGTATGGTTGGTGCGCCCCCCTCATCAATTGGTAAATTTGGCGCCGACACTGATAACTGGATGTGGCCTCGCCACACTGGTGACTTCTCCATATTTAGAGTTTACGCCGACAAGGACAATAACCCTGCCGACTACTCTGCCGAAAACGCACCATACAAACCTAAGCACCACCTACCCGTTTCGCTTAAAGGTGTTGAAAAAGGTGACTTTTCTATGATAATGGGCTACCCTGGCGGTACAACTCGCTATATGACCTCGTGGGAGGTTGGTGAGACCGAGAAAATAACCAATGCACAGCGCTCATTCATTAGGGGCATTCGTCAGGAAATAATACTTGAAGATATGCTTGCCAGCGATGAGGTTCGCATTAAGTACGCATCAAAATACTCAGGTAGTAGTAACTATTGGAAGTTCTCAATTGGTCAAAATCAATCGCTGAAAAGGCTAAAAATTGAGGATGAAAAACGTGTTGAGCAGGAAAAATTTACCAAATGGGTAAACGAAAGCAGCAAACGTACAAAAACTTACGGCGAAGCGCTCGACCTAATAAAATCTTCAATAGAAGGTCGTAACGACTATATGTATGCAAGCACATACCTTAGCGAAACAATGCTTAGAGGAACCGAAATTATTTCGCTTGCTTCACGCGCCAACGGTCTATCAAAGTTACTAAAAGAAGGCAAAACCGAAGAGATAGAAAGCCAGGCAAAAAAACTAAAACAATCAGCCAGAGGCTTCTATAAGGATTACAACGCACCAACCGATCGCAAAGTTGCCAAGGCAATGTTTAAACTTTATGCCGATAAGGTAAAAGAGGAGTTTCACCCCACCGTTTTCACAATAGTTAATAACGAATTCAATGGTGATTTCAATAAGTTTATCGACAATATGTTCGATAATTCAATGTTTGCTGATTCTTCTAAACTTTGGAAATTTCTTGATAACCCAACAGCTGAAGGGATTGAGAATGATCCTGCTTTCATAGCATCAACGTCTATTGTTGAAAAAGCCAGCGCAATATGGGGCGAACTAACAGAATTCAATAAAAACTTTGCAAAAGGCCATAGGCTTTACGTTGGCGGAATAATGGAAATGAATGAGGGGCAACCTATGTACCCCGATGCAAACTTTACCATGAGGCTAACCTACGGTAAGGTGCTTGATTACTACCCACGCGATGGAGTACACTACAACTACTACACCACCCTAGAAGGGGTAATGGAAAAAGAAGACCCTGATAACTGGGAATTTGTTGTGCCCAACAAACTTAAGGAACTACACCAAAATAAAGATTACGGTCAGTATGCCACAAAGAACGGCGAAATGCCTCTAAACTTTATTTCAAATAACGACATCACCGGTGGCAACTCAGGTAGCCCTGTTATTAACGGTAAAGGTGAACTAATTGGCACAGCCTTCGACGGAAACTGGGAGGCTATGAGTGGCGATATAGTTTTTGAAACCGAATTACAGCGTTGTATTAACGTTGACATAAGGTACACCCTATTTATTATTGATAAATATGCAGGAGCAAAACACTTAATAGATGAAATGACAATTGTTAAATAATCGTTTCAATTAAATTATTCGAAAGGGCGTGGCAGGTTGTCACGCCCTTTTTACTTTAAAATCAGAATTTTACGCAAAATACACCTACTATTAAAAATATTTTAAAGATAAAATCGTCAAAAAGGGCCTCGCCCTTTTATTTTAATAAAAAAGTAATACATTTGTAATACATCTATATGTTATAACAATTTTTTGATGCGAAGTAAATGATTTCAAGATTTTTTGAAAGTCGATAATTAACCGAAAGTTCCCTACAAGTGGTACAACAAGAAAACATTTTAGCGCACTTTGGCCCATTGAGCTACGAAGAGATTGGTTTTTTGCTAAATCGTATGACAGCATACGTTGATAAGCAGGGAATGACCATTACCATTAAAAAGAAGGTATACTCGGCTATGGTAGAAAGTCTCGAAAACATATACAAACATCAAGATATAATAAGTAGCAGTAACGAATACCAACCAAAGTTTTCCCTACTTTTAAACGAAAAAGAATTCTCTCTTTTCATCTCAAACAGCTTATTAAATACTAAAGTTGAGCCTCTCAAAGAGAAACTTGACCGTGTAAACTCGCTGAATAAGGAGGGTTTAAAAGAGCTGTATAAACTTACCATTCTAAGTGGTGATGTCTCACCCAAAGGGGGTGCAGGCTTGGGCATAATCAACATTGCTAAGGTTTCTGAAAATAAAATTAGCTACAAATTTGAAACAATTAACAATCAGTATTCATACTTCACCATTAACGTAATTATCTCTTGTTAAAGAAAAGATTAATTTAATGAATGCTCTACAAATAGAACCTACAGAATTTACGCCTAAAGTAAACTTCGACCCAGGAAATAATTTTTTTGAAATATCTGGTTTCTCACGACCCGAAAACGTAATTGGTTTTTTCAGACCTATCCTAAAATGGCTCGAAGGGTACAGCGAGAATCTTCTTAGTCAGAATACCGATTTCAATAAAAAGTTACTTACCCTTAATTTTAAAATGACTTACTTTAACTCGGCTTCGTCGAAATTTTTGCTCGACGTTCTGTTAGAATTTATGAAATTTAAGTCGAAAGGTAACGAAGTTGAGGTAAACTGGTACTACGAGGACGGCGATGAAGAGATTCAAGAGTCTGGTGAAGAGATGTCCGATATGCTCGGCTACCCATTTAAGTTTATTTCGTATAATCCGTAATTAACCCTGAAACCAACCAGAAAGCCTCTTTTTAACCTAATTAGAGGCTTTCTTTTTTTAAATGGTTTACATAAAACTAGTAAACTTAGGGTAAGAACGCTTGCGCTTCATTCGTGATACCTAAAAATGCCATCAAAGCCAATCAATCCCCTACATTCACTAGGCAATCGTCATATCTATAGAAACTGCTCGCATTGAAGGCAATCCCGCAAAACAAACCTTAATAATTATAGTAGTTACCAAATTCGAGAGCAGCATTAAAACCGCTAATTATTACCCAAAACAATGCTGTATCCTATAAACTAAAAGTTAGAACTTCTCGTACCCATCGTCGTCCTTAGGGTTATTTCCGCCGCCCATATTAAGAATGGCACCGCCTTTTTTAAAGTTTGTGGTACTCAAAGGTGCTGGGTTGGGCTTATTTTCAGTTTTTCGCATTTCAAAACTAGTCTTCTTCGATTTTGGTTTAGGCACAACCGATTCTTTAATGTGTTTTACCGATGAAGAAACCTTTTTAATTTCAGTTTTAAAGAAGCTAATTCGCTCCTTAAGCTTTTCTGCTTCATCCTTCATTCTCTCAGAGCTAGTTACTAGCACGTCGGCATTAGCCGCATTTTCTTGCGTAACATTATTCAGCTGCTGTATGGCATTATTTATCTGTTCTGCACCATTACTCTGCTCTACACTTCCGGCTGTAATCTCCTGTATGAGGACAGAAGTTCGTTTAATTTCTGGTATAATTTCGCGAATTAGCTCAACCGACGATTCGGTGTTAAAAACGCTTTCTGTAGAAAGTACAAGAATCTCGTCGGCGGCAACCTTGCTCCGCTCGGCCAGCTTTCGCACTTCGGCTGCTACAACAGCAAAACCCCTTCCATGCTCACCTGCTCTAGCGGCCTCAACAGCAGCGTTTAGCGCAAGTATGTTAGTTTGAAACGCAATATCGTTAACAATATTAATGCGCTCCGAAATTTTCTTTATCGAGTCCATACTCTTCTCAGATTCACCCCCAATTTTCTCAATATCAACAGCTAGCTTATTCGAGATTTTATTCGTATTGTTCGAATTCTCGGTGTTCTGCTGAATATTGGCTACCATCTCCTCCATTGATGACGACACCTCTTCGGCGCTGCTGGCTTGAGTTGAAGCGCCACCCGAAATACCCTGGGCAATGCTATTTAGGTTCATGCTAGTAGTCGTTATTTCTTCGGCACCCTCAATTATAGAGTTAACAATTCCTCGCAAACGACCAATCATTTGGCGCAAATCGTATAGCAACTTCGCAATCTCATCGCTACCCGAAATGTCGTAATCAGCCTTTAAATCACCATCAGCTAACTTCGATATGGCATCAGAAGCGATACCCACAGAACGCTTAATGGTTGTTGTGATATAAAGCGATACGCCCACCCCAAATAAAACAACCAAGAGACCTCCAATTACAACAAAAATTCTAAAAAATGAGGTTGATGATTCAATCTGACGATAAGCATCAATTGCCTCACTTCGCTGATTAGTCGTTAGCGTTTCAATCTCTTCGAGTATTTGGTCCGTTGTAGTCATTACTGAGCCCGTGGCCTCAACCATTCCTTCAACATCCATAAGAATTAGAAAATCGTTATAGCTATCGAACGTACTAAGCTGACTCATAATATTCTTATGGTCGGCAAAAAGGTCTTCAGTAATTCGACTATCGATCTCCTTAAAAAGGTTTCGATCAGAATTACTCCAGTTTTCAGTTAAAGGTTTAATCGCATTTACCGCATTAGGATAAAGGGATTTATGAAGTTCTTCAAGTCTTCTTTTATCGGGAGTATCGGGCAGTTTGTCTATATAAACCCAGTTCTTTATAAGCAATTTCGACTCGGAAACCAAGTTTTGAATTTCGGTTAGCTGGTTAACCGAAGGTGTATTCTGTTCAGAGAGCTTTCGATTTATATCATCATTACGGGTAAGAATAACGTATGTTACCACTGACGATATTATGAAAAGGCCTATGATTAGGCCAAAACCTATGAATAATTTTTTTGTTAAAGAAAATTTTACTTCCATGATGTATGATTTTAATAAACTCTTGTGGCTAAATCGTATAGCTGGCGGTTAACATTAAACGATCTATCGCTCATATAACTTCTATTTATGTAGAACTCAAGTTTACCTTCACGCACGTTAAAAACCAAGCTAACTCCGGCTCCAGCCCCATTCCTAGCCGCTGCCTCTTCATCGCTAACAATTAAAGTACAAGCTCCACCCGCCTTTTTCGCAATTTGATCAACCACACCGAGCTGGCTTTTAGGAACAAACAGGATATTTGCTTTACCCACCGCATTAACATTTGGATACGACTTAACTTCAATTTGCTGGCTTCCAACACGTCGTACCTGAAGTGCAAGCAGTTGGCTTAAAAGTTCGGGCTCATCACCTACAATGGCAACAATAAAATTGCCCTCTTTCCCCTCGGGGCACCACTCTACTAGCCTTGTGAGTTGATAAATAAATGCTGTTTGCATTTTTTCTTTCTGAGCGTTTACGGTAATGCTAAGCAGCATCACTGTTAATAAAACCAAAGGCTTAACTATAATAAAAAGTTTGTTCTCTTTCATAATCTAAAAAGTTAAAAATTCAATGAAAAAAGTAGTAATTATGTATATACAAGCTTTAAACGCATTTATCTCAAAATTGTTACCTAATATAAATTGCTTATGATTTACTGTTCTTTTATTTAGGCTCTGTAGCTACCTTTGAGTATATGCGATAGGAATTTCTGCAAAGGTTAAATAAAAACCAATTTAATCAATAATTACTATCTTTGTATTTTAAAAAAAGAACACAAACGTTTCAATTTTAAATATACGAAAAAACAATAACTTATAGTATGGACCTTATCATTTATAACACATTAACCCGAAAAAAGGAAGTTTTTAAACCTATAAACAAAACAAATGTTGGGCTTTACGTTTGTGGCCCTACAGTATACGGCGACCCGCATTTGGGACATGCTCGCCCTGCTATAACTTTCGATTTGCTTTTTAGGTTGCTAAAGCATTTAGACTATAAAGTGCGGTACGTTCGAAACATAACCGATGTGGGGCATCTAGAGAACGATGCTGATGAGGGCGAAGATAAAATTGCAAAAAAAGCTAGGCTAGACCAACTTGAACCAATGGAGATTGTTCAGCATTATACCATTCGGTACCATGAGGCTATGAAAATGATTAACACCCTCCCACCAAGCATTGAACCCAGAGCTAGCGGCCATATAATTGAACAAATTGAGCTAATAAAAAAAATTATTGACAATGGATTTGCCTATGAAAGCAACGGCTCAATTTATTTTGATGTTGAAATGTATCATAAAAAACATAACTACGGAAAACTCTCGGGGCGTATTATTGAAGATATGATTTCGAGCGCGCGCGAGCTTGATGGACAGGATGAAAAACGAAATAGCATTGATTTTGCTTTATGGAAAAAAGCTAATCCTGAGCATATTATGCGCTGGCCCTCACCGTGGAGCGACGGATTTCCAGGTTGGCACGTAGAGTGCTCTGCAATGAGTACAAAGTATCTTGGCGAACCATTTGATATTCATGGAGGCGGAATGGATTTACTCTTTCCTCATCATGAGTGCGAAATAGCCCAAAGCGTTGCGGCCAATGGTAAGGAAGCTGTTCGTTACTGGATGCATAATAATATGATTACCATCAACGGACAGAAAATGGGCAAATCGCTAGGTAATTTTATTACCCTAGAGGAGCTTTTTACTGGAAAACATAAAATGCTTGAACAAGCTTATAGTCCTATGACCATAAGGCTTTTTATTCTTCAGGCTCATTATCGTTCTACTCTCGATTTCTCAAACGAAGCTCTTCAGGCTGCCGAAAAAGGGTTAAGCCGATTACTTGCTGCTACGCGCTTACTGTCAAAAATTAAACCAGCTGCCAGCTCAACGGTTACTGTAAACGATTTGTCGGACAAGGCATACAGCGCCCTTTGCGATGACCTAAACAGCCCGATTGCCCTAGCAACACTTTTCGATTGGGTTAGGACTATAAACTCTTTATCCGAAGGGAAAGAAACTATTACCCAAGCAGATTTAGAAACACTTAAATCAACTTTTAATACCCTTGTTTTTGACGTTTTAGGCTTAGCCGACGAACAGTTTACAGACTCAAAACACACCAATTTAACTGGAGATCTTATTGAAATGCTCCTCAATATGCGATTGCAGGCTAAAGCGAGTAAAGATTTTGCCACATCCGATAAAATTCGAGATGATATGGCAAAAATTGGCGTTACGGTTAAAGATAAGAAGGATGGTTTTGACTGGGAAATATAGTGCTGCCTAAGTTCTAGGTAAAAACGTGAGGTTACTTCCCTCCTCAGTAACACTTAGGCTTATGGTTCGCCCCATAATAAGAGCAACATTGTCTTCTTGGTGCCCAACCGGACAACGATAACAAACCGGGTAGCCATATTCAGCCACCGCATCTCTTATAATTTCCAAAGCGTTTAGCCCGAAGGGTACGGTGTTATCATGCATCTGGGTCATACCGCCAACAACCAACGCTGCCAAATTTTTAAGCTTTCCGCTACGTTTTAGATTCATCATCATCCTATCAATGTGATAAAGGTACTCGTCCAAATCTTCTATTAACAGAATTTGATTGTCCGTGTTTATATCGGCATCAGTACATGCAACGCTATATAAAATGGAGAGATTTCCTCCGCACAGTTTACCCGTGGCAACACCATTTCGATTAAATTTATGCGCAGGGAAATTATAAACAGGGTTATGACCAAAAAGTGCCATCCGTAAACTTTCGGTTGAATCATTAGGCTTTTCATCCATCGGAAAATTAATGGGCATTATCCCATGTATGGTTTCTACCTTGTACCATGAGTTTAAGTAGCTATGCAAAACAGTAATATCACTATATCCCACAATCCATTTAGGATTTCGTTGCATGCTTCTTAAATTCAGAAAATCGAGTAAACGAATGGTACCATATCCACCACGAGCACAAACAATAGCCTTAACTGTAGGGTCCTCTATCATTGATTGAAAATCTGAAGCTCTCTCAGAATCGGTTCCCGAAAACTGATTATACTCACCGAACAGATTTTCACCGAATACTACCTTTAAACCCCAACTCTCGAGCATTCGTATCGCGGGCTCAATCTCATTATACTTCACTTTACGTGCTGGAGCTACAATAGCAACAGTGTCTCCTATTTTTAATATGGGGGGCGAAATAAGTTCCATTGTCTTTTTTTTAAAAATTGCTACATTTGCAGCCTATTACCAAAGGTAATGCTGTTACTAATTTAGCTACATTTACAAAAAGCATACTATTTAGCTATGTTTTTTTGACCAAACCAAACAAATCTGTTATGAACGCCTACAAACGTTACCTAATTACATCGGCCTTGCCCTACGCAAATGGCCCCATACACATCGGACATCTAGCAGGAGTTTACGTCCCATCGGACATATACACTCGCTACTTACGCCTAAAAGGCGAAGACGTATTATGGGTTTGTGGTTCGGATGAACATGGCGTTCCAATTACCATTAAAGCCCGCCAAGAAGGTGTTTCACCCCAGGATATAGTAGACAAGTACCATACTATTATTAAAAAATCGTTTGCTGACTTTGGAATAACTTTCGATATATACTCTCGCACCTCCTCAAAAACCCACCACGAAAACTCAGCCGAATTTTTCCGTAACCTATATGATAAAGGTGCATTTATTGAAAAAACAACCGAGCAATACTACGACCCCGAAGTAAACCAATTTTTAGCCGACAGATACATTACAGGAACGTGCCCACATTGCACTAACGAGAACGCCTATGGCGACCAATGTGAAAAATGCGGAACAAGCCTTAATGCTACCGATCTAATTAACCCCAAATCTACACTTAGTGGGGCAAAACCAATCAGAAAGCCAACTAAGCACTGGTTTTTACCTTTAGAAAAATATCAGAGTTTCCTAGAGAAATGGATACTGGAAGAGCATAAAGAGTGGAAAGTGAATGTTTACGGACAATGCAAGAGTTGGCTAGATCAAGGGCTACAACCTAGGGCCGTTAGTCGTGACCTTAGCTGGGGTGTACCTGTACCCGTTGAAGGAGCAGATGGGAAGGTTCTATATGTGTGGTTCGATGCACCCCTTGGCTACATTTCGGCAACTAAAGAGCTTACTCCCGACTGGGAAAAGTACTGGAAAGATCCCGAAACCCGTATGATTCATTTTATAGGTAAGGACAATATCGTTTTTCATTGTATTGTTTTTCCTGCAATGCTTAAGGCCGAGGGTAGCTATATTTTACCCGATAATGTTCCCGCCAACGAATTTTTAAATCTTGAAGGCGATAAAATTTCAACCTCTCGAAACTGGGCCGTATGGCTACATGAGTACCTTGAAGATTTTCCGGGTAAGCAGGACGTTTTGCGCTATACACTTACAGCAAATATGCCCGAAACTAAGGATAACGACTTTACTTGGAAAGATTTTCAGTCCCGAAATAACAATGAGCTAGTTGCTATTTTAGGTAATTTTGTAAACCGTGCGCTTGTATTAACAGATAAATATTTCGAAGGAAAAGTACCAGAAATAGGATTGCTTACCGATTACGATAAAAATACTATTGCCGAGATACCAAAGTTAAAAACTGCCATTGAAAAAAATCTCGAAATTTTCCGTTTCCGCGACGCTTTACGTGAAATGATGAACTTAGCTCGCCTTGGAAATAAATACCTTGCCGACCAAGAGCCATGGAAAATATATAAAACCGACCCTGTGCGAGTGGGCACAATTCTGAATATTGCACTGCAAATTTGTGCAAATATCACTATCCTAGCAGAACCCTTCCTCCCCTTTGCTTCCGAAAAATTGAGCAATATGCTAAACGCCACTAATTGGGGTTGGGCAAAGGGTGGAGAGTCAAACCTGTTACCTGTAGGCCACCAGCTTGGCGAAGCCAAACTATTATTTGAAAAAATTGAAGATGAGGTTGTTGAAAAACAGCTCGCTAAATTACAATCAACAAAAAACGATAACAAGATGAACGCAAAACCAGTTGAACCACAGAAAGACAAAATTACTTATGATGATTTTATGCGAATGGATATTCGCATTTCAACTGTACTGGCAGCCGAGGTAGTACCCAAAACCCAGAAACTGCTAAAACTCGAAATTGATACTGGAATTGATAAGCGAACAATTGTATCGGGAATAGCTGAATACTTTAAACCCGAAGAGGTTGTTGGCCGTCAGGTTTGTGTACTGGTTAACTTAGAACCCCGAAAAATTCGTGGCATCGAGTCGCAGGGGATGATACTAATGGCAAAAAACTCCGACGACAGTCTTCGCTTTGTTCAACCCAACGAAGCTGTAAACAGTGGCTCTGGTGTGAGTTAGGACTAGACATTACAAGGATTATATTTGAAGCTTACTAGAAAACGGCGTTTTGGCAATGTACCTAACCAACCCTATAGTTATAACGTTTACCTGCTTGGTTCGGCGCTCATCCTCAGTAATGTCAGCAGTGGTTGAAAATGAAAGCGTATCGCACTGGGTTTTAAATTCATTTTGCCCAATAAAAAAGAATGTCTCTTTCATTCCACCCGAACCAGTAAATTCTCTAGTAGAAAGAATATGCACCTGACCATCTTTTCGATCGCGCACGTAGTTAACAATGGCTAACTCCTTCCGGATATGCTCCGAATCGCAACCTGAGCAATCAAGAAAAACACGAATAGCTTGATCTTTTATGGTGGCATTTTGCGAAAAACTGGGAAAGGTTACTAAGGCAAGTAAAATTACAACACAGGCTTTTGCTAAGTGCATTGCTACAAAATCAGGGTTTAAATTTAGGGGGCATAATATTAAACAACGAAACTGCAATTTAGATATTTTATTGTTTAGTTATTCACACTAAGGCAATTACTATTTAGAAAAACACTCTAATTCTGCTCGTTACGAGCGAGAAATATTTTATATAAAATTATGCTAACTCTTCAATTTAAGCCCCCCACGCACTCCAATAAAAAAGGTGCTTAATAACACGGAGCCTCGAACAACTTTCAATACATCAATAAACTTCCGACTATTCGAAAACCCCAAAGTAATGAGGGACAACAACAATAAAATTTTTAAAAAGCACACGCAGACCACCTATGAAACTAATCGTGTTAATACTAGGTTGGTTAGCGAGATTAAGAATAGATGCATTTTATCACTAGAAAATAGTTGAATAATTCATAAATTGCGCCATCTACTTTAAAAAGTTAAAATAATTATGAATAGATTTTCCCTTATCATCCTCGTTGCATTTGCTCTTATTTTCTCGGGATGCGCTTCAAAACGTTTAGCAAAACGCGGATTAAAATTTGAACAGGCCGGAATGTATGAAATGGCGGCCGATTTTTACTACCAGTCAGTAGTAGCCAAATCAAGTAACGTTGATGCCGTAATTGGGCTCAAAAAGAATGGTCAACGACTCCTCGATGAAAAATCACTTAGGGTTCAAAAATCATACTTCAATAGCAACGATCGAGAAACAGTGTATGCCTATATTGATGCTAAAAACTATTATGATAAAATAAAAACTACAGGCATTTCGCTTATTTTATCCGAAACAACCCAGCAATACTACCAAGAAGCAAAGCCTAGATATTTAGAAACAATTTTTTATGATGCCCGCCTGCTGCTTGACGAAGAAAAATTCAAAGAATCTGAACTCAAATTTGCTGAAATTAAGGAGATTGACCCAAATTTTGATGGCGTTGACGATTTGATGAAAATATCGAAAAGTGAGCCACTATACCGTCAGGGTAAAAAGTTTTTAGAGTCAAAAATATACCGAAAAGCATACAGTTCGTTCAATACCATAGTAACTGACTTTGGGCTGTATAAAGACGCTAAAGATCTAAGAGATGAAGCACTTCTTAAAGCGCAGCTAACTATAGCCATAGGGAAAGTGATTACAAAAGTACCCAATACAGAGGCCTCGTTGCTAGTTGAAGGCTCACTAAGCTCGGCAGTTGGAAGTATTACTAGCCCTTTTGTTAAACTTGTTGACATTAAAAATACCGCTGAATATATCGATCAACAACGGCTAGGAATATCAATGGGATCGGACATTAAGGTAGGACAAATGCTGGTAGCTAAAGCCATACTAACTGCAACCGTGATACGTTTCGAGGTATTGGAAGGCAGAATGCAAACCAACGAAAAACGAGGATACATAAAAAAAACGGTTACCTATAAAGATAAGCAAACCGGTGAGGAACGAAAGGTTATAGAGTACGATAAGGTGAACTATACAGAGGTTTCAAAAATAAACTCAAGCGGAGTGTCCATTCAGTACCAACTAACCTCAACCGAAACTGCGGAGGTGCTCCTATCCAATGTAATAACCATCCATAAATCTGATGCTCTAAACTATGCACAATATAAAGGCGACAGTAAAAACTTGGTGCCTGGCCATTGGGAGCAACTAAATAAAAAACTGCCGAAAGATCGAGTTGACGATAACCCCAATGATGTTAGGCATTTGCAACGGCTACTTAATGCTGAAAAAGAAATAAAGAGTGCCCACCAATTGAAAACGGAGGCATTAACAGATTTTTCTGCACAGCTAGCCCGACAGGTTAGTGCATACAACCCAGAAAACTAACTGACTATGAGAACCCGATTTATTATAGCTTCTATCCTCCTTTTAGGTTTGCTTGGTTGTGGGAGTACGAAAGACGTTCAGCAAAAACAATTTCTACCCAAACCCGAATGGGTAAAAAGCAAACCCTCATCGCAAACCTACTACTACGGTATTGGAGCAACCCGTAAAACCCTCGATGCCAATCAGTATATGCAAAATGCCAGACAAAATGCACTGGCCGATATGGCTGGCGAAATTTCTGTCAACATTTCAAGTAACTCGGTAATTCACGCATTCGAATCGAATTTAAACTTTAGTGAAGATTTTACCTCAACAATTAAGACTCAAGCACAGCAAGAATTAGAGGGCTATGAAATGGTCGATTCTTGGGAAGATGCTGAGAATTACTGGTATTTTTATAAACTCTCCAAAGCCCGACACCAAGAGCTAAAAGAGAAACGAAGATCTGATGCCATAACCCAATCGATTTTACTCTTTACTAGCGCACTAAAATCTCGTTCCCAAGGCGATGTAAGGTTAGCCATAATTCAGTTTATAAAAGCGCTTAGCCCTATTAAACCATACTTTAGCGAACCTCTCCCCGTTGAGTATAATGGTGAGCAAATTTACCTCGGCTCAGAAATTTATAAGGAGCTAGCCTATACCATTAACCAGCTTGAAATAGTTCCCATCAACAAAAATATATCAGTACAGATGGGAAGCGAAGTTCCCACCTCGCAGCTACAATTTATGGCCACGGGCTACCCCACTGGACCAGTTCACAGCATACCTCTTTTAGCGGCGTACTCGGAAAAGCCAATACGTAACAATAAACAACAAACAAACGCGAATGGCATTGCAGAGTTTAGCATTGATATTGTACGGTCGAAAAACAGTATTGAAACATTTTCGGTAACCCTAAATATTGACGATTTTCTAGCTGAAACTGATGCCGACCCTCTTACCCGAAAGCTTGTTAAGCGTTTTAATCTACCCAACGCCTCAGTAATTATTAATGTAACAACGGCAAGCTTTGCTATTATTACAAAGGAAACTGTACTTGGCGAAGAACAAATACCCCCGCTTCTCGAGGAGGGTTTCAAAAAGAAAATCACTGAAGCCAAATTTAATATTACTCACGATACGCAGAATGCAGATTACATAGTAACCATAGTTGCAGTGGCAAACCCTCAACCAGAAACAGAGCAGTATAAAAATGTGTTGGTTGAAGGCTCTATTAAAATGCAAAATAAATCGGGAGACATAGTATACTTCAAATCGTTAGAGGGTTTCAAAGGTCGGCATTTCAACTACAAACAGGCGGCTAACGAAGCTTTTCGCGAAGTGTGCCGAAAATGTGAAAACTCATACTTCCGTGAAATGCTGGACGCCGTGGCAAAACGCTAAGTTGCTTTTTATCAGGATGATATTTATCATAAAAAAACAATTATGCCTTTTGTCATAATCGAACAGGAATATTTTTACTAATTTTGCCATCTCAAACATAAAAGTACGAAAAAGTAAACTCTGGTTTATTAATGAAGAAATTAGCCCTCTTTGGTGTAATCCTCCTTACAAGTCTTGGGCTATGGGCTCAGGATAACTCCAATACCATACTAATTGAACCTATTACCATTGAATTTGAATCAATTGTATTTGATTTTGGTCAAATTGACTATGGCAGCGAAGGAGTTTGCTCATTTACTTTCTCAAACAAAGGGACAGAGCCACTTATTATTAATACTGTGAGAGCATCGTGTGGGTGCACAACCCCCGATTGGACAAAAGATCCTATTAAACCAGGAGCTAAAGGCGAGGTTAAGGTTAAATACAATACTCGCTTACAGGGAGCATTTAGTAAATCCGTTGTAGTAACCTCAAGCGGAACACCTCAAAGTGTTTACCTACGAGTTACAGGAGTGGTTAAGCCTCCTAATGTTGAACAGTTAGCGCAATAATTCTTTAAAATATTTGGTGAGTTTTATCTTTTTATATCATTCATAATATAGTTACTTTTGAACACTTTAAACACATAAAAATTTCGCGAAATGATAATAGGAATACCTAGGGAAATAATGCACGGAGAGAAACGTGTATCAGCCATCCCCGAAACCGTTAAAAAAATGGTTGATGGCGGAGCAAAAGTACTGTTCGAAGAAGGAGCTGGCGTTGGCTCACACTATGCTGATCAGGATTACAAGGATGCTGGAGCAGAAATTGTAACAAACGTGGAAGAGATTTTTTCTCAATCGGATGTTATTTTGAAGGTGAAAGAACCCCAATTTAACATGGAGAAAAACAAGCATGAAATTGATATGATGCACAAGGGTCAGTACTTAATCACTTTCATTCACCCAGCCTCTCCTCCAAACCATCAAATGGTAAAACACATGGCCGAAAAAGAAGTTATTGGCCTCACACTAGACGGTATACCCCGCATCAGCAGGGCACAGTCTATGGACGCCCTATCTTCAATGAGTTCATGCGCTGGATACAAGGGAATGATAATGGCTGTTAACGACATAAGCAAGTTTATGCCTTTTGTTACTAGTGCCGTTGGTAGATTAAGACCAGCAACCGTTCTGGTAATTGGTACTGGTGTTGCGGGACTTCGTGCAATTGCAACTGCTAAAGGCCTAGGTGCTTCTGTTTTTTCTGCTGATATTCGTCCAGAGGCTAACAAAAACGCTGAATCTTTAGGAGCAACCATCGTTGAAACTGGTGTACCAGAAGAAATTGCAGTAAGTGCAGACGGAAAGCACGCCAACAAACTTCCTGAAAAATGGCTACAGATAGAACGTGAGAACCTTAAAGAAACCATTCTAAAGGCCGACATCATATTCTGCTCAGCCCTAATTTTAGGTAAAGTTGCCCCTATTTTGGTTACCGAAGAGATGGTGAAAGAAATGCAATCTGGTAGCTGTATTGTAGACATTTCAATTGACCAAGGAGGAAACTGCGACATTACAACCCCAGGCGAAGTAGAAGTAAAACACGATGTTACCATACAGGGAATTAAAAATATTCCAGGTATGCTATCAACAAGTTCAACCATTATGTTCTCTAAAAACATCTATAACCTGCTAGAGTTCTTAATTAAAGATGGAGAAATAAAATTGGATGAATCCGATGAGATTGTTTCTTCAATTCTAGTTACCAAAGATGGCAAAATTGTTCACAAAGGAACTTTAGAGGCCATGGGCTTAAACTAAATAGATACCTTTTAGTAAACTTTTATAAATGATAGAGTAGTGATATGGAATTAATACAATATATTTTAATAGGCGTTTTTTTAGTTGCAACAATTGTTGGTTACCTACTAATTAACAATGTACCAAGCCGTTTGCACACGCCATTGATGTCGGGAATGAATGCTTTGTCAGGAATTACAATCCTTGGGGCATTAATTTCCACAGGTATTGCGCTTAAAAGCGACGAACCAGTTGTAGGATACATTTTTGGAAGCCTAGCTATTATTTTGGCTATGATTAATGTGGCGGGTGGTTTCTCTGTAACTAACCGAATGTTAAAAATGTTCGGAAAGAAACAGAATGACGAAACACCCATCGCATAATTTCCTTAAAAAGAAGAATTGATAGAATGAAACCAACCTGCACAATGACAACCAGTACAGGAAAGTTTTATAAGTTACTTTAATCAATAAACAATTTGTAGAAATGAACAACTTTATACTATTGAGTTCCTCTATGATAAATCCATTGTCAGCTGGTATTTATTATGCATTATGCGGAATACTATCCATTGCTGTGCTAGTTGGAATTCACTTAATGAGCAAAGTAGAAACTGCTCAACTGGGTAATAAAATTAGCGCACTGGCAGTTGCCACTGGTATTATTATCACGCTTATTCAGAACGAGTTACTCCCTGTTTGGCTTATTTATCCTGCTGTGGTTATTGGCTTAATAATCGGTTTGATAATGGCAAAAAGGGTTAAGATGATTCAAATGCCTCAGCTAGTGGCCCTGCTTAACGGAGTAGGTGGCGCTGCATCGGCTATTGTAGCATCGTTCGTCTTTATTGACCTTTACTACGGTACCGATTTATTTGGAAGAACTACCGCATCGCTTGCCATTGCAATAGGTAGTATTACTCTATTTGGTAGCTTGGTAGCCGCAGGAAAATTACACAAAGTGCTTTCGCAAAAGCCTGTGATTCTCCCTTTCCATCAAGTTGCCTCAATGGGGTTACTAATTATATTACTAATACTGATTGTTTTAGGTGGCTTTTTCAGTCTTACCTCAACTGCAGTAATGCTAGTAGCAACCATACTAATTGCATCTGCATTCGGCATCGTGTTCTCCATTCGCGTGGGAGGTGCCGATATGCCCATTACCATTTCATTGCTCAACAGCCTTAGTGGAGTTGCTGCTGCCGTTGCTGGTTTTGCCATTGGCGACGTGTTGCTAGTATCCGTTGGGGGTATTGTTGGTGCTTCGGGACTTTTCCTTACACAGGTTATGTGCAAGGCAATGAACCGCAGCCTGATGGATATTATGCTAGGTAAAACTGCTGCCAAAAGCAGCAAAGCAGGAGCCGAAGTTGCTGCACCTGAGGTAGTTCAGGAATCAACAGAGGAACAAGTGGCTATCGACCCAGTGGAGGTAATAAAGAATGCCAAAACGGCAATTATCGTTCCCGGATATGGTATGGCACTTGCTCAAGCACAGCATCTTGTAAACAATTTGGCTAAAAAAATGAAAGCCAACGGTGCTACCGTAAAATATGCAATTCACCCAGTTGCTGGACGTATGCCAGGGCATATGGATGTTTTACTGGTTGAAGCTGGCGTTGCCTTTGACGATGTTTATGAAATGGATGAGGTAAACAATGAGTTTAAGGATGTAGATGTAACCATTGTTATTGGAGCAAATGATGTATTGAACCCCGCAGCAAGGCATGCAGAGGGAACTCCTATTTATGGAATGCCCATTTTAAACGTAGACCAGTGTAAGAATATCGTAGTTTTTAATTACGATTTACAGCCTGGGTATTCTGGAGTTGACAACCCTATTTACAAACGTAAAACAGGTGTTGCGATAGTTCAGGGTGATGCTGCACAAACGCTTACAGAGCTATTGAACAAAATTTAAGACTACTATAATAAATTGAATAGGAATTACAGATTAGCTGCTAAAATAGTATTTAGACCAATAAAGCCCTGGAATTTCAGGGCTTTATTGTTTTGCCAGGTTAGCAAGGAACTGTAAATTGGTTTTATAATTTGGCTAAACTTATTGCCAACCATCTAAAAAGCTAAGTAAAAATCCTTGGTTAGCTTAATATACTCAGGCGAGTATTCACCGCTGGCTCCCCTTATACAAAACGTTTCTTCAACCAACGCTTTAGGCTTTCGCTCAAACTCTAAAAGCAAACGTTTTACGGGACCATTTACCTTACCCAGTACATTTATCCGTTTTGTACAAAACAAGCCATAATTTGAGGCTTTTGCCACAAAAACATTCCCCTCTATATAGGGAAAAATACCAGCAAACCTACCCTCATCTGTTAGGATAGCATTAACACCCTCAATAAGTTCATCGTGCGGTAGGAGCTCATTATGGCGAGCAACAGTTCTTGCAACTTCGGGCGATTTAAGCGAGTTAACAAAATATGGTGGATTGGAAACGATAAGTTCGTATTTTTGATTTGCCTCTTTTGCAAAACACTGAAAGGAATTGCAAATAATATTAATTCTGCTACTCCACTTGCTGTTTGCAACATTCTCTCCTGCCTGCTGTGCAGAAGGTTCGTCAACCTCAACTGCATCAATTTGGGCATTACATCGCTGGGCGAGCATAAGGGCAATTAGGCCTGTTCCTGTACCAATATCAAGAATCCTATTGGCACTGCCAATGTTTGTCCAGGCGCCAAGCATAACACCATCGGTGCCAACTTTCATAGCGGCCTTCTCTTGCACAACCGTAAACTCTTTAAATCGGAAGAACTGATTCGACATACTGATTAAAATTTCTCAAAAACTCCTAGTCCAAACAGCGCAAAATCATATTTTATCGGATCACAAGCATCGAAGGTACTAAGTTTTGCTGTAACCTCTTCAACCGCCTTCCAATTGCTTTGGTTTTGATTAAGTAAACCTAGTTTCCTAGCTACTCTGCCCGAATGCACATCGAGCGGAAGCATAAGTGCCGAGGTCGGAATTGACTTCCACAGGCCAAAGTCAACATTCTCCTTTGGGGGTCTTACCATCCATCGCAAATACATATTTAGTCGTTTAGCAGCAGAACCAGCCATAGGATTTGAGATGTGCTTAAATGAACGAGGAGGAAAGTCGGTTTGCGTAAACGCCGCCCGAAAGCCGCTAATTGCTCCCTTCACAGATTGTGTTTCGGTAAAACTTTGAGCAAAAATACTCTCAAGGCCTTGTTGGTGTTTGTATATATATTGCAACGACTGTAAAAAAGCAATGCAGTCGATGCCATTAAAAGTTCGGTAGTAAAATGCTGAAAGGCTTGCAATATCTTTTAAATGCGCCTGAGTAATAAACTCGAAGGGAGAATTATCCATAAGTTGCATCAACCTCTTAGCCGACTTGATAATTTGCGGTCGTTGCCCCCAGGCAATGGTAGCAGTTAGAAAACCTGATATTTCGATATCCTCCTTTTTTGAGAAGCTACGAGGAATTTGAATAGGGTCGGTTTCAATAAACCTAGGCGAAGCATATAACGAATACTTCTCGTCTAGAAAATCTTTTAAATCGTTGGGGCAAATTTTAGTCACTACACAAATAGACCATCGTTCATTGTAAGCTGAATATCGGCAATGGATGCCAAACTTTTATCGTGTGTAACCACAACAAAGGTTTGCTTCATCTTATCGCGTAGGGTAAAAAACAGCTGGTGAAGCTCATCCTTGTTTTTCGAATCGAGGTTTCCCGAAGGCTCATCGGCCAGTATCACTTTAGGCTCATTTATAAGCGCTCTGGCTACCGCTACCCGTTGTTGCTCTCCGCCAGAAAGCTCCGAAGGCTTATGATCCATCCTATCGGCAAGACCCAGAAAAGTAAGCAGCTCTTTCGCCCTTTTCTCAACTACATCTTTAGGTTTTCGGGCAATAAACCCTGGAATGCAAACATTTTCAATTGCGTTAAACTCTGGTAAAAGATGATGAAACTGAAATACAAATCCTATATTTTGGTTGCGAAAAGCCGCCAAACTCTTCTCGTTAAGTTTTGATACGTTAATATTATCGATAAAAACACTTCCCGAATCTGGCTGACTCAGTGTTCCCATAATTTGCAGCAGGGTGGTTTTGCCAGCACCGCTAGGTCCTACGATGGCAATAACCTTTTCGGCAGGTATTTCAATATCAACCCCTTTTAAAACGGTAAGATTACCAAAGGATTTAACAATTTTTTCAACTCTTATCATAATAGTTTACATTGAGTTACAAAGATAGCAAAAACTACTAATAATATGTCGACCCGATTTGGGCAAATTACATTGTATACTAGGATTGAAACAGGGCTTATAAAGCAAAATCGATACACACAAACGCAGTCACAAAAATGTTTATATATGCTATTCTGGCTAAAATATTATAAAACAAAGAGCTGTATACAATGGCTTAATCCTTTGTATACAGCTCTAGTAAACAAATTAGTTACTTACTCAAAAAACTATACGAAACGCCAACTTCAAACACAATTGAGTTTAGCGTTGTGCTTAGGTTCGAAATAGTGCTCGTATGAAAAGTATTGAATGTATTGGGTAAAGGTTCCGATATATTGCTTAGACCATATACCCCTGTTACACCAACCTTTACGGCAATATTTTGAACAACCTCATAACTTACTCCTACACCTAGCATAAGCGAGAACGCTTGCTTAACTCCTGGTATAGGTTTACTAAGATCACTATTGGTATATACCAAATCGCCATAATTATACTCAGGGTAATTCTCAAGAACCGCGTTAACATCAGGATATCTACCCTTACGCGTTAAGGTACCATCTAACCTATAAGACGTTTCGGTAATTGAAGAATACATAAATCCTGCGGTTACGAAGTAATTCAATACGCTAACCGAGTTTTGGTAGTATGCATATACAGGAATATCAAACCCTCTAAAATAATTGGTTTCGGTAATGTTAACATTCTCGTAAATTGGGTAATACGACTTGAAAGAGTCGTCCTGGTCAATAAAAAGGGTTTCTAATTCTACTCCAAAACCTTTAACTGTGTAACCAGTTGATGATGAGGTATACTTAAACCCAAGTCCTGCACCTAAGTTTTTTGTAAACAAGTAGGTAAGGTTAAGACTGGGAACAATACCTGAACCCATATTTTTTGACCATTCTGGAATGCTTGAAACGGGCGATTTACCGTATGAATTGAGGCTATATCCTGCGTTAACACTAACTATTAAGCGATTGTAAGCGTTCTCTGCTATTGGTTCGGCTGTTTGTTGTTCTTCTAAGTTTTGTCCAACCGCAATATTCGCACTTAAAAAACACCCTAATGTAAGGGCTGATAGTATATTTAGAACTTTCATTGTGTTTCGTTTTTAAAATATTAGTAAACGGTTACCCTTGAACTAGCGGTTATCGAGTTATTTAAAATTACCTTAACAATATAAACCCCCTGGGTTAACTCATTTAACTGGTAGCGTTTCTCCCAACGAGGGTTGTTTTTGGTTATAGATTCTTGAAAAACAACCTTGCCGTATGAGTTTGATATAATAATAATCCCGTCACCAGTATCTTCGCTTGTAAAACTAACGTTGAAAACCTTATTTGCTGGATTTGGAAACACGCTAACCTCAATATCGCTAGTTGCCACGCTGGTTACCGAAACGGCATCGGATGTATTGGGGCATTGATTGTTATCAATTGTTTGAACACGGAAATTGCCTGTTAGTCCGCGTGGTGCATAATCCTGTCGGGTTTGGTCACTAACTTCATTATTATCCATAAACCATTTATACTGAAGGTCGGGTGTGGTACAAATAAGTATTGGTATGCTACCTTTTTTCATAATTTTAGGTTTATCAGAAAATGCAAGCCTATTGGTATTATCAATGTTTACCGTTTTCAAAACGGTAGTAATAAAACGATCCTGGTCCGTTAATCGAAAATAAACTTTACCCTTAGTTTCATCTTCCCAGTTAACAAGTATTGAATTACCATTGGTATTACTAATATGTCCGTTTTTCACTTCAAATAAACCGCTATCGGTGGTTTGAATAGAGTAAATAACACTAGAACCTGTGCATACATTTTGCTCACCTTCTATAATAGGGTAGTCAGTGTTTTCCGAAAGAAGCACTAACCCAATACTCACGTCCGAATAAGAAATCGAGAAGTTATTATCCGTTGTTATGTGTCCATTAGCACTCACTTCGTAGGTATAACGACCAGATGGTAAAACAAGTGATACTTTCCCATCTGAATTTGAATAGAATTTAGTATCGTTAACAATTACCTCAGCATTCCGAATTGGCTCTCTACTCTCGTTAACAATAGCAAAATCAACCGTATTTCTATCATAAAGAGGTTTTATCTCAATATTCACATCCGAATCAATAATTGAAAAGGCACCTTCGATTGGTTTGTATCCTTCGACATTTATTTTATAAGCATATTCCCCATACATTAATGTAAGAGTTATTTTACCTTGTGAGTCTGAACTGTACTTAGTCCCGTTAATACTAATTTCAAGATCCTGAATTGGTTCTCCGTCCTCGTTAACAATAATAATATTTGCAAAAAAATCAGGTATACTCAATAATGCTTTGTACGCATTCAACCGACCAGAACCTAGCTTACCCTTGTAAGATGAGTTTATTGAATACACATCATCAACGCCGTGAACTAGAACATTCCAAAGTTTAGTTTTGGTTATCTGTCCATAAGCATGCGATACAACCAAAGCTGCTACACCCGAAACATGGGGACATGCCATTGACGTTCCAGACATAAAATTATAACTGAGTTCTCCATTAGGTTGATCTACATTATATGTACTTAAAATATTAGTTCCAGGTGCAGTAATGTCCACCCAGTTGCCATAGTTTGAAAAAGAGGATTTTTTACCCTTATTATCATATGAGGCCACTGCCATCGTAGCCGAATAGTAGGCTGGATACCACTTCCCATTATCGTTGTCGTTCCCAGCTGCAAAAATTACGATTCCTCCCTCAAGCAACGCATCTCCCCCTCCATTTTTTATAAAGTAATCAATGCCTTCAAGTGCCGACTTGTTATAAACTCCCGGTTCTTGATATCCCCAACTATTCTGAGATATGGCAGCACCATTATCGGCCGAGTAGATATACAATCCTAAATCATTAAGTCCATGACTTCCCTCAAAAATATCGAGGGTCATTAATCGCACGCCATCACCAATACCTGATCCACCAGCAACACCTGCAACACCAATACTATTATTTGAAACCGCAGCAACGGTTCCGCCTACGTGCGTTCCATGATTCTGCTTGCACGGCTTTGTATTCTCCCCATCGGGGCCTATTTGGCTCCACATATTTGCATTTAGATCGGGGTGCTTAAAATCTATACCACCGTCCATTACAGCCACAATTACGCTCGGATTCCCCTTTTCTAGAGCCCACGCCTTTTCAAGATCTATATCAACTCCCACAGTTCCTACACCACCAATGTCTTGCCCAGTATTATTATAATGCCACTGATTATTCTTATAGTACTCATCATTTGGCACCCATATGTCACCAGCTTTAGAATTGGTTCTTTTACTTTGCTTAATTTCCTCACTATAAATAGGCTCTATTAGCCTTATCTTGTAAACTGGTTCAGCAATCTCAACTTCTGCAAGCTGCTGAAAATCAGAAACAGCTTTCTTTATATCCACATCATCTCCTAGCGATAGTTCATACCATAAATTTAAACCCCATGCCTCATGTTTCAATTTTTGCGACTTTGCCTTACTATTAATCTTGTATAAATTACTAATAGACTGTTTAGCGCTGACAACCCTATGCTTATTACAGTAATCATCAAATCCTTTCAGCCCTGTTGCAATATACCCCTTCTGGTTAGCAACAATTTCGTTATCGCTAATAAGGTGCTTAGCGGCGGAGGTAAATTTTACGTAAATTTTGCCTTGCTCAAAAGCATCAACAGGAACAGTAGCTAGGTCAATTGGTGGTCTTTCGCCCTTAACAACTTTGTACCCATTTACATATTTTACATTAGATTCAAAACGTGAGTTATTAGACTGGGCTATTCCATTGTTTTGAAAGAAGCTGATCCCTAATAGTATCAGCACAAAATAGAGTAAGTTTGCTCGTGAAAACTGATAGTTCATCTACTTAATTTTTAGGTTAATACGGAAACATTTATATTTTATAATATTTAGAAGGCGGCCGCAAGGTAGTATTTTTAGCAATATTTTCAGACTGGAGTCCTAACTTTAACATTGAATTTTCTTCAGATCTATTTCCCTTACAAGGTTTCAGCTATACTTTGTATGGGATTATTTACATATGTTTAAGTAAAATGTTTTTTCCTTGATAATAACAAGTGAGAGTAAACCAACTAATAACACAAATTCAGTAAAAACAGTTCAGAAATTAGGCAGTTTGCTAACCTAAAATTAATCAGATTAGCCATAGTTTGAAGTTTTCAACTGAAACCTCGCTTGTGTTTTGCAGGTCGACTCAAAACAATAATGCTACGCTGTGTGTTTTCAATTTGGGTAATTACAAAATATTAAACTAGGTTGACTTTATTTACCAACCTTTAAATAACTGACAGCAAGTACTTTGTTTGCAAAAGCGTAGAAAATCACTCCCTATATTTATCCAATGTTAGGATTAATATTATTACTATCTTTGTAATATATTTACATAGAATTATAAAAATAATAATAACTCTTTAAAACCTACTTTTAATGAGAAAATGGCGTATCGAAGATTCTGCAGAACTCTATAATGTTAAGGGGTGGGGTATTGATTACTTCTCCATTAACGAGAAGGGGAATATGACAGTTACCCCGCGTAAAAATGGCGTTTCAGTAGATTTAAAGGAACTGGTTGACGAACTTCAACTAAGAGACGTTGCCACACCGATGCTTCTCCGATTTCCGGATATTCTCGATAGCCGAATTGAAAAAATGTCAAACTGCTTTAAAATTGCTGCAGAGGAGTACGAATACAAAGGCCAAAACTTTATAGTATACCCTATTAAGGTAAACCAAATGAGGCCGGTTGTTGAGGAGATTGTTAGCCACGGAAAAAAGTTTAACATTGGTTTGGAAGCAGGTTCAAAACCTGAACTACATGCAGTAATAGCGGTAAACACCGATAATGAATCGCTAATTATTTGTAACGGATACAAGGATGAGGATTACATTGAACTAGCCTTGCTGGCTCAAAAAATGGGTCGCCGAATATTCCTAGTTGTCGAAAAGCTCAACGAGCTAAAGCTTATTACCAAAATATCGAAAAGGTTAAAGGTAAGGCCAAACATAGGCATTAGAATTAAGCTTGCCAGCTCTGGCAGCGGAAAATGGGAAGACTCGGGCGGTGATGTAAGTAAATTTGGGCTTACATCGAGCGAATTACTTGATGCACTTGATTTCTTAGAGAAAAATAAGATGCAGGATTGCCTTAAGTTGCTACATTTTCATGTGGGCAGCCAGGTTACAAAAATTCGCCGAATTAAATTAGCACTCAGAGAAGCTTCGCAGTTTTTTGTTGAGATAAGCCTAATGGGCTTTAATGTAGAATTTGTTGATATTGGGGGCGGACTAGGAGTTGATTATGACGGGACCCGATCACCCGATAGCGGAAATAGCGTTAACTATAGCGTACAAGAATACGTTAACGATGCAGTATCAACTATGGTTGATGCGGCAGACAAAAATGACCTTCCACACCCCAATGTTATAACCGAGTCAGGGCGTTCGTTAACTGCCCATCACTCGGTTCTGGTTTTCGAGGTTCTCGAAACAACTTCTCTTCCTACTTGGGATGAAAACGAAGAGGTTGGGGAAGATGCTCACGAGCTAGTTCAAGAGTTATATAGCCTTTGGGATACACTGAATCAGCCTCGTATGCTAGAAACATGGCACGATGCTCTACAGATTAGAGAAGAGGCTCTTGACAGATTTAGTTTGGGAATTCTTGACCTTACAACCCGTGCTCAAGTCGAAAAGCTTTTTTGGTCAATTGCAATCGATATTCAAAGCATAACCTCGGTTATGAAGCATATCCCAGAAGAGTTACGCCAGCTTCCTAAGCTTTTATCAGATAAGTATTTCTGCAACTTTTCGTTGTTCCAATCATTACCCGATGCTTGGGCTATTGACCAAATATTTCCGGTTATTCCGTTACAACGACACGATGAAAAGCCCGACAGATCGGCAACTATCCAGGATATAACTTGTGACTCCGACGGAAAAATTGATAACTTTATTGCCACCCGTAACTTTTCTTACTATCTGCCTTTGCATACTCCGAAACAGCGCGAACCTTACTATATAGGAGTTTTTCTGGTAGGGGCGTACCAAGAAATATTGGGCGACCTGCATAACTTGTTTGGAGATACAAACGCTGTTCACGTATCAGTTAACGAGGATGACTACAGCATTGATCAGATAATTGATGGCGAAACAGTAGCTGAGGTACTTGAGTATGTTCAGTATAACTCTAAAAAGCTAGTACGAACTGTTGAAACTTGGGTTACCAAAGCAGTTAAAGCTGGAACCATTACTACCGAGGAAGGAAAAGAATTCTTATCAAACTATAGATCAGGACTATATGGATACACCTACCTTGAATAGAATACAACACTAAATAAACGCACTAAAAAAGCCAACTCAGAATTCTGAGTTGGCTTTTTTAGTGCGTTAACCGCTATGGGTTATACTGAAACAACTTCCTTAATTTGAGGCACATCGCGACGAATAGCTTGCTCAACTCCGTTTTTTAGAGTCATAAGGCTATACGGACAGGTTCCGCACGCACCGTGCAGTTCAACCCTAACAACCAAATCATCGGTGATTTCAACCAGTGATATATCGCCACCATCGTTCTGCAAATACGGACGAACCTGCTCGATGGCATTAGTAATCTTCTGCTTAATTTCTTCTGTAATCATCTTTTTCTTTTTTAACTTATTCTTATTATTTGTGCTTAATCTCTACTTTTTTAGTGGGTGGTACCTGAGCATTACGCTTTGCAACTTCAGCAATAAAACGGCTCGCAAGTTCGCTAAAAGCACTGCCTAAAACACCATCGACAAAAGCTACAGGTGCGCCAATATCCCCTCCCTCACGTATACTCTGTACTATTGGTATTTGCCCAAGCAGTGGAAGTCGCATGCGCTCGGCAAGCTTTTTACAGCCATCCTTACCAAAAATATAGTAACGGTTATCTGGCAACTCCTCGGGGGTAAACCAAGCCATATTCTCAACTAGCCCCAAAACGGGTACATTCACCGACTTGCCAGTAAACATACTTATTCCCTTAATGGCATCGGCCAAAGCAACATCTTGTGGGGTACTAACAATAACAACTCCGGTAAGTGCTACCTCTTGCACCAGCGTAAGGTGTATATCGCTAGTTCCAGGTGGTAAGTCAATAAAAAGGAAGTCGAGCTCGCCCCACGCTCCCTGATGAATTAGCTGGCGCAAAGCGTTTGTTGCCATAGGACCACGCCACACAAGTGCTTCGCTAGGGTTAACAAAATAACCCACAGATAAATGCTTAACCCCATACCTCTCAACAGGTTTAATTAGTTCTATATCATCTTCCTTTATTACCTCTGGTCGAGAATCCTCGGTACCCAGCATTTTTGGAATTGATGGCCCAAATATATCAGCATCAATAAGACCAACCGATGCACCAGTTTTTGCAACGGCTACAGCCAAATTAACCGCAACAGTTGATTTACCAACTCCTCCTTTTCCCGAGGCAATGGCAATAATATTCTTAACCTTGCTTACTGAGGCCTGTGCTTTATATTGGGCTTTTTTTGATTGTGTTGGTGGAACATCCATCCTAATATCAACAGCCATTTGGTCTCCCAACTTGTTGTGCAGGGCTTTTACGCACGCTTTTTTAATTGACGAGGCAAAAGGATCGTTACTTTTTAGTAACGAAAGGGTAAACGAAACTTGGTTTTCACCAATCACTACCTCCTTAATCATTCCTAACGAAACAATGTCTTTCCCATACTCCGGATGCTTAATGTCCGCTAGTATAGTACTAATGGTTTGCTCTGTTGTAGGCATTCTATTTTTAATTAATATAAATAAAGTGCAAAGTTAGATATTCTCAAAATCAAAACAAGAGAAAGCCCAAAAGGTTTAGCAACCATTTGTCTTTCTACAAATTAACAACGTCTATTTCGTGCATCGGATCCCAAAAAACTTCTGAGAAGTTCACAATTTTACTCTCTTTTACCTCAATCCCCTCACTTTCGAGCAGTTGCTGCATTGTATTGCTTCCAAAAAAATGTGTTTTACCGGTTAAAAGTCCATTCCTGTTAACAACCCTATGCGCTGGCACCCATTGTGGTAAGTTCTTGGTTGAGTTTAGTGCCCAGCCAACCATTCGGGCAGATTGTGGCGATCCAATAAATCGGGCAATAGCACCATAACTGGTTACTCTTCCCTCCGGTATAAGCCTTGTTACTTGGTATACCTTTGTAAAGAAATTGGGTTTATTCGAGTTCGGGCTCATTTAAAACCTTTTGGTTGTCGAGTTCAAACTTAATGTAGGTTATGGGCATACCTTGCTCAAGGAACATACTTTCATAAAAAGTTCTGATTGACAATATATCGTCGGCAATGCCTGAGCCATACAGATTATTTGTGCAAATGTGAAGTTTTAACCCATTTTGTTGCACTAGCGCTTTGGTATACTCGTGTAATTGCTGACTATCAGTTTTTAGGTGAACAATTGCATTCTGCTTGGCAAGCTGTTGGTAGCGTGAAAGAAAGCGACTGGACGTAAGCCTCTTTCTTGCCTTCGATACTCGTGGCTGTGGGTCGGGAAATGTTATCCATATTTCGCTAACCTCATCCTTGGCAAAGAACGATGCAATATTCTCTATGTGCGTTCGCACGAAAGCAACGTTGGGCATTGAGTTTTCGCTGGCCTCCTTGGCACCTTTCCAAAGTCGGGCACCTTTTATATCGACTCCAATAAAATTTTTATTGGGGTACATCTTCGATAGGTTTATGGTATATTCACCTTTACCACAGCCTAACTCAAGTACTATTGGGTTACTATTCTTAAAAAACGTACTATTCCATTGCCCTTTTATTGGGTGATTTTTTCTCCAAACCTCCTCATTTGTAGGCTGCAACAAGTTGCTAAACGTTTCGTTTTCAGCAAATTTTTGTAACTTATTTTTCGCCACGAGTAAACTACTGTTTTTTTAAAAAAAGATAAAAGCCACATCACTTACTACTGCTGTTCAACCTTAATTCCAACTGAAGCAATACCCTTCAAGTTTTTTGTTCTCATTCCGTGCTGAATAGTAAATTGGTAGGTACCCACCTCGGGAAACCGAATGTATCGTTTGTAAGGTACTTGATTGTCGCGCAGAGCACCAAAGCCTTTACCAAGCCAGCGGCCATACGAGTCGGTAAGAATACATTCAAGGGTATCGCGGAGCATAGCTCCGTTTGGGGACCTAGTTTCAATAAAAAGGTAAAGGTTGCTGTTTGCGTAGCTAGATGTATTTCTTAGGTTTATATAGATATCATTCGTTGATAAGGTGTCGGAAATATTAACCTTAAAGACGGCAAGACTGTCAAGGTTCCAACTTTCATTTGGTATGTCGACGCTATTGTTATAAACCGAGATTTTTCCGCAAGCTACTGCAAGTATCGAAATACCAAGCACAATGCCAAATATCTTATTACTCATTGTTTAGCCGTTTTCTGGGTTTGCGCCTTTTTTTTGCAGGCTTACGCTTCTTCTTCTCATCAAAACGGGTAAGGCTATCCTGCTCAATTACGCTGCCGTACCCTAACTCAGGCTTTTTAAAAGGCTCCGAAGCAACATCAATAAGAGTGAGCGGTTTAACTCCTTTAGCATTCTGGGCAATTATATGCTTTACTCTTTCAACGGGTATTGCGGTAAGGTTCACTGCCGAATTTGCATCACTACTGTACCACATTGTTTGCTTAAAAATATCGGTTTTTTGATGATGATACGTTGCGTCCTTAGTTTCGAGGGGTATATTTGTTCGTGGAAAATCTTTACGAGCATCAACGTAACTATCGAGTTCGTAATTTAAACAACACTTTAGCTTGCCGCATTGCCCTGCAAGTTTTTGTGGGTTTAATGATATTTCTTGCACCCTTGCGGAGTTGGTTGTAACCGACACAAAGTTATTTATCCATGATGAGCAGCAGAGTTCGCGACCGCAGGAGCCTATGCCACCAATGCGACCTGCTTCCTGACGAGCACCTATTTGGCGCATTTCAACCCTAATCTGAAATTCTTCGGCCAAAACTTTAATTAGCTCCCTAAAGTCAACCCTTTCATCGGCAATGTAGTAAAACACAGCTTTTGTTTTATCGCCCTGATACTCAACATCGCCAATTTTCATGTTAAGGTTAAGATCAGTAACAATTTGACGTGAGCGAATCATTGTAAAATGCTCTAACGAAATGGCCTCAAGCCATTTCTCTATATCGGCTGGCTTCGCTTTGCGATACACTTTTTTAAACTCGCCGTCAGTAGAATTACCTCCAACTTTTTTAAGTTGTCGGTTAACCAACCAGCCTGCAAGGGTTATGGTTCCAATATCATGGCCTGGCGACGCTTCAACAGCAATAATATCACCTCTTTTAAGGGGTATGTTATTTACGTTTCTATAAAAGCCCTTGCGCGTGTTCTTAAACTGCACCTCTACAATTTCAGTATTTAAAGGGGGTATAGGTATATCATTAAACCAGTCGAACGTATTTAGCTTAACACAACCACTGTTTTGAGAAACAGCGCTTTCGCCATCATCGCACTTGTTTACTATTATACCTCGTGAGCAGATGCTCTTTTCCATAATCATTCATAATTTATGCTTGCTGCAAAGTTAGCTATTTTAGCGGTTTTTCCATTTAATTGGATATTTGTCGCTATCAACATCTATTTGCTAGAGCTTATTAATAAGTTTTACTAGCTTCATAGTCAAATCGGTAAAAATAATATGCGCATTACCATTGCGCGTAATATGAAGCATTGCCATGTTTAACTCGTCGTATATTTTTACCACATTCTTCCCATTTATAAAGGGAGAAAAATTCTTGCTAAACTCTTCCTCCTCGCCTGCAATATAAACAATATCATCGAGCCCAAGGTTTAGCATAAAACTTTCGCGAATAATTCTCAACGAGTAGATAATAAAATCTTTCTGGCGTTCGCGGTTTAACTTTACTATCGCATCAACCCAATTTAAAAGGCTTAAAACGTTTTTGGCATAGCACAATCTGAGCAAGTCGCACAAAAGGGCAAAGTTTGGAGATGCATTATTGTCTATCGCTAAACTAACGGCTGACTGAAAATCGCCATTGGCAACCCTGCTTATGTCATGGCTTTTTTGAGGGGAAAGATCGTAACGAGTAACTAAAGCTTGTGCAATATCCTCACGATTAATTGGAGGGATTTTAACTATTTGGGTTCGCGATTGGATGGTTCCAATTATCCTCTCTTGATCTTCGGTAACCAGTAAAAAGGCCGTTTTCCCGGGAGGCTCCTCAATAAGTTTTAGCAATCGGTTGGCTGCCGAAATATGCAAACGTTCTGGTAGCCAAATAATCATAACCTTAAATTCGGACTCGTAGCTTTTTAGGCTAATTTTTTTTATTACCTCGCTTGCCTCGCCGGTACTTATTATGCCCATTTTATTCTCAATGCCAAGAACCGAGTACCAGTGCTGCTCGGTAAAATATGGTGAATTCAGCAGGTTTTCTCGCCATACACCAATATACGTATCGCTGCCTTTACCAGACGATTTGTCACTCTCGCCTTCGCTTTTAACCTCATTTACCGGGAAAACAAAATGTAGGTCGGGGTGTATCAACTTTTGGTATTTTAAACAAGCTGGACAGGTACCGCACGAATCGGTTTCGCTCCTGTTTTTACACGCAATATACTGTGCATAGGCAATAGCCAAGGCTAACTTACCTGTTCCGGGCTGTCCAACAAAAAGCTGTGCATGGGCAATCCTGTCATCCCTAACACTTTTTATTAAGCGCTCTTTCACCTCCTCCTGTCCAACAATATCTTTAAATAGCATGTGGCCAAATTTTATTTCGAATTATGGTTTCAAAGGTAACAAAAAGTAAAGAAATGATTAAACTATTCATTTTTAAATGACTAAATGATTACAGCTAAATATGTTACATAAGTGGATTCTGACATCAGTTTTTTGTATCTTTGTTTATTAAACTAAACTTAACCGCTAAGTAATGATAAACTTTGATTCATATAATTTTGTAGGCAAAAGAGCTATTATCAGGGTTGATTTTAATGTGCCCCTTGATAAAGATTTTAACGTAACCGACGATAGTCGAATAAGGGCCGCAATTCCTACAATTAAAAGGGTACTAACCGATGGTGGTTCAGTAATCCTCATGTCACACCTAGGCCGTCCGAAGGAAGGTCCAGAAGAAAAGTTCTCGCTAAAGCACATTATTAGTACCCTTAAAAAGCATTTGGGCGTTGATATACTTTTTGCTCCCGATTGTGTTGGGAAAATTGCTTTTGATATGGCTAGCAACTTGAAGCCAGGCCAAGTGCTACTACTCGAAAACCTTAGGTTTTATAAAGAAGAAACCAAGGGTGATGAAGCATTTGCGCAAAAACTGTCAACACTGGCCGATGTTTACATTAACGATGCCTTTGGTACGGCACATAGAGCGCACGCCTCTACCACAATTATTGCAAAATTCTTCACTAAAAATAAAATGTTTGGCTACCTGATTGAGAGTGAACTTAAAGGCCTTAACAAGGTGCTGCACAATCCACAAAAACCATACACTGCTATTTTAGGAGGCGCTAAGGTTAGCACAAAAATTACGATTATTGAAAATTTGCTCGATAAGGTTGACAATCTAGTTATTGGTGGCGGCATGATGTTTACGTTTATTAAGGCACAGGGAGGAAAGATTGGAGGATCTATGGTTGAAGACGATAAGTTAGAAATGGCGCTCGATATTTTGGCTAAAGCGAAACAAAAAGGAGTTACCATCTACCTACCCATTGATGCTGTTATTGCCAACAGTTTTAGTAACAACGCTGATGTACAAGTAGTTGATGCTAACGTTATACCCGAAAATTGGTTGGGACTGGATATTGGTCCAAAGAGCGTGGCTTATTTTGCGAAGGTAATTGAGAGTTCGAAAACCATTTTGTGGAATGGCCCTATGGGAGTTTTTGAAATGCCTAAATTTGCAGAAGGAACTATGGGAGTAGCCAAATCAATGTCGGTTGCTACAAAAAAGGGTGCTTTTAGCTTAGTAGGTGGTGGCGATTCGGTTGCAGCTATTAATTCGCTCGGTTTGGCCAATGAGGTTAGCTACGTTTCTACGGGTGGAGGAGCGCTGCTTGAATACCTTGAGCATGGAGATTTGCCAGGTATTAAGGCTGTGCGAGAATAACTAAACCCACGACTAGTAGCTAATCAGGAGGCCAGGCTTAACGCTTTAGCTTCGCTTGTTTTGATAAATCTTAACGTGCGCTTTAACGCGCATACCATATATTATGGACAGTAGTCTTAACAAATTAGTGTTTTCTGTAACCAACGATAATTTTAGCGAGTTAGCCCTTCGTGTTTTTCGCTTTCAGGCTAAACACAATGATGTTTATAGAGAGTACCTCCATATTCTTGGTAAGGATATTGGCACCATACATTCAATTAGCGACATACCTTTCCTTCCTATTTCCTTCTTTAAAACCCATAAAATTTGCATTGGGAATAAAGAACCTGAGCAGCTATTTACCAGTAGCGGGACCACTGGAGCAAACACTAGTAATCACTACGTGGCTGATGCAAAAATTTATGAAGAAAGTTTTACGCGTGCCTTCTCTAAATTTTACGGAAGTCCCGAAAAATACTGTATTCTGGCACTTTTACCCTCATACACCGAACGCACCGGGTCATCGCTTGTTTATATGGCAGAGCAGCTAATTTCCGAAAGCAATGATTCTGAGAGCGGATTTTATTTACAAAACCACTCGGACCTTATTGATACCATTTTAAAGAAAGAGCGAGACAATAAGCCAGTACTGCTTTTAGGTGTAACCTTTGCGCTGCTTGAACTGGCTGAAAAGGTGAATATGACCCTAAAAAATACGATTATAATGGAAACGGGCGGAATGAAAGGCAGAGGAAAAGAGTTAACCAGAGCAGAAACGCATAGCATCCTTTGTAAATCGTTTGGGGTAAAGAGCATTCATTCGGAATACGGAATGACAGAACTTCTCTCACAGGCTTACTCAACGGGTAACGGTATTTTTAAAACGCCTCCTTGGCTAAAAATTTTTATTCGCGACCCTTACGATCCATTTACCATTCTTCCCAGCGGACAATCTGGTGCAATTAATATTGTTGATTTAGCGAATATCTACTCATGCTCATTTATTCAAACCGACGATTTGGGAACTAAGCATAAGGATGATTCCTTTGAAGTGCTAGGCCGTATGGACGGAAGTCTTATTCGTGGGTGCAATATGTTAGTACTATAATTTCAACCTCACCAAGAGCACTTTTTTTTACGATAGGAATAACTTATTAAAAAAACCGCTGCCAGCCTAAACTAGCAGCGGGAACAAAAAACCATGAAAAATTAAACTTTAAACTTTAAACCCTACAACCCCATTTTCTTTGCAATTGCCTTGGGAATAACATCCTTATGAACCATAATAACAACGGTTTTCATTCGTGCAAATTGCTCTGACATATGCAGATGCCCATCATAAATATTACCTGTTCCCCATGAGTTTTTAATAATGTAATATGGGGTTCCGTTCTGATCTTTTGATGTGCCTACAATGTGCATAAGGTGATCATCGGTGGTAGTGAAGTTATC
Organism: Bacteroidales bacterium; assembly: GCA_041656735.1. Classification (GTDB taxonomy): domain Bacteria; phylum Bacteroidota; class Bacteroidia; order Bacteroidales; family Tenuifilaceae; genus Perlabentimonas. The sequence continues at coordinate 5,236 of JBBACY010000022.1, read as the reverse complement.
AAATCCTTCTTGACGTAAATCTTGTGTTACCATAATCTCAGGCACTATCTCCTTAAAGCTGTATATCTCTTCGAGCAGCTTATTAGCAGGAATATCAGCCCATTTTCCTTGTTCACTATCCTTCATCTCTTCAACCTTAACTACGGGCATAACAGCTAGGCCTTTACCGTGAACAAATCCTTTTTCGCTAACATCACCGTCCCAGCACACTGAGTAACCCTTACTAATTGAGTTATTAATTATCTCCATAAGTTCGTCGATAGGCACATTATAGTAACCTTTGTGTGCCCAGTTATCAGGAATTTCAAGCACCATTTGCTCGTAAAATGGGTGGTGAGTGAAAGAGGTAATCTCAACATAATCCTTCGGATTGATTCCCAACGATTTTGCAAATGATTGTGGAGAATACTCTTTTCCATTGTAAGTAAAGGTTGATGGGGTTTCGCCAAAGTACGTGTCGAGAACTGCTTTTAGAGCTGGCTCCCATGCGGTAGAGAGTTTCCTGTTACGATTTTTAATTATAGCATCAATCATTCCTTTAAGTACGGCCTCCATCTCTGAATGTACGTGAATATCCTCACCATAATTTTTACCGGTGAACACGCTCTCGGGAACCATACCAAAATTGGTTATTGCATCCAAAACGTTATGTGATTGTCCGCCTTGACCAAAATTATTTGTTCCTTGAAAACGAATATAACGGTTCATTCTATCAATATATGCCTTTTTGGCAAAAAACATGGGCGATAAAATCACCTCTGGTTTACCCATCCTAATAAGTTCCGTTTCGAAAAATGAAGTGGTGGCGTAACTCCAGCATGTACCAGTTCGCTGCTGATCTTTAACAGGCGTTGTTTTAATCTCTTTTACAACCTCAAACTTGTAGCCTGTTTGATTTTGAGCAAATAGGGTTTGAGCAGGAATGCCCAAAAATACTGTTAAACAAAGTGTTGCTATAAATTTTCGCATAGTTATAATAGTTTGGTTTGTATTTTTTTAGTAAACAAATTAGTTTTACGCAATTCTTTGATAGGTTTTGCAGCAAAAAGTTTAATGCAAGTTTACGCCAAAGGAGAGGAAGTGTGTTAAAAACATTGGTTATCTACACGGATATATTCTAAGTTACAAGCAACCAAACCTGTAACATAAATATAATTAGACTAAAATACGATATGAAATTTTATTAGGGAGCGGCTAATGGCTTATCTCCACAAAATGAAGATTAACCTTTGCCATTTCGGCAAGCTCTTCGCCAACCTCCTTCAACTCATCGTCATCCGCATCGAAGTACCAGTATAATTTTAGAGGAACCCCTTCTTTAATAATATGGCTGAGCAAAATAATTAGGTCGTAAATAAATTTAGCCGATGAGCTATTGAAGTAAACGTACTTGAACTTAAAGGAAATGGGCTCGGAATTATCATTGAATTTACGCTTTAAATACGCTTCCTCAAAATCCTCCAACCAAACTAGCAGAGGGTTATAAAAATCACGAGCATTCTCGGGACGCGAGTACCCACTTATTTCAAGTAAGTTCTCTTCGGGTACGAAATATACCTTTGGCGATGTGCTGGTTCCTTCAATTTTTATTGGCTTCATTTGAACAAAAATTATTAAACTCAAATATACCTATAAGGTATTATATAAGTCAATATTTAAACATAATTTAAATACTTGTTTTGGCGAATGGTCCTTTTATGTTGACGAACGGCTCAATACTTTTGACTGAACACAAACGATTGTGGTAAAAATAGTGAGATGGTTCATTTTTTAGTTCGCTTTTACGGCTTTGTAACAATACTAAAATTACTAAAACTCCGAAAATAAGAGTTAAACTTATAAGAATTACCAAAAGAATATGGATAAATTATACCCTATGTATAATTGTACGAAGGCTAGTCACCTCTTTTTTCTATTAATGCGTATGTGCTCAATGCTACAAATTAAACCACCCACCAGGTTGGCCTGAAGCGTTACGAATAGGAGTATTGAAGCCATCCAAATAACCGCCAGGTTGAACCAGATCGTATCAACATACTGATTGTTAAACTTTTTTACAGGGGCATAAAAATGGGCTCGCCCCCAGTTGTGGTCTGGTTTCATAAAAATGGGCTCAAACTTACGTATAATGCGCCCATCGGTTTCAAGGAATTTGGTTACCTCGTGCGAATTCAGTACCCAATCGGCTAGGGCCTTATTATAATTTTTACTGCGTAGTGTTTGCAATGCATCAATCCCAAGGCTCTGCGATAAGGCAGTGTACACGCTATCGCGACTGCGTTTGGCCTCATTTGCTATATTGTTGTGGGTCAGTCGGACAAAGAACAGGTAACCAAGTAGTTCATCAAAAATCTCGTCGGAAAAAACCTTGGAGTTAAGCATATTGAGATACTCAAATGGGGGCACATTACCCGTACGGGCCAGGATAACTAGCTCGTTTCGAATAAGGTTAAGGTTTCGCTCATACCTTGGGTTTAACCCAAAATCTTGCTGCGTGTATCTTATACATTCCTCAGATAACACTTGCAACCTGGGAACTAAAAAGATTGAAACGAACGTTGCCTCGCTGGTAGTTTGCTCGTAATCATAAAAATTCTTCTCGAAATCGTTCTTTTTAAACTGATCAACAGCCATAGCCTCGTAGCCCCAGCGCGATACCATAAGGTCGCCAACTAGCGGAACGTATACTCGGCGGGTTATGGCTGGGTGCAAGTTATCGAACTGCACAATGGTTCCGCTTAGCAATATTTGTGGGACAAGGATAAATGGAATGGTAATGTATATGGCTACAACAGAGTTTAACCCTGCGCTAATATTTAGCCCAATCATATTGGCAAAACACGCAGTTGAAAACAGCACCAACCAGTAGCTAAGCATCATACCCTGTATTTCGAGCACCGTATTGCCTACCAGCACAAACAGCCCCATTTGAATTGCCGATAGAACGAAAAGGTATAGAACTTTGGACGTATTGTAGCTAAACCGGCTTAGGTTTAAAAACGACTCCCTTTCGAGTATTTTTTTATCGCTAATAATTTCCTCGGCGCTAACCATTAATCCCAAAAACATTGCCACAACAATACTCATAAACAGGTAAGAAGGGAAATTTATGTTATCGGCAAAAAAGTACGTATTGCCCGACATATACTTTGTGAAAAATGCTAATATGAAGGCCAAAATGGGAGCCTCTAGAAGATTTATTAGCACATACTGTTTGTTTGACAACTTTGAGAGCACATTACGGATGCTGAAAATTTTAAACTGCACCTCGATATTCGGAATGTTAAAGAAGTTTTTGGGCAGAAGAGCCTTGTATGGCTTCGGTTCAAAATTTGATTCGATATGATCTCGATAAAGATTATTCCACTCCTCGGGATTTTTTTGTCGAACATTCGTTTCGTCCCCCTCAGAATCGACAATTTTAGCCTCAGTAACCTCCAGAATTTGCTCAGGATTTAGCGTTCCACAATGCGGGCAACCACTTTCGGTAGCATTTACGTGCGTACTCATGGTTTTAAAGTAAACTATTCCGTCCTGTGGATTTCCTGTATATATTGGGTATCCACCCTTATCGAACACCCAGAGTTTATCGAGCAAACGGAATACTTTAGACGATGGCTGATGTATGTTAACCACAGCCAACCGCCCATTTTCTGCCTGATTTTTAAGCAAACGCATAACCATTAGCGAATCGCTTGATGACAGACCGCTTGTTGGCTCATCTACAAACAAAATACTCGGTTCGCGCATAAGTTCGAGCCCAATATTCAAGCGCTTACGCTGCCCACCGCTAATCATTTTATTTAAGGGCGAACCAACTTTAAGATTCCTAGCCTCCCATAAATCTAGATCATCGAGTATGCGCTTTACTGTTTGCCTAACCTTAAACTCGGTAAAATTGCTAAAGCAAAGCTTGGCATTGTAGTACAAGTTTTGATATACAGTAAGGTTCTCAAAGAGCAAATCGTCCTGCGGCACGTACCCAATAATCCCCTCAACGGCGTACTTATCTTTATGAATATCGTAGCCATTAATTAGAACCCTGCCACCTTGTGGTGAAACTTTTCCAGTTAAAATATTTAGCAATGTAGACTTACCCACCCCGCTGCTACCCATAATACCAATAAGTTGGCCCGACTCTTCGGAGAAGGTGAAATTATGTATTCCGTTAACGCTATTTTTAAATCGAAAATCAATGTTCTCGCCAGCAAATACAATTCGGTTTCGGTTTAAGGCGCTGCTAAATCGTCGTGCTAACTCTGAGTGGTAAATAGTTGTAATTTTAGGCCCTTTAATAATAGCACCTGCTTCAACCAAATAGAGCCTGCCAGGTTCAACTCGTTTACCATCGGCATAAATTTCGGACGTACCAAAGTACTTAAGGAAAAGGGTATTAATTGACTTTACGAGTAAGAAGCTAAGTTTACCTTCAATATTCTCGTCAATAATTTGCCGCACTTCGAGTTGCCATTCGGGCCTATTCTCCTCAACCCAAATGCCCTCTAAAGCATCGTCGGTTTGCGGTTTACTTTCAACTGAAAGAAGTTTATCTGGCTCTATTTCATGGCCATCACTGTGTAATACGAAATGCTTTATGTTTTGCATTTCGGTAGGGTCAACACCAAAATAAGTGCCTAAACAATCGACTATATGCTCTTCGGCAATTGTAACATTCTTGTCGACATTCACATACTCGATTAGCTTTACTATTACAACTATCCGTTCCGTTTTATTAAGCCCCTTACGCAGTTGTGAGGCTACTTTCTCAACATACGATGTTAGCAGGGCTCGGCCTTCTTCTGAATCAATAATCGCATTAGGAGTGTCGCGACTATAAAAGTTGAGATAGCTATCGAAAAGGTTAAGATAATCGTCAACCAAATGACCATTCACTTGCTGGTTAAGCATTGCCTTTATCCACAAGCGCCCTTGGCTCGATGTTGCTGTTGCGTTGGCAGCTAATGCGTAAAGTTGAATTAATGCGTTTAAGATCGACTCACTCATTTTCGGATATTTGGCAACCTGCCAGATTATTTATCAATAACAAGTGTACAAATGCGGTGGCAACTAGCCAATATATGCAATAAAACCAACCGATATAAAGGTTAGCGCTCGGGCGATAAGTGCGGTTTTGGCGTACTTTCCAAAAAATAAGCACTTGGAGAATGCCATACCAAGTATGCCAACATCGCATTTATCGTTTGTTGGACACTGTTTCGCTCCGAGTTCGAAGCCT
>JBBACY010000021.1:0-52000 GCA_041656735.1 Bacteroidales bacterium | reverse complement strand
CGACATTCTTGGATTTAACTCCATTCAAGAGTTGATGAGAACAAACATCAGAACTCTATACAAGGATGTAAGCAAGCGCGAAACATTCCTGAGTGTAATTAAGGTAAACGATAGGGTTAACAATTATGAACTGGAGTTTATTACCCCAAAAGGGAAGACAAAATATCTACTGATTAGCGCATCATTAACCAGAAATATTATTTCAGGGATGATGATGGATATAGATGACCGTAAGCTGGCCGAGACCAAAATCATTGAAAAAACGAATGAAATTGAAGCACAAAACGAAGAGTATATTACACTCAACGAAGAGCTCGTAAGGGCCAAATTAAAAGTTGAAGAAAACGACAGACTTAAAACTGCGTTCCTACAAAACCTTTCGCATGAAATACGAACCCCAATGAATGGTATTATTGGTTTCACTCAACTACTAAAAGATTCATCAAGCAGTCCCGAAACCAAATCGTACTACCTTGAGATGATAGAGCAATCGGGCGATAGGATGATGAATATAATTAATGATTTGGTTGAAATTTCGAAAATTGAAACAGGTCAAATCTCGCTGTATATATCTGAGTTCGATGCAAATTCAATACTTCAAGAGAATTTGATGCTTTTCAAAAAAATTACCGAAGAGAAAAAACTCAACCTTTTTATCGGACATACTGAGTCCCAAATCATTCTACAATCGGACAAAGGGAAACTTCACCAAATAGTATCGAACCTGCTAAACAATGCCATAAAATTTACCCCAGAAGGTTCTGTTGAATTCGGATACTACTTAACTGATAATAACCTAGTTGAATTCTATGTTAAGGACAGCGGCATTGGGATACACCCCGAACACCATGGGATAATATTTGAGCGTTTTAGACAAGTAGATACATCAATGACTAGGGGGTACGAAGGCGCAGGATTAGGGCTATCAATTACATACGCCTTTATTAAAGAGCTTAAGGGTGATATTTGGGTTGAAAGTGAACCAAACAACGGGGCAACCTTTAAATTTACGCTACCAATTACAGAAAACAAATAATACTTATTCAGACAATAATATGGACACTCCAAGCGAGACCGAAAATAAAATATTCAAAGCGCTAATCGTTGAAGATGACATGGTTAGTAGAATGCTTTTGGGCGAAATTATGAAAAACAGCAGCATACAGGTTGAATTTGCCCGAAATGGACAAGAAGCGATTGACGTTATTAAAAATCACAGTGCCTCCATCGACTTTATTCTTATGGATCTAAAAATGCCCATTATGAATGGATTTGAGGCAACTCTTGCTATTCGTGCAATGGGATTCACTAAACCTATTATTGCCCAAACGGCCTATGCAAGCGAGGAAGACAAACAAAAGGTTCTAGATGGCGGGTTTACCGCCTATCTCCCAAAACCTGTGAGAAAGGATATGCTGCTTAAACTTATCAACGAAATTATCGATTAACCATTATAAAAACCAGAACCAAAAACAGCCTAAACCTTAATCTAAAATTTATTAATTTGTTTACAAAAAATATTTAAAGCATATTGGCATACCGTTTGTAAGTTAATTACCCATAACTCGTTACCTGATGTTGAGCGAGTTATACTAACAAGCAAAAAAACACAACTAATTATGTTATGCAATGGATAAGAATATTGACTTCTTCAATATTAAACATAAAAATATATCGCCTTGCAAGGGGAAAGTACTTATTGCTGAACCTAGGCTTGCCGACGAGTACTTTAATCGAGCAGTTATTCTTATCACCGAACACAACGAACAAGAAACGATTGGGTACGTGCTTAACAATACTATAAGCATAAAACTCGATGAAATAATTCCAGATTTCCCTCAGTTTAAGGCAAATATATCAATAGGAGGGCCTGTTGAGCCTAACAGTATTCATTTTATTCACACTGTAGGAAATATTATTCCCGAAACCAAAAACATAAGCAATGGCCTTTACTGGGGCGGTGATTTTGATACTGTTACCAGCCTAATTACACAAGGCAAAATTACCTCGCACCAAATTCGATTCTTCCTTGGCTACTCGGGTTGGGGCCAAAATCAGCTAGTTAACGAAATTAAGGAAAAAAGTTGGGTGGTGTCTGAACTTGACATTGTGCAAATAATGGCTGGGAAGAGTAACCTGTGGAGTAAAGCAGTACAACAAATGGGTCCAGAATTTAAACCTTGGACAATATACCCAGTTAGCCCCTTACTAAACTAGCAGTTAGGCAAAGTATTCATTTTATTGCCCACCAAACGTTTCTACATGAAGCGCATCACTTAACTTACGGCTTATTACACCAAAGTACCGTTTATGGCGCAAGCCCACTACCCATCGAATTCCAGTAACTGCATTTGTAAGGAATAGTTCATCGGCATCGAGCGCCATATCAGGGTCTACGCTAACACTTTCATCAACCACATATCCATTCCTCCTAGCCAAGTCAATTACAATGCTTCGCATAACGCCTTCAACGCAGCCTTCGCTTAGCGGAGGTGTATATATTACACCGTTAGCAACAAAAAATACGTTCGATGAGATTGCCTCAACAATCCGATTCTGATCGTTAATAAGCAAGCAATCGTCAACTCCTTGCGAATTCTTAAAAAGCCCAGCCAAAACGTAAAGTTGAGCATTACATGATTTTATTGACGAGAGTATGTTTATCGGTTTCCGTATTTCTGAAAACACATCAACAACCAATCCCTTAGGGTTTAAGGGGTAATAGTCGGCAGGCAATGTAAAAGCCTGCATTGATATACCCAAAGAGTTTGTAAAGGGAGTATACAAGCCACCCTCTGCCCTAAAAAACGTTACACGTACCCGAGCGCTTCCGAAAATTCTATTCTTATTAAGTAATCGGGTAATCTCCTTACTCAAAAACTCAGCATTCAGGTAAGCTGGGGGTAAAAGATGAAGCAGCGAAAGGCTTTTCGCTATCCTAGCAAAATGAATATGAATGTGCTTCGCCTCTGTTCCGTATGCGTGTATTGTTTCAAAAAAACCATCACCATACAAAAAACTTCGGTTACCCAGGCTAATTGTTGGCTCCTCGGTACGAAAAAACTCGCCATTAAGCCACACATACTGTCTATTACTCATTATTAAGTTCAAATTTACTAAGCCCCATTACACCTAAGGCTTTCTCTATTAGTTTAGGCTGTATGGTGCCATGCGTTAAAACTTTCGGTATTTTATTGCTAAACATACGCTCCCCTATCTCAAAATCAGGAATATCGTCGAGTTCGGTTACCTTACAGAAGAATAAGCGATTATAACTGTACCCGTTAGCCGAGCGTATGGAAAAATCACAAACCGAATGGAGCGAAAATTCCGTTGCCCCCGTCTCTTCCCAAAGTTCCCGTTGTGCTGCTTCCTCAACTAATTCGCCTGGTTCAACATGACCTCCCGGTATTTCCCAGCTATTGGCCTTGTGCTTTCGCACCCATATACATTTATCGTTATAAAAGGCTACAATTACAACATAATGATAGCTAGCATCATTGCTCGCTAGTGAATGAAAAGTAAGTTCGTAATTCATTACAACCCCAGCTGGTTAAAAAATACTTTTATAAGGCTCGGATTGATAAGCAAAGGGTAGATAAATCCAAAAACGGCTCCAACAAAGTGGGCGTCGTGATTTATATTACCAATTGATTTTTTGCTCATATACTGAGAATAAATAAGATATGCTACGCCAAATATAATTGCGGGTATAGGCAAAATACCCATAAGGTAAAGTTTACTAAGAGGCCTAAAAAAGATACTGGCAAATACCACTGCCGACACAGCCCCCGATGCACCAACCGCACTATAATTGTAATTATTTCGATGCTTTCGTAAGGTAGTTAAGCAGCTAATAATAGCCCCTCCAATGTATAGCAAACCAAAGTGGAACGATGCGCTTGAAATAACACCCTGTAGCTGTAGCTGCTTAAATAACGATTCAACGGCCATACCAAACGAGAACAGAACAATCATATTTATAAGCAGATGCATAAAATCGGCATGAACCAATGCATGCGTAATAATTCTATACCACTGCTTGTTGGCAATAATTTTATAGGGGCTAAGCAACAGTTTTTCCATAAGCGCTGCATTACTAAACGCTAGGAACGAAACAACTGCCGTTATTGAAATAATAATAAAAGTCATACTTGTTTTACTAATTGACTATTTGCGCAAAAAATAGCTAATGCATTATTTTAAAAACCATTTCCCTAAGCAAGTCGCCAGAGTTCACACTTTGGTTATTTAACCCTTTCGATTTAAGGTCGTACTCCCGTAAAATCTCAAATATTTGCACGCACTTACGCGGGTTATATATTCTACTAGCCATTATGTATTCTTTTACAAAAAAAGGGTTTACGCCAAGTTGAACCGATAAGTTTCGCTCCGACTTGTCGGCAATAAAATGACATTTAAAAACCTTAATAAAATATTGGTGAATGCCATTGGCCGACTGAACGAAAGCATTCGATGCAGGATTTTTGGCAAAATGGTCAGCAATCCGGTTAACTTTAACCACATCGCGCTGTCCTAATGCGGTATTAAGTTCGAGCCGGTTAAAATCTTTGCTAATGCCTATATTTTGCTCAATATGATCGGTCGTAATTTGGGTAATACCAGCGGGCATGGTAACTAGTAACTTATCAAGCTCGTTAACCACCATACTCAAATCGTTACCAAGAAAATCTTTGAGCAACTCGGCCGATTTGGGTGCAATGCTAAATCCTTTTTTACCCAAATAGGTAGTGATCCAAGGAGGTACCTGATAATCGTACAGCCTTTTCGATTCGATTGAAACGCCAATTTTTCCGGCAGCAGCATACAGGCGCTTAACCTTTTCGGTCAGTTTAAAGCCAGGTGCCAATTTGTGGCAAACCACCAATATTGTCGACTTTTGAGGTGCCTTAATATAAACCTCAAGGTCCTCAATCTTTTTTATTTGCTGCGCCTCCTTAACAATAACCACCTGATGGTTTGACATCATTGGGAAACGTCGAGATGTTTCTACTATTGCTTTAACATCAACATCCTTACCATAAAGGGTACTCAAATTAAATGCCTTTTCCGATTCGGCCAACACATTTTGTGCAATATAATCGGATATTAAATCGATATAGTAATGCTCATCACCTGCTAGGATATAAACAGGTTTATAAATTTTTTTTGCAAGTTCGCTAATAATATCAGCAGACGTTTCAACTATTGTTTTGCGTTTCGCCATCAATACTTTTTTTTATCGGTTTAGAACCGCAGATGCTTTACCGATTTTCCATTATTTTTCAACTCATGTAACGACTCTATTCCAATCCTAATGTGATCTTCTACATAAAGAGTAGTAATCACTTTGTCGCTTTCCGTAGTTTTTATTCCCGAAGAGATCATGGGCTGGTCGGAAACTAGCAACAATGCCCCAACAGGTATTTCATTGGCAAACCCCACGGTAAAAATGGTAGCAGTTTCCATATCAATAGCCATTACCCTAATGCGCCGGAGGTAATCCTTAAATTCTTCATCGAATTCCCATACCCTCCTATTAGTTGTTATAACTGTACCCGTCCAGTAGTCGCGATTATGGTTACGAATTATTGTTGATACTGCACGTTGTAAATTAAAGGCTGGTAAAGCAGGTACCTCTGGCGGGAAGTAGTCGTTTGAAGTTCCCTCATGCCTGATGGCCGCAATAGGCAGGATAAGGTCGCCCAGCTCACTCTTCTTTTTTAGTCCACCACATTTACCTAGAAACAACACAGCCATCGGTTTAATCGCCCCAAGCAAGTCCATTATTGTTGCCGCATTTGGACTACCCATACCAAAATCTATCATGGTTATTCCATCGGCCGTTGCGCAGGGCATATTTGCATGTGGGTCAACTATTGACACATTATGGTATTCGGCAAAATAGTCTAGATAGCCCCCAAAGTTGGTAAGCAGAATATGTGAACCAAAGTCCTCAATCTTCTGCCCTGTGTAGCGCGTTAGCCAGTCTTTTATAATTTCCTCTTTAGTTTTCATAGGTTTTAGGTATTAGTGATGCTAGTAAAAATAAATATAGAATTAATACAGCACGATTAAACAAAAGTACACATTTTTTTAACCTCGTGAAAACTGTTGCCCCAACCTTTTGCATAGTAGTATTCTTTTGCAATATTTGTAGCTAATTTGGTAAAATGGTGATAAATCTTCCTTCATACGATGCAAAAGTTAGACTTTACGATGGGCAGCAACAAATTTTTGACCCTGTAAGACAAAAATATGTTGCCCTCACACCCGAGGAATGGGTGCGTCAACACTTTATAAACTACCTTACAACTGAAAAAAAATATCCCGCAGGCCTTATATCTGTTGAAATGCTGGTTGAAATAAACGGGATGCAGCAACGTGCTGACATTGTAGTTTATGGAAGAAATTCACAACCCGCTATGATAGTGGAGTGCAAAGCACCATCGGTAAAACTTACCAACAAAGCCTACTCACAAGCAGCCCGATATAACTTGGCACTTAGGGCACAAATACTAGTGGTTACAAATGGTATTTCGCATTTTTGCAGTAGAATAGATTTGGAACACAAAAGCTTTACTCCCCTATCCGACATACCATTTTATTCGGAAATTGAGCACATATAAACTAGCTCTTGGTAAACGTACTCATGGGGTTTATTCGCTGTAGCATAACCTCGTTATGCCACCCATCGGGTCGCTTAAGCCAATCTTTTTTAACACCTACTTGCTGAAACCCCGCATTTTCAAACAGTTGAAAACTAGCATCGTTTCCCGATTCAATATTGCAGTATAGTTGATGAAGTTGTAACGTTTCGAAGGCATACCTAACTAGCAGGCCCAAAGCCTCCTTGGCATATCCTTTTTGTCTGTACTCTGCATTGGCAATTAGTATGCCTACTCCTGCCCTTAGGTTAAACGGGTCAAAGTCAAACAGGTCAACCAAACCCACAGGAATATACATTAACGAACTTTGGGTTTTGGCCTCAATAACCAACCGAAGCTGTTTTGCTTCCCAAATGTCGAGGTGCGAACTTTCAAGGTATTTCTTCAGCACAAATCTTGAAAAAGGGGTTAGGGTATTGCTAGCCTTCCAAATCTCCATATTATTCTCCCAAGAGTAGAGCAAATCAACATCGGAAGGCTCGGGTGCCCTTAGTTTTATAATATTACTTTCAAGTGTGCTAACCATTTTTAATATGATAAATTAATTTGATTTAAAAAGTTGGTGCAAGGTTGATAAAATGAACTTATTCAATAAGTTTTAAGAGGTCATTTTTACCAATAATCTTTGCCTCAGAAAAACCGTTGTCAATAATCTGGTTTAGAACAACAATCGCATCGGCTTTATGGTCGAATTGCCCAAGGGTATGCACAAATTTATTCCTTTTCCCTACTAACCTATAGCTCTGTAAATCAACAACTTTTTTCAATGAGAATAATTCTTCGCTATCAACCGAGGTGTTTACTGGAGCTAACATTATGGTGTAATTCTGTACTCTTACCTTTAGATGTTCAGGCACATCAATTTCATCAACCAGATTAACATTTTTGTCGGAGTTAAGTACCCTAATAGAGGTTCTTCTATTTAGCTGCCGCCCTGCAGGGTTATCGGAACCATCGGGGAGCGTATTAAGGGCTATGCTTTCGAGATAACTTGCCCCTCGCGTATCGAGCCTTGAGGGATCAATCCCTTTTTGAACCAGATACTCAACAACAGCATTTGCCCTACGCAATGATAGCGCCTTGTTAAACTCTAAGGATCCTATGTTATCAGTATGTCCGCAAATTTGGAGTTCAACTGAGGGGTAATCATATAAAAAATTATAGAGTTTCTCTATTTCGTAAATAGATGCTTCTGATAATGAATATGAGTTATAATCGAAAAGCACACTTTTTACTGCATAGTATTTACCCTGAGCAACATCCTGAGGTTTCAGGTTAAAATTAATAGTAAGGGATGCCTCTGGATAATTATCTGGAATTATTAGGGGTACAACTTGGGAAAGGTAATTTTGTCCCTTTGCAACTAGGTTGTAAATACCTGGGGCTAACACAAACGAGAAATTCCCTGTAAAATCCTCGGGAGCAACATGCTGAAGAGTATCTCTCGATTTACCGTCAATTACTGCAACGCTAAACAGGTAACCTTGAACATCGAAATTATCGGTCAGCAGAATATTACCCTTAATTTCAACCTGCTTAACCTCTGGCACTTCAATAGCCGAGACCAAGAACAAATTACTAGTATTAGGGCTATCCTTTTCAACAACAGAAATAAGCCCCTTATCGTCATCAACTGGAAAATACCACATATCATCGTCGGGTGTGCTTATTGGGTATCCAACATTAATGGGCACCGACCATTGGTCATCATCGGTTTTTTGCGAATAAAAAACATCATATCCGCCAAGAGAATTATGCCCTTGCGAAATAAAGTAAAGTTTATCACCCTCGGCAGACAGGAACGGTGCCTCCTCATTATGAACCGTATTAATGTTTCCTCCCAGGTTTTGGGCACTTCCCCACTCCCCATTCGGCTCACGCTTGCAGAAGTACAAGTCGAGACCGCCATGCCCTCCCCGTCGGTTGGATGAGAAAAACAAGAGTTGCCCATCGGCCGATATTGAGGCTGACGTTTCCCAAAATCGAGAATTTATGGGTTTACCCATTTTTTGAGCCTTTTGCCACTGACCATTGACAAACTTGCTGGTATATATATTACCTATGCCATTATCATTTTTAAAAAGAAAAATTTCAGTCCCATCAAAATTTATTGAGGTAGTAGAAACTTCTCCCTCAAGGCCAAGAGCTAGGCTAATGTTTTCGGGTGTTCCCCACTCATTAAGAGAATCTTTTCGGGATAAGTATATGGCGTCGTAAAATTTTTCGTGCGTTGTAAATAGTAATACATTCCGATTATGTGACATTACACCTCCGAATGAAAACTTTTTTGATGGGAATAGGTTCAGAATCTCACTCTGTAGTTCAATCTTTGTTTTAACCAACTCGCTAGCCCTGTTACACGCATCAATCTGCAGGTTAACATAATCAATACTATAAACATCCTTCGAGTCTAACAATTCCTTAAAACTTGCATAAGCCTCTAGTGCTTCTTCGAATCTTTCGTTAATTCGGTATGCTTCGCCTAAAAAGAAGTATGCCTTTGACGGTGCCCCTTTCTCCTTATATGATCCCTCCTGATAGGATGGGTTAATGTTTTTCACTGCCTCCTGAAGATAGGGTATGGACTTGTGCTTTACCCCCTTAATATTAAGGTAACAACTCCCCACCCGATAGTTTAAGTTTGCATTATCGCTTGCCTTGTCGATTAGTTTAAGGTACAAAGGCAGCGCCTCCTTAACATCGTTAAAAAGAAAGTAGTATTCTGCATCAGCAAATATTGTTTTATAATCGGAGTCCTGTGAAAAAACCGTACCTGCTATAGTGTTTATGAAAATAAAAAATGTGCAAGATAGAACTCTACTCAACCTCAATCTATATCTCTTCATGGTTTACTTTTAGGTTTCGATGGTTTGCTTCTGAAGTTGGGCTTATTACAACTTTTATTGGAAAATAATTAAAACAAATTTACAATATTTTTCATACATTCAAATTATTCTACAAAGCACTTTATCAACCCTTTCGGTATTGTTGTCAACATTTTAATACAGAACACTACTTAAAGAGAATTTACAAGAATTAAATTCAGACTCCCTAAACTATGATTTATGCGCTTATTCAGTAAAATTACTTCAACAGGCATACAGGTTGCTAAGATTTTTCGATAGCAAAAAAAACAAACTAAAAAGCTAAAACTTACCATAGTTATCAAACCATAGAAACTGTTTTAACAAAACAAATTAGTGATGAAAGGAAAAAATTAATTAGTATAGAAATCGGCTGGAGAGCTATTTATTGTCCGTTTAATATCTGAAAAATCGCGAGCGTTAAGCATATTGGCATTCACCAAACTATCGAGGTTAAATTCAACAAGATATATATCGCTAAAACCATAGCTCCGCTCCATTACCCTAGAAATGTAACCCGACGAACCATCACCAATGGGCTGGTAAAAAATATCATCATCGGGAGTGTTTATAGGAGAGCCTAGGTTGATGGGCTTTCCCCAATTTGAACCATTGCGTTTAGATACAAAATGATCATACCCACCCATTGATTTGTTTCCATTTGATGAGAAGAAGAGGTACTGGCCATTTTGGGATATGGTTGGAGCAATCTCATCATAAGCACTGTTTATAATTGATATATTAACAGGCTCCGACCATCCGCCCGATTTTTTAACCGAATAGTAAATATCAAATTTACCACTTCCCCCTGACCTATTGCTCGAAAAGAAAAGCGTATCGCCAGTGGGGCTGTAAGATGCGTAGTTTTCCCAGTCGCGCGAGTTAATTTCTTTGGGTAGCCGGGTTATTGCTCCCCATTGCTGCTTGAGCGTATCGTAAACGCTCACATACAAATTAAACACATCATTATCATTTCGCGACAGCAGCAAAGATTTCCCGTCGGAGGATAGACCAACGGTATATATCTCACCATCGGCATAGGTTTGACTATTAATATTCTCGGGATAAGCCCAAATGCCAGCACGTTTATTTGCTACCATAATCGCATTATAAAACTGCTGAACAGACGTAAAGATTAATGTGCTATTATCGGCAGATACAACTGGGTTTACTTCAGGAAACCTTGAGTTAACTGCACCTCCTAGCGATGTAAATTTAACTGGAATAGCAGTCTGCCTCATCTGCCTTGCCAACTGAATGGCATTTATCTCTTTGGCAACAATCGCTTTTTGTTCGGTATCAGAGCCTGTAAGCAATTGGCTGTATTTTGTAAAAGCTTCGTTTGCAGCATCAAAATTCTCGGCTATTCGTAAGGCTCTACCATAGTGTAAATAAACCTCTGGTGGTGCTTTTACTTCGGTAAAATGGCCCTCTTTATAATCTTGTGAAATAGACTGCTTAGCCTTTTCGAAGTAGGGAATTGACCTCTTCTTTTCACCTGAGATATTTAGGTAGCAAAGGCCAATTCGATAATTTATATTTGCATTGTTGGGGTAAGTGTTGGAAAGTTCTTGGTACAAGGGTAATGCATCGCTGTAGTCTTCATACAGCAAATAGTACTCAGCATCAATAAAAACTCTTTTAAAATACGAAGCTCGCTGAGCAGTTCCCGAAACGGTAAAAAGAAATAAAGCTACAATTAGGTATAGAAGTTTCCTCATAAAAGTACATTACGTACGTCAAGTAAATAGTTTAAACTTACTCGAAAAGTAATTTTCATTCAAAATAAGTCAAAATACCGTTATTTGCAAAACAAATTGTAAAAAACTAAATAGAAATTCTATATATTTCGATTTGTAAGAATGATGTTGAATACTACAAAACGTTATTCCAAAAGTTTAATATTCAAACAGCACATAAATAACCTGAGTTAAAACGCTAGCTAACAGCCACATTGTTTTATTCAATTAATTATTTCAACGTAATTACTATATCATTCTTTTAAGGCACAAAAAAAGTATGTGCATACACGTGTATGCACATACCAAATATTCCATCTTTTTAAAAAAACCAAAAAGTAAGAAAATAAAGGGTTACAACCTACCTCGGCTGCTGCAGATGGTCGCGTACAGTTTTTAAAAACATTCCGCCTAAAGCACCATCAACAACCCTGTGGTCGTATGATAGCGAAAGCATTGCCATTTGCCTTATTGCTATGGTGTCGCCATGAGCAGACTCAACTACTACAACCCTTTTACTTATTGAGCCAATTGCCAGAATGGCAACCTGCGGCTGATTAATAATTGGTGTACCCGTTAGGGTTTCAAACATCCCCAAATTGGTGATGGTAAACGTTCCTCCCTGTATCTCGTCGGGCTGTAACTTGTTATTTCGTGCTCTAAGAGCCAAATCGTTAACCTTTTCGGCCAGGCCAGCTAGGCTTAGCTTATCGGCATTTTTAATAACCGGAACTATTAAATTTCCATTGGGCAGGGCTGCAGCCAACCCAATATTAATATTTCGTTTTACAATAATATTATCGCCGTCGATAGAGCTATTAACCCACGGGTGCTCTTTAAGCGCCTTAACGGCTGCCTCAACAAACAGAGGGGTTAGTGTTAACTTTTGCCCCTCACGTTTGGCAAAACTATCCTTGTTTGCGCTTCGCCAGCTTACCAAATCGGTAACATCGGCCTCAATAAACGAAGTAACATGCGCCGAGGTTTGCTTGGATGCCACCATATGTTCAGCAATAAGCTTACGCATCCTGTCCATAGGAATAACCTCAACAGCCGAACTAGCCGGCTGATTACTCTCGGCAGAAACACTGGGTATCTTTATATCAGTTTGAATATTGCGCTTACTAATATAGTCTAAAATATCGTTTCGGGTGATACGCTCATTCAAGCCTGTTCCCTTAACCTGCTGTAGTTCTTGCTCCGACAGCCCCTCTTGCTTAGCAATTTTGCGTACCAAGGGGCTTGTTTTGTGTAGCATCCCAGAAAGAGGTTTCTCAGTGGTTTCAATTATTGCGGCGGGAGCGTTTATGGGTTCGGTTTCTTGTGTTTCATGCTGAACAGGTGTGCTCTTTAGGTTATCACCAGCGGTACTTCCCTTGCTTTTATCTTCAATAATAGCAATTATTTGACCTACCTGTGGAACATCTCCTTCTTTAAAAAGAATTTCCGATACCTTCCCAGCTACTGGTGAAGGTATTTCAGAATCGACCTTATCGGTTGCTATTTCAACTAACGACTGGTCTTCACTAACCTCATCGCCAACCGCAACAAGCCATTTGGTTATTGTTGCCTCAATTATACCCTCGCCCATGGCTGGGAGCGCTATTTCTATTTTACTCATTCTTATGTTAATTATTAGTCTTCCACAAAGTATGAATATAACATTGAAAAACTTAATTTGTTGAATTGTAATCGTAATTATCCTTTGGTGCTATTTGCTAAGGGTTCTATATGCCAAGGGTTGCATTTTTAAGGAATATCTATAATTACTTTTCGAATTCGTTTTTAAGATGCTGGTTAACCAAAGCTGCATTCCTGTCTGCCACGGTATAGTAATTTACCGTTACCATATTATCTCCATCTGCCTGCTGTTCTACTTTTACGTTTGGTTCGCTACTAGGTGCTACCCAAGGCAACAAGAGCAAAAACCTAGAAATATTTGCCTCTATCTCGTGTATTGGCTTATCGCAATCGACTTTAAAAGTAACCTTGTGGCTATGTGTATACTCGTTTTGGTTAAAAAGATGAATGGAACTGGAAGCCAATTTAGAATATGGTATTTTAATCCGTTGGTTGTTAGTCGTTTCAATCTCGAGTGATCGGTACCCCACTTTTACCAGAATACCATCAACACCACCAACGCCAATTCGCTGCTGTTTTTCGAAAGGAATTTCGGTTTTTAAAATTATGCCCGAAATAAAATCGCGTAGAAAATACCAACCTAAAATAAGCACTATTGCAAGAGCAAGCGATACAATAATTATGTGGTAGTACGAATAGCTTCCTAGTAAATTATTGAATACCCATAACCCGAAGGCGAACCACACAATAAATTCGATTAACGGGAATAGCCGCACCAGCAAATTATGCAGCCAGCTACTTGTGGAAACATTAGCCAACCAACGGGATAAGTATCGTAACACGAGAAAGATTACAACAGCAAAAAGTAAGAAATACAAGCTCATAGCATTAAATTTTTAGCATTAACACAATCCTTTTTCCTGCATAATAGACACCAAAAAAGGCTCAAGCACTGAATTTACAGCAAATACATTAGGGAATCGTTCCTCAACCAACCCCGAGCGTTTTAAATCAGAAATAAGTTGCTGCGCCTGATCGGGGGTTAACCTAAGGGTTGTAGCCAAGCGGCTAATATCTGTTCGGCGATGCAATATTAGATGAAGAATATACATCCATAACTTTTCGTCGATGCTCCTAAGGCTGGATAAGCTTGGCATTGTAGGTGGCGAAATGTAAATGGTTTTACCAACAACCTTGGTTATATTGGCGAGCCAAAGTTGCAGAGCAAGCCCTGGTATTCCGTCGGTTATATTAAAATACAAGTTAAATAACCTTGCAAAATTCCATTGGGTTAAGTCGGCTTCGCGTTTATCATTAAGAACCAAAGACATTCCTCCAGTTTGATGGCGAGCCATAACTAAGTCTTTAATCCCTTTAGCATCAAATGGCTGACACTCGATACTAGCCATAAAAATCGAATCGAGGTTTGCCACACGATTAATGAGTTTATAGGCTAAATCTCCGCAGTTAATGATAAAGAAAACTTTACCAGCGTTTGTTTTCACTAAATCGGCTATATGGTTAATAACCAGCATACCCTCGGGGTGGCGAGCCCACCACAGTTCAAGATCGTTAATTATGATAACGGTTGGCTTAGGAGTGGCATTTAAATATAAACTAGGATTGCCACCAGTGGCCAAGGCCTTTTGTAGCGCTCCAGTAAAATCATCAATATTGACCGACCCTGCCAGTGGAGCCTTAACCGAAACGGCAATATGCTTAGGAAAATACTTTTTTGCTATGTGTTTTGACAGGGTAGTTTTACCCGAGTTGCGCCTGCCAGTTATAAGCAAAGCACCTGCATACCCTGCGGAACATCTTTTGGCAACCGTTTCTGCCACGCGCTGCTCATAGGGTCGTTCTATCCATAAATCCTTATTTAGGGTAGTGCTTCGCGAAAAAAGGTTAGCGTAGTAAAAGGGTACTTTTTTTAAAACCTCTGCGTTATGGGACATTGAGATTAATACCTCCTGAACTAGCTGATTGTTCGTTTTATGACCTTTTTCAAAGGTTGTAATTTTTTGTGCAAGCAATAGCCCTTCGCTTTGCGAATAAATTAAACCCACAAACTGCTTGTTTAAAAACTTTGATACGGCTACCATACTTTTGTTATACCAGCCAAACCTTGTAGCCCGTTTGTTTTTTCTTTTTGACTTGCTATCGTTAACAACCACACTATGAATTTCCTGTTTAAGTGGCTCAAACGATTTAATTAAATAGCTATGAAGCTCGGGTTCAATAGTTTGCATATGGCTACGAATACCGTCCTCTTTATGCTTAATTTCAATAAGCAGCTCGTTTACAAGTTTGCTTCGTACCTCGGCAATGGTTAAAACTTTATCATGCTCATCGGCAACAGTTATGCTTAAATTCTGCATATTAAAAGCTGCCAACCTAACCTTGTCTCGCAGTAACTTAGATGTTTCAGTTAATGCTTCGGCAAGTTTTTCCATTGCCAAACGGGTTTGGTTTATAAATTCGGTACCTAGGTATAGTTGAACCTTTCGTCTAAAGTTAATTGCTCTAATTCCGCTTTCGATAAATTGACCTCGCTCTAAATCATTAAAAAACTGATCGTCGTTAACCTCAACCAGCTCGGGCAAATCAATAATAATGGCATTAATCTCCTTGAAAAAAACCTCAAACTTGTCTTGCACATAAAGGGTTTTAACTACTTCAATCTGGTTGCTTAGCACATCATAATCTAGTTCAACATCGTCTTTTGCAAACGCATTAAGAATATTTCTGGCATCGCCAATCGATTTAAGGATGTTATTTTTAATCCATATGGAGAGTTCCTCAACCTGACGGCCAATTTTAACGTGCAGTCTAAGCCTAAAGGAGTGTAATATCAGCTCGGTAAGTATTTTATTAGAGTAAAGTCTGATATTTTCGTGCCATAACTCTGGTGCCCGCTGAATATCGCTCTCCGAAACTTTTCGTTTTCGGATTTGCTTTTGGTAGAAACGTAAAAGGTGTTTTGACTCGGGTTTATCAACAACAAAAATAAGTTGCTGCAACGATCGTTCAAGCGATAAGTCTAGCTCGTTAACCAATTCGGCGTATGCAATATTGTATTCATTTAGTGCTTCGGAAAGTTGTAACTGTATCTCGGAGGTAAATCCTTCAAAATTATTAGCCGCACCTTCCTTGCTATCAATAAGTTGCTCTACGCCTGTGCTTAAATCGAACACAACCTTACGCACATTTGTAAGGTGCCTAAACGTTAGCACTCCCAAATTATTGTAAAATTTAGAGAAGTGCTCAAGCCTATTCTCTTTAAGAAACAACTCTGTTGTTTTGGCGATACCAACACGTACATTTACTGGCCAACCCAAAAATCGGCCCTTAAACCTTGCATTAAATTTCAGCGACCTAACTCGAAACGAATCACCTTTTTTAGCCTTAAACTCACTTTTAGCAAAGGCTACCATCATTTTATCAGGCATCTTACCAAAATACTCATTCGCTTTATCCTGATAGACACTTAAGCCATTACTCAACGTTTTTTCGCCATCCACTAAATCTTTCTCAATAAAATCGTTTATTTTACTTTTACACTGAAAAGCAAAGTCTGAAAGAGACCTGTATGCAGTCTCTTGATCAACAACCACATTACCCTCCTTAATTACTGCAAACAGACGGTTGCAAATACCTAATATATTATCGTGGAAAGAGGTTGTTTGGCTACCTAACTCGTAAACAGAGTTTGTAACGAAAGTTTCTTGTAAATCTGTAAAATACTTGGCTGTTTTTTGCAAGGTATTAGCCAATAACTCCTTGCTGGGGTATGAAATACGCTGATCAATGCGCACTTTCTCAACGCTTGCCTCATCAACCATTTTCTGCTCCCTATGCTCAACAACTGTATTGGCATCAATGTGTTCAAAGTTGTTCCCTGCCTCTATTAACATCGATGAGCACGGCAAATTAGTAATGGTATTTACATAATTAAACCAATCGGTGCTATTGGTGTACTTACGATAATTAAGTTCGAGAATAGCTAGGCTTGAGGTTGCCGATTCGGATTTAATAATATCGTACTCAGCAAGTTTCTCAACCGAATTATTGATAACTTTTACCCTACCAATAAGTCTTGAATTATCGAGAGCCTGATTGGCCAATGCGTAAATGCTATCGGTTTTAGCGCTATTATAGTTAATAATATTTAGATGGACTGTGGCCCCCCTCCACTTTGTATCAATGGTAATAAACTTAAGTAACCCAAGGGCGAAATTCAAATTACGGCTGTTACCTCCCCACCATAAATCGATATGTTTACCCTTTGCTTTTTCGTTACTATCCACAACCCGATTATAGTAAACTAGGTTATAGTCTGATTTATGAAGAACCCCAGCAGTATGATGTAGTTTTTGCACATCGCCGGCGTTTCGTGCCCAGCCCTGCAAAATGGTGTTGGGTTCAAAACCCGTAAAGCCATATACCTTTGAAATGGTTTGCATACCCTCGTAAATATCGTTACACGGGTATCGACGCGTAATAATCTTTTCACCTGAGTCGTCAGCATCAACATAAACTTTTGACAGCAACTCCGAGCCACTGGAGTCAGAAGACTTTTGCACCAGCTCGAAATTTGTGAACACCCCTTGTTTGCCAACAATTATTTTACCCAAATCTAAAAGATGTGGTCGGGCTTTGGGGCTACCGCTAAAAAGAATGACGTTGGGAGACCAGTTGCGCTGATTTTTTGTTGAAGAGACCGATAGTTTAGCAAGCCCATACTTTACCAGCGATGACCATATACCACCCCAAGTGTCACCCGATTGTAATTTCAACTCCCTGCGTTTTAGGAAAAAAAAGATAGCCCCGAGTATAATTGTAGCACCAATCATTGCAGCAAGATCGAGCTGAATCATAATCACAAAACAAGCAATGGAACCAATAATGCTAACCCATGCCGGTATTCGAAACGAGGGTCTAAAGTCGGTTCCTGCCCAATTTTCAATGGCGCAGGTAAGGTTTAAAAACCCATAGGTAATAATAAAGAAAGTAGATACCACACGGGCAATAGTATTCAATTCGCCAATCATAATTCCTGCAAAGGCTATAACGAATGTAAGCAAGAGTGCATTTCGAGGTTCGTTTCCCGCACCAACTCCTTTAGCAAATACTTTGGGCGTTATCCTGTCCATAGCTGTTGCCTGCAATATTCGGGGTGCACCGAGTAATCCCCCGAAGGCCGACGAAAGGGTTGCGCCCCATATTCCTGCAATTACCAAAGGCGAATAAAGCGATATGTTTAGGAGGATGGAAGAATCGTTAAGCAGCGCATCGCGTTCAACAGTGTAGGAGAAGAAGAATACGAGCCCAATGTAAGCTACAAAACCCACTAAAATAGCAGAGATAGTTCCTATGGGTATAGCTTTTTTAGGGTTAGCCAAATCGCCCGACATAGAAACCCCTGCTTCGAACCCTTGCACCGCTGGAAAGAAAATGGCAAATAGAGCAATCCATGGGAGTGAATTTACCGCTGAGCCGCTGAGCGGGGTATTGGGAACAAATTCATGCTTTCCGAGTAAAATTGAAGCAATAGAAAGCACCATAATACCCAGTATTATAAACTGTGTTTTAAGCGCTAGGTTTGTGCTTATAAAGGATACAATGGTTACAACCAGAAGGGTTAATGCCCCGGTTAACCTAATTGTATTTAAAGTTACCTCTAGACCAAAAGCTGTAAGTAAAGTTTCTGAAAAACCTATAATGTAGAGACTTATACTAAACGAGAGTCCTACAAAAAGTGCCAAACCCAGAGTTCCTCCAATAGGCAATCCTAAACTTCTGGATATCATGTAGTAGGTTCCACCGGTTTCCACCTTTTTATCGGTTGCAATGCTTGCTACGCTAAGACCCGTAGTTACCGAAATAATATGTGCCACCAAAATTATCCCCAGAGTTGCCCACAGGCCAGCTTGCCCTATAATCCAAGGTAACCTAAGGTACATTATAACACCTAAAATAGTGAGAATAGAAGGGGTAAAAACACCCTTAAATGCTCCGAACTTATTACCTTTTACACCCATTGAACTAATTTTAAATGGCTCTTTATACTAGAGTATCAAATATACACAGAGTTACGCACAAATTATATTATAATTTATAAAAAATTGGTATTCATATTATATTAGATGGTTTTTTGAATTAACAGTAAAAAAAATGGGTTCAACTTTTTTAGTCGAACCCATTTTGGGGGAATAGTTTTTTTCTAAACTAGTTTTTTTTAAGAACAAACGACCAGTATTCCATTTTACCGTTAGCAAACGACTCGTATCGTTCGGTGCCCTTTGTGCCTGCGAACTCTAAAAATGATTTACGTAAAAATCCTGGAACTTTTTTTGATATTACAGACTCCCTACGCTCATGATCCTGATCGAGCGCTTCAACCACGTTGGGTGCAATATTCTGCTCTTTTACAATTTCAAATCCTACCGCAATTAAGTCTTTCCGCATATCGGCAAAATCTTCCTTCTTCATCATATCGGCAAAGCAAAAATGACCGCCTGGCTTAAGAACTCTATGTACCTCAGAAAAGAAATGCTTAATATCCTTATAGCATCTTGCCGACTCAACATTTACAACCACATCAAAATTATGGTCTTGAAAAGGGGGCGCCTCAGCAACTCCAACAATAAAATTTAAGCCATCAACCTTATGATATGTGTTGCAAAAATTGATAACGCCAGACGAAATATCCATAGCCGTATACGCTTTTGGCTTACGATAGCGGGTAATGTACGATGCTCCTCCTCCCCTTCCGGAACCAACTTCAAAGACCTCTTTCCCTTCAATTTCAACATCCTTTACCACATAATCGTAAAGTTGAATGCAGTAACGGTCACGCTCATCATGCGATTCAAGTTCTAACTTAGGGTCGCCATTTAAGGTATGGTAACCGTAGTTCATAAAAACGGCATCCTTATTCTTATCAAGCCTTATAATAATATTATGCCATAGTCTCCACATCGGACGACGAATGGCAGTAGGCATTTCGCAATATTTTTCAACAAGTTTCTGCATACAAAAAGTGGTTTAATTTAAAATATTTATACGCATAAAGATATTGTAATATCAATACAAACAGAGAAACCTCACGTTTTTTTTGAAAAATAGATAGAATCCATATAAAAAAAACCTATAAGCTACACTAAGAAACTTATAGGTTTTAATAATTTAAATGGAAACAGGTAGCTGGTTAGTTTTTAAAAATATCTTTCACATCGTCCCAATTACCATCGTTTTTTGCTGGTTGTAAATTTAAAATATGAGTAATTATGTTGTAAATATTTGTATTTATAAAGGATTTAGATGTGTAGCCCTTTTTAAAAGAAGGCCCTTGGGCAAAGAATATTCCATGCATATCGGGATTCTCATTGTCGTAACCATGGGCTCCGCCAACATACCGCGAACTATCATTAGATAGCCCCACACTATATCCAGCTTCGGCCTCAATAATCACGTCCTGTATACGAGGGTTAGAGCCGTAGTGCAAACGCTTTGGCACCTCATGTCGCTCCCATACCTTAAGGTTTGGTATTGACTTGAGAGCAGCGATGGCTTGATCGCGATATTCTGCCTTTGGGGTAAGACTATAAACAGGGTTTCCACCAGAAATTACGCTGAACCAATCACGATTCACATACTTATTTAAATTTATGTACCGCGAAGGAGAAATATCTGCCATTCCGTGATCGGACACAACAATAAAGTTTATTTTATTGGCATGTGGCAACTCGTTTAGCTGGGTTAAGAAAACGCCCAATAGGCTATCGAGCCGTTCAACAACGGCAATTGTTTTAGTACCGGTAGCTCCATTTCTATGAGCGGTCAAATCAGGTTCGTCCGAGTACCATGCTATAACCCTAGGTCTTTCATTTATTGGTAAATTTAACCAATGAATAACTGTGTCAATTTTTTGCTCCATCGTTACTGAAGAATCGTACTTTTTCCAGAAGGATGGGTAACTACCACCAATGGCAGTCTCGGAGCCTACCCAAAAATAGGTGGCAGCAATTAAACCCTGCGCTTCTGCAGTTGCCCAAAAGGGCTCGCCACCATAAAAAGCAGGATTTTCAACAGCATTCCTGTCTCCAATGGAATAGAACCCAAGATTAGGATCAAAAAATCGGTTCTCCACAATTCCGTGGTTGTCAGGATAAAGCCCAGTTGCCATACTATAATGGTTTGGGAATGTTTTTGAGGGGTAGCATGGAATTAAAACTTGCGCTTTTACTCCATTTTGGGCAATGCTGTTCAAGTTAGGTGTCTTTGCAATATCGGGATAATCCCACCTAAAAGCATCGAGAGATAGAATAACTACATATTCATCGTCATTTTTAGGGTCAGATTGCCTTGCCAAACCCTGGCAACCGCTTGAAATTATTACTAATCCCAAGAGCACGTAAAACAGGAAATACTTCTTTGCAATTATCTTCATATTCAATTAGTATAATTTAGTAAACCTAGTGAAAACTATTCTTTATAAACTCTTTTACAATATTTAATTACGAAGGTAAAACACATTTAACAATCAAATGTTCTCATTCTACAATTATCTATATTTCTGCAATCATAGCTATGTATGCCTCCACATCAAACTTACGCTTACATCCATTGTAATTCATATATCGAATTTTACCAAATACAGGTCTTGTACCCCACGCCCTATCGTGCACGCCGCCAATACTCCATGCTATACCAGCATAGCCATTGGGGTCTCTACCATCCAAGCTATACTTGTCATTAAGGTATATGGCAAAATCCATTGCCTGTTCGGGCGATAAAGTCCATTCAAGTATTTTTTTGGCCCAGTACATCCTTAAATAGCCGTGCATTTTCCCTGTTTTCACCATTTCAAGCTGAGCCGCATTCCACAAATTATCGTGTGTACGAGCCTGCTCAAATTGCAACAGAGAATATGTATACTCACGCTCATCGAGCCTGTGGGTACTGTGCGACTCTTGCGCCCATCGATGAAATCCGAGCGTGTTATCGTAATTCGAATTATAATAGCAAAAATTATCGGAAAGTTCGCGGCGAACAATAAGTTCTTCTAAAAACGAAGACTTATCTTCGGCAGGTGCGTTTGCTTTTGTTACCTCAATGGCCACATGCTGAGCCGACAGCTGCCCAAAATGCAGGTATGGCGATAGCCCAGACTGCCCATTTAAATTTGGGTTGTTGCGCTGCTGATTATACCCCGAAAGACTATAGTTAATAAAATGATTTAATGCCTTTAAGCCAATATTCTCGGCTGAGTTCAACCTACTGTCAAGCAAATAGTCAGAGCCTAAACCGAGGTACTCAAAAACTGATTGCCAATGAATGGGTTTTACGTAAGCCTTACTTTTAATTAAGGGTATTTCAGGAAAACGAACCAGGTAACTAGGCAGCAACCGAGTTATTTTAGGCCTAAGCGTATAGGCACCATACTCTAGCTTTTGCGATGCAACCCTACACGGTACTATATTATGAGCATCAACCTCGTGGTGTGCAATGCGAATAGCGTTGTTAACCTGATGTTTCCATTGCTGTTTAATTTTCAATGGGTCAAAATCAGAAACAAGTAAGCTAGCATCCACCTCGGCTACAAAATTGGGAATAGTTTCAGCTGGATTTCCGAGAAGAAGGTTAAACGCTATTCCATAGTCTTTACAAGCCTTTTGGACCAAGTGTAACCCATTTAGCAGAAACTGAAAATGCCTAGGTTGCGCATTCAGAAACGAGTTCGAAAGTGAGAACACTAAGTGTACGGGTACATTTTTCTCGTTTGCCCTTTCAATAGCATACAAAAGCGCCCAGTTATCATTTACCCGCTGATCGCGCGACATCCAATAAACAATTGGCCCCTGCAGTTTTTGCGCGCCTTCTTTAATACACAATACTCTTGTTCTATCAACCATTCGCTAAATTACCTAACGATTCTTATTTTTTTTGACATTTGCCATTATGCTGCTCTTTAGCTAAGGTACCTTTTGTTGGGCAATATCAACAGTTTCCTTATGTGTATAGGCTCTAAGAACTCGTTCAATTAGGTCGTTAAAATCGGATTCCCACTTGTAATCGGTAAAGTTTTTTGCGTTAATTGCCACAACTAACCCTTTGTCGCGCGCAATAAAAACATATTGATCGCCATATCCTGCTGCATAAATTAGCGGGTTACCGTCGGGTTGTTTTTTTATCCACCAGTGCTTGCCATACCCAATACTGTCAATTTTAACAACTTCAGAAACAGAATTATTTATCCATTCCTCTGAAACCACTGATTTTGAACCCCAGAACCCCTGGTTATTAACTAATATGCCAATTTTTGCCATATCGCGTGTGGTTAGAAATAACCCGCCCCAAGCAGGCTCGTTGTTTTGAAAATATGAGTCCCAGTAGAAAGTGGTTATGCCAAGCGGTTCAAATAAATACTGGTACACAAATGCTTTAAAGTCGATGCCGCTGGAACGCATCACAATTTCCTTAATTAGCTCTGAGCATGCACTATTATAGTTAAAAACTTTTCCGGGGGTCGATTCCATAGGCAGCTTTAGTATAATTGGAATCCAATATTTTGGTAAATGGCTTAGCTCAATTAGCGGATTGCCCGCATACGAGTAATGAATAGACCATTCGTCCCATTTAAAGCCGCTGGTTTGAGTAAGAAGATGCCTAAGGGTTATTAAAGATTTTAAGGAATCGGACTGGAAAATATCATTATATTCTGGAAAGAAATCTGCGATCTTAACATCCAATGATGGTATAAATCCCTTGTCGATACAAATTCCTACAGCAAGCGAGGTAATACTTTTGGTAACAGAACTTATTGGGTGTAACGTGTTAAGTTGAGTAAACCCGTAGTACGACTCAAATACGATACGTTGGTTTTGATATATTAGCAAGCTCGACAGCTTGCCATACTTATCGTTTCTGATATCGTTGCTCAGCTGCTCCATCGAGTCGGCATTAAAGAGCAGTTCGGGTGCTCGTTGCGATTTTGCCTCCCATGAACTACCAAGAGAAAGGAATATAAAGAGTACAACGACGATTGCCTTGCAAAACTTCATCTGTATATTTATTTTCGAAAGAATATATGGAACATCAATGGGATAGTCATTAATATATATTAAAACTACTCATAAATATTTCATAAAACGATTCACTCATACTCTATTTACACAAAACGGGGAGATGCGACTATCCTCACTCCTCCCCGTCGGTTATGCGCAATAACTCTTTATTTTAAAGATTGCCAAAAGTACTTTTAAGCCTATCTAATACTGTTTGAACTGTTTTTGTAGGACAGGCAATATTCATACGCTGAAAACCACTCCCCTCAACCCCAAACATATCGCCAGAATTAAAGCCTACTTCAGCCTTACTAACCAGCAACTCAACAAGCTTATCATGCGGCAAATTATACTCCCTAAAATCGAGCCATAACAGGTAAGTACCTTCAGGTTCAATTAGTTTAATTTTAGGTAATTCGGCTTCGAGAAAGTTTTTAACTAAATTATAATTTGACCATAAATAGGTGAGAAGTTGGCTTAGCCATTCCTCGCCTTGGCTAGAGTACGCGGCCTTAGTTGCCTCAAAACCAATAACGTTGCCGTGCCAAGTTCCATTACGCTCAGCCTGAAGATTATATCTTTTAAGAAGCGATGGGTTAGAAATTGCAAGCCAAGCGGTTGCAAGTCCGGCAATATTAAAAGTTTTGCTGGCAGAGCCAAATGTGATGGTTTTATTGGCAATTTCGGGTGATATGGAAGCTAACGGAGTATGCTTATTGGGGTTAAAAACCAGATCGCCATGAATCTCATCGGATACAATTAGCACGTTATACTTTAGGCAGAGATTTGCCATTTTGGTTAGCTCCTCCTTTGTCCACACCCTGCCAATTGGATTATGCGGCGAGCACAGCACGAAAAGTTTTACGCCCATCTTAAGTTTCTCCTCAAAATCATGGAAATTGATGGTGTATTTCCCATTAACCAACTCTAACGGGTTGCTTAACAAGTTTCGCCCATTTTGCTTAATTGCATGGTAAAACGGATGGTACACAGGCGTTTGAATGAGCACATTATCGCCAGGATTAGTGTAAGCCTGCACCGCATGGTTTAGCCCAGCTACAATGCCAGGGCAAAAACCCAACCACGATGCGTCAATGTTCCAATCGAATCGATTTTTTAACCAGCTTACTATCGAGCTATTGTACTCGTCGTCCTGTAAAGTATACCCCAGAATAGGGTGTTGTAACCGTTTTTGTAGCTTCTCAATAATAAAGGGAGCGGTTGCAAAATCCATATCGGCAACCCACATCGGAATAACATTTTCATTTCCAAAAACTGCTTTCCTCTTATCAAACTTTATGGCTGAGGTATTCTCGCGAGATATCTCAGCTGAAAAATTGTACACCATAGTTTAACCGTTTTAGTTAAATAAAAAAGTTCACATCCGTGAGCAAACTCAGCCGATGTGAACCTTCAGAAAAAATAAATAATCCTACTTTGTAAGTTCGCTTAGCTTACTGAACGAGTCATCAACTGTAGACAATAAATCGCTGTATATCAGCCTGTAATGCTCTCGCTTCTGCTTTGTGTCAGAATCTTTTCCAGGATTGTTAACCCTATCGAAAAATTCGTTACGCTTAGTTACAGCATCTTCTATAATCTCAACAACTTTATCCTTGCTCTTGTCGCCATGTAAATACATGAATGTATAACAATCGGATATTACCTCACCTACAAGGTAATCAATATCTTTCTTTACGTTTCTAATGCTAGCCATAGTTTATACTCTTTTATTGGTAATGTATTAAAATACAAAAATATGAAAAGATTGCGAATAAATTAATTTTTAAGGGTAAGTTGGTAAAAAAATAGCTAAAATAATTGTTACATTGCGGTTATATGCTTTTAAACTCAACAAAACAACAACAATGAGTAGAGCCCAAATCATTAGCAAAACCATTCAATCATTCAATCATCTTCGTAGTAGAACAGATGAACTATTCGCAGAATCGACCAGTAACGGCAAAGTAGAAATTATGGCCAACGAGCTGTTCGAGTCGAAGCTGAACCCGTTTTTACGAGAATTGTACAAAACCGTACGAGAGATTCCGTTAAACGACTACACGATAATTGCTATAGATTCTTGGATTAAGCAGTTAAACAGTAAAATTGAAACTACAAAAAACAGCCTAAACGACACGGGTAACTTTTCCTTAAAGTATATGCCCAGCGTTATTGACTCTCTGAATGAGGTGAAACTTGAGGTTCTGGAATTGCTTTTAACCGAAACCGAAAACCTTGAGTATACTAACAAAAACCAATATAGGCCGCTTGTTTCACAATCACCGCTAACTCCCAAAGGGATTGCAATGCTGTTGGTTCAACTACAAAATTTCGGTGTTATTCGGCCCGACATCCCTTTCGCATCAATTAGCGAGGTGCTTGCTCCTTTTTTAGGATGCGAAGCCAACGAAATTGAGCAGCATATTTATTTTGACAAAGAAAATAGACGGCAATCGGCCAAAGCTAACAACGATGATTTAGTTCCGTTAGTAAAAATAATGAAGTCGATAATAGGGCGGATAGAGAATCGGCAGTATGTAAACGAGATATTGAAAAACGAGGTCGATTAGTTGTACGGAATACAACGGTAATCGAGACTGATATCGGGGAGTTCAAAAAGCACCATTCCCTCATTCAGTAAATCTTCATCATCCTCGTGGTAGTACCATAAAACTTCAACTTTAACGCCATTCCGTTTTATATTAGCCACCTTTTTCATTACCTCACGCAAGTACATATATGAAGATGAGTTGATATACTTAAAGTTAAGATCAACGGTAATTTTCTGCTCTTTTTTAACCCTTATGTCTTCGTACAACTCATCGAGCCAATCAAGAACTTCCTCATAAAATTCTTTGGCATTTTCTGGATGAGATATACCAGAAATGGCTAATATGTTGGTTGCAGGATCGAAGCTAATTTCTGGGGTATCGATTGCTGCGTCAATTTTAAATGGTTTCATAGTTATGCAAGTATAAAGGCTGGTGTAAATATAATTCATTTACAGAGAACAACCCTACGCTTTACTTGTTGATTTGACAAACGAACATTTATAAAAGCTTAACATGCTTTTACGGCAGATGAAAAACCTTGCGTATTTTGAGTTGGTGTGTACGTTGAAGTGTACCCGGCAATAAAACTCAACTATTTGGCTTTATTCCTTGAGAACACATTTTGCAGCACTGCAGCAACATCGTCAATTAAATATGGTTTGGGAAGGTACCCATCAAAACCACTCTCAGCTATTCGTTTTGCATCGTTTGCCATAGCAAATGCTGTTTGAGCAATTACGGGAGTATTTTGCTTATCAACAGACCGTATCTTTTTAAGCACCGAGTAGCCATCACCATCGGGCAGCTGGATGTCGAGTAGAACCACATCAATACCACGATCGTTTTTTTCGAACTCATTAATTACTTCGGCAGCGGTTTTGGTAACAATGCACTCAACGTTAAACGATCTAAGGTAGTTACACAAAAGTTTACGCGATGACTCATCATCCTCGCACAACAATGCAACTTTGCCATCAAATGTCTGATTATCTGGTTGTTCAACTTTAGCCTTGGGTTGAAGCTTTTGAAATTTGCTACTCGTCTCGTTTAAAGGCAACGAAAAGTGAAATGTTGTTCCTACTCCCTGTTGAGACACAAACCACATGCTTCCACCCATAAGTTCAATCAAATTCTTAGAAATAACCAACCCTAACCCGGTACCTGGATAAAGTTTATCCTTGGCGTGCTCAATTTTCACAAATCGCTTAAAAATTGAATCTTTCTGTTTTTCAGGAATACCAATACCTGTATCGGTAACATAAAACTCTATATTACTGCCTTTTAGATTGTAGCCAAATTCAACTTTACCCTCTTCGGTAAATTTTATTGCGTTATCTAAAAGGTTCCTAAAAACTTGACGCAGTCTATTAATATCAATATTTACTATTAACTCACCAGCCTGATTGTTAGCACAATAAAGCTCTAATCCCAAATTGTGCTTGGCAGGCTTCGATTTAATAATATTTTGATACGTAGTAAGGATTTGCCTTAGCTCATATGCTATATTACACTCACAAACCTCTATATCAATTTGCCCTGCCTCAATTTTAGCAATATCAATAATATCATTTATTAACCTCAACAAATCATGCGAACTGTTAACAACCGCATTAACATAACCTTCTACTTCGGGCTCACTTCTGGTTACGAACTTTCTCCCCAGCAACTCAGTAAAGCCAATAATAGCATTTAGGGGCGTACGAATTTCATGGCTCATATTGGCCAGAAAAGATGATTTTAGCCGATCGCTTTCTTCCGCCTTTTCCTTAGCAAACTTATATTCTTTCGTTCGCTTCTCAACAACAGCCTCAAGGTTAAGGTTATACTCTTCTAAGGCTATTGTCTGTAATTCTATTTCATTTTTTTGTTGCTCTATTTTGGCTCTTTGTTTCTCAATGGCAACACCCTTCTCTTTAAGCAATTTATTTGCCTTACGTTTCTGAACAATAACCCTATACATTAGCATCACAACTATTAGAGCTAAAAAAACTGACGATGTAGTAAGGTAAAGAAATCGCTTTTGACTTGTTATCCGTGTACCTTGCGTTGCCAAAACCTCATCCTGCTTGCTTATCTTCCGATTTTGCTCCTGCATTTCATTCTGCTGCTGCGTCAGTATCCTTGTCCTCTCTTGTATCTCAACTTCTTGTTTTGCTATTTTTAGTTTTTGGCTGCGCATTTCGCTTTGTTGGCGCTTCAGCATATTTAGGTTTGTAAATAAAAGTCTCTGCTGATGGGTTGCCTCAATGGACATAGAATCCAAAATTTTACGCGATTCTTCTAATTGCAACTGCTGATGATTGAGTTTATTCTGTTTCTCGGCTATCTCCTCAAACTGTTGAGCAATTCGAAGATCTTGGGCATTTATTTTTGCCTGCTGTCCCTCTACTATATCTTCGTACTCACCTATCTGAAGTTCATACCGCTCAACCTTCATACGCTCACCCTTAATAAGTTCCTCCTGTTTTTGATACAAATCGGCAAAGTCAACTCTGGAGCCTCCTGTGATAAGCATTTGGGGTGAAATAATCAATCCTCTGGATTTAAGGTTCTCCTTGTGTATTTCGAATGACATTCGTGTTCGGGTGTTATCAGTATATACCAAGTTCACCATCAATCCAGAGTTCATAGTACTTCCATCGGTAATAAGCAAGATAGGCCGTTGCTCTAAGCGTTCGAGCACCCTCGACTCGTAAACTCGTTTTGCCTGATCAATAAACACCATGTTTGGGAAGGGCTCAATACCCACCTCGCTGCCATCGTTGCTGTAAATCAAACTAATAGGACTGCCCTTTATTAAGCGTTGCGAGAATATACTATTAAATTGATTTTTTAATGCGTTATCGCTACTTACTATAAAAATACGAAACGTATCAATTGCAGCTTCGTTTGGCCATTGGGTGTTTATTGCAAACTGGTAGGTGTATGCGGCTCTTATGTTGGCTTCGGTTACAACCTGAGCGCTAGCTACAAGAGTAACCAATAGAAAGAAAAATGGGAATAAAAACCTTTTTATAACCATTATTTAAACCTTAAAGAAAAACGAGATTGTTTTAATTCAATTCTCAAATATAGAGAAATATAAATAGTATCAAATAATAAAAACTTAAAACCTTTGTTTTTACAGTACAATTAAAACGTATGCGTATAACGGTAAAAATAATTGAGCATTAAGCACATTGCGGGTAATAGCACCGCGGATAAGACATACCTTGCACAATTGTGCAAGGTATATTAAAGTAAAGCTATCTGTATAAGTCTACATAACAGAACACTCGTAAAACTGGCTAAATTATCTCTTACTTTAACTAACGATACGCAGCGCTGTTAATATCTTTTACAGTTTTTAGTACCGTTGGCGGGTTCAAATGCTTAGCAAGAAAAGCGTATATCTTTAACCGAGTTTCCTTTGCGTGCATAGTATCCATACGGTCGAATGAATGACCACCTGGGATATCCTGAAATATCTCATAGTCAAACTTCTTTCCCTCAGCCTTAAGCGATTTAATTAGATGCTCAACCTCAAGCACATCCACGTCGTCGTCATTGGTATTAGTATGAATAAGCAACGGGGTTTGCAACTTATGCGCATTCCAAGCAGGCGACCTACGCTTGTACTCGGGAATATTCTCGTAAGCAGTTTTCCCCATATGGTAATCAACAGAATATAGATCACGATAATCGTCAGTCATATAGCCCATACGTGCAATTAAATCGGAAACAGGAACTCCTGCAAACACGCATTTATAATCCTTTGGATATTCAAAAACATTCATCAATGAGATTAAGCCACCATGGCTCCAACCCAATATACCCACACGGTTTTTATCAACAAACTCGTAATGCTCGAGCATATAGTTACGACTGGCGTATGTATCCTGTATTTCAAGCCCTCCGTAATCAATTTGCTCGTAAAGGCCTCGCCCGTAACCTGTACTTCCTCTGTACTCGGGGGCAACAACTACATACCCTTGCGCCATTAGCTCGCTTATAATATGATAATAATAGGTGGTAAAATCGCCGTGCACCCCTCCGTGTGGAAAAACCAGCAAAGGATATTTTTTAGACACATCGATACCCTTTGGCACAAAAACATACGACCAGAACTTAACGGGGTTATTGGCTCCTCGAGCAGTCTCGCTAGGGGTATTAGCTGGTGGAGGTCCATACATATACACCTTATCAACATGCGCCACATCTTGCAAACGCGTAAACCATAGTACGTCGTCAATGTTTTTCTGTAACACATCGAGCGTATGGTTCAAGTTTGTATTGTATTCGCGCAGGGCTTTAACCTCCTTCTGAATTTCATCAATACTTTGCCCAACCGATAGTAATGGGAGCATTAGTATAAAAGCAACAAAAAAGTTTCTCATGGCCATATTAGTTTTAAGATACTACTCGCAATTTTACAACAATAAATTCGAATATTTATAGGCAAATATAGCTAACAACAAATAAAAAACAGAAGATAAAGCTAACAACTATCTACTTCGTGGTGTGGTTTTATATGCTGAAATGAATAAAATAGATTGAAATTGAGATGTTCGAATCATACACAACAGAGCCTTACTGGAAACAGCTTGCTATTCAAGAGATGATCTATTTGTACCTTCGACAATAAAAACCGACAGATAAAATACCAAAAACAGGCATTATGTTTGTTTTAGATTTTGATTGCGTAACTTTGCCATAACCAAAAATGAACAACATACATATAGGGCGATGAAACATATTTTATTTACAATTCTACTTGCTATAACCACCGTGGGCGTAATAGCCCAGGAAGCAGAAACTGCCACTGAAATAAAACTCTCAACCGATAAGGTAAAGATTAACGGGAAACTGTACCTAATACACATTGTTAGGCAAGGGCAAACCCTATTCTCAATAAGCAAGGCATACAGTGTAAGCCAAATTGAAATAGCAATGGAAAACCCTGATATTTACCTTGGGCTACAGGTTGACCAAGCGCTTAAAATTCCTATTAAATCCGAGGAGATTGGTTCGGGCGATGAGGACGAAGATTATATTTATCACATTGTTAAACGAAGGGAGAACCTCACGAGTTTAACTAGAAAATACAACGTTACCCTTAGCGAAATTCATGCAGCTAACCCAGGATTAGACAAGAACATTAAAATTAGCCAAGTGGTTTTGATACCAAAAAAACGTTTAAGCACCATTGGTCAAACTAAGGATGAAACGGATAGATTTTTTTTCCACGAGGTAAAAGCCCGCGAAGGTTTTTATTCGCTTAAAAGGCAGTATGGTGTAAGCGAAGAGATAGTTCGAAAATTTAATCCCGAGCAAACCGAAGACGGTCTTAAGCTGGGTAGCATTATCAGAATTCCTAAAAATGTAACCGACACTATTTCCATCCCAATCCACACCGAAGTTCCTGTTGTTGAAAAGACGGAGGAGTACGCTCCCTCTTTTTCGGTAGTTTGCGACACTTTTCAATATAATAAATGGCGCGATGTATTTAATGTGGCTATGCTGCTTCCCTTTACACAACCCGACAAGTCAACCGTTGACCCCACTGAAGCGGATGCCGATTTATCCGATTCACAAATGCTTCAAAAAAAGAAGGAGCAAAGAATATCACAGCATAGCGCAAACTTTTTAGATTTCTACCAAGGGGCTCTTATTGCTATTGACAGCCTAAAAACTATGGGTATTTCAATAAATCTATCGGCATACGATACAGAAAAATCTCCTAGTAAGGCAAAGGCATTACTGCTTGAAAAGGGTGTTGAAAATGCTAACCTAATAATTGGGCCAGCATACCCCGAGTGCTTAAAACCAGTTGCCGAATTTGCTCTCGAAAACCGAATCCCTATCGTTTCGCCATTATCGTCGAATAATTTTATGCTCGATCGTAACCCATACCTCTTTCAGGTTAACCCCTCGTTTTTAACACAACTCGAAGAGTTTACCAGTATTATAGATCTTTGCAGTGGCGATAACATAATACTTATTTACGAAGACGACAGCACCAATGCCAGCATGGTAACCAGCTATAAAGAGATGATTAGCAATAGGATTGAGGCTTGCCCATCGTCTCATCTCATTCACTTTAAAGAGGTTAGATACAAGGCTGGCAGTGCAGCGCCCATGGTACAGGAATTAATTGGACAAAGTTTGTCACTCGATCGTAAAAACTTTATAATGGTGCCCTCAGACAACGAAGCCTTTGTAAGCGATTTATTTGGTAATTTACACGCTTTAGCAACAGTTTATAAATACCCTATAAACATATACGGACTGCCTAGGTGGCAACGTTTTAAAAATATTCAGGTGGACTATTTTTACGAGCTAAACCTACACCTTTTTACCCCATTTTATGTTGACTATAAACGTACTGAAGTAAAATCATTCGTTGCAAAGTACAGAGATAGTTTTAGGGTTGAACCATCGCAGTTTGCATTTCAAGGATACGATATTATGTTTTACTTTTTAACCGCCATGCAAAGCTATGGTATCGACTTTCAATTCTGCATAAGTAACCATAAGCGACCACTGCTGCAATCGGATTATAAATTTAGACAAACTAACTCCATTCATGGTTATGAGAACCATTTGGTAAACATAATTCGCTACATGCCAAACTTCGACATTGTTATTGAGGACACCAATAAGAAGTCAGAAAAACAATTTGAAAACATAAGATATATTAACGAACAGCCCCAAAACAGGAAAGAAGCTGTAAGCTTTAGGTAAGGGCACATAAGAAGTTTCGGATGCACAAAAAAAGTAATGCAAACCCAAACCTATCTATGAAAGCTGGATGGGTATCGATAGTTGTAAATACCCTCCTTTTTATTCTTAAATACTGGGCTGGTGTTGTAAGCGGGTCGGTTGCTCTACTAGCTGACGCTTGGCATACCCTTAGTGATTCGTTGAGTTCAATATTCTTGATTGTTGGAATTTCTCTCTCTCAAAAACCAGCCGATAAGGAACATCCTTTTGGGCACGGACGCAATGAGCTAATAACCTCAATACTTATTGGATGCCTTTTGGCAATGGTTTCATACAATTTCTTTGTTGAATCAATTAAAAGATTAGCAACTCGCGATGCCGCAAGCTATGGCATAATAGCCATTGCTGTTACGGTAGTTTCAATAATTTTTAAAGAAGGGCTAGCTCAATACTCTTTCTATATCGCTCGCAAAACACAATCGCTCGCAGTTAAAGCCGATGGTTGGCACCATCGTAGCGACTCCATTTCATCGGTGGCTGTTCTTGTAGGAATAATACTAGGCCGTTTTTTCTGGTGGATTGATGGGGTTATGGGAATTATTGTTTCACTCTTTATCCTATATACTGCCTACAAAATTATTAAAAGTTCATCACATACAATTCTTGGGCAAAAACCAAGCACAGAGCTTATGGATGATATTAGTAGGATTGCCAATAGGGCGGCTAAGTGCAATGTTTACAGCCATCATATCCATCTTCACGATTATGTTAACCACAAGGAACTAACCCTGCACATATACCTACCCAATAGCATGCCCATTTCTGAGTCGCATACAATAACTTCCGCTATTGAAAAAGAGTTAGCACACGAACTAAACGTTGTGGCAACAATTCACGTTGAACCCATTGCAATTATGACGAAGAAATAAGTTGGGGTACTTTGGAAAATTTGTGTTAAAACGATTGGGGAGTATGAAATGTTGGGGGTTTCGGAAGTTACTTTACAATCAAACTACAACGAACTTTGATGCAAGAACCAAAGTTCGAATAACCTCCTTAGCCCAAATGTTATAGACTGTGTGTTGTAAACAGTTTATTTTTGTGATGTAATACTTCCTTCTTCATTCAGAATTTCCATTTTTGGATTATTGTCGTTTCAAATATTTTTAATCAGCGTTGTTTCCCTACTTGCGTTGCACCTACCAAGATAATTGCTTTACCGCTACCAATCTTATCCCATAGTATATCCTGTAATGCTCTAGTAATCATATTGTTTTTAAAAAGACCCAAATTAAAACCATAATATCCGTAAAGCATAACTAAAGGTCATTACAGTGTGCGAGTGTTATCTCCTTATGCTTGTGGGCAACTCGCCAACAACTGTAAGTTCATTTAACAAATGCCTTGCCTGCGCAAACTTATCAATAACAAAAAGCACGTACCGAATGTCGGTAGCTATGGTGCGCTGCATTTCGGGTTCAAACATAAAATCGCAAGCCATCGCCTCATAATTCCCATCAAAAGCTATCCCAACCAAATGTCCATAGGCATTTAGTACTGGGCTACCCGAGTTTCCATTAGTAATATCATTGTCAGTTAAGAAACAAATAGGCAGTTTCCCGTTTCTATCAGCATAGTCGCCGAAGTCGTCAAACTCCCACAGCTGCAACTCTCTTGGACTCACATCAAATTCTTCCTCAGTTCTTTTCCCTTTTTCAACCTTACCTTCAAAATAGGTTATTGGCAAATATTTCACCCCATCTGTCGGGCTATACCCTGTAATTTTTCCGTACGATAATCGCATGGTTGAGTTAGCGTCGGGGTATCGAACTTGGGTAGTGTCAAAACTGAGCAACGCCTTGGTAAAATCTCTCGATGCCCAGCGAAGTTTTTGGCTATGAGTTTCAAGCGAGTCGTAAACCAAGGAAAGTTGACTTTCTAATGCTAAGTGCAATATGAACAACGGATCAGAAAACAGGCTGT
Source organism: Bacteroidales bacterium (assembly GCA_041656735.1). Taxonomy (GTDB): domain Bacteria; phylum Bacteroidota; class Bacteroidia; order Bacteroidales; family Tenuifilaceae; genus Perlabentimonas. Next base: position 16,839 of record JBBACY010000021.1, on the reverse strand, counting down.
CTGCAACGGGGTTTTCGAGAAATTTATTTAATTTTTCTTTGGAAGAAAAGTTCGATTGGTCGTAAAAATAGTCAACCAAAAATGGAATAAAAAGATTGAGATCCTCATTTGCACGTATCTCATTAAGTAAAGGATGGCTTACGCTGTCGGGCAAATACTTAAGTAGGCTTTCAAGAGATTTTGCAAAAAGTTCCTTGTCAACCTGCTCATTGTAATTCTCAAACATATTGGGTAAATCGTTTTTAAGTCTTTTAGCTTCCCTCCTAACCCTGCGTTTAGAAGGTTTTTGAGCAACAACCTCAACAATAAAATCATACGCATCATAAATAATGCTACCTACCTCAACAGGCCAGCTGGTTAACGAGGTTAGGCTTCTGTAAATTTGCTCATACCTATTCTTTTCTATAAAATTATAGTAATCGGAAATTGACAAAAGGAATTCGGAATTCTCTCCATTTTCGATTAGCCACTCGGCTATCTCCTTTTCCCTTTGCTGCAACTTTGGGACTACATTAAACTTTCTCAACGATTGAGCCTGATATGTATCTTTTTGCCAAAAGTTTACCAGCATATCGTGCTTGTCGGTTAGCTTAACTTTGGCCACACTGTCGGTTTGCATACCCCGCTTAATTGAAGCTATAAATCCACCCCAAACCTCATCAACCCAAGGAGCCACCACATCGCGCTCATTGGCAGCCTGGTATGATGATGAGTATCGATACGTTGTTCCTGGGTAACCTATTACCATTGCAAAATCGTTGTCGGCAACACCCTGCAACGAGATCTTAAAATGGTTTTTTGATTTAAGCGGCACATTTCGCTTGCTATAATCGGCAGGCACTCCCTTTGGAGATGTGTAAATTCGGTATAAAGCAAAATCTCCAGTATGTCTAGGCCAAGTCCAATTATCAATGTCGCCACCAAAATTCCCAATACTTGAGGGCGGGGCGCCCACAAGCCGAATATCGGTATACCGATTGTAAACGAATAGAAAAAACTGATTATGATTGTACATTGGTACAATTTGGGCAAAGACGCCTTCTTCCGATTGCTCAACCTGACTCACAATATCCTTGGCAATTTCGGTAGTACGTTCAAAATAATTGGGATCGTTAAAATCGACCATACTTAGTATTTGATCGGTTAAATCCTCAACCCTTTTAAGCGTTAACGCTGTTTTACCTGGCAAAGGGAGTTCAGCCGAATAGTCGGATGCCCAAAATCCATCACGCAGCAAGTTATTCGTAACCGTTGAGTGATGCTGAATATCGCTTACAGCGCAATGGTGGTTTGTTAAAACTAGGCCGAATGGAGAAATTAGCTCAGCTGAGCACCCTCCATCGTCAAGCTGAACAACGGCATCCTTTAAACTATTGGCATTAATGCTGTATATATCCTCGGCAGTGAGTTTCAGCCCTAAGCGCTGCATACTAGCCATATTTTTTTCTATTTGAGATATAAGCCACATACCCTCATCGGCCACGCTAGCGAGCGAAACTAACATAAGCACAATAATGACGCTTACCCTATGTGTAAAATGGGAAACAACAGATTTTTGCATATTTTTCATTCTAAAAAATTCTAGCCGCAAATTAGGGAAAATAGCATTCAAAACCGAGCGTAAAAAGCGAGAAATACAATCATCAAAGAAAATTGAACGGCCATTTACTTGCATAGAAGGAAAAATAGTAGCTATTTTACCAAAAAATTGCTTCGCATGGATTGGATTTTAAAGATACTCACCATAATTTTCGCCTACATATTGGGCAGTATTCCAACCTCTATTTGGATTGGAAGGATTTTCTATAATATCGACATTCGCGACTTCGGAAGTGGAAATGCAGGGGCAACCAACACCTTTAGGGTAATGGGTGCAAAAGCTGGCTTTTTTGTATTCTTTGTTGATATGCTAAAGGGTTTTGGAGCCGTAAAACTGCTATACCTTACAGATTTCTATATCCCAGAAACAGGATACTTTGTAAATTTTCAGCTTATGCTCGGCATGACCGCTATGATTGGGCATATTTTCCCCGTTTTTGCTAAATTTAGAGGGGGTAAAGGAGTTGCTACGCTTGCAGGAGTTGTGCTAGCACTGCATCCATTGGCAACGCTGATTACTTTTGGTATTTTCTTTGTTACGCTTCTAATTACCAAATATGTATCACTTAGCTCAATGATAGCAGCCTTCTCGTTCCCATTTCTGCTAATATTTGCTTTTTCAAGCACCACACCATCACTAATTATATTTGCTATGGTTATTGCTGTACTGCTACTTTTTACCCACCAAAAAAACATTGAACGCCTGCTAAAGGGAGAGGAAAAACGGTTTAGGGTAAAAAAGAAATCGGACCAGAATAAATCTGCATAGCAAGCACATATTTGGTATTCGCATACTCACCTTACCTGCTAAACTGAATAGTAGTTTGAAATTAATTAGTGAAGATATTTACTGGATACTCTACATTAGTAAGAAATAACCCTTCGGCAGGTGCTGTACTGGTTGCCATTGAACGATCCTTGGCTTCAATAATTTGAACAAACTCGTCTTCTGAAATTTTACCTCGACCCAAATCTATTAACGTTCCAACAATGGCCCGCACCATATTACGTAAAAACCTATCGGCCCTTATGGTAAAAACAAGTTCCGATTCTTGCGACTCCCAAAGGGCGAAAAATATTCGGCAATTATAAGTTTTCACATCTGAACCTAGCTTACTAAAGCTGGTAAAATCTTTGTAAAACAAAAGTTTGCTAGATGCTCGCTTCATTTTATCCACATCTAGCTCGTTTTTATACAGCCAGCTAGTATTAATGTTAAACGGGTTTTTATGTCGACTAATTCTATACTCATAGGTACGTGATAGGGCTGTAAAGCGTGCATGAGCATCGGGTATAACAGCAACAATCTCTTTAACTGCAATATCTTTGGGGAGTATGTTGTTTAAACTGGACAAGAATTTCTGATCTTTATTCAATCCTTTTTGAGCCGAATCAAAATGCGCCACAAAAAATGATGCATGCACACCTGTATCGGTTCTGCCAGCACCAATTGTTGATACCTCTTCCCTTAGTAAAGTTGACAAGGCTTTTTCTAACTCAGCCTGTATGGTATTGGCGTTGGGTTGAATTTGCCAACCGCAATAGTTAGTACCTAAATACGCTAGTTCAATAAAATATCTTTGCACGGTATTTTGATTTAATGTATCAAATATACGAATGAAAATGAAGAATTAAACGATAATCAGTATTTTTGCCACTAATATATTGTGAACAAAAACAAAATTCATGCACAGTAACGTGCTCCTAGCTATGAGCGGGGGCGTTGACAGTACAGTTGCAGCAATTCTGCTGAAGCAAAAGGGGTACACGGTAACTGGTATTCATTTTAATTTATGCCAAACACACAAGGAGCCTGAAAAAAGTTGTAACGTTAGGCACATTGCCGAAAAACTAAACATTCCGCTAGTAGAACTAAATCTTTCTTCTGAATTTGAGACGAATGTCTTCAGCTACTTTGCCAATGAGTATTGTGTTGGTAGAACGCCGTGCCCTTGCTCATACTGCAATTTACACATAAAATGGAAATATTTATACAACTTCGCAATAGAAAATGGCTTTGAGCATATTGCAACGGGGCATTACGCCAACATTGGGCTAGTTGACAACACTTTCCGAGTGTTAAGGGCAACCTATACAGCTAAGGGTCAATCGTATTTTCTGTGGAATTTACCTGAACACTACCTGAGTATGGCCTTAGCACCACTTGGCAACCTCACAAAACAAGAAGTTAGGCATATTGCATTGCAAAACGAATTTACTGATGTTGCAGAAAAACCAGAAAGCATGGGGATTTGTTTTTTAAAAGGAACCGACTACAGAGATTTCATATCAGAGAGGATGCCCCACTCTGCCAAAGGCAATATAGTTGATGAAAATGGTAGGGTTATTGGTACGCACAATGGGGTACAAAACTATACCATTGGACAAAAAAAGGGGATTAAAAATATACCCAAGTACAAATGTGTTACGCGTATCGATTCGGGCTCAAACACCTTACATACTGGAGCTTGGGATAGCTTATATTACAATAGGATAAGGCTTACAAACTGTATATTAAATGGACTTAATTACAGCACCTACAATCAATTACGAGTTATGATTAGAGGCTTTGGAAAGAACCCACAGGCCGACTGTGTACTTAAAGTAATGCCTGGCAATGAAGCTATAATACATTTAAATGATACAGCTTGGGCACCAATGCCAGGGCAGCCAACTGCTATTTATAAAGAAAACGTGCTGCTCGGTGGAGGATATGTGCATTCCAGCTGGAACGAGTAGCGTTCCGCACAATAAACAACACATGAAACGAGTGCAGAAGGGGACGCTATGAAAGTATGCTAGCCCAAATACTTGTCTAACACCTCTATTAATTCGGCAAAATTAATGGGTTTAGTAATGTAATCATTGCAACCAGCCGCTTCGGCTTTTTTTCTATCCTCAGCAAAAGCAAAGGCCGTTTGAGCAATTATAGGAACATTGGGGTTTATCTGACGAATTTCGAGCGATGCAGCATATCCATTTTTAATTGGCATTCGAATATCCATAAGTATGGCATCAATATTTTTTATACTATCAACCAAATCAACGGCCTGAGCCCCATCGCGTGCCCAAAGAATATTAACCCCCGTGGATTCAAGCATCTCGCTTATCAGCAAATAGTTAATCTCTTCATCTTCGGCAACAAGCAAAATTCGGTTTTTCCAGTTGGGCATCAACTCCTTGGACTCTTCAGGTTCTGGAATCGCTTCTTCTTGCCGTTTTTCAGAAGCAATAGGTATAGTAAATTTAAAGGTAGCCCCCTTCTCTGGCTCCGAATCAACCCAAATTGTACCACCTAAAAGTTCAACAATTCCTTTACTAATAGCCAGTCCTATTCCCTTTCCTCCCTTTGCTCGCTCTAGCTGATTGGCCACCTGCTTATACCTGTTAAATATTGCCAAATGCATAGACTCATCAATGCCAATACCCGAGTCTTTTACCACAAACTCAACATTTTGATCTACTACCGAATAGCCAAACTCAATAAATCCATTCTCCGTAAATTTGAGTGCATTATCCAATAAATTTGTAAGCACTTGCTCTAGTCTCCCCTCGTCGGTATACAGCATATAGGCGCCTTGGTTAACGGGCATATTCAGCCTAACCTCAACAGCCTCGCGATGCTGAAAAACCCGCTCGTTAGAGTAAAAGTCATTTAACGTGCACATTAACTTATTTAGATTAAAAAGATTTTTAACCACCGTTAGCTGGCCCAATTCCACGTTGCTTACATCAACCATATCGTTTATAAGTTTAACCAGCATATGGCCCTTACTATTAATTATATCAATATACTGCTGTCTCTTCACCTTAGATAGATCGGGCAAGTTTAAAAGTTGCGTAAAACCTAATATGGCATTTAATGGAGTGCGTATTTCATGCCCAAAATTTGCCATATATGCCGATTTTAACTTGCTAGTCTCGTCGGCCTTAGATTTAGATTTAACTACCTTATGCTCCTGAAACGTTCTATACAAAGCCGATGAGTAGATGCTTGTAATATCCTGAATCAAATGTAAATAATTTTGAAATTGGCTTGAGTTTGCTACTATTAGCACCCACCCCAAAAGGGTAGATTCGTGAAAAAGGCCTACAGCATAAATTTTATAAATGGATAAAACTCTTTCGAGGCTGCGCGATGCAGCTGAGGAAATAATTCCTTGAGAATATTCGTAAAGACTCTCGTCATACTCATGAACCAAAAAATCATCCTGCTGGGTAAATGCGCCGCTGGGGAATTGAAACCTTCTGCCCACAGGGTTCCAGCCCAAAATAGTTAAAACCTGCTCCCACTCATTTACTGGAAAACCGTACCCTCCCTCTACCGTAAAAAACTGTTGGTCACAATCAACCGATGACACGATAAAGTAACCATTGGGTATGCTAGTTTCCAAGGTTACCCCCAAGTGGTGAAAACAACTCTCACTTTCAGACAGATACATTACGTTAGATGCGATGTTAGCAAGCATCTCGGCCTGATTAGCCCTAGTTGTGAGCTGTAGCTCGGTGGCTTTATGAGTTTTAATATCGCGCCCAACAGCAGCAGCATAGAACCTTCCTTCGGCGTCAGCAAAGGGGTAAAAGGTCCACTTAAACTGAATTGATTCACCATTTTTATCTACCGCTTCAACCTCCTTATCGAAAGGCTTGAAGTTCTCAATCTGGATAGTATCCCTAATCTGCATACGCAACTCCTTTTCGGGAAATAGCGCCTTATACACCTCTTTGGCATAATTTGGCTCCAAATTACTATAACCAGTTACAACGGAGCACGGTTTATTCCAGTAAAACAGCTTAGCATTTTGGTCGAAAACCAAGGTTAACAGTGGGCTTTGATTTAAAAAATTAGCCGATGCTTGAGCATAGTTATTAAATGCAGACTGGTGTAGTGAGGCTTCGGTAATATCCTGAACGGTTCCTTGCCAGTACTCAATTTTATTATTTGCACCAAAAACAGGTTCGGCAGTAAGGAGAATGGTAGCCATTTGTGCACCCTGGTGTTTATATTTAAACTCTATATTTAAGGGTTGGCTTGGGTTCCCGTTTTTTATATGCAACAGCAAATCTATTAGTTTTGGCCTGTCGGCTAACGGAACTTGCTTTGTGAGAAAATAAAGGCTGGGGTGTGACACAGAATCTTCATCAACCAACAGAATGCTGTATGTGTTTTTAGACCAAATATTGTTTGAAGCATCGGGATATTCTTTCCAAATGCCAATCGGCATAATGCTAAAAAGATTTTTTCCTGCAGCTAAATTAGGAAAAACACTCTCGCTGGCACGCATACTTCCTGACTGAGAAAATCCTGAGTTACTTGAATCCATTGAAAGTATTATTAATTTTCTGGTTCACACACGAATATGTGTTACTAAAGTATAAAAAAAAGCCACGCATCAATGCAATGGTGAAGAAAAAAGCAAAATAATTCGAAATGTTAAGAACTTTCACTAAAATGTTAAATTCTTTAGCTAGTTACAACCTCCTTGTTTTATTCTTATTCTCTTACTTTGCAAAACAACCATATTATTAGAATAATGCTAAAGCGTTCAGGATTTAATAACGATAAACTAAAACGGATACACCGAAAAGAGGTATTGTTTAACACATCGGAGCTTGAAGCCATAAACACATACTGTAAACGTTACCGAATTAAGAATCGCTCAAAATTTCTTCGCGAAGCAGTTATATCAAAAGTGCTTCAACAGTTCGATAACGACCATCCGAAATTATTCTAAAAAAAAATCGGCTCCCTAAAAGAGAGCCGATGTAATATAAATACTTAACTGAATCTTTACTTACCAAAAAGTTCTTTTACAGCAGTAAAATTGATAGGGCTAAAAACATCCTTACCCTCAGGGGTATAGAGAAAATCTATTTTATCAGCATATCTTTTTTCAACCTTTCCTCTTACCAACTTCATAGTGCTGTTTACTAAGCCATTTTGCTCTGAAAATTGCTCGCTAACTATTGCAAATGCTGCAGGTAGCCAACGGTCGGGAAACTGTCCTGCAAACTCTCCATCAGTTTTAAACATTGCTATATCACTTTGAATCAACCGAATGGCTTCCTTAACAGCTTCGTCGGACGACAGATCGGCAACACTCTCTTTAACAGCCTTTTTCAGTAACTCCTTTGCTGGCACAACCAAAGCCGTTGTGTAGGCATTCTGATTATTATACAGAACAAATTGGTCAATTAACTTCGATTGCTCCACTAGAGTTTCTTCAATTCCTTCGGGACTATATTTTTCCCCATCGTTTCCTATAAGCAAACTTTTAAATCGGCCTAGAACATACAAGAAATTATCCTTATCCATATAGCCCATATCGCCTGTATATAGCCATCCGTCCTTCACAGTTTCAGCAGTAGCCTTCTCGTTTCTCCAGTAACCCTGCATCACGTTCTCACCCTTTATAACTATCTCCCCTTTTTGCCCAACGGGTAGTTCAACTCCATTATCATCACAAATTTTCAATTCCATAGGGCTTACCAAATAACCCGACGAGCCAAGTTTGTGCTTATCCAAGGCGTTTGAACTAATTATAGGAGTAGCTTCCGAAAGTCCATAACCTTGCATCATAGGCATACCCACGGCATAGAAAAAACGCTGCAACTCTATGTCGAGCAGTGCACCCCCACCAATAAAGAAGTCAAGTTCGCCACCAAAACCATCACGAACCTTACTAAGTAGAATTTTTTCGAAAAGCCAAACTAAGGGTTTGTATAAAATTGCTAGGCCTGTACCCTTGTTATAGCCCTCCTTATTATAGCTGTAAGAAATTTTTAGTGCGAAATTAAAGAGTTTTTCAACTGTTTTTCCTTTTGCTTTTATATTTGATTCAATACTCTTTTTGAAGTTTTTTGCAAGAGCCGGAACGCTTAGTAGCAAGTTTGGTTTTAACTCCTTAATATTTATTGGAATGTTTTTCAACGTTTCCATGGGTGTTTTCCCAACCTGCACGGTTCCAATGCTAGCGCCCATTGCCATAAAAGCATACAAACCAGCCACGTGTGCAAAACAATGGTCAAGTGGCAATATTATTAACGTTTTATACCACTGCGGAATATTCATAAGTGTTAAGGCCTGCTCAACATTAGCGGTATAATTACGGTGCGAAAGAATTACGCCTTTGGGGTCGGCAGTTGTGCCCGATGTATAACTTATGGTTGCATAATGATCCAATCCTATATGCTTAATAGCCTCGCTTAGCGCATCTGGCTTATCTTGCATAAACTTCTCGCCCTGCAACATAACCTCCGAAACATGCATTTCGTTTTTAGCATACTCTTCTTGCTCATCCAAATAAATAATATGCTTAAGCATTGGCAGTTTATCCTTAATAGCATTTATTTTTCCTGCCTGATTTCCCGAAACAAAAATTATTGAAGTCTCGGAATGCTCTAACCTAAAATGCAAATCGGAACTCTCTAACTTAATGGACAGAGGCACATTAATTGCACCTGTATACAGAATGGCAAGTTCACTTATAACCCACCAATTTCTCCCTTCGGAAAGCAAGGCAATGGTATCGTTATTTTTAACCCCCATACTAAGCAATCCGTTGGCTAAACAGTATACCTCGTCCTTAGTCTGCTTGTAGGTTTTAGGAACAAATTCACTCCCCGTTTTTTCCCATAAATACGGATTAGCTGAGAATTTCTCTACGCTCTGCTCAAATAAATCAACAATTGTAATCATAGTAATTTAATGTTAATTTGCCTACAAACGACCTACTACCCAAACCCTAAACAACTGTTTACTAAACACCTGTCGTTATTGGCAAAGCCATAAATAATTTAAAGGCAATATTAAGTATAATAGAAATAATATACAATAAATTGTTAGAGCTCGATTGGAAACTTAATATTATCGAATTTACCAAATATTGTGTTTTGAGTTGGCATTATTCATTATATTAATGAATTAGGTTGTGTTTCGCCTATAAACTTATGAGCCTTCCCATTTGTCAAAACAATGAAAACAATAATTGAAAATAGGTGCGAATAAAATAAAAAAGTTGTCGAAAATAAACTATTCGCAACATATTTGAGAATAAATTCTAACCTAATAATTCTAATAAAAGCATAGTTTTTTTGAAAACAAAAAGCACCAAACCTCAAAAATATAAAAAATTATGCCACATTACTGTACGAAAACCTATTTGAAGCATATTAAAGTAAAGTACCAATTAGTTGAAAGCTAGCCATTACAAAAAAAAGAATATGCAAATTGTTATTATGCAAATTGCTATATTTAACTTTGGCAAATAGGAAATAACAAAAGGTATGAGAAATTTAGACGCCCTTCTATCTAATTGTAATTTATGCCCGCGAAACTGTGGTGTAAATAGGTTAGAGGGTCAGTTTGGCTACTGTAAAACCAATGCTAATCCGCTGGTTGCCAGCATTACATTACATAAAGGCGAAGAGCCTGTGCTTACGGGTAGCAGTGGTATATGCAACGTATTTTTTGCACATTGTAACCTTGCGTGTACCTACTGTCAGAATCACCAAATTAGCCGAAACAACGAATTGACCTCTAATTGGCTATCGGACTATAATATTATTGTTAATCAAATTACCGAAATACTTGATCGGGGTATAAATACTCTAGGCTTTGTTTCACCAACACACCAAGTACCCCAAATGGTTACAATTATTAAAATGCTACACCAAAGGGGTTATAACCCTACGGTAGTATACAACTCCAATGGTTACGACAACCCCAGCGTTCTTCGTGAAATTGCTGATTTAGTAGATATATATCTACCTGACATAAAGTACTTTAGCAACGATTTAGGTAAACGATATAGCGATGTAAGCAACTATTTTTCATCGTCAATGATTGCACTAAAGGAAATGGTTTGGCAAAAAGGTACATCATTGCTACTAGATGAGAACGGCGTAGCCGAATCGGGCGTAATTATAAGACATCTTATATTACCAAATCACGCCGACGACAGCAAGAAAATACTCGGCTATTTAGCCACCAATATTTCAGCAAGCTTAACAATCACGTTAATGAGCCAGTATTACCCCATAAACTCAAATTTTAACAAGTTAAGCAGAACTATTACAGAGAAAGAGTACAACGAAGTTAAAAATACGATGGAAAACTTAGGCTTTTTTAGAGGGTGGACACAAGAATTTAGCAGCAACAACCACTATTTGCCAAATTTCGATCTTAAAAAACCGTTTTACTCAGATAATTAAAAAGCACTTATCAACCTGATACAATGAATATTAAGCACGTAATGCCTAAAGAAAATGTAATCTTTCAACATATTTATTGCCATTTTTCTTTGTTTGTGAAAAAAAAATGTAGAAATTTGATAAAGAATTTAACTAAAAGCAACCATGAGAAAAGCACTCATCCTTACTTTACTACTGGCACTTACCTTTTCGAGTTGCCGGTTTTTTGAACGTTTTAAATCGGACAAGGCTGAAGACACCCTTGTTGCGTGGCAAACCAAGCAAGATAGCATAAAAAAAGTTAATGCGCTTAGAGCCAAAAGATTAGAAGATGCCCGTAGGGAAAAGGAAAAGGCTATTCAAGACTCCCTGATGAGGGTAAAAGAGATGGAGGCCAGAAATAAATACCATGTTATCATTGGTAGTTTTAAAATACCGTCAAATGCCGATGGTTATCAAAAACAAGTGGCTCAGCTCGGATTTCAAAATCCAAAAATTATTGAGTCTCCAAATGGATTCAAAATGATTACTATTGGTTCTTTTGCAACCTACTCAAAAGCAGCCAATGAGATCCTTAGAGTTAATCGTTCTAAGGATGAACCCATTGAGATGTGGGTTTACAAAGCAAACTAGCTAGGGTATAAAAAACAATAATAACGAGGGTAATGAGTAATCGCTACCCTCGTTGTTGTTTTTATAACCATAGGCATCACAATACTTCAGTGGTGTTAAGTTAGACGACAAAAATCATAGGAATACTACTGTTTTTTTCTTTTATTTGACATTCTTAAAAATCTAGGACTAATCTTCATATTAATAATTAAACAATGGAAAAAATTAGACAGACTTTACGCGATTCTGCAACTGCAAGGTGGGCAGCACTATTTATTGTTTCGTTTACCATGCTATGCGGTTACTTTCTAACCGATGCAATGGCTCCTTTAAAAGGACTTCTCGAAGGCCAACTCTCGTGGAATAGTACTGAGTATGGATTCTTTACCAGTGCCTACGGATGGTTCAACGTATTCCTTTTCATGCTGATTTTTGGAGGTATTATACTCGACAAAATGGGCGTGCGCTTTACAGGATTAGGTGCCGCAATTATTATGGTACTTGGTACTTTAATTAAATATTGGGCTGTTTCAACACACACTCTCGATGGTCAAACTTGGAATATTTTATGGTTTGAAGTAAAGGCTCAGGTGTTTATGGCCGGGCTCGGTTATGCAATATTCGGCGTTGGTGTTGAGGTTGCTGGTATTACCGTATCAAAAATTATTGTAAAATGGTTTAAAGGGAAAGAGCTAGCCTTAGCTATGGGACTTGAAATGGCTATGGCTCGTATTGGTACTGGGCTAGCAATAGCTACATCAGTTCCGATAGCAAGATCGTTTGGTAATGTGTCTGTATCTAAACCAATTTTGGTTGCTCTAATTATGCTTTGTATCGGTCTAATTTCTTTCATTATCTACACTTTTATGGATAAGAAGTTGGATGCTAGTCAGGCAGCTTACGATCTTGAAAATGACGTTGTGGACGAAGAGGAATCATTTCAGATTAAGGACATTTTTGCAATTATAACAAACAGGGGTTGGTGGTATATCGCAATCTTGTGCGTACTATTTTACTCATCTGTTTTTCCTTTCCTTAAGTATGCTACAGATTTAATGGTAAATAAATTCGGAGTGGAAGAGTCTCTTGCTGGTTTTATACCCGCTGTACTCCCATTCGGTACAATTTTACTAACTCCCATATTCGGAAGTATATACGACAGAAAAGGAAAGGGAGCATCAATTATGATAATAGGAGCAATCCTTCTAATTTTTGTTCACTCCATGTTCTCTATACCATTCCTAAATCACTGGATTATTGCTATGGTATTGGTGGTTATTTTAGGTATTGGTTTCTCGCTTGTTCCTTCAGCAATGTGGCCATCGGTACCAAAAATTATCCCAGAGAAACGTTTAGGTACGGCTTTCGCCCTAATATTCTGGGTGCAAAACTGGGGTCTAATGGGTGTGCCTGCACTAATTGGTTGGGTGCTCGACAAGTATTGTGTAACTGGTCAGAAAGTGGTTGAAGGTGTTACAGTTCCCACATACGACTACACCTTACCAATGCTAATTTTTACCAGTTTCGGTGTTCTGGCACTTATTTTTGGATTCCTGCTTAAAGCTGAAGACAAGAAAAAAGGCTATGGTTTACAGCTACCTAATATCGAAGCAAAAATAGAAGCGTAATAAGATATTCTATAACGATAAAAGAGGGATTGCATAATGCAATCCCTCTTTTATTTTTAGGCTCAACTTCATTGGAAAGGCTATAAGAAATGTAAACAGCCATCAACTATTTAGTACCGAGACACGTAAACAAATAGTGGTAAATTGAAGCATCCCAAAGTGCTGACGAGTATCTGCCCTGTTATTAAAAACTATAACCTAAGCCAAAACGAAGCGATGCATTAAAAGGGTAAGTTGCTGGGCTAGCCTGACTATTAAATGAAACCAGGCCTAAGCGAAAGTAAGGCTCAACCACGAGAGACAGTTTATTTGCAAGAGGGATGGATATGCTAACAGCGCTAATTGCAGATATGCTGTATGGCTTAACCCCCTGCGTTTCACCTACAAAATTACCAAGTTCATTATGTACTTCAAACTTATTGTGAACTAACATTCCGGTAGCACCACCAAACCTAAACTCAACCCCAACCCGGTTCACTTTAAAGTTTGTTGTTAGCATAAGCGGGACCTCAAAATGGTAAATCTGCTGATATAAATCTGATAATGATGTTGGTGTAGACTTTGCCGAATTACCGCTAGGGTGCGTTGGTTTTTCGTTACGTGGCGCAGCAACAGAAATAGCCCCATATGAGGTTGTAGCTGAGAGTAAATCTTTATTTTTTGCTATGCTTCCCCGATTAAACATTATTAAGTCAGTTGTTTTCTGACCCGTTGGGTTTATCGATAGTCCGAAAACAAATCCAACCTTTTCACTAATGCGCTTCTTTAGCTGTACCTCTCCTCCCCACATCCACAGTCCCATTTCTTTGGTAATCCCAGTCTGAGGTGCAATAACAGAAGTATTTGATGAGAAATAGGGATTAGTGTAAAGCGCAAAAACCCAACCTGAGCGAATTGAAGTAACAGGTAAATTATCTTTCTTAACTCGCTTTTTGCTAGGGGGCTTATTTGTAAAGGGCATTAAATTAGGGATGCTTTCGAGATTATTTTTGGGTGTGAATTGCACCCAGAACTTATCGTTTATGCGCTCTAGTTTAGTTAACGAGTTGGTAGGACGAGTTCCTAAAACATCCACTTGAACTTTTGTATCGCTAGTTTGAACGTTAATCGGAATTGGTGTTGGGCTATTTAAGTGTGAAATGGCTACAATGGGAGGCAATGAATTGTCTATTTTTAGTGGAGAAATCTGAGCGAGCTGATAACTAGCAGCATATTCATTGTTCGTGTTGTATAAGAAGAAAATAGTTAGTCCACCAACCAATAGAAGGGTTGCAGCATAAGCACTTACTATGTACAAAAAGCGCACTCTCTTTTTCCGCTGGATTTCATCGAGCGCTTGCGAAATATTATGCCAAACAGTAACCGAAGGCCTAGCCTTTGCTGCGGAAACTTTCCCTACAAATTCTTCATATGGTCCCGGTTCGTAAAATGGCATGCTTTTCAAACTTGTATATCAAACTTACTTTTTCTCTTAGTATGCCTCTAGCTCGGCTATAGTTAGACTTACTGGTAGACTCTGAAATTTTCAATAAAGAGGCAACTTCGGCATGCGAATATCCCTCAATGGCATAAAGGTTAAACACTAATCGGTATTGCTGAGGTAAACTAGCAATAATATTTAGTAGTAACTGATAATCGGCATCAAAATATTGAGTTTGCGCATCACCTATGGTGTCAATACTAATCTCTAAATCGGCATAGTTACGCGTTTTTCGATGATACTCAAGAGCAGTATTCACCATTATTCTGCGCATCCAACCTTCAAAAGAACCCTCTCTTCTATAGGTTTTCACCTTTTCGAATACCCTAATAAACCCATCCTGAAGAATGTCTTGTGCAATATGAGCGTTAGGATAATACCGCAAACACACACCATACATTGTATGCGAATACATTTCGTATAGCAATTGCTGCGCCTTTCGCTCGTTATTACAACACCTATCAAGAATGTTTTTACTTATCTCCAAAATGATATTTCAATTTGTGTTAGGTAAAAACAAATATAACATCATTTAACCAGATATCATATAGATGGTTAAAATACTTTAATGGTTGCGTTCGAATTGAATAAAAATAACCACCTGGTAACCAGTATATTGACAAATGTTGTTAATCGGGTTAGTACGCTGTTATTAGATGCTCAAGATTTACGAATTCTGCCCCTCCTTGATTCGCCTGTTAACAATTTTCAATTTAGCTACTCTGCTACCGTTCATATTTTAAAGTCTTCCTATGTTTACCCTCTTTAGGTTGGGAGGTTAATTTTGGTGATATTGTATTTGTCTCCCCAGTGTGGCAAAAGTTCGATATAAAGAAGAAACAAATAGCGCATCTTACATACCCAATGGCAAAACCTTACAAATCAGATGAGTTTTGCAAATTCGTGTAACAAAAGCTGTTTAACTACATTAAAAACCAAGACCGCCCGAAGCTTATCATCCCTATCAACCCCCTTCTGTTATTCCAACCTTTTTGCAAAGTCACGCTCAACAGTAAAGCCAGGCATAGTTAGTCTTATTCTCAACAAATTCTTATTAATTACTACAATCTGCCAACGCACAACTGTTAATGTATGGCTATAGGTTAAAACAAGCTCGTTGGTTTTGGTGTTAAAATCCCACGTTCCCTTTACATCCTCCTTAAAATCAGAATACTCAGCAACTTGTCTAAAAACCCCATCATTGCATATTATTAGAGAAAATGGCACATTCTCTTTTTCTCTAACCCCATTAACATAGGAAAAATCCATATCCCAAGTTCCAATTATATAGTCACTGGGGTTATTACATTCTGTAAATAGTATAATGGAGAGAATCGCTGCAAGGATAGTGTATTTCATAGTGAACTATAAAAACAGGATAGATTAATGCTTTGAATTAGTTATAACATTTGAGCTTAACTTTTTACCATCCTTAGTGAGAACAGTTGAAATTTCAGCATAATCTACACCACTCGAACCTTTCCAACCATAACAAATAACATAATCAAGGCTAATCTTTTTGGTTTCGGGATCAACAGTTCCGTTTCCATAAATACCATACGAGTCAGGATAATTGGAATCGCCTATCCATTGGGGGGGAATAGTTACAATATCTCCACAACCAAACTCAATGAGGCACGACCCATCCCCTTCAGTCCATTCCTCACCTCCCAAGTTTATAAAATAGGCTAAATCGTAAGCCCTAATAATATTTAAACCATCTACAGCCTCAAACTTTACTAGGGGAGCATGATCTCCTGGTTGTGTTCCATAATAGTTTCCTACATATTCACCCATATTATATGGACAAAACCCCAGCAATTCAATCTCTTTTGAAAAGGGTTCACTCACCTTTCCTCCACAAGTTGTTTCAATAACCGTTACAACTGCCGAAGTGGGAACCGAAGAATGGTTAAAAGTGATGTAAGCAATGCTTGGATATGTTTCATCCTGCACCACTTCTCCTCCTCCCTTGCCACCAACAATCCATACATACGACGATCCTCCACGCTGAGGAACTGAGTACGTGAACGGATAGGCCTCGTTCCCGTGAGCCGTTGCAACCATATCACCAGTTATATCAAAAATAATAGGTTCAATGCTATCGTAATCATAAACATCCTCCTCTTTACATGAGGATAAAGATATTGCTAGAGAGCTAATAATTAAAATAATCCAGAAATATTGTTTGGTTTTCATATGTCCATTTATTTTCAAAGGCAGTTATGAAATAATAATAAATCTTACCACGAAGGGGTAAAGTGATAATATGGTTTAATCCAGTTGCCACCACTGGAAGTATTTATTCCATCGGCATTTTCAACCCCT
>JBBACY010000020.1:0-53243 GCA_041656735.1 Bacteroidales bacterium | reverse complement strand
GCCTACGGCTTCCTTCAGATTCCACCTCACGATGGACACCCTTGCCTTCAGCTAATGGTTAGTGATTACAAACCCCCATAGTGGACTTTCACCACCTAGATAATTGCCATGCACGGCACACAACAAAGAAAGGGACTAACCAGTCCCTTTCTTTCATTTATATTTTGCCTTACCCTAGTTGTCTTCCAGCTCTTCCATATCTTTTTGTAAAGCAGCCATTTTAATTGCTGTAACCGCAGCCTCAACGCCTTTATTGCCATGCTTGCCTCCCGCCCTATCGCTTGCCTGCTCAAGGGTATTGGTTGTAAGCAAACCAAAAATAAACGGAATATTATAGTTCATATTCAGCTCAGCAATGCCCTGGGTTACCCCTTGACAAACAAAAGTAAAGTGGGGCGTTTCTCCTTGAATTACGCATCCTAGGCAAATTACCCCATCTAAATCGCCGTACTCGGCCATAAATTGCCCTCCTAAAATAAGTTCAAAACTACCAGGCACATGCTTTACCAAGATGTTATCCTCTTTTGTTCCGTGCGCAACAAGAGTTTCATAAGCACCTCGGAGCAAGGCGTGGGTTATCTCCGAATTCCAATCTGATACCACGATGCCGAATTTCATCTTCTTAGCCGAGGGCACCTTTGACGCATCATAGTTTGATAAGTTCTGAAGGTAAGTTGCCATAGTATTTGGTTTTATTGTTGGTAAAATTAAGAAAACCAACCTGATTGGGTTGGTTTTCTTAAAAAAACATTAAAATTATTTTTGACTAGCCCTAGCAATATACTTATCTATTTCGCGGGCTTCGTTTGATGTGCTGTAATTCTTTTTAAGAAGATTGTAAACTTTTAGCGCTTCGTTCTTATTTCCCAACTCCTCGTATATTAAACCAGCTTTCATAAGAAATAAAGGAGTAGTAAACTCATTCTTGTTGTTAGCTGCTCTTTGGTAATACTTGGCCCCTTCCGAAAGGTTGCCTAACTCAACATAGCAATCGCCAATGGCACCAAATGCCACAGCGCCAATCATTTTATCTTTGGTAGTGAATTTTTTAAGGTGCTTAATGGCATCCTCATACTCACCAAGCTGCCTATACGAGATACCTGCATAGTAATGAGAAAGATTTCCAACTTTTGAGGGTCCGTAACTATCAATTACATCAATAAAGCCCAAGTAGTTGCCGTCGCCATGTAACGCAAGGTTAAATGAGTCGCGCTCAAAATACTGTTCGGCTGCAAATACCTGCACTTGCGCCTCCTTTTCCATAGGTGCAATGTAAAGCTTTGTATATCCTAAAAACGTACCAATAATTGCAATAATTGCAATTACAATAATGGTTAAGCTTTTCTGGTTATTCTCAATGTACTGTTCGGTTTTGGTTAACGCATTTTCCAACGCTTCAGCACCAGATTCCTGATCTTTCCTGTTCTTATCTTTTGCCATAACAAACAATTAAAAAATAGAGTTTAGTAATTATCAAATTAAACGCCAAGGTTACAAGCCCTAAAAGTAAACTAAATTTATCACAATCTAAATTGGCTTGCGCAAAAGTAATGGTTTTTCGGTAATGGTAAAATATTTAGCATTGTTTTTCTTACGCATTATTCTGTTTACCTTTGCATTTATAAAGCGTAAATACTTTAAAGATGCACTTAAAACAACTTAACATACTGAATTTCAAGTCGTACGGTCAAGTTGACATAAGGCTGCATCCTAAAATCAATTGCTTTGTAGGAAATAACGGTGCGGGCAAAACCAATCTGCTCGATTCAATTTTCTACCTCTCAATGTGTAAGAGCAACTTCAACTCCATCGACTACCAAAATATTAAGCACGAAACTGATTTTTTTTTAATTCAGGGTAGCTATAATCGCAATGAGAAGGATGAGAATATTCTCTGTTCGGTAAAACGAGAATCGGGGAAAAAATTTAAAAAGAATGGGAAGGATTACGATAGGCTAGCCGACCATATTGGTTTTTTGCCAATCGTAATTATATCACCAGCCGATGCGTCGCTTATTTTAGATGGAAGTGAAGAACGACGCAAGTTTATAAACGGGGTAATTTCTCAGTATAACTTACCTTACCTAAACAGCGTGCTAAAATACAACAAGCTGTTGGCCAACAGGAATAAAATTCTGAAAAGCAAGGGATATGCTAGAGCTGAACTACTTGACCTATTAGATGTTATTGACGACCAGCTAAGTAATTTGGCACAATTTATTTACGAACAAAGGGTAAATTTTACAAAAAAACTCACACCCTTATTTCAAGATTACTATCAAAAAGTTTCGGGTGGAGTTGAACTGGTTGAGCTGGTTTACGAATCGCACATTGCAGAAAAAAGCCTTAAGGCTCATTTGGTTGAATCCATTGAAAAAGATAGAATCCTTCAGTACACCTCAAGAGGTATTCACAAAGACGACCTGGTTCTTTCGTTAAATAATCATCCTATAAAAAAAGAGGGGTCCCAGGGGCAGCAAAAAACTTATCTCATAGCCCTAAAGCTAGCGCAATTTAATTTTATTGAGCAACTCTCGGGGGTAAAACCTATTTTGCTACTGGATGATATTTTTGACAAGTTAGATATGACTAGGGTTGAACAGTTTATAAAACTTGTTTCGGATCGTACATTTGGTCAAATTTTTATAACCGATACTAACCAGCTACGACTTAACGATATACTAGAAAAAATAGATAGTGGTTACCACCTTTTTCACGTTGAGAACAATGGAGTTGAACTAATTGGCGCAAAATAAGAATAGCTATGAGCAAAATAATAACATTGGGCGATGCCATTAAAGAATTTTTAAAAGACTACAAGCATAGCCATAAGTTAAAAGCATCCGAGGCGGTTAACGCCTGGCCAATTGTTATGGGTAAAAACATACAAGCACTAACCCAGGAAGTTTATGTGAAAGGCAACATTCTTTTTGTTCACCTAAAATCATCGGTTTTACGAAGCGAGCTACATATGCATCGCTCAAAAATAAGGGATGGTATAAACCAGCACCTTGGGTCCGATGTAATAAAAGAGGTGGTTTTAAAGTAAGGCTAATCGAGAATTTCTTTTTGAGCAAAGAAAAATGACCACTCTATCTTAGCATTCTCTGGACTATCGGAACCATGCACAGCATTCTGCGTAATGCTTTTACCAAACAAATTTCGAATGGTCCCCTCGGCTGCATCGTGCGGGTTGGTTGAGCCTATAAAAGTCCTATAATCAGCTATAGCATTACTCTTTTCAAGCACTAAGGCCACAAGAGGGCCTGAGCTTATAAACGTTGTTAACTCGTCAAAAAACTCCTTGTCCTTATGCATAGCATAAAACCTTTCGGCATCGGATTTGCTTAGCTTAAGCAACCTCATTGCTTTTGGGGTAAAGCCAGCCTCAATCATACGTGAAATTATTTCACCATGATAATTATTACGAACAGCGTCGGGTTTAATTAGGGCAAATGTGCAATCTCTTTTCATTTTAATCAATTTAAACTACTAAGTTAGCATTTTATTGATAGTTCAGTAAAAATAATTTATGCTAACTTTGGTTTTTTTAAATTTCAATCATAATGCGTCAAATATCCACCTCTGTATCAGAAGAAATTCTAGTTTTACTAAAGAATAACCCGAAAATTGTAATAACCTCACATCATAACCCCGATGGCGATGCCATTGGCTCATCACTGGGGCTTTTCCACATTCTTAAAGAGCTTGGGCTAAATACAAGTATTGTTATCCCCAATGAAATACCAAGTTTTTTGAATTGGATGCCAGGGGCCAAAGAGATTACACGTTTCTCAAAGCAAAAAGAGGCTGCACAAAAAATAATTGGAGAGGCCAACATTATTTTTGCGTTAGATTTTAACGGGCCAGGCAGGTTAGAAGGAATGAAAACCGATTTCATTAACTCGAAAGCTATAAAAATTCTTATTGACCACCACCCCCAACCTGAGGATATCTTTCAGTGGCAACTCTCGGAGGTTGGAGCCAGCTCAACGGCCGAGTTGGTATACCAGTTTGCTACCATACTTAACGCAGAGGATAAGGTTAACCTTGAAGCCGCCCTTAGTATTTTTACTGGTATTATGACCGATACCGGCTCGTTCAGCTATGCCTGCTCAAATCCGCGAACATTCGAAATTGTAGCCAAGCTTATATCCAGGGGGGTAAAAGTTGAGGAGGTTCAGCAGCAAGTTTACAATAACTTCTCGGAGGATAGGATGCGTTTGGTGGGGCATGCCTTAGCAACAAAAATGAAAGTTTTCCCAGAGTATCGTTCGGCATTTATTTCGCTAACTCGCAGTGAGCTAAACCAATTTAAGTATAAAATTGGCGATACCGAGGGCTTGGTTAACTACCCTTTATCAATAAAAAATATCGTTTTCTCCGCATTGCTTATCGAGAACACAGACTACGTAAAGGTGTCGTTGCGTTCAACAGGAAATTTTCCGGCCAATAAAATTTGTGAAAAATATTTTAATGGCGGAGGTCATATTAACGCAGCAGGCGGAAAATCATATGCAACACTAAGCCAAACCGAAGATAAGTTTGTAGAAATAATACAAAAACTTCAAAATGAGTTAAAAAATGCTCGGTAAAAAACTATTCCTTTTAATAATGATTATTACCAGCCTCGCAGGCTGTAAAAGCAAGAAAAACAGTGCGCCCACTACGACGGTAGGCGAAGCTAAAAAGAAATTCGAGATAGTTAACAAAGCCTTGGTTCAAAAAGACAAAGAGCGTATTTCGGCTTATATTGAGAGACATAAACTCAGTGGGATGCAAGAGAACGAATCGGGTTTATACTACCTAGTTTGGGGCAACGAAAATGGTAATAAGGTTAAAGAAGGCGATATAGTATTAATTAATTACAAGGTTGAGCTGCTCGACGGAACCCTTTGTTATAATACGTTCACCGACAACAAACCCATAGAGTTTATGGTTAGCAAAGGTGGCGTTGAAGCAGGTTTAGAGCTGGCAATACTTTTAATGCATCAAGGTCAAAAAGGAAAGTTCATAATGCCTCCACATTTGGCCCATGGGCTTTTAGGCGATAACGATAAAATTCCCCCAATGGCTGTTCTTGTATTCGATGTTGAACTTTTAGCTGTGATTGAAAGTTAATTGCTTTTTTTTATACCTTTACCATTATTTTAAGTGAAACCCAAAAGAGGCTTCGATGAGATACTTTAAACTTTTTATGTTAGCCCTTGCCGCCACGCTTGCTGGATGCAATAATAATTCGCCACTGTTTCCCAATTTCTCGGTAACAAGCACAAACATACACTACCAGCGAATAATTCTTGGCGAAAAAACTACACAGGCAGAGCCAACTAACTACATTACTGTTAACATTGCCTATCGTACTCCTGCCGACTCACTCTTTTTTCACGGGGTAAGAACATTCCAGCTAACCGAACCACAGTTTGCAGGCTCCATCGACGAATGCTTCGCAATGCTTGCCAAGGGCGATAGCGCCACATTCTACATTTTGGCACAGGATTTCTTCACAAAAACGCTCGAAACCCGTACACCAAACTTTTTAGATACGCTAGGCTTTTTAAGAGTTGATGTGATGATGCTCGATATTTTAACTGTTAAACAATACGAGCAGGAGAAGGAAGCTTTTATGCATTGGATTGAAGATTTTGGCGATTACGAACAGGTCGTTCTACGGCAATACATTGAAGACCAAAGCCTAAGCCTAGAAAGCACTCCATCTGGGATACATTACCTTCCTTTAGTAAAAGGACATGGCAAAAAGATTGGGCAAGGCGATACTCTTACAGTACACTACGAGGGAAAGTTTTTTAACGGAAGGTATTTCGATTCAACCCTTAAGCGCAATGAGCCATTTCAGTTTGTATATGGGCAAAAATGGCAGGTAATACCAGGTCTTGAAGAGGCTATCGGAATGATGTATCCTGGAGAAAAGTCTATGTTTATTCTCCCCTCTTATATGGCATTTGGCCAAGGAGGTAGCTCAACGGGGATTGTACCAGCTTTTACACCCGTTATTTTCGAGGTTGAAATTGTAGAAGTAAAACCTCTTAACCCGTGAGACTAATCCGAATATTAGCGCTTATTACATTTGTCGTCTTATTTTGCAAATGCGAGAAATCGTTATTCAATGAGCAAGAAGTGGCCAACAACCAACAAATTGAGAGCGCACTAAAAGCCAGTAAAATAGATTTTATTAAAGAGAATGGCGTTTACACCTACGTGCTAAAAAAGGGATACGGTTACCACCTTGCCAAAGGCGACTCAATAGCCTTTTGGTATGTAGCCGGCACGCTTAAAGGAGAAATTTTCGATACAAATATCCTCGAGATTGCCGACTCAGCTGGCATTGATATGCGGGGCAGGAATATGAACCCTATTGAAACTGTTGTGGGTAACGCCACCTTTATTCCGGGTCTTACGCAAGGGCTCCCCCTTTGCCGTGAGGGGCAATGGAACTCTCTTATTTTCCCGTCAACCTTAGGATATCAAGATATACGAACAGGAAGTGTTGAGCCCTGGACCCCACTTATTTTCGATGTTTACATAATTTACGTTAAAAATAAAAAAATAATTCATGAGCAGAATAATATCAGTAACTTTGTAACCAGTTCGAACGGCTTTGTACCCGACTCAACCGGCTTGTGGTTTAAAACGGTTAGCCAAGGCGGTTTAAATAGTAAGCCAATGCCTGGGGACACAATTTTTGGATCATATAAGTTATTAACATTAAACCAAAGCCTAATTGACCAAACTGAAGAGGAAAGTGAAATGATAATTCTTAACCAATCCATTTTAGAGGGGATGCTGTATGGCTTTTTAAAACTTAACACTGGAGACAAAATGCACCTAGTAATACCATCGGCACTGGGTTATGGCATTGATGGAAGTGAAAACGTTGCACCCTACACACCCCTATTTTGTGAAATTAAACTTGATAGCATTAAATAATAAATAGAACTACAATGATTAAACGTTTTTTTTCTTTCACATTAGTATGCCTAGGCTTAGTTTTTTTGGGCTCATGTGAAAAAGAGGTAAATAATGGTCCATCCGAAGAACTTCTGCGACTAAATGCATACATAAAGGTTCTAAAGTTGGAAAACCCCAACCTCAGTATTGACTCTACCGAATCAGGTTTATACTATATCACCGAGATAAATGGCGACGGTAATTACCCTCAAAAAGATGAATATATACTGTTTAACTACACAGCCTATAACTTAAATGAGGATGCCTACGAAACAACAATTGAAGCGGATGCCAAACTACATAGCATATACTCAAAAGCAACCCGCTACACCCCAAAGTATATACAGCACAAAAGCGAAAACACAAGATTACCCAAGGGTTTAGAGGAAGGGTTCTCGTTAATTCGAAAGGGTTCTAAAGTTCGATTTATAATGCCATCGAGTTTAGCTTATGGCGTAAATAATTACCTGTCGCTTTCGGCCTACACCTCAGTTATTTTCGATGTTGACTTTAGAGATATAGTTAGCGACCCCGTGGCTTATGAATTAAAAACAATAACAGAGTATGTTACCGCTAACTACCCCGATATAACACCTGCCAATGTTATCACAAAACTTAACGAAACGGGAGTATTCATACTAGAGGAATCGAGAATGGATGTTGAAGCTAGTGGAGATGGCAGCACAAGCGATGACCCTTACCAAACTATTAATGATAAGGATATTTTAAACGTTAACTACGCAGGTCGTTTTACTGATAGCTGGCTATTTGACACGAATATTAAATCGGTAGACGAAGAGAACGAAACATACAACTCAAGTAAAACATATGAGCCCATTAAGGTAACTATTGGCGGTTCGGGATTTATTGAGGGCTTTTCAATAGCAATTAAACAGTTGAAAACCAATACAAAGGCCAAGGTTATAATACGAAGCAAGTACGCCTACGGAGAAATAGGAGATGGAAAAGGTATTCCACCATACGCACCATTAATTTTTGAACTCGAGGTGCTTAAGAAAACCACTTCAGCAAACCAGTAAAATAGAAAACTATAATACTTGAATACCAAAAATGCTCGGCCTTTTATGCAGGTCGGGCATTTTATTTTTACGCCACTCTCCTATGCTTTTTGTACAAACAAACTCAGTTTGCATTGTTAAATCGGTTGAAACATGTAGAAGAGTCTGAGTATTAAGGCTACTAAGGAGCGACTCAAACAACTTGTTGTTTCGATATGGAGTTTCAATAAAGAATTGGGCTTGATTCTCGTCCTTTGAACGTTGCTCAAGCTGTTTTAGCCTTCGCACCCTATCGTCGGGCTTTATTGGCAAGTACCCAACAAATGCAAAGTTTTGCCCATTCAATCCGCTTCCCATAAGCGCAAGAATAATTGAGCTAGGTCCTGTTAAAGGCACTACTCTCACTCCTTTTGTATGGGCAAGCGCAACCAAATTTGCGCCTGGGTCTGCCATGGCTGGAACACCAGCCTCGGAAATAAGCCCCACAGATATTCCGTTTAGCAAGGGCGATAGCAACTTGGGAACCTCTTGGAAAAGAGTATGCTCATTAAGTTCCTCGAAATGTAACTTCTCTATTGGCAAAGGCATTCCGAGCCCTGAAAGATAACGCCTAGCGGTGCGCACATCTTCAACCACAAAGTGAGTTAGCTGCTTGGTTTGTGCAAGCACAAAATCAGGAATTACATCGGTGATACTCTCGCCGCCCAACGTTGTGGGCAAAAGGTAAAGTGTTCCAAACAAAGTCATAAGTTGCTAAAGTAAATTCCTTTTGCTTAAGAGCTAAAGGTAATAAATAAGAAAAGAAAAAATGCCCGAATATTCGGGCATTTTTATTGTAAAACGAAGGTTTTACTTATACTCATGGGGCAAAACATCACCCCTTAGCACCATCAATCCATTAAGTGCAAGAGCCTGCATCTCGTCCTCGCCCGGATAAACTATAACGGGACCAATGAAACCTACCATATCCTTAACATAATCAACAAGATATTCACTGTGGGCAATACCACCAGTTAGTAGAATACCATCAACCCTGCCCTTTAAAACCACTGCCATTTGGCCAATTGTTTTGGCAATATTATACGACATTGCATCCTGAATTAGCTGCGCTTTTTTGTCTCCAGCCTTAGCCTTCATCTCTACGGCGTATGCATCGTTGGTATCTAAATGGGCAACCATTCCGCCCTGACCCGTAAGCATTTTTTTCACCTCATCATATGTATGCTTGCCGCTAAAACAAAGTTTAGCAAGCTGACCAGCGGGAATAGTACCTGCACGCTCGGGCGAGAAAGGGCCTTCGCCATCGAGCGCATTATTAACATCTATTACCCGTCCCATGTAATGTGCACCAACCGATATTCCTCCCCCTAGGTGGGCAATAATAAGGTTAAGTTCCTCATACTTTTTATCGAGGCTTTTTGCATACTGTCGGGCAATAGCCTTTTGGTTTAACGCATGAAAAATGGATAACCTTTCGAACTTTGGATGACCCGAAACGCGAGCCACATCTTGTAACTCATCAACTACAACTGGGTCGGCAATGTACGCCTTCGCATTTGGTAGACTTTGGGCTATATCGTCGGCAATTAATGCTCCCAGGTTGCTGGCATGCTCGCCCATAATAGAGTCAACAATATCTTTCTTCATGCTATCGTTAACAAGGTATACACCTGATTCGATTGGCTTAATTAGCCCGCCACGCCCCACAATTGCAGAAAGTTTGTTAAGGTCTATGTCGGCATCCTGAAGTTCCTTCATTATAATATTCTTACGAAACTCGAACTGGTCGGCAATACGCTTAAAACCAACCAACTCATCAGAATTATGCCGAATAGTTTTTAAAAAAACCGACTTTGTATTCTGATAAACCGCAACCTTGGTTGAAGTTGAACCTGGATTGATTGCTAAAATTAAAAATTCATCCATTACTCATCACTGTTTTTTGCTACTTAGCTGCATTGGCAGCAAGTGCTATTGAATACATTTTTGACTGAACGCTATCGCCCCTAGAGGTTAAAACGCAAGGAACTTTTGCACCCATTACCATTGCACCCAATTCGCCTTTTGCAAGTTTGGTACACGCTTTAAAAAATACGTTTCCGCTCTCAATATTTGGGAAAAGAATACAATCAGCATCACCTGCAACCTCGCCAGTAAGTTTCTTAATCTTAGCCGACTCAGGGTCAATGGCAACATCAAGAGCCAGCGGACCATCAACAAAAGCTCCTTTAATTTGTCCTCTATCTGCCATTTTCGACATTATTGTGGCATCAACGCATGCAGGCATAGCAGCCGAAACTTGCTCGGTTGCAGCAAGGAGAGCAACTTTAGGTTTCTCAATGCCCAATGAATGCGCTGTTTTTATAAGATAGTTGGTAATTGCAATTTTTTGCTTGAGGTCGGGAGCTGGAATAATTGCCACATCGCCCACAACAAGAAGCTTGTGATAGGTTGGCACTTGAACTACGGTTACGTGGCTCAATACAGCCTTAGGAGGAAGCAAACCTTTCTCCTTATTTAAAATTGCCCTCATGTACTTATCGGTGCTAACAAGCCCCTTCATAAGCACATCGCCTTCACCATTATTAATAAGTTCAACAGCTTTGGCTGCTGCTTTCATTTCGTCATTTTCCTGAACGATGCGAAACTTCGAAGGGTCGATATTAAGCTCTGCGCAAACCTCTTTAATTGTTGCTTCGTCTCCAACAAGGGTTGCCTCAATAATTCCCATATCTAAAGCCTTGCTCACAGCCTCAATAGTGTGATCATCATTAGCATATGCAGCAACAAGACGTTTTTTTGGTTTACTTTTAAGAACATCAAAAAGTTGATCTAGTTTTGTAATAGCCATTGGTATTCTATTTAATATTTATAATTATTCAGTTAATTCTAACAATCTAGTTTTATAGTTTAGATACGATTCTTGCTGTATCCGAAGCAATTACAAGCTCCTCATTAGTGGTAACAGCCATAACCTTAACTTTAGAGTTAGGCTTAGTAAGTAGTTGATCCTTACCTCTTGCGCCATTGTTTGCATTTAGGTCAAAATCAACGCCAAGGTATGCAAACGAAGTTGAAACTTTTTCGCGTAACATAACATCGTTTTCCCCAATTCCTCCGGTGAATATAATTAGGTCTACCCCTTCCATAACAGCAGCATACGAGCCAATAAACTGTTTAACACGGTAGTAGTACATATCTAATGCCAACTGAGCTTTTTCGTCACCTTTAGCGGCAGCACTTTCTAGGTCGCGCATATCCGACGAAATGCCAGAAATACCAGCAACGCCGCTCTTTTTGTTAATCAAATCGCTAATTCCTTTAAAATTAAGCTGTTCGCGCTCGGCAATGTAAAGCAATACACCTGGGTCTATACTACCACAACGAGTTCCCATAATTAGCCCATCAACAGGGGTAAAACCCATTGATGTATCAAGCGATTTTCCGTTTTTAATTGCCGCTATTGACGCACCATTGCCTAAATGGCAGGTAATAACTCTGCTTGTCTCAAAATTTAATCCTAGAATTTGACAGCCTTTCTGAGCAACATATTTATGGCTAGTACCATGAAAACCGTACTTTCTAATTTTTAAATCTTCGTAGTACTCGTATGGTATTGCGTATAGAAATACGTGCTTTGGTATACTTTGGTGAAATGAAGTATCGAAAACAGCTACCTGAGGTACTTGTGGTAACAAGTTTTCCATAGAAATAATACCCTTTAGATTCGCTGGGTTATGCAGAGGAGCCAACTCAATACATTTCTCTATTTCAATTTTTACCCTATCGTTAACTAAGCTGCTCTCGGTAAAGAACTCACCTCCATGAGCAACCCTGTGTCCAACAGCTTTAATCTCATCAAGACTACCAATAACTCCATGGTTTTTATCAACCAAAGCGCCAAGTATTAAGTCTATTCCAACAGTATGGTCAGGAATATTTTTAACAATTTCATAGCGCTCTTTGCCTTCGGGCTTATGGGTTAGAACCCCATCGGTGAGGCCAACACGCTCAACAAGACCTTTTGCAAGGAGATTCTCCTTTTCACACATATCGATTACTTGGTATTTAATCGAAGAGCTACCACAATTTAGTACAAGAACAATCATTTGGGTAATTTTATTAATTGATTTACAGAAAGTTAAGTTATTTTAAAAGAATCATCAAAAGTAATAAAAAACATCCTAAACCTAAAACAGTATTGTTAGTTTTTTCACAACAATAGCGTAATTGTTTTCATTCATATTCAGAAAGTTGGGGATACTAAGCAATTAGGGCGGTTAGGTGTTTTACAACAATGATTAAAAACATCAATTTAGAAGGCTTACCCATTACAAATCAGCTGCCGATACTACAATTCTAAACCCAATATAACTTCGTTTATTTACTGGTTCATCGCTCCCTCTGCACGAAACGCGGTTGCCCCCTGCGTGCCCAAACCAGCTTCCGCCTTTAACAATCCTTCCGTCCCCATTATCTGGACCAGTTGGGTTATCTTTAGGGGTTTCTGTATAATAATTGAACCAGTCGTTTACCCATTCCCATACGTTTCCGCTCATATCGTAAATACCTAGCTCGTTGGGCTCTTTCTGTCCAACAGGATTCGTTTTATTTCCGCTATTTCCAGAGTACCAGGCAACAAAATTCACATTATTCTTTCCTGAGTATAAAAAGCCCCTCGATTTACTCCCTCCCTTTGCAGCATACTCCCATTCGGCTTCGGTTGGTAGCCTGTAGCTTTTCCCAGTAAGCTCGTTTAACTTTACTAAAAACTCTTGAACATCAATCCAGCTAACTCGCTCCACTGGGCAGTTGGGGCAGCCATTAAAATGGCTTGGATTACTTCCCATAATACTTTCCCATTGCGATTGGGTTACCTCAAATTTCCCCATGTAAAAATCGTTTACAGTTACCTGATGTACTGGGGTTTCCTCCCTACTCCCATCGCCAGATAGATCACCCATTTTAAATGTTCCTCCCTTTACAAAAACAAGCTGCCCCTCAAAAGGGTCCACAGTGTTCGACAGGGTAAAACTATAATCCTTCGATCCTCCGTGCGCAACTTCAATGGTTTCAATTGTAGTAAGTGCTCCTCTCTGCAGTTTAATATTATGACTACCATACTTTAGCCAAATCTTTAAGGGCGCTACCCCTTCTTTCTCATTATCAATGTAAACCAATGTACTATCCTGGTCACTTGTAATAATAACCTCCTTGCCCGAGGTCATAGAAAACTCTAATTTCTGAAGATCTGAGTCGGAAATAGTAATGCGCCTAATGATACTTGTATATTCGGGCTTATCGAGGGATAAGTTGTAGATGCCCAATGGAAGATCTTTGATTGTTTTTGGCGTTAAACCATACATTTTACCGTTGAGAGTTATCATTACGCCAGGTGGGTCTGTTGTGATCTCTAAGGAACCAGTTTTAGGTGATAACATAAGGTCTACATGCACATCTCTTCCCCTGAGAATAGTGACCTGCTGCTCACGCGAGGAAAAACCCTCCTTTTTAACAATAATGATATGCAAGCCTTCACCTAATTTCCCTTTCCAGCTGGTAGACCCAATCACCTTTCCATCTATTTGAATAATTGCATCATTCGTCGTATTAATCGATAACTCAGCAAAAGCAGCAACCATAGTGAATTTCAGGCTTTGAGTAGCCTCTCCAATTTCAACTGTTTTTTCCTGACTTCGGTAAAGCGGATGGCTTAACCGAACTGTATGTTTACCAAAAACAATATTCTCGATAGTTGCGGGCGTATATTTCCCTGTAAACTTACCATCAACAAATATTTCCATTCCAGCGTCAGGATATGACTCGATGAGAACGCTAGCTAACTTCTGTTGAAATGGTTGGGGTCTTGCCAGATAAGAGATCTCAACAATTGGTAAGTCTGCATTAACAGTAATAGCCAAACTACTTTGGATGCCATTAGTAACAAAGTGTAAGTTTGAGAAAACTATGCCAAAGGGTAACAATATGAAAGCAAAAACAACAGCAACAAACTTCATTACCAATAGTATTATGGGTTAATAAATTGATGTGGTATATTACTCTTTCTCGTTCAAAAAAGAGATTAACTAAATTAATTAAATTTTGACAATTTATTAGTGTTAACCCAAATATATTCGTTAAACCTCTAGAACATTCAAAGATATTCAGCTTAATTAGGTTTGAATTTCCTAATTTTACCTTTTTAAAAACAATTGTTCAGATGGATACCAACGTTATAAAGTTTAGCCTTAAATCTGCATCCAAAGAATTTAAAGGGGAAATATATACCGATATTTCAACCCGATTACAATACGCAACCGATGCTTCAGCATACCGTGAAATACCGCTTGCAGTTGCTCTCCCTAAAACAAAGAATGATTTAAGATTGCTAATTGCCATTGCAAAAGAGCATAGCACATCGCTCATTCCTCGAACTGCGGGTACATCCTTGGCAGGGCAAGTTGTTGGAAACGGTATTGTAGTTGACTTTTCGAAAGATTGGGGAAAAATTCTCAATGTAAACACAGATGAACATTGGGTTACTGTTGAACCTGGGGTTATACTCGATGAACTTAACCAATATATTAAGCCTTACGGACTATTTTTTGGACCAGAAACCTCAACTGGCAATAGATGTATGATAGCGGGTATGGTTGGTAATAACTCGTGCGGTTCGCACTCCATTATTTATGGCAGTACACGCGAGCATACCATTTCAGTAAAAATGATGCTTGACGATGGACTTGAGTATGAGTTTGGGCCAATTAGCAAGGGTGAATTCTACAAAAAAACACTTCAAAATGATAGAGAAGGACAGATATATCAGCAAATAAACACGTTGCTATCGGATAAAAAGAATGCTGAGGAAATTGAAAATCAGTATCCTCACAAATCGATTGACCGACGAAACTCAGGATACGCCTTAGATTTACTGTTTGACAATGAAATATTTGGCGTATCTGAGCAGCAATTCAACCTCTGCAAACTCATTGCGGGATCTGAAGGTACGCTAGGCTTTATAACCGAAATAAAACTTAACCTAAGCCCTCTCCCTCCAAGCCAAAAAGCGCTTGTATGTGTTCATCTTGCTAAACGCGAAGATGCTTTTAAAGCCAATTTAATTGCGCTAAAATATAAGCCTGGTGCGGTTGAAATGATGGACAACCTTATTTTAGAATGTACCAAAGGCAATATTGAGCAGAACAGAAATCGGTTTTTTATTAAGGGAGATCCAGGTGCCATACTCATTGTTGAGTTTGCTCGTAGCACAAATGAGGAGATTGAAAGCATTGCCAGTAAAATGCAGAAAGAGATGAACGATGCTGGTTTTGGGTACCACTTTCCAATTGTGTGGAACGAAGATACGGCAAGAGTTTGGGCATTGCGCAAAGCTGGGCTTGGCGTTTTATCGAATATTAAAGGCGACGCGAAACCCGTTTCACTGGTTGAGGACACAGCCGTTCGCGTTGAAGATTTACCCGAGTATATGGATGAGTTTGCTGCCATTATGGCAACCCACAAGCTCGATTGCGTTTACCATGCTCACATAGGCAGCGGTGAACTTCATTTGCGACCAATTCTAAACCTGAAAAACGAGGACGATGTTAAGCTATTTCGAACCCTTGCTTTTGAAGTAGCACATTTGGTGAAGAAATATAGGGGCTCAATAAGCGGCGAACATGGCGATGGAAGATTAAGAGGAGAGTTAATACCCATTATGGTTGGCGATAGGGTTTACCAGCTAATGAGGGAGGTTAAAGCAGCATGGGATCCTAATAATATTTTTAACCCAAATAAAATTATTGACACCCCACCAAACAACACGAACTTACGATATTTGGCAGGGCGCAAAGAACCCGAAATTAAAACAACGCTAGATTTTTCGAAAAATGGAGGAATTCTAAGAGCCATCGAAAAATGTAATGGCTCAGGCGATTGTCGTAAAACAGAAAAGGCTGGAGGCACAATGTGTCCTAGCTATATGGCCACTCGCAACGAAGCCAATACAACACGTGCCAGGGCAAATATTTTGAGAGAATTTATTACCACAAGCGATAAGGGTAACCCCTTTAATCATCAAGAAATATACGATATACTCGACCTGTGCCTATCGTGTAAGGGATGCAAAAGCGAATGCCCCTCAAGCGTTGATATGGCCAAACTTAAAGCCGAGTTTTTACACCAGTGGTACAAAAAACACAGTATACCCATTCGCAGCAGGGCTATTGCAAACATAACGAAGTTATACCGAGTTGGAATACTAATGCCCGGTGTAACAAACTTTGTGTTATCAAATAGGGTGACAAAGGGAATAATGACGAAACTTTTGGGTTTTGCACCCCAAAGGCAGCTACCATTGCTACACAGTAAAACGCTCAAACAGTGGAACAAGAAAAACAACGTAAAAAATACGCATAAACCTATAGTATACCTATTTGCCGATGAATTTACCAACTATAACGACACCAATATTGGAATGAAGGCAATTGATACGCTTGAAAAACTAGGCTATTGCGTACACATTCCAGAAATAAACGAGAGCGCACGCACATACATCTCGAAAGGGTTGCTTAACACCGCAAAGCGTATTGCAAACCACAATGTAAAATTACTAGATAAAATAATAACAGAACAAACTCCTTTTATTGGTATTGAACCCTCGGCTATTTTGAGTTTTAGAGATGAATACCCCGACTTAGTAGACGATGAGTTAAAACCTAAGGCAAATAAAATATCGAAGCACTGCCTACTATTTGAAGAGTTTTTTATGCGCGAGGTAAATGCCGGCAGAATTACCCAAGATGTATTTACTGTAACAAAAAAGGAGATTAAGCTGCACGGGCACTGCCAGCAAAAAGCCGTTGCTTCAACAAACGAAACCAAGGCTATGCTATCGTTTCCCAAAAATTACAGCGTAATTGAAATTCCAAGTGGATGCTGCGGAATGGCAGGTGCCTTTGGATACGAAAAAGAGCACTACAACCTATCTATGAAAGTAGGCGAACTTGTACTCTTTCCTGAAATTAGAAAAACTCCCAAAGAAATAACTATTTCGGCCCCTGGCACAAGCTGCCGACATCAAATTAAGGATGGTACCAATAGAACCGCAGAACACCCAGTTGAGATAATATGGGAGGCTTTAGAGAAAAGGTGAAAGCAAAAAGAATTTTGTTATAACCCCCTATCTGTGAGTATCCGATGAGGGTTATAAGTGTAATTATAGTTATCGCTTTGGCTGTTCAACAAAAATTACTCAGCATACCCATTAGCTGTTTAAACCTAGGGTTTTGGATTAAAGTGAGCAAAAGTTAAACTTTAAGCCCCATTACCAACACATCATCAACCTGATAAGTCGAGCCCTTCCAATGGTCAAAGGTTTGCTCCAACACAATTCCCTGAGTTTCGAGAGGTAGATCCTTATTCTCAAGAATAAAATCCATTAGTCTTTGATGTTGAAACTTTTTATTTTTGGCGCCGCCAAACTGATCGATAACACCATCTGTAAAAAGAAAAATCACCGAGTCACCCGACAAGGAGAATTTTTGATTAGAGAATGATTTCATTAGCGGGTGATAGGCTATGGGCATTCTATCAGATCGAACAACTGTAAGACTCTCATTATTAGTACTACTAAGCGGCTCGAAAATAGCCATAGAACTATTTGCACCTGAGTAGGTAAGTGTATTGTCGGTATCATCGATAATACAAAGAGATAAGTCCATACCATCTGCAGCATCAGTGAATTCACCTTTTTGGTGCAGAACAGAAATAATTCCTTGTCGTAGCTGGTTAAGCGCTTTTGCCGGGTCTATAATACCCCTCAGCAAAACAACCTCGTTAAGCATTAAAACTCCCAACATACTCATAAAACCACCAGGTACTCCGTGCCCAGTACAATCAACAACAGCCACTACCCTATAGTTACCAACCCGAGTTGCCCAATAAAAATCGCCACTAACAATACTTTTTGGCCTATTAAACACAAAAAAATCGGAGAATAAATCTTTAACTTGATCCTGTGTTGGCAATACCGCCTGCTGTATTCGGTAAGCATAGAGAATAGAGTCGGTTATCTCCTTCTTTTGCCGCTCAATCTCATTCCGCTGAGCTGTAATTTCTTCGTTTTTATCCTGAAGTTCCCATGCTATATTTGCCAACGAGTTTTTCTGCTCCTCAAGCTCTTTATTCTTAATTGTAATTTCTTCATTTTTTTGTTTAAACTGCTTGTTCTGATCGGCAAGTGCTGTAGATGTTGCGCTAATTTCTTCATTGGCATGCTTCAGGAATTCCGACTGCATTTTAAGTTCCTCGCTCTGGTCTGAGATTTCAGCGGTACGCTCTTTTACAAGTTCTTCCAATTTAATTTTGGCCTTTACCAAGTTGGCTTCACGAAACCTTATAAAAGCCAGTATAAACGAAGCAAAAAACAATGAAATAAGCACAAAGAACCACCAAGTTCTCCAAAAAGGAGGCCTTATGGTGAAATGAAAGGTATCTCCATCCTGGTTCCATACCCCATCGGAATTGGCAGCTATAACCTTAAAGGTGTAGGTGCCTGGGTTTAGATTTGTATAGCTAATGTAGCGCTGCTTACTATCAATGGGGTTAATCCACTCATTATCGAACCCTTCAAGTTTATACCTGAACTTTATCTTCTCGGGTTGATAAAATTCAATGGCAGTATATCTAAAAATGAAGTTACTGTATGAACTTGGAAACGTTACTGTATCATTTTTGGTGTAGTAGCCGTATTCTAACTTTTCAGTTTTTGATCTGTCACCCTGTGAAACCGATACCTTGTTAATATAAACAGGAGGTGGCACATTATTCACAAAAATATCAGCGGGATTAAATACATTTAGGTTGTTATAGCCCGAAAAGTAAAGGTATCCTCTTTGGTCTTTAAAGGAAGCTGACTGCAAAAACTCTTCATTTTTTAGCCCATCAAACGTATTGAAATTTCTAAACACTGGGTTTTTAATATCACTCAAATCAACTCTTGATAGTCCGTTTTGGGTGCTTATCCAATAATATCCTTTTCCGTCTTCCTGTATGCTAGATATGGAACTATTTGGTAATACGCACTCGTTGGGGATATTTGTAAAAGTATGACTCTCTGCATTAAACAAGCAAAGTCCGTTGTCAGTTCCAATCCATAAATTATTGTGTGTATCCTGATAAAAACAGAGCACTTTATTTGAGCAAATACTCTCCGGGTTATCATCATCGACAACAAAATTATCTATAAAAGCCTCCTTGTCTGGGTTGAATAAATATACCCCCCTATCAGCAGTTCCCATCCAAAAGATCCCTTTATCATCTTCATAAAATTCTGAGATAGATGCAACATCTAAGCCAACGGTGGTATCTAACTCTGAAATAGAGTAGTTTAGAAAAGATTCTCCATCGGGGTTTAACTTACCAAAATAATCTTCGAACGCTCTATACCACAATGTTCCTTTGGAATCGAGAAATAGACCTGATATAGGGTTGCCAGGCAACGAATTAGGATCATCAGGATTGTGTTTAAAATTTTTAAACACTCGGGTTTTGGAATCATAACTTGCAATACCATTAAAGGTGGCAAACCACAGTGTACTATCGGGCGTTTTAGTAATTTGGTACACGTAATCATCTGGTAAGCTGTTACTATCTCCTTTAATATGCTTTAGCTGAAGAAGGGTTGAATTACTGTAGCTAACCCGAATAGCTCCTTCGCCATAAGTACCTATCCAAATATCATCACCATCTTCATAAAAAGATTTTGCCGTTAGAGTGGGGAAATCGAAAAGTTTAGAACTCAGGTTAAGCTCTGCACAAAAGTTGCTTTTTTTAGGATTGTACTTATTAATACCCAAACCATACACGCCAACCCAAATAATTCCCTGCTTATCCTCAAAAATACTTGTAATTATATTACTGCTTATGCTATTAGGGTTATACGGGTCGTTTTTGAAAGCACTAAACTCAAGCGTTTGCCAGTCGTATTTATATACACC
The DNA here is from genome assembly GCA_041656735.1 of Bacteroidales bacterium. Lineage (GTDB taxonomy): Bacteria > Bacteroidota > Bacteroidia > Bacteroidales > Tenuifilaceae > Perlabentimonas. Next base: position 33,256 of record JBBACY010000020.1, on the reverse strand, counting down.
GTTTATTGAGCCTATCCAAATATCACCGTTTGCAGCTTTATACAAATCGTAAACTTCAATACTTTTTACATCTTGCCCGTACCATTCTGTTTTTCCTGATCCTGTACTATACTTATACAGTCCATATCCAACGGGACCGAACCAAATATCGTCATTCAAATCAACAACTAAACTATTAACAACCAAGTTGCTTAGGCTAACATTATGTGGCTGTAAAGTAATATTTAAGGGCGTAAAAATATCCTCTCTAGCATTATAGTAGGCAATGCCTCTATCGGTTGATATAAAAACATCACCCTTTCCTGTTATTTTAACATTAAGGATTTGGTTTGATGGAACAACATTCGGAGCATTGCCGGTATTCGTATATGTAACAAACTCGTCCTTATTGGGGTCGAGTTTACTTAGCCCTCCCATGAAAGCTATCCATAAATTACCCTGCAAATCTTCGTTAATATCATATATTCTATCCTGAGTAATTGATTTGCGATCCTTTAAATTATGTTTGACCCTTGTAAAAGTTTCAGTTTTATGATTATATAGGTTCAAACCAGCATCCCTAGTACCTATCCAAAGTCTTTGCTTAGAGTCCTCAAAAATAACCGTTATAATGTTTGATGATACAGAACTGGTATCAAAAGGATTAGTAACAAAATGCTTAAAATTTATACCATCGTACCTATTTAGTCCGCTGTTGGTTGCTATCCATAAAAACCCATTGTAATCTTGGCAAAAAGAATTGACTGTACCTTGAGATAAACCTTGCTCAACGCTAATTCTTTCAAAAATTGCTTGTTCGCTACATTGACTGTTGCCGGTATTTGACCAAAGAAGCAGTAGGACTATAGGAAGAAATGGTACAAAGAATTTTAAAAAAAACTTTTGCATAAGTTTACCCAAGCTTAACATTCAGATTAACTGCTATCCTTTAATTGCTTTTAGCATTGTTGAACCGATGTTTGCTGGCGACTCAACCACAATGATACCGCAATCTGCCATTATCTTCATTTTTGCAGCAGCAGTATCGTCTGCACCACCAACAATAGCACCCGCATGGCCCATACGTCTGCCTTTTGGTGCAGTTTGACCTGCAATAAAACCAACTACAGGTTTTTTGCAGTTTTCTTTAATCCAGTATGCAGCATCGCTCTCCATACTCCCGCCAATTTCTCCAATCATCACAATGCCCTCTGTGTCTGGGTCATCATTAAATAGTTTTACGGCATCGAGCGTTGTTGTTCCAATAATTGGGTCACCACCAATACCAATACAGGTGCTCTGACCAAGCCCTGATTTTGTTAGCTGATCAACGGCCTCATAGGTTAGCGTTCCCGAACGCGAGATAACGCCAATTGTTCCTTTTTTATGAATAAAGCCAGGCATAATGCCAATTTTAGTATTATCGGGGGTTATAATACCCGGACAGTTGGGTCCAATAAGCCTAACATCCTGCTTTTCGGAAAGGTATTGCTTTACCATAACCATTTGGTTTATGGGAATCCCCTCAGTAATACATACTATAACCTTAATACCTGCATCGGCAGCTTCCATAATTGCATCGGCAGCAAAAGCAGGCGGCACAAAAATAACAGACACATCTGCCCCTAATTCTTTTACACACTCAGCAACAGTATTGAAAACTGGAAGGCCTATGTGTTTCTGCCCTCCCTTGCCAGGAGTTACACCACCAACAACATTGGTTCCGTACTCAAGCATTTGGGTAGCATGAAAAGTACCTTCGCCACCAGTAAAGCCTTGAACTAAAACACGAGAATTCTTATTAACCAGTACACTCATTAGTCTATTTTTTTAAAGATTTTTTTACGCCCAAACCTACTCTATTTTTGCCTATAATACAATTCTATTTTGGTTAAAATTGTGAAATATTACACTAAGCAATCACCAACTCGACCCCTGTAGACTCAATGAGTTTAACCATTGAACCAGAAATACCCTTGTCGGTAATTACAACATCAACGTCAGTTATATCGCAAATTTTCCCAAATCCTCTTCGTCCAAACTTGGTTGAATCGGCCAAAACAAAAACCTTACGTGCCGAAGCTATCATTACCTGATTAAGCGATGCTTCGAGGGCATTAGTTGTAGTTAAGCCAAAATCATTATCAATACCATCAACCCCAATAAAAAGTTTATTACAGCTGTAACTCTTCATCATACGCTCAGCAAAGGGACCCACGGCGGAATTTGAACTTTTTCGTATTATGCCTCCCAACTGATGGGTTTCAATATTAGGATTAACATTAAGAATTTGAGCCACATTTAGCGAAGCCGTTACCACCTGCAATTGCGAAATGCTAGTTAGCTGGCGAGCCAACTCCAGAATTGTTGAACCCGATGCAAGTATAATACTGTCGCTTGGCTCAATAAAATCAATGGCTCTTAAAGCAATTTGCTGTTTTTCTTTTGCCCCTATTTTTTCCTTTTCACTTATGTTGCGATCGGTAATATAGGGGTCAGTTAACGATGCGCTTCCATGCGTTCGGTATAGCAGATTTCTACTCTCCAAAACTTTCAGATCCTTACGTATGGTAACCAGTGAAACACCTAGCTCATCGCTTAATTCGCTCACATTAACAAAACCTTGCTCTTTTAGCCTGTTAAGAATAATCTGGTGTCTTTCTGCAATGCTATTCGACATTACTTTTCATCTTTTAAGAAAACAAAAATACCCATAATAGTTTACAGAAAAAATTTATAATCATAAATACACATATATTTGCTTTCGTTTTCTTTCTTTTATAGTATTTTTTAGTTATTTTTGACGTAAATTAATTTCGAAAACTTTCTTTTTCTATGTTTAGAGATAAATCAATACAAATAATATCAAAAATCGAATGTGCATTCGATTTTATAGTAATTGGCGGCGGGGCAACCGGAATAGGTATTGCTCTTGAGGCAGCATCAAGGGGCTACAGCGTGATACTTTTAGAACAGTCGGACTTTACCAAATCGACCTCGAGCAAAAGCACAAAGTTGGTTCATGGCGGTGTACGTTACTTAGCACAGGGTGATATTGGACTAGTTCGTGAAGCGTGCGTTGAACGTGGACTGCTACTAAAAAACGCACCCCATTTAGTTAAAAATCAGCCATTTGTTATACCAACCTTTGGGTTATTCGATGAACTTATGTACACCGTTGGGCTAACATTTTACGATTTACTTGCAGGCAAATACAGTCTAGGCCGCTCGTTAAGGATATCAAAAAAGAAAACATTTGAAAAGTTACCAACCCTAAAGAGACAGAAGGTTTCGGCTGGTATATTATACCACGATGGACAATTTGACGATTCGCGCCTAGCCATTAACGCACTACAAACTGCTGTTGAACAGGGTGCTTATGCCATTAACTATATGCAGGTAAAATCACTGCTAAAAAACGAGAATGAATCGGTTTGTGGCGTTTCAGCCATAGATTTAGAAACTGGCAAGAACTATAACATAAAAGGAAAGGCTGTTATTAATGCAACCGGCGTATTTGCCGACGACATACTCCAAATGGACAGCCCAGGGAAACGCAACACTATCCGCCCCAGTCAGGGTATTCACCTAGTGTTAGACCAATCGTTTTTACAAAGCGACTACGCCCTAATGATACCAAAAACCGACGATGGCAGAGTTTTGTTTGCTGTGCCTTGGCATGATAAGGTGGTTGTGGGCACAACCGATACCCCAATTGACACATCAACGCTTGAGCCCATAGCTCTTGATGAGGAAATTGATTTCATTCTAAAAACAATGACCAAGTACCTTACCAAGGCGCCAACCAAAGCCGATGTACTTAGCATTTTTGCTGGGTTACGCCCATTGGCTGCTCCAAAAAACGCAGATTCAAAAACAAAAGAAATTTCACGCAGTCATAAAATTACGGTAACCCAATCGCAGCTGTTCACTATGATTGGGGGCAAATGGACAACCTTTCGCCGTATGGCGCAAGATATGGTTGACAAGGTTGAAAAAACTAAGAATTGGGAAAGAACCAAATCTGTTACTCGCCATATGAAGCTGCATGGGTACAAGCAAAATATAGATCATAACGATTCGCTGTACTTTTATGGTAGCGACAAAGAAAAACTTTTAAACCTTATGGAAAATGAATCCAGCACTAAAGAGGTAATTAGTAACAAATTCAACCTTTTTGCAGGACAGGTGGTTTGGGCTGTACGGTACGAAATGGCTAGAACAGTAGAAGATTTTTTGTCGCGCAGGGTACGATGCCTTATTTTAGATGCCCGCGAAACATTGCTGATTGCTCCAAAGGTTGCAGCAATTATGGCCAAAGAGTTGGGCAAAGATGAGCAATGGGAGAAAGAACAGGTTAAAGCGTTCGAGGAAATTGCATCAAGTTATATTCTTCAATAATTCATCGGGTTTACTTATCTTCGAAATCTGAAAGGAAGTCCAACATATTGTAAAGTATGGAAAAATTTATACTAGCACTCGATCAGGGTACAACTAGCTCGCGCGCATTACTATTTGATTACAACGGCAATATTCGTTCTGTTGCTCAAAAAGAATTTACACAGATATTCCCCAAACCCGGATGGGTTGAGCACGACCCCAGAGAAATTTGGTCGTCGCAAGTAGCTGTAGCAGCCGAGGCAATGTCTAAGATAAGCATAAATGGCAGCTATTTAGCGGGAATAGGCATAACAAACCAGCGCGAAACTACCATTGTGTGGGATAGAAAAAGCGGTGAGCCAATTTACAACGCTATTGTGTGGCAAGACAGGCGCACAGCAGGGTTATGCGACGAGCTAAAAGCCAAAGGCTACTCGGACAGCATTAGGCAGAAAACGGGCCTTGTGATAGATGCCTACTTTAGCGGCTCCAAAATAAAATGGATTCTCGATAATATGGATGGAGCCAGAAGAAGAGCCGAAAAAGGCGAACTTGCCTTTGGCACAGTAGACTCGTGGCTAGTTTGGAAATTAACGCAGGGTCGTACCCACGTTACCGACGTATCCAATGCAAGTCGTACAATGCTTTTCAATATAAACACGTTAGAGTGGGATGCCGAGCTGCTTGAACTTTTTAATATCCCCATTGAAATGATGCCCCGCGTAGCCTCATCGAGCGAGGTATACGACCATACCAACACAACCTTTTTTGCATCGAAAGTACCCATTGGCGGCATTGCTGGCGACCAGCAAGCGGCAATGTTTGGACAAATGTGCGTTGATGAGGGTATGGTTAAGAACACCTACGGAACGGGTTGCTTCATTTTAAAAAACACAGGCAGTAAGCCCTTTATTTCGAAAAACAACCTAATAACCACCATTGCTTGGCAAATTAACGGCAAAACTACCTACGCTCTTGAGGGCAGTATTTTTAATGGTGGCGCTGTGGTGCAATGGCTTAGAGATGGTTTAGGCATAATAACCTCATCGGCCGAAGTAGAAACACTGGCAGCACAAGTTGACGATAATGGCGACGTATTTTTTGTGCCCAGTTTCACGGGTATGGGTGCACCTTACTGGGATCAGTACGCCCGTGGATTAATGATAGGTATAACCCGAGGCACTAACCGTGCTCATATTGCCCGCGCTGCACTCGAGGGCATTGCTTACCAAACTATGGACGTGATTGGCGCTATGGAACTGGATACTGGACTGAAAATAACCGAGCTAAGGGTTGATGGTGGAGCATCGGCCAACGGCTTGCTAATGCAATTTCAGGCTGATATGCTGCGAGTTCCGGTAATAAGGCCTAAAATTATAGAGACCACTGCACTGGGTGCAGCATATTTAGCGGGTTTATCCACCGGTTTTTGGAAAAATATTGAAGAGATAAAAACGCAATGGCAGGTGGATCGTCAATTTGTTGCTAAGCTAGACAACGAAAAGAGTATGGAACTAAAAGCCAAATGGGCAAATGCAATTGAAAGGGCTAAAGGGTGGAGTATCTAGATAATTAGTTTGAAACTTGGGCTATCCGTATGCAACTATCAATTTGCCCTGTGAAGGCAAAGCAATCGAAAGGGGAATAGTCAAAATCATTCTAATCTAAAACCTATTAAATGCAATATTCATTTATTTCAGGGCTACGCCCCTGAAATGTGCTATTTACCATTTTTCTACTAAGATGGCAGAGTTAGGCTCCTAAAAATGAAATGATAATGTTTGTTTGTCCTCTTTCTTAAGAGGATTAAAACTTGGATAGTAATAAAGAGTATTCTTATCGCTCAAAATTATTGTATTTGGTGTCCCACTGCAGAAAACAGGAAGCTAACGACCTCTTCGATTGCGGAAAAACAGAAAAAAACAGAGTGCCTACCCTATTGATTCGACCAACACTTTTACTTTAGGGTAGAAAATAACCCCAGCGGTAAGGCATATAAGGCTTGCAACCATAAGGGTTAGCTGAACGCCCACCGACTCTGATATTGTCCCCAGTAAAAGGCTACCCAAGGGGGTTATGCCTAAAAATGACATTCCGTAAAGCGCCATCACTCTCCCTCTCTTGGTATCATCAACAATAGTTTGAATTAGCGTATTGGATGATGCAAACTGCACAATCATACCAAATCCAGTTATATAAAGCATAACTAACGAAAGGGCAATGCTGGTAGATAAGGATAGGCTAAATAGTCCCAACGCAAAAACCAATGAAGTAACGAAGATAAGTTTTGGTAACTTTCGAACGCCTTGCAACGAGGCCAAATAAATAGCCCCCGTTAAAGCTCCTGCGCCAAATGCTCCTGTTAAGAAACCCAAAAGTTGTGCTCCTCCTCCCAGAATATCCTTTGCGAAAATTGGCATAAACACCTGAAAAGGCAACCCAAAAAAGCCCATTGTTACCACAAGCAGAAGCAGAATACGTATGGGCTGCGAATTAAACGCATATTTGGCTCCCTCAACCAAATCCGATGTAACCGAACCATGCGCACGGTTAAGGTTTGTTGGTACAACTCTCATTATTAGCAATGAAGACACAACCCCTAGGGCGCTAACCCCGTTAATCATAAAGCACATAGCCTCGCCAACCCAAGCTATTAGAAAACCACCAATCATTGGCCCAATAAACCTGGCCGAGTTAAAAAGGGTTGAGTTAAGCGCAATTGAGTTTTGTAAAAGATCTTTATCGCCAATCATCTCGAGCAAAAATGCATGACGAAATGGGTTATCGAATGCTATTACAATACCACTAAGCGTAGCAATTACTGCAATATGCCAAACCTCAATAACATTGGTAAGAATAAGGGTTCCGGTAGTAAATGCCAGTACCATTGGAATTGATTGGGTTACAATAAGCACCTTGCGCCTATTGAGCCTATCGGCAAAAACACCTGCAAAAGGGGTTAAAAACAGGGCAGGTATTTGTCCTAAAAAACCAATTACTCCAAGCCACACTGCCGATCCAGTTATGCGGTAAACCAGCCATCCTAAGGCTATATTTTGAATCCATGCACCCATTAGTGATACGGTCTGCCCCATAAAAAACAGGCGGAAATTGTAGATTTTTAACGCTCTAAAGGCGAAACCAACACGACGAAAATAGGAATGAGGATTGAGGAAGCGTTTCATAAAATTACCTTAATTGGCATATGTGTAATAGCAAAAACGAGACCCACAGATGCTTTAGGGGTCTCGTTTTTTTACTATTTCATACAATACAAAGGTAAACATGAAATATTGAAACTAAAACTATTGATTGATTATCTTTTCAAGTCTTTAAAATTCTTCATAAACTGAACACGCTCATAAGCTGCAGGATCATGGGTTTTTGCTTGGCTCATCTTACCTTTAAAATCAGAAATGTTATTAAACTCCATACGGCCCATCCATGCCTCTAAATCTTTAAGCATCTCACCAACACGCCCTAAGCCATTTCGGTATAGTGTTGAAGCAACATGCACCACAGATGCACCTGCTAACAAGGCTTTAGCTACAGCCTCTCCATCGTGAACACCGGTTGAGGCAGCCAAATCGCATGATACACGCTCGCTCATAATAGCAATCCATCGTAGGGGCAATGCCAACTCACTTGGGGTGCTAAACACGTTACTTGATGTAAAGTTAAGAGTATCTATATCAATATCAGGGCTGTAAAACCTGTTAAACAGAACTATGGACTTTATAGATGTTTCGCTTAATCGTTTTATAAAACTAGCCAAAGAGGCGTTGTAATGGCTAATTTTAACCCCAACAGGAATTTTAACAAGGCTTGTAACCTTCTCAATTATATCAAAATACAGTTTATCATTCTCTTGTGCCGTACGGTTAAAATCGGAGGGTAATGAAAATATATTCAGTTCAAGTGCGTCGGCACCAGCTTCTTGAATTCGCTTAGCAAAATCAGGCCATTTTTGAGCAGTTACACAGTTAATACTAGCAATGATTGGAATTTTAACTTCGCGCTTGGCATCTGAAATAAGTTTTAAGTAGTTTGCAACGGGATCCTGCATCTCATCGAAATCAAAATACTCCATTGTTTCAGGATAAATAAAACCAGAGGACTGCATCTTATTCATGTTATCCTGGGTTTCCATAATTATTTCCTCCTCAAACAACGACTTAACCACAACTGCACCTACCCCACTAGCCTCAAGGTCTTTTATTTCCTTTAACGTACTTGTTAGTCCTGAACTTGCAGCAACTATTGGATTTTTAAGGGCAAGCCCCATGTAGCTCACTGATAATTTTGCCATACTTATTCTATTTTTAGGTTATTAATTTAGGACGTAAATTACAAAAAATAATTCACTATACACACCACAACAACAAAATTGGGTAAAAGCTCAAAACAAGAGGGGGTAATTGTGTGTGAGGTTTAAGCCTAATTAACTAAAGAAAAGTTAGATTAACCTCCTTCAAAAACTTATCGTGCAGTATTTGCGCCATGCGTTTAACTACAGTACGCCTTATTTCAAGTTCTACAGGTAAGCTAGGATCCTGGTGTGCAACGTTTATGCCTGTGCCCACCAAAAAGTTAATCTCATCGCTTTCGAGTATAAGGGTAACAATCTGGTCGGCAGGACCTTTGCCTGGAACGGATGTTTCAGAAAATGTTGATAATATTTCGTTTACCCTACCTAGCGTAAGAATTCCTTCGGTTACGAGGTTAGCGCCCTCCATAAAAGATATGGGTGGCAAATCGGGGTCGCTAAACTCAAAAACATCTTCAATATCAAGACCCAGCTCGCGTGAAATTATATCGCCTGTGGTTGCTCCGCTAATAATTTTTTTCCCTTTAAAATCCCTGTACTTTTGAGCAAGCACCTTATCGTTCTCCTTATCGAACGGAGGGCCGGTGCATACCAATAACTTACGAGGCTCCCTAAAGTATATAGTTGCAGTACTTATATCGTCTTTTGGATGATAATTATCGTTAACATATGCCATATTTACAAGCTTGGTGCTTAGCTTGCGTGCCGAAATTTTTGGCTCGCTTTTAATGAGTCGTTGCACAAAATCCTGTGCGCCTTCTAAACCCCATCCAAAGGGAGAATTCGCACTACCCATTCCCGACTGGGTAATGCCATCACTCCAAAAAACAATTCTGTCCTCTTTTTGTGGGGTAAATTCACAGTAACGGAGTTCCTTTCCAACATTCACGTCACCTTGTAGAATTACACATTGCCAGCCTGGCTCAAAGCGCTCATTGCCTCGCATAATAAAGCACTCTGGGTTATCATATTCGAGAATACGGGTTGCACCATCGTGCTCAATATCAACAATGGTAAAAGTAGAGTAGCTCATTTGGCGCACGGAGCAAACGGGGAGCGTCTTCATTATAATTTCGGCAATACGATGTATCTCCTTATGCTCTTTTGTAAAGCCAAGAGCCATTTTAGCGGTAAGTGTAGCAAGCACATTTGCTTTAACTCCATGCCCCATCCCATCACTAAGCACAGTGATAGTACGATTCTCAGCCACAACACGCTTCGACAGAAAAACGTCTCCACAGATTCGTTCACCTTCGTGATTTTTTTGTTGGCAGTTAACCTCTATAAAAAATTTATTAGGCATGCGGATTGTAAATTGTTTTTTTGTGATTTACTTGCTAACCCTATTTTGCTGTTTGTACTTTTTTACTGTTTCGGAAATATCTGACAATAGCAAAAATATGTTTTTTTATTGCTTAACCCTCCTTATAAGTATTTATAATTGAGTTTAGCATTTGCTCGGTTTCGGCAGCGCCCTCACCCAATAGGAATCCTATTTTTTGTACCATAGCCAAATTTATATCAACAGCTTCAGTAATTCGTTTAATAACCTCCTCTTTTCGTACTTCGGGCGCGTACATATCGCGAATTACGGCGCTTACAATACCACTTTTATTGATGGAGAAAACAGAAATATTAAGCAGTACGTCCTTATAATGAATATCTCGATTCTTTATGTCCTCGTTACTCTGCAATACTTGCGAAAACAGATTGTACACATTGTAAGGTAAAAGTGATTTAAGGTCGGCTCCCACCAGTCCTGGCACAATCTCATTAATCTCAATGGCATCGTTGCCAAGCAAATCAATAAAGCTTTGGTTGCTCTGCAAAATCTTCAACTTCTTATCAACAATTACCAATGCCGATGGAAGTTTCTTCATCATTGTGGTTATGGTTTCAGAGGCATCTCGGGCTGTTTCTTGCTCTAAACGTGCGTTTTTTTCAGAATCTCGCAGTGCTTGCTGAGTTATTGCCAACTTTTCGTTGGTTGCTCGGAGCGTTTTAATGTACTCATGCCTATTTGAAAGCGAATAGTTAAGGCACATATCGGTGTGAGCCAATCCTGAGGCCACCGCAACGGCAAAGTCTTGGCAACTAGAGTACCCGCAAGCCTCACATCCTGCATCCTTACCCATAGATTCCTTGTCGATTACCTTAAGCACCTCACGTACAGCCTCCTTCGAAGGGGGTACAATTCGCTGGTCGTTAGCAACAAAAGAGCAGGCAAGGCCATGCGTTGAATGTTTTTCAATGCTTTTATCAAATACTTTTTGGTTGAAAGTTTTTAAACGTTTATTGGCATAGTTAACAACCATAGTCCGTCGTAAGTACTTTTCGCCACCTCTCGACATGCCAGGACCCATTAAGCATCCTTCACAAAAGAAAAGATTAAAATGACGACGTATGGTTTCGGCATGATTCTCAAACTCTTTTACCGCTTCAACAATGTTGTCACCTCCCTCGGCTGTTATAACGTTGCCCGTAAGCAAATCTTCACTCACATCGGCAATTTGCAGCAAACCATTGGCAATGGGCAAAAGGGATCCCTTGTACCCAATGGGGCTGTCGAACTCGCTATACTCAAGCTTGCTCTCCTTAATATCAAACTCATCAAAAAGTTCGCGAAGTTCAGTAAAGGTAAGTACCGCATCAACCTTACCCTCGTTAGCAAAGCGCTTGGCTTCATCTTTACTGGCAATGCACGGGCCTATATATACTACTTTTGTTTCATTGCCGTACTCCTTGCGCATAACTTTTGCTGTGGCCACCATGGGCGAAACAACAGGCACCAAGTTATTTATAAGTTCGGGGTGAAATTTTTCTACTAGCGAAACCACTACAGGGCAAACCGACGATAAGAAATATTTTCCTTTAAAATCTTCGAAAAGTTTCTTGTACTCACGCGCAACCAAATCGACGCCAAAAGTAACCTCACATACGTACTTAAATCCCAGAGACTTTATCATCTGAACAAATTTTCGATAGTCGGTTATATCTACAAATTCTCCAGAAATTGATGGTGCAACAATTGCGGCTATTTTACCGCCTTGGGAAAGCAAATCCTTAACCTCTTGCTTGGACGAGCGGTACGATATTGCGTTTACGGGACAAATATTTAAACAGTTACCGCAACCAATGCAGCGGTCGGGTAAAATTTCGCAGTAACTTTTCTCGGCCTTTACCTCAATGGCTTTTACAGGGCATACCCTTACACATGCAAAACAGTTAATACAATCCTTCTCACTTATTTTAAACAGCTGCGTCATAGTTTTACCTTTTAAGGTTGAAATATACTATTCAAAATTTCAATTGTTTTAAATTCATCAATATGGGTGTGTATGGTGCCGCCTATCTTTAAAGTTGGGCCATCTACACAATTTCCAAAGCAATGTCCTCCGTGAAAATTAACCCTATCCTGAATATTGTTGTCCTTTATGTACTGAGTGATTACTTTAAGCAAATTTTTATTCCCTCTTGCAAAACAAGAGCTACCAAGGCATATAACCACTTCAACTTTTTTGCTCATAATCACCTTTAGCATTACGGTTTATATAAAAGTCAAAGATAAATATTAAAACCAAACTGTACAGTACAACCACTGCTGATATTTAGCATAGTTTTGCATAAAATGAAGTAATAATACACCCTAATTTACCAAATAACACTAGGCGTTCACACCTACACATCAAAAATAAAAGGCTCCTAAGTTAGAATCATTTAAAATAGCAACAACATATTGTAGAATAGGCATACAATTACTAAATTGTACAACATTAAACGCAACACAAAAGCAATTAGACCACTACTAGTCAGATAGTTACATTGTTATTCAAATAACAACTACAGATAAGTAATTGATGAGATCCTTTTTATTATTATAACATTGTGGTTTAATAAAAAGAGAATATATTGTTAAACTTACGATTCGTCACAACTTAAAAGTCATCGAAAGTTGTAGGTCTGAAATTGATTAAATTAATACATACAAACCTAAATAGGCTAACTTGGTGGTTTTTTCGTATTTTCGTAACCAGAAAACAATTAAATTTTGTGGTAAAAACCATTGGCATATTTGTTCGTTTTAAAGACAATAAACCATATAGCCACAGTATTTTCAATAAAATTAAATGTTTATCTCATCCTTTTAAAATGCTGCAAAACGCATATAGTAAGACAACTATACATCTTTAGCAATTTAAAACGGCAAGCGTCGTGGCCAATTAAAAATATTTCGTTACACTAAATCACATAACCTAACCTTACTCAAGTGAAACTCCCCGAAAAAACAGTTGAACGCCTTAGTGAGTATAGGCGAACATTGCTAGATTGCCTTGCAAATGGCAAAACACATATTTACTCACACGAGATAGCAAAACTACACAACAATACGGCCGTTCAAGTTCGGCGCGATTTAATGCTAATTGGATATTCGAGCATAAAAAAAAGAGGGTACGATGCGCAGGAACTAATTGGTGTTATTGGAAAACTAATTGATCACCCAAATGGGCTTAATGTTGCCGTAATTGGTATGGGCAATCTCGGAAGAGCCATAACAACTTTTTTTACCGGAAAAAGGGCAAAACTAAATGTGGTTGCCACTTTTGATGTAGACGAGAACAAGATTGACAAGGTAATTTCAGGGGTAAAATGTTTCCATATTCGCGATTTCCAAACCATTATTGCACAGCACGATATTCGAATTGCAATAATTACTACGCCACCCGACACGGCAAACGTAATCTCTGAACTTCTTGTTGCTGCAAAGATAAAAGGCATACTTAACTTTACAACAGCCCAACTCAACGTGCCAGAGAACGTTTTTCTTGAGGAGTACAATATGATTACCTCAATGGAAAAAGTAGCCTACTTTGTTAAGGATATAGATACTAAGTAGCTGCATAACAAAATGATAGTTTAATGGGGAGATTGTTTTAACGCTTAGAAATATTACTTCAAAATAACGACCATTGTAGACAAACGACGAGTGGCTCACTGCATTTTATATAAAAAAAATTTACTTGTTTTGTGTATTGCCTTGTTAATAATCAGTTGGCAATAAAAAGAACAAAGTAAAAATAATATCCCAGCCTTTTTAAGTAGCCTAGTATCGAGCTTTTGAAAAGGATCAATCAATAGTAAAGAGGTGTTTAGGGCGATTAATGACGTTTCTAAAACAATGGAATATCTTGTTCAATATGAAAGTAGTGTAATTTCAGGTAGGCACATATAAATAGGAGGATGGGCTATAAATTTAACAATAGCAGGTATGGAAATAAGTAATGTACTAGTTCTAACCATTATGAACTCAGGGATTAGCCTGATAACGGGGTTCTATCTGTTTTTCTTGCAAAAAAACTCTTACGACTACGGCCTTAAGTATTGGGCTACAGGCGCTATTATAGTAGGAATTGGACTGCTTATTAAGGCCATTTCACCTGTTAACAGTTCCTTAGCAATTGTTAGTTTTCCACTATTTTTAACTATTGGTCTTTTTGTATATTTAGCAGGCATTTGGAAGTTTAAAGGGAAAAAAATTAGTAAATGGATTTTTATCGGCTTACCACTCTTAGACGTTTTGCAATCCATTATCTTATATGAAATTTTCCATTTATATCGTATTCAAATCGGCATACACCAATTGTTTATAATTACGTATTGCGTGCTCGCCATAGTTGAAATGCTCCGATTGGATTTATCGCAAAAATATCTCAGAACTGTATTCTTTCTTAATGCCATTTTTTACGCCATTTTTCTAATTCAAGTATTGCTTAATCTATTCGCAATAATTTCGAATCCAAATTTCAGTCCGTTTGTATCGAACAATACCGTAGTTTTTATGCATATTGCTTCGGGTATAGTGATGATTGCCCTAACCTTTGGGTTTTTATCTGCTGTAAATATTCGGCTAAATATGGAATTAGAAGATCAGCTTAAATCTAAAACTAAATTTTTATCTATTATCGGACACGACCTACGAGGGCCGGTAGGGAATATTATGAATTTCTTGGATTTGATTGAAAATAAAGCCGACTTGAATGAGGAAGAAAGAAAAGGCTATCTCACAATTCTAAACACGTTAAGTCATTCCACTTTTCATCTTTTACAAAACTTGCTAGAGTGGGCAACAAAGTCAAAGTATCTAAATAAGTTCGATAGTGAACAGATTAATTTAAGCACGATAATTTCCGAAAGTATAACTCTTTTTAGCACCTCCGTGGCTCTAAAATCAATCCACCTAAAAATTAATAAGGAAAAAGACGCTTACATTTTAGGAAACTCGAATATGCTACAAACCATTGTTCGTAACTTGGTATCAAACGCTATTAAATTTACCCCAAATGGCGGAACTATAACCATTACAACACAAAAAACTCACAAAAAAGTTTACCTTATTGTTACAGATACAGGTCGAGGCATTAAACCAGAAATTATCGATTCGCTTTTAAAATTCGAAACCAACGAGGCAACAATTGGCACCAATGGTGAAATAGGCTCAGGTTTAGGGCTTGCACTTTGTAAAGAATTGGTAACCATTAACAAGGGTACAATTAAAATTGAAAGCCAAGAAGGAGTTGGAACCAAGATTACCATTGAATTTTCAGCAATTGAGTAAATTTAATACAATTATTCAGAAGCAGAGATTTAGAACTCAGCTAATTATTAACTTTAAGTAACATCTGATTTTCTAGCCCAGAAACAGTTAAACGGAAGCATATTTTACTTTTCTTACTATGTTGTGGTGCACAATTAATTCCAAAACGAAAAGAGAATTCAAAAAGTCGATTGCATCATAAAAACTGAAGCAGTATAGAAATAGAGGGTCACATAGTTAAAAACAAAAAGTGAAATAATATTATATCCTCATATACCAGATTATAAAACCATATATACCACTGATAATAGGCAATATACAAGTGTAAAATAAAGATTAGTTATCTGCTCTAAAGCAACTGAAAAGAATTGTTTATGAACAAAAAAAGAATGACGTTCACCAGTCGAAAAAAGTTTTTTTTCTACTTCTGAATTCTAATTTGTTCTTAACAAAAAACGTTGGGTATGAAAGCAATAATATACAGCAAAAAATTTTGGCACGAGCTGTTTGTAATGACCTTTGGTATGTTTATAGTGGCTATTGCAGTTCACTTTTTTCTTGTACCAAGTAAGTTAATAATTGGTTCTATTTCTGGACTGTCTATTGTTATTTACACCCTGACAGATGTCCCTGTTTCTGTAGTTTCTTTAATCATTAATTCATTTTTATTGGTGCTAGCCTATATTTTTATAGGAAGAGAGTTCGGATTAAAAACAGTTTATACAGCTCTAATTCTTTCTCCTTGGCTGTTTTTTCTAGAAACTTTTTTTCCTATTTCTGAAAGTATAATGCAAGACCACTGGTTCGATTTAATTTGTTTCGTTGTTATTTTAGGCTTCGTGCAAGCCCTTCTATTCAAAATAAACGCGTCCACTGGTGGGTTAGATATTTTAGCAAAAATTGTCAATAAATTCACAAATATCGACATAGGTACTTCGGTAACTATTGCCGGAGCCGCTATATGTTGCACTGCATTTGCAATTAATGATTTAAGGCTAGTTATAATAGGACTAATTGGAACGTGGGTTAACGGACTGATAGTTAATCACTTTACATCGGGTCTTAATATGAAGAAAAAACTTTGCATAATATCCAAAGAGGGCGACCGAATAAAAGACTTTATAATAAAAGAATTAAATAGGGGCGCAACCTTGTATGATGTGAGGGGTGGGTCTTCATCTGAAAATATGATTGAAGTTGTAAGCATTTTAACGAAAGATGAGTTTGCAAAGCTTATGAAGTTTATTGATGATAATAAGATTAAAACTTTTATGACCGCCTCGAATGTTAGTGAGGTTTATGGCTTTTGGAACATACAAAAAAGTAAAGTGAGAAAATAAGATGCTTAAACTTTGTTGTGAAAAATACACTGAAATACTAAAAAAAACGAAACTATGAAACACACAATGATTACAATGCTGGCGGTACTTTTAGTAAGCTGCTGAACAGGAAACAAGGAAAAAGAAACAGACTTAAATACCATACACAAAAAGTGGGAATTAAGCGTTCTTGATGGTGAGCAAATAGCTGCAAACTCTCCTATTTATATAGATTTAACTGAGGACACCATTGTAAGTGGATTTACTGGTTGCAACCGCCTAATTGGCAGCTACGCCATTGAAAACGAAAGTCAAATTAAATTCAGCCAGCTGGGAACTACCCTTATGGCTTGTCCAGAATTGGAAATGGAATTGGAAAGTAAAGTGTTAGAGCTATTAAATACAGCCGACAACTTCACAATTGACAACGGAAAATTAATGCTCAATGTTGGACGTAGAGCGCCACTGGCCACGTTTTATGAAATGAGTGATAATGAGATTGTAAATAAATATTGGAAACTTATAAAACTAGAAGGCGATACTGTGCAAATGGCTGCTAATCAGGAAAGAGAGCAATATTTTACACTACGAAGTGATGGAAGTATTTCGGGCTTTGCAGGTTGCAATCATTTCACTGGGCAATACACATTAACCGAAGCAAGCGGTATTTCAATTAACGAGAATTTGGCCATATCGCTAAAAGTTTGTCCTGATGTTGATATAGATGAAAGTGCTTTTCTGAGAGTACTCTTTCGGGCTAATAATTACACCATTAGTAACGATACACTATGCCTAAGTGCGGGAAAAGATGCTCCATTGGCTATTTTTGAAGCGGTTTACTTCTAATTTATTTGTGGAAGAGAACGTTAAATGATAAAATATATAAAAGTAAGGGAAGGTACTTGAGGGGCTAATCGTTCAAGGCGTTGTGCAATATACCTCTAAGATTTTTAAAATAATCTGAGCCAATATCTCGCAGATGCTTTTTAATATCAATACTTACCCTTGCCTTTATATCAATGGGTTGGTTACCCAGCACAACAATGCTATCGCCCAGCATAAGAGCCTCGTCAACATCGTGCGTAACAAATATTACGGTGCGCTTATCGCCCTGCCAAATCTTTATAAATGAACGGAGTAAGCTCATTTTCAACTTCACATCGAGCCCTTTAAGGGGTTCATCCATCAAAATTAAATCGGATGGGTAAGCAAAAGCTCGAGCAATAGAAACACGCTGACGCATTCCGCCGCTAAGCTGCGAGGGATAGTAGTTGGCAAACCCATTGAGTTCAACCAGCTTAATCAGGCTATTTGCTATTGATTCTCGCTGGCTATGTGGCTCACTGTGAGGCAGAACAAATTCGATATTACCCCGTACGGTTTTCCAAGGTAAAAGCCTGGGGTCCTGAAATATGTACGACAAAACCTTACCGTTAAACCCTAGCATACTACCTGAGTCGGGCTTTACGAGGCCAGCAATCATATTAAGCAGAGTGGTTTTACCTCCGCCCGAAGGGCCTAAAATACAGGTAATGCTACCCTCAGCAAAATCCATATTGAAATTGCTAAACAGCAACAAATCGTCAAAACTCTTACTTAATCCTTTTATTTGTAAACCCATTGCTAATCTCTCCAAACCACTATTCGTTTCTCTGTTAACCTAATTATTCGCTCAAAAACATAGCTTAAAAGTACGGCAATAATAGTCCACGCAATTACCGCATCAACATTTAAAAAGGTTTGTGCCGACTGCATTACGGTGCCTATTCCGTAACGTGGCTGACTAAGTACCTCGCCAATTATAATGGCACGCCAACCTATACCCATTGCACTTGATGCACCGCTAATTATAAAGGGCATAATGGCAGGCAAATAAACCTCCTTTGCAATGCGAAACCTGCCTACCTTGTAAATCCAGGCCATTTCAACCAGCTGCTTATCAACACTCCTAATGCCATCAATGGTATTTGTGCAAATAAAAGGGAACATAGTGAGTATGGCAATAAAAACAGGTACAGAGTTGGCATTAAGCCAAATAAGTGCCAGCAGAATTATGGCAATTACTGGGGTTGAGCGCAAAACTACCAGAATGGGCTTCAGAAAAGCATTAAAATCGCGACTAACTCCCGCTAAAATTCCGAAAACCACTCCAAAAACCAGCGAAATAATAAATCCCAAAACACCTCGCAATATGGTAGCACCAACAATAAGTAAGAATTGGCTCTCGCCAAACAGGCTAATGGTTCTTACCAGCGTCCCTTCAGGATGTGGCAGAATAAAATCGGAGTTAAAATATAGTGCCAACCCTTTCCACAGAAGGAGCATAAAAACCACTGCGGAAACACTGATAAGCTTATATCTACTGGTAAAAATTTTCATTGGGTAACTTCCCTCCTATTATATCGGGGCTCATTTGGTAAAAAATATTTAGGTACGAGCTAATTTGTGTACTAATAGTATTTGCCTTAACAAACTTTAGGTTCGACCGCGTAATAGCATTTGCAGCCACCTGAGCATTGGGCAAAATATTGTACTTCACTATAAGATTTGCCGCGCTATCGGGGTACTGGTTAACCCATTGGGTTGAGTACTGATAGCTTTGCATAATCCTCTCAACATCCTCCATATTGCTTTCGGCAAACTTACCCTTTACAATAAATGCGGTTTGAGCAATTGGCACGTCTAAAACCTTCTCCCACTCGGCATTCAAATCGAAAATTGATTTAACATTGGTGTTACGCTGCATAACAAGACTAACCATTGGCTCCGAAATTACGCCTAAATTAGCCTGACCCGCAGCCACCGCATTGGCTAAATCAATATGAGTTGGGAAACTATAATCGAGCGTAACGTCTTTGTCGGGGTCTAAACCGTGCTGCATTAGCAGGTACCGAAAAAGCACGTCGGGGGTCATACCCTTTGCCATAGCGTGTATCCTCTTCCCCCTTAAATGCTCCCATTCGGTTATGGTAGTATCATTACCAAAAAGGTAAAGCGTTCCCCAAACCGGAATGGCTAGCAGCCTGTAATCAATCCCTTTATTATATAGAATTGCAGCCATTGTGGTGGGAAGAATGGCAAAATCGGCACTCCCATCAATTACCATTTTACGAACCTGAATGGGCTCATTAAGTATTTCAACCTTAATATGGCTGCCGTTTACAGTATTAACACTATCAATAAACTTTATCATCCCCATAGCCGATGGGCCTTTTAGGGTGGCAATGGTAATGGTATCGGTCTGTTTTGGTTGATGTTGACAACCCAAAAAGATTAGCGTTACAACAAGTAGTATCGGAAACTTAATTCGCATTTTTTTATTCTTATAGGATACAAAACTAATCAAATCATATTAATTTTTGCCATTGTGCTCAATGAGTAATTATTAGAAATCAACTCAATAACGCTTTGTAAGGTTAAAGGTTTAGATTAGGAGGATTGTAGCACAACTAGTTGTTAAAGCTCCGCCACCGCTACCGCACGATTTTATCGTACGGTAGCGGGGCTGGGTTAAATTGCCACTTCGTGGCGTAAACGTATTTGTAAATCGGGCTGAAGAACCAGTTCAATTCAGCCCGAGGCAGCGACTCGGGTTGGTTTGTATTGGTAAAGTTTTACGCCCTGAAAGGGCAGGTTAAAAATAGATTTAAGGTCCAACAAAGTCGAAGCCGAACAACAATTCTGCTTGCTTAATAATCCCGTAGGGATTGAATGTTTATAGCTAATATGTTTTGTTAAATAGTTCGACCCCGTCGGGGTCGTATATTCTTCGCTTATCTATTTTCTATAAATATTTGAACCCTACGGGTTCCCCGCTACCGCACGATTTCATCGTGTGGTATAACTCGCTATGAAACTCGTAAAGCAAATACAATAATTTTCTTTGCCCCGCTACCGCACGATTTTATCGTGCGGTAGCGGGGCTGGGTTAAATTGCCACTTCGTGGCGTAAACGTATTTGTAAATCGGGCTGAAAGCCCAGTTCAATTCAGCCCGAGGCAGCGCCTCGGGTTGGTTTGTATTGGTAAAGTTTTACGCCCTGAAAGGGCAGGATAAATAAAATGGCACAACCCCACAAATTTATGTTCATAAACATTTTGCAATAAAACAAAATAGCCATACATTTGTTAACTGAATAACAACAACTATTGTAAACATAACTGAGAAGCGGAATTTATTCCAAATCAAGGTTTTACAAAGTATTATAAAATTAAAAATCAATCTAATCCAAAGGTATTCTGATGGAAAAGAGAGTTGGAACTGCACTTATTCTTGTTGAAGGTCGTGAAAGCGTACAGCTTCTCAACGACATCATCTCGAAACATTCCCAAATTATTATCGGACGCCAAGGGCTGCCTCGCAGCACTGGGCAAAGTGTTATTTCTCTTGTTCTTGAAGGTACCACCGACG
Organism: Bacteroidales bacterium; assembly: GCA_041656735.1. GTDB lineage: Bacteria > Bacteroidota > Bacteroidia > Bacteroidales > Tenuifilaceae > Perlabentimonas. Next base: position 12,249 of record JBBACY010000020.1, on the reverse strand, counting down.
AGATTGGTTCATTAACCGGCCAGCTAGGCCGATTAGGAGGCATTCAAGTTAAATCGGTACTTTTAAAGAACACGCACAATGAGTAGAATTTGGTTACTGTTAGTAATTAGCGCCTTATCAATATCGCACAGGGTTAATTCACAAGACTTTCGTTTACAGGGAGTTGTAATTGACTCCATTTCGCAGGAAGCGCTGGAGGGTGTTGCCATTCAGGCCATACCAACAAATGCTAAGGGAACAGATTTTTTTGCCGTTACCAATGTAAATGGCAAGTTCGTATTCAATCTTCCTGCCGATAGCTATATGGTTAACCTAAGCATAATAGGTTACGCACCAATGCAGCAAGCGGTTAGCATTTCAAGCAATTCAGAACTTACCTTTACGCTCACTCCTCAACCCTTTCCGCTTGGCGAAGTGGTAGTATCAAGTTTTAGGGTAAACCGAAGTATTAAAGAGCTGCCAACACCACTTGCTGTGGTTGGTAAATACGATTTCCAGCATCAGTCTGCCATTTCACTTTCCAGCGTACTAGCCAACGAGCCAGGCGTTTCAATGGGTGGCGATGGGGTTTGGGCAACAAACATAAATATTCGTGGACTAAGCGAGAACAGGCTTGTTACGCTGGTTGACGGCTTTAGGGTTGAAACAGCCACCGACCTTACCGCATCGCTCTCAATGATTGATGTAAATGATGTTGAGCGAGTTGAAGTGGTTAAGGGCGCGCAATCAGCACTCTACGGCACGGGAGCAATGGGTGGTATTGTTAACATCATAACTAAGAATGGATACTTCTCTAGCGAGCCACACCTCTCGGGAAACCTAATTGGCGGATTTGCATCGGCAAACAGCAACTACTCGGGCTACGGTAATATTAATGCTGGCGCCGCTAAGTGGTATGTTAAGGTAAGCGGCACATATAGCGATGCCCAGAATATTAAAACTCCCAAGGGCGAACTTCTAAATAGCCAGTTTACAAGCAATAATGTGTCGGCGCGGGTGGGCTTTAAGCCCTTTAAAAATCATACCCTTAAAGCCCAATACCAGCGATACTGGGCAACCGATGTGGGAATTCCGGGTGGCGATGCCTTTCCGGGCCCTGCCACAGCAACATATAGCGATATTGGTCGCCAACTGTTCTCTGCCAGCTACGAAATAACAGACTTAACAAATACGCTCTCATCACTTAAACTCAGCTATTTCAATCAGTTTATTCTTCGCGATGTGCTACTATTTCCCAATGCGCCCGCTACAGATAAACCTACGCCCATAGGCGGCATACAGCGAATTAGCCCACAGTACTTCACTCCCACTGGCGAACATAGAACCAACGGGTTACAGCTACAAGGCACTTGGAACTTTACAGAAAATAATACCCTTATTGCGGGTATTGATGCTTGGGCACGAGAACTTTACACCGAAAGACAAAAATACATTAAGGTTGAGGTTTTCAATCCACTTGGCGCCTTAGTAGCTACCAACAATATGGTAAGGGGCGAAACTCCCACGCCAAAATCTAATTTTGCAACAGCGGGGATATTTGTACAGAACGAAAGTCGCCTGCTAGATGATAAGCTTACCCTGATTATTGGCGGTAGAGCCGATGGTATTCAAACTAAGAATGAGCAAAATTTCGATATTGACTACCTAATAGTAAATGGCACACGTAACGATTCGCCACCCAACCAGCGTGTTACGTTCGAAGCGGGTAAGCAAAACCTATTCTCGTGGAGTGCCAATGCGGGACTACTGTACAGAGTTTTAAAAGACATAGACCTCTCGGCAAACTTTGCCCGTTCGTTTAGGGCGCCATCACTTGAAGAAAGTTTTAAGTTTATCGATTTGGGTAACCTTGTCCTACTTGGCGACCCAACGCTTAAATCGGAAAGTGGCTATGCAACTGACCTAGGGTTTAGAGTTTGGAAACAGAACTTCACGATGCAGGTTGATATTTTTGCCAACTGGATAAACAATATGATTGTTGAAACCCCAGGCGAATACATATACACCACAACAACCGGGCCTTTAGCAGGTACTAAAGATACTCTCCCCGCATTGGTAAATGCGAACGTTAGCTCAGCAATGCTTTACGGAACCGACATAAAACTTCAGTACAAGATTACAAAAGGATTGGTAATTTTTGGTTCTGGTGCGTACGTTAGGGGGAAAGATACAGAAGCAGATGAAAACTTACCCCAAATTCCACCACTTAGCGGCAGGTTTGGCTTACGTTATAATATAAATAGAATTGGAACCATTGAGGCCAGTATCCTAGGCACAAGCAAGCAGGATAAAATTGCTGGCGGTGAAATTGTAACCGACGGCTACCATAGAATTGACCTCAGGGTTAGCTCTACCAAATTTAATCTTGGCTTTTCAAACGTTCAACTATTTGCAGGTGTTGATAACCTAACCAACGTAAGCTACACAAATCATCTCTCCACCAACCGTGGCGCCATTAGCATTGAACCGGGCAGAAATATTTACCTAAGAGCAAGCATCTCATTTTAATCATATAAAACATATTGTTATGAAATTCATTCCCGAAAAGTACAACATCCCCGATGAGCCGATGAAGCCTTTCATTGACCCAGACGAAATTTGGAACTACATTAACAACACCAAATCTACTCCCGAAAGGGTGCGAGAGGTAATTGCCAAGGCGTATGACAAGAAAAGACTTTCGCTTGAAGAAACCGCAGTGTTGGTAAATACCACCGACCCCGAACTGGTGGAAGAGATACTAAATACAGCCCGCGACCTCAAAAAAAAGGTATACGGAAATAGAATTGTACTTTTTGCCCCGCTTTACATTGGCAATAAATGCACAAACAACTGTACATACTGCGGATTTAGAACATCGAACAAGGAAGCAGTTAGGGTAACCCTTACCAATGAAGAGATTGTAAAAGAGGTTGAAGCGCTGGAAGATAACGGACAAAAACGCTTGATACTTGTTTACGGTGAGCATAAAGATTACTCTCCCGAATTTATTGCAGACAACGTTCGCCTAGTTTACGGTATAAAAAAGGGTAACGGCGAAATTAGAAGGGTTAATATAAATGCTGCCCCACTTGATATTGAAGGGTTTAGAACGGTTAAGGAAGCTGGAATTGGAACATATCAGGTTTTTCAGGAAACGTATAACCCCGAGGCATACGCAAAATATCATTTAAGCGGTAAAAAACGCGACTTTAATTGGCGCTTAACTAGTCTTGACCGTGCTCAGGAGGTTGGTTTAGACGATGTGGGCATTGGTGCGCTATTTGGACTTTACGACTGGCGCTACGAAGTGCTTGGGCTGGTTCGACACACTAACCACCTTGAGGCTTGTTACAACGTGGGGCCACACACCATTTCATTCCCTCGGCTAAAAAGTGCCTCATCGGTAAATTCTTCAGCAGAGTATGAAGTTAACGATAAGGATTTTGTTAAAATAGTAGCCATTTTAAGGCTAGCCGTTCCGTATACAGGTATGATACTCACCGCCAGAGAGTCGGTTGCTGTTAGGCGCGAGGTTATACAGTTTGGCGTTTCGCAAATTGATGGCGGTACAAAACTCGAGCTTGGCTCCTATTCACAATCCAAAAACGAAGATCAAAACCTTAATCGAGAGCAGTTTATGATTAACGATAACCGCTCGCTCGCCGAAATTATTGAGGAACTAATTGACCACGAAAACCTACCCTCATTCTGCACTGCCTGCTACCGTTTAGGCCGAACAGGTGAGCATTTTATGGAATTTTCGGTACCAGGTTTTATTAAAAGGTACTGTACTCCCAACGCCATTCTAACCCTTAGCGAGTATTTAGTAGACTATGCAACACCCGAAGTACAAACCAAAGGGTGGAAATTAATAGAAAAAACACTGGGCGAACTAAACGACCATGCCAACCCTGCTGAGATTAGAAGTCGCATTGCACTGATAAAAAAAGGCGAAAGAGATTTATACTTTTAGCCGTTTTACTCCCGAACTGCCCAAGGATTTTCTGTATCGGCATAGTAACGAATAGCATCGTACACCAACCTCACAATTTTAGTCATTCCGGTGTACGATAGCTTTTCGGGGGTATCGGTAGGCCTATGGTAATCGATGTGCAAGCCTGTGGTTAAAAGGTACGATGGCAACCCTAATTTGTTATAATGAAAATGGTCTGAGAGAAGGATGTCATCCGTCCCCGTAAACATTTTTGTATCAATAACCTGGGTGGTATCAGAATTCAGGGTATTTAAAGTTTGCAGAAATTCTTCAATTCGATTGTCTCCATTTACAAATATATTTTTGCTATTGCCCCCAGTTTCAACAAGCCTACCAACCATATCAATATTGATAAATGCAGCGGTGCTATCAGTGCAAAAAATAGGGTTTAACGAGTAATACTGCGAGCCCAATAGGCCTATTTCTTCGGCAGTAAAGCCTGCAAACACGATGTTTCGCCTTGGCTTATAGCCTGTTTTCAAATCCTCCGATAATAATCTAGCAACTTCGAGCATAACAGCCGCACCCGATGCATTATCGTCGGCACCGGGATACCAATACTGACCCTGGGGCGCAAGGTGATCGAAATGCGCACTTACCACAACGCTTTGTTGTATTTGCTCTTGTGCGGCAATCCAACCCACCACATTTTGCGTGGGTAGGGTATCAATTTGTTGGTTAAGCGCAAATACTATTTTAGATTGAATACTGGGTAAACTAATCGGTGCATTCTTCTCTATTTTTTGTAATAGATCTTTGGAGTCTACTCTCAAAATGCTTTGCGCCACCCTATCAGTAATAAAAACTACGGGTACGTTCCCTTTTGTACGCGACAAGAGAGACCTAACCAGAGGCTCTTTCTTGGGCTCAATGCGGAAATTGGCAAACGCATCATTGGCTCTAACCTTGCGCGAAAGCGAATAAAACCCAGTCTGGTGCAACGGATTAACAACCAATACCAATGAGCAACCTGCATCAGAGGCAACTTGCTGAATTTGGATTGATACAAGGCCAAAATTTTCAGCAAAAACCAGTAACGCCTTTCCGCTTAAATCTAACTTCTTTATGCTTTGCTCATTAAAAATTCCACCAAAAACAACTTCAGATGGCTTATCCAAGGGAGGCATTTTGCCTACGTACACAAAATCGTCCTTAAACAAAAAAGTTTCATCGTTAACTATTAGCAGCTGCTGTGTTGAAATGGTATTGTAAACATTAAACTTTTGAGTATAGGTTACCTCGGCAAAATTTGGCAAACCCATTAGGTTAAAAGATAAGAAAACTGAATCAACATACAGTGAAGCAAGCCTGTCGTGCCCAGTTAAAGTACTTCGTCCCATTAGCTTAGGCGAGCACAAAAACTCAATATGCTGCTTTAGGTTATTTCCTATTTGCTCTGAATTTACATCAGGTTGAGCATATACTGCCCCACAAACAAAAAGCAGAGCAAAGCAAAGCAGCAAGTTTATTCGTATACTTTTAAAAATCTGCATTAAATAAATTTATTAATATGCTGTAATACAAAACATAGTCTAGCCTATAGTAAATGAAACTAAAACAACATTGAAACAATAAAAGGCAACAAAACTATTTAAATACCTCGTTCCTTTATAATAATTAGAGAAGGTTAAATTCGTTCATATCTTACGATGAAACAAATACCATATTACAAAAATAAGTGCAGGCCATTCTGAATCTACACTTCATATCCCAATTAAATTTTAATAATATGAAATTAAGCAAAAAAAATGAGAAACGAACGCATAATCATTACCCTAATCAAACAAGTTTTATATGGTACACATAATAACGCACTCCAAAACAAACAGAAGCAGCTCTAAACACTCTAATTATTAACCTACTCCGGAGAATAGCGATACAAAATAAAACCTTTAGCACCTCGTAAAGAAGCTGGATAAACTCAGAGTTTTAAGTTTATTTCAAGTGGCTCGAGGGAGTAAACGAATGGGTAGTAGCAATGCACTGAATACCTGCATTCGCCAGTAAACTCAATATTGATGTAGGGCTATGGAAGGTATAAGGAGCAAAAACCACACGATAGGGCTCGTACCGAAGCGGTGGGCAGGTTGAGACGGGAGCAGTGAATAGTGAAAAGTTAGTGAGGTTGAGGTTGAGAGGGTTACGAGTTGCGAGTTACAGGTTTTGAGTTATGGATTTTGAGTTATGGGTTAAAAACCAATGGTTAAGGTGCAGAGCACCGAAATAATAAATACAAGCCAACAGTCAAAGGCTAGTAAGGTTGAGGTTGAAGCAATGAGTAAATAAAGAACACACAAAAAAGGGTTGCCTTAAGGCAACCCCTTTTTAATTTACCTTATCTATTTAAAAACTAGCTAGCATTACCAGTCAAAACCTCCTCTATTTTATTATGAACCCCTTCAGCCATCGATTCAGCAGTATAACCCTCTGGGTTTATAGGTTCTAAAAACTTAACTACTACCTTCTTCCAAGGTCTTGGTATTTTTGCGCCAACAGGCAAAGCCTTATCTGCCCCTTCAATAACAACAGGTACAACCGGCACATTTAACTCGGTACTTAAAATTGCGAAGGTTTTCTTAAACTCACCTAGTTCACCAGTTTTTGAGCGTGTTCCTTCGGGGAAGATTATAACTTTTCGTCCTTCTTTTAAAGCTGCCGCCATTTGGTGAATCGACTCCTTAAGGTTTCCTTCCATATCAACAACTATCACGTTATTTGTACGAGCCAGGAATCTGAGAAACCCATTATTTACATGTTTCTTCTTAGCATAAAAATAGGTTTGCCTAAATACCTTACGCTTTAAGAAAGTGGCAACAAAAAGCCCGTCGATAAAACTCTGGTGATTAGGGGTTATAATACATGGTCCCTCGGGAATATTTTCAACACCTTCTCCCTTAAATCGGAAGTATATTTTAAAGAAGTATTTAGCTAAGCTTTTAAATATATTATGGGTTGGCCATGATTTTGGTAGTTTAATATCAACCTTTTCCTTTAGTGTTTCGGCCCAGCTACTTGTTTCTTCTCTAAACCATTTTTTCTTCTCTTTTATATAATCGGCTAAATCGCTAAGGGTAGGAAAGCTTGTGAGTTTTTTGTCGTCCATTTTAACGCCAAAACTTCTCTCAATATAATCAAGAAGTCCCATTTTGTTAAGCGAATCGAGGCCTAAATCAGACTCAACATGATGGTTGGGCTTAATATCAAAATCGATTTGTGTTTCAATGTAATGCTTAACAGCCATAAAGTATTCCGTAGGAAGGTAATCGGACTTCCCCTCTTTTCCTGTTTTGCTCTGGGCATGCTCTGCCAGCTTGAACCGTTGAATTTTTCCTAAGCGCGTGCGTGGAAGTTCCGTATCAACAATAGCGAATTTAAGTATGCGCTTGTACGCTGAGAGATTAGCATTGAATTTAGCAATTACCTCCTTCTTAAAATAAGCATTCACATCTTCTACACCAAGTTCGGCCAGTTTCTCTAAATCTGGTAAAATGGCAAGATGGAGATAGTTATTATGAAGAAATACGCCCGCTTCGATAACCTCATCGAAAGCTTTTTCGAAAGCAATTTCAAGCTCAACTGGGTTAATATTTTTACCGCTGGAAAGAATAATTATATCTTTTTTGCGACCCGTAATATATAGGTAACCATCCTTATCTATCCGACCTAAGTCACCTGTGTACAACCAGCCATCTTTTAGTACCTCTGCTGTTTCTTCGGGTCTATTATAATATCCCTGCATCACATTTCGGCCCCTTGCAACAATTTCCCCATCACGAATCTTCATCTCAATACTAGGGAGGGTTTGACCTGGAGAACCAATTTTAACCTTACCTGGTCGGGTAAACGTTATCATTGGTGCAGCCTCTGTCATACCAAAGCCCTCAAGCACATCAAAACCGAGCGTTTTAAAAATAGTTCCAACATGCTTGGGTAAAGCAGCACCACCGCTTACAAGAAACAGTAAATTTCCTCCAAAATTATCGTGAGCCTTTTTAAATATTTTACCTGCTAACTTTTTACTCCCCGACAGTTTCACTACTCTATAGAATAATCTGCCCATAAAAGTTGCATCCACTTTTGCCTTTACCCCCTTGCTAATAATCTCGTAAAGTTTCGGAACACCAATCATAATAGCTACGCTATTATTTTTTAGGGTTTCGAGTAAATCAGACGACTGCATTGATGGCGACATTACGATAGTAGCCCCCACATACAATGGAATTAGCATGGTACCCGCCAAGGGGAAAATATGGTGCAAAGGCAATAGCATAAGCACCTGCCTATCCTTTTTGTATATTTCAACCTCTTTTGAAACACCATCGAAATTAGCTATAAGGTTTTTGTAAGATAGCATTACCCCTTTGGGGCTTCCGGTTGTTCCAGAAGTATATATAATAACAGCTGTTTTTTCTATATCATCAGGTCCGGTCCAATCTACCGGAGTATTTACTGGGGTTAGTTCATCGGCTCCAAATAAATGTATTTGCGGGGTATACAACAGCTTAGAGGCAATTTTTTGAACTTGTTCGTTCAGCGATGGATTACTAAACAGGATTTCAGGCTGGCAATCGTTTAAAATATAAACTACATCATCAACCGAAGACATATAATCAACCGGAACCACCATACAGTCATTTCGCCAACCTGCATAAAATGCAGCAATCCACTCTACCCTATTCTCAGAGAATATTGCAATTTTTTTATATCCCTTCCCGTTAAAGAGCATTGCGTAACTCTCAATCATTTGTAAAAGTTCACCGTAACTATACTTCTTCTCCTTAGTTACAAGGGCAATACTCGATAAATCAGTCGCATTTATCATACACTTAAATAATTTATTAATAGATAGACAACATTCTAATAATACGATTGTTCAACCTGAAAATATGCATACTACATACTTCACCAAGTTGCCACAAAGATACATGTTTTTCAACATTATGTCAACTTTGCATTTAACCTTATGGGTTGGTGCATATCTAAACTTTATATTTTAAATATTGTTTTCATCAACATAAAAACTATTTTTACTGCACTAAAACTAATACATATGAGAAAAGCACACATTTTTTTTACGGCACTTGTTATTCTATCTATTAGCGCTTTTAGCCAAGTAGAATCGCCATACTTTACGTCTGAACCTACGTTATCGCCCGATGGGAACGATATTGTGTTTAGCTACGAGAACGATTTATGGAAAGTACCTGTAAATGGTGGAACAGCCTATAGGTTAACCGCCATGGAAGGGAAAGAAACCCTACCACGTTTTTCGCCAAACGGCAAGTGGATTGCCTTTACGGGTAGCCAAGATGGCCGCGAAAATATTTACGTTATGCCTGCCAGCGGAGGCGAAATTAAGCAATTAACCTATCACCAAGCAAGCGATCAGGTTGACAGCTGGTCATGGGATTCCGAATGGATATTCTTCTCATCGGACAGGTACAACCTTGTTTCAACCTATAAAGTATCGGTTAATGGAGGAACTCCCCAAAGGGTTTTTGAACACTATTTTAACAATCCGCACCATACTATTCAGCACCCAAAAACCAACGATATATACTTTACCGATTCGTGGGAAAGTTTTATGTTCTCGCATCGCAAGCACTACAAAGGCGACCATAGCCCTCAAATACTTTCATACAATACTAAAACCAGTAACTATACCCAACACACCAACTACAAGGGCAAGGATATGTGGCCAACCATTGATAGTGAGGGAAATATATATATTGTATCGGATGAGTTTAACAATGAGTACAACCTTTACAAACTTGACAATGGCAAAAAAACATTGTTAACAGAATTCGAAACCTCAATAAAGCGCCCTCAGGTAAGTGCAAACGGAAACAAAATAGTATTCGAAAAGGATTATCAGCTTTGGGTTTACGATGCTACTAACAAAACGAGTAGTAAGGTTGCCTTTTCTTTATACAGTAACCACACGCTGGAGTTAGACAATAGTTTTAATGTTGAAGGGAAAGTAGTGAGTTTTGACGTTTCGCCCGACAACAAAAAGATTGCCTTCGTATCGCGTGGCGAGCTCTTTGTTTCAGACGTGAAGGGAAAATTTGTTAAAAAAATGCCAACCAACCCCAATGAGCGGATTTTTGAAGTAAAATGGACCGACGACAACCTTACCCTTATTTATAATCAAACTCATAGCGGGTGGCCAAACTGGTTTAGCATAAAGGCGAATGGGTTAGAGACCGAGAAACAACTTACCACCGACAAAAAGACCAATAGACAATTAACCCTAAACAGCAATCGAACCCAAGGCGTATACCTTAGCGGTCGCGATGAGGTTAAAATTATCGATTTAAAAACCAATAAGACCAAAACCATTGCTAACGACGAGCTTTGGGGTTTTCAAAGTTCTACCCCAACGTTTTCTCCCGATGACAAATTTATAGCATACACAGCTATTAGAGCATTTGAACAAGATGTTTTTATTTATGAAATTTCAACTGGAGTCACATTTAACTTAACCAATACGGGTGTTACAGAGGCGCAGCCCACGTGGTCGCCCGATGGGAAATATATCTATTTTGTAACCGATAGATACTCGACTAGCTATCCAAGAGGTATGAGTTCGAGTAGTATTTACCGAATTCCGCTTTATCGCTTCCCTTCGGAGCTTAAACTTGAAGCATTTGACAATATTTTTGAAAAAGAGCAAAAGAAGGATTCTGTAATTACGGTTAAATTCGATATGACCAATATACAGGAGCGTTGGGAGGCGGTTAGTATTCGTGGTGGCGAACAATCCAACCCTGCGGTTATAAAAAACAACGATGAAATTGTACTTCTCTTCCAATCGAACCACGATAAGGGAGAAAATGCCATTTGGAAAACTGTTTACAAGCAATTTGAAAAACCTAAAACAGAACGACTAAGTTCATTTCAACTAAGTTCGGGTTATGATGTAACCCAGGCAAAAAAAGATGTTTACATACTTGCCAATGGTGAAATATACAATGCCAATTTAAACAGTAATAAGCTCGAAAAAATTAGCATAAACTACAACTTCGACAAGCAATTTAGAGCAGAATTCAACCAAATATTTTTTGAAACTTGGGCTATTATTCAGGAGAACTTTTACGAAGAAAATTTCCACGGAATAGACTGGGATGCCAAGCGCAATTACTACTCAAGTTTTTTACCCCATATTAGGCAACGCGATAATTTGCGCATACTACTAAATGATATGCTGGGCTCGCTAAACGCCTCACACATGGGCTTTACCACATCGGGGCAAGAGGAGAAATCATTCTTCTCGGCACATACTGCATCACTTGGGATAGTTTTTAGTAACGATATGCCGTTTAAGGTTGAAAGAATTATTAGCAACTCGAATCTCGATTTAACAGAAAAGTTACTTCAACCCGATGATGAAATTATTGCTGTTAATGGCACTAAAATTGACCCAACCAAAAACCGTGAGTTCTACCTTTCATTCGCCAGCACTAAGCCAGAAATTGAACTAACCATTAAACGGAAGGGTAAAGAGCAAAATATGGTTGTACCCACACATAGCTCAAATCAAATTTCAACATTGCTTTATGATGAATGGATTGCAAACAACAGGCAATACGTGTTGGATAAGAGCAATGGAAAGTTTGCCTATGTTCATATGAAGGATATGAACTGGTACTCGCTTAACCAGTTTATTACTGATATGACTACCCACGCAGAAAAAGCGGAAGCTCTAGTTTTCGACCTACGCTATAACCGTGGTGGTAATGTTCACGACGCTGTGCTGCAGTTCCTTTCACAACGCCCGTACCTAAAGTGGAAGTATCGCGAGGGAAAAATGTCGCCTCAGCCAAACTTTGCCCCAGCGGGCAAACCAATTGTGCTACTAATAAATGAGCATAGCCTTAGTGATGCCGAAATGACGGCTGCTGGTTTCCGCCAGCTGGAGCTAGGTACAATTGTTGGGACTGAAACCTATCGTTGGATAATTTTCACCTCGGGCAAAAGCCTTGTTGACGGCTCTTTCGTTCGTGTTCCGGCTTGGGGATGCTACACTCTCGATGGTACGAACCTAGAGCTTGAAGGCGTTGCTCCAGACGTATACATAAATACATCCTTTAAGGATAGGATTGAAAACAAAGATCCGCAGCTAGACAAAGCCATAGAGGAAATTCTTAAACAGCTATAAATCGAGTAGGAAGGTAGGGATTAATTCCCTACCTGTCCTCTCCCACCACCGTGCGTACCGTTCGGTACACGGCGGTTCTTCAATTTACACCGTAGACCAAACTGTAACGATT
>JBBACY010000019.1:0-53398 GCA_041656735.1 Bacteroidales bacterium | reverse complement strand
CCCTCAGTTTTCTGCCTATTTTGTAATATCTTATACGAAAGCCCTATGCCAATACTGGGTGTGGGTTTCGATATTTTGCTCTCGCCAAATGTGTAGGGGTAGCCTAGGTGGCCTTGTAGACCCAAGCGGCGAAAGTTGATATTTACGATTAGTACAGGGTCGATGTAGTAATCGGTTTGGTGGGCGTAAAAGTGGAGTCCTATATGCTCGTAGGCGTAGGGGTAAATGGGATCGTATTCTATATTGTAATGCCTCAGATACCCCGTGTTGAGTTGTGTGGTAAATTGTAGCTTTTTGTGTTTAAAGGAAATGCCTAGCAAGAAATTTTGGTTGAAAGTGGTGTAGCGTAAATGGCTGTTAAGCACAGTGTATTGACTAGACCAAAAGACTTCTTTATAGATGAAGTGACCACCACCGAGCATGATGCTGCTCCCTGCCTCCCATTGAAGGTTGGGAAGAATGTCCTTGTGATAGGTTGCGCCCAGGTCAAAGGCATTGGTATTGCCATCGAAGGTGATATTATCGTTACCTTGTACATTGAAAATTTGATACCGCATGGTGTGAAAGTAGCTACTATGTAAGCATACATTGTCACTATAAGCGTACGATAACTCTATTCTATTATCATTAATCACAAGGTAATTACGCCATACCTGCTCAAGGGTTGCCCTAGCTCTGTAACCCGCGTCATACTCTTTTGCCCAGCCCATATCTGGCCAGTAGAGTTGTCGAATCAGGCTAAGTTTTAGCTCGCCTTGGGGGGTAAAACAGCTGGTGCTGGGGGAGTAGGCGGTACGGTAGTTCAGGTAATGCTGTGCATAGGCTCCTATTTGGATTGAAAGGCAAGTTATTAGAGCAAAAATACGTTTTCTGTTCATGGTTATTGTTATTAGCTGTTTTTATGCGGTTAGTGCATTTTGAAACTTTCTAGTGCTGTGACGCTATATCGCCTCAAAGCAATACGTATACCCCAAATCGCCCGTTACCACGAACTTCTTCCCCTCAGCATTCTTATAGGTGGCAACCCCGAATTGAGAATTATATCTTAAGTCGGAATTAATTAACCGATTACCCGTGCTAAGGTTATAAGCGTGAAGAGTTTTCCCTGTGGATACGAAGTACAGCACATCATCGAGAATGGCCGATGGGAAAACCCAATCCTCGAAGATATAAAGCAAACTATGGGTGTTTAAATCCACTATGTAGTGGCCATTCTTATCAACCCCATTAGTGGCCGTAAGCCCAACTATCAGCTTATCTTTATAGAAAGTATGGTACATGTACTGTCCCTGGTCAATAAGTTTTACCTCGCGCTCTATGGCAAGGGTTTCCATATTGAATATCTTGTAGCCCTCACCAGTGAAAAGGTAAATAACCCCATCTTTTACCTCTACTTTTGTGATTGAACATCCTATGGGATTATGCTTAAGTATCCGTTCTCCTGTGGCACCATTCATTAGGCAAAAGTAGTGGTTAGATGAGTTAGGAGTGGTCATTTGTATTTGGTCAATTATTAGCATCTCCTCTCCATTATACATAAATGGTAATGCACCGTTATTTCGCTGGGCATTGTAATCGGGGTGCGGGGGTAGGTCGGTCTCGTAAAAAAACTCAGCTTGTCCGGTTTCAATATCAACCCTATAAATGGGGTGCACATTGCCCGAGGACAATACGGTGCAGTAGTAGTGATTGCCGTAAGGTTCTATGGAAATAAAAGTTTCTAGCGGAATCTGCCACAAAACCTCACCAGTATGTATATTGAGTTTTATATGCTCGGTTTCTCCCCAATTGCCAATAGAGAAAATTAGGTAGCCATCCTTGGGGTTAAAGTAGTGGTCGAGGATATTCATTTCGTTCAGGCCCTGTGGTCGGCTAGGCCCCTCGAAGTACTGCTCCCATATCACCTTACCCGTTTCTATCTCCATGCAGCGTATACCCGCTTTCTTGTTCTTGTAGGTGTCTACAATCACCTTATCGTCGAACTGCCAGTAGGGGTCGACAATAACTGTTACATAATTTGTTGTATCGTGCGGAACCTTCCAAATAGGCCTTTGCCACACTATAACCCCATCCTGAACTATTTGGTTAGGACTTGTGGGCGGTGGCTCTTTTTGGCAGCTAAGAGTAATAAGGATAACTATAGTTATAAATAAATAGTTGTGCGTTTTCATTCTTTTTCTTTTTTTAAAAAGAGTAGGGCAAAGTAACGAAAACTACTTTACCCTACTCTTCTAATCTACTTTGTTTCTAATTTGAAATACCCATCACGCATTTTAAATTGACTCTCCAAATATTTCTTCACCTCTACACTCCTCTTGGCCTGTTCGTGGTTGGTTTTAGGGATAGTAATTTTAGTTGCTCCAGCCATTCCGTGCTGCGAAGGTAGGGTTACAATACCATCGTTAGGGTGTATATTCTCAATGGTAACTGTGTATGTTCGTGTTACCCATTGCCAGCTGCCGCCAGTTCCCGGTCCGGGATCCACTATAGGTTGGTCAATTATTGGCCTAGAGGGCATTTCGATAATTTGATCTGAACCCCCACCATTACTAACCCAAACATACTCACTAACGGTTCTGGTTTCGGTGGTGTAGTATATGCTGCCTAAGCAGTTTTGATAGGCGCGTTCAAAGCCATTCTCCCAGAATGATGCTTGTCGCCTAAAAGCGTCTCTGCGTTCTAGATAGTATGAGTTGCTAAGGCCCAACGACCACCAGCTCCCGTTCTTATATTGTTTCCAATACTCCGCTTCACAAGCGCGCGAATCAGTTGCTATAGCTTTAGTCACATCATAGGCCAAATTATCTGAAATATCACCTATTCCAGGGTTTTGTTGTTCCATATAACTCAACGATGAGCCTAAAAATCGAATGCCCGAAGGGTAGTCGGTTGCCCCAGCAATAGCAATGCGGGGGCAGTTCATTGGCGACGCTTTAAGGCTTCTTATAGCTTGACTTGTAGGTTTTAAATCGTTTTTGCTGTATTCGAACTGAGGCCCCTCATTAGGCCCAAAAACGTAGAGAGCTGCTAACTCTAAGCCGACAGCAGCAAAATCTTTTACAAAAGGAACTATCTGCTCCTTAACCTTTTTTGCGGAGAAATAGTTAACCAACCAATTTGCCAACAAAACTCCAGATGTATTTAAAAGAAAACCCCCAATTGCACAAGCTGTGAATAATGTTCTGTTGTATTCTTGTATCTTGCCCTTCGCTTTTCCAAATCGCTCGGCCACCCTTAGCGTGTTAGAATGGAACTCGTTAACATTACCTACAGCGCTACCCATAACTTTATAGCCTGCAATACCTTCGTTATCAATACGATTGAAAAAGGTTTTAATTTTCCCATTGTCGAACGAACTGGCAAATTCGGCGCCCAAATGGGGTGAATTCAGGGTAATTAGCCCTCCGAAACGTCGATTGGGATAATCCTTATAGTATTGGCGCGATACCAGCCCACCCATGCTGTGGGCTATGGCGATATCATTGGTCGCTAGCCCGATGGTTGAACCCCCATATAGTTGGTATGCGGCTTCAACAAACCCCCTGTTCGATACGTACGAGGGGTGGTAGGAGTTGATCTGGTATTTTGCCCTAAAGTAATCGGAGAGCGACTTCAAGGAGTTCACATCGCCTTGGATACCGTGCAGCCAGAAAACATTACGATAATTGGGATTTGTTCCCTTATTGGTTTGTTCCTGTGCCATTGGTTTTATTGGCGCAGCTAGCAGTATTGCCAGCGTTATATGTATTATAAGTTTCATGGTTTAATAGTTTTTTATGCTAATATTCTCATAATTGGTAATTGTTTTATGCTCTATTACATCTCCGGTATAATCAGTAGAGTAGCTAATCGCCTCCTCGTAGGCTACCACAGGAATATTGTCAACCAACCTGTAGAGAATAGTTGTTCTGCATATCAGTTTACCATTTTTGTCGAAAAGTTCTGAAATAACGGGTACTCCGTACATAACGTTTAAGTACGATACCGCCGTGCATCCTGCTAGGGTTTCGTCTATTTCATTATCCTGGTCATATACCTGAGTGAGCTTAATCACATTTGTGTCTTTTTGTACTTCAGCGGTAAATTGGGTCGATTTACTATTGCCTGGCTTAAGCATTTCCCTCATTTTTTTTGAGCGTTCAGGAAAAGACGTTACCATAAAACTAAGATCTTGCTCAGTTTTTTCTGTTGTTACGTTAGAAAACATTAGCTTTCCAAACTCATCGTGCATCGTTACACTCGTGTTCGATCTAGTTATCTCCTTCCATTCTGGCTCAATGAAATCTTTCCTTTTTATTCCATCAAGCCTTTTGATTTTAATAGAGTAATTTTCCTTTTTGTTATCAAAGAAAATATTTACCTCTTTGTTTTCGGACTGAATACTCATTCCCCCAATGGTTTTAAGCTCGCCTTTGCTCATTGATGCGCTGATTGAGGTTTCGTTCTGGGTAAAGCTTAATCGTATTCCTGATTTGAACGGAGGGATTGGTTCATTCGTTTCTTGAATAAAAGGATCCTCTGTACAGCTGCTTATTGCTAACAATAACATTGTTGCTACTAGTGTACAAGTCTTGAATTTCAGATGATTTAATTTGCTCATATTAACATTTTATTATGGTTGTTAACTATGAGGTTGTATGCCAAATTTAGTTTTTACTAAAACTAATGTAACCCTTGAAATTAAATTTACGTTACTAGTTATTGGTACAACCTCGGTTTACCCCCTCACTCCAACGTTGATTTCAGGTCACTCAATGGGGTGGGGGTTTCTTTAATACAGTTTTCGAGTCCCGATGTTTTTGGGATACGCCAAGCAACCAATGCCTTGCAGCGGCTGCTCGGGGTTGGGTTAAGCTGGTTTTGTGGTCTCCTTTCGTACTAGTTAAACTTTACGCAAACGTTTTAGTAGAACAAATATATTGTTTAATACTATATGTTGCCCTCCTTAAATTATATGTTTAACAACATAAATCTAGTTGGTAAAATATATATCCATTGTGGTTACTAAGGGTGGAGGGAATAAAAAATGTAAGGCAGTGCTGCAAAATATAGATTAAGTGTATATGTTAAGTTTATCAGCACGTTTTTGTTGACTGGTTGAGTGCAGTTTTACCGGCCCCCTGTGTGTTTGGGGGGGAGAGGCATTTCTCTTTGTTGCCGCCGTTTTTGGTTGGCGAACTACACCCTTAATTTCCTTACCTTTGCTCATTATAAAACAAATTATGCAGCTACATTATCCCGAGCCAACGCTAGTCGATAAAGATTTTATTAGCCTATTAGCATCAACACCAAACCGCAAGGCATTTGATGGGTTAAGGCGTGGGGAGAGCTATTTCTTTGAGGGCACTTACGGCACCGCAATGGCCTTTTACTCGTGGCTAAAAAAGCAGATTAATCAGATCTGCCCCATTACCGATTACCAGTCTTCGCGAGCTAATCGTAATTTGCTGAGGAAACTAAACCAGCAGGTTTTGGTTCGTGTAGTTAATGCGCAGGTAGATTTAACCAATGCCCCGAGTATACCGTGGCTTGCCGAGTTTTACCCAAACCTTACGGAGTTTTACCTTCCTTTTTCCGATATACTTGGTATTAATGGTGCGTGGCAATGGTATAGTAATGGCGTATCGTTTCCAAATTTGCAGCATAAGGTACACCCGTACTACGGGGCGTATTTTCCTACACGCACCGAGCACCTCCAACTTTTTGATGAGTGGCTGCAGCGCAGTAAGCCTTTTAGTAATGCAATGGATTTGGGCACGGGTTGTGGCGTGCTATCGTTTTATATGCTAAAGCATGGTATTGGCAACGTGTTGGCCACCGATATTAATCCCAATGCCCTACGTAGCGTTGAGCTAGATTTACAGCGGCAAGGTAACAGCCAGCAGGTTAGGTTACTACAAACCGATTTATTTCGTAATGTTGATGCTAGTAAGCTGGATTTAGTGGTGTTTAATCCGCCTTGGATTCCCGATAAGGTAAACGGCAACATTGATTTGGCTATGTACTATGATGATGATTTTTTTGAACGTTTCTTCCGTTCTGCCAGCGATGCTCTGCCTAAGGGCTGTAAGCTGGTTATTTTATTCTCTACCTTTGCCAAAGCGGCAGGGCTAAACGTTGAGCATCCAATAGCCCGTGAAATTAGCACGAATAATAGGTTTACGCTGGTAAATCATATTCAAATCCCCATTACTCAGAAACCCTCAAACCGAAAGGGCTGGCTTTCTGATATCCGAATGAATGAGCAAGTCGAGCTATGGGAGCTTAGCCGTTAATTTTTGGTTCTGAGCGTAAATAAATTTCTCTCACTTTATGGTCAACACTAACTAACGAAGTATTTCCAGTAAGGATTACTTTAAAAGCCACCTAATTAAGGCTAACTTTTTTCTTGAGTATGGTGAATACTTGACATTGGATTCGAACCAGAATGGTTTATCCAATATACTTTTGTAATGAGAGAATGTATCGAAGCCAAATTTTCCATGGTAACTGCCTATTCCGCTTAAGCCCACACCACCGAAAGGAAGATTACTGTTTGATAAATGCATAACGCTATCATTTACAGCGCCTCCTCCAAACGAAACCTCTTTCAGTATTTTTGTAATCGTTTTTCTGTTTTTCGAATAAATATAGCATGATAGAGGCTTGGGGCGCTCTTTTACCTTCGCTATTATTTCATCCAAATTTGTATACGCTATAATTGGAAGGATGGGCCCAAAAATTTCATCCTCCATTATTTTATCATCAAATGAAATGTTTTGCATGATGGTTGGGCTAATATACCGTTTCCCCCTGTCGAGGTTCCCTCCAAAACATACCTTATCAGTATCAATCAGCTTCTGTAAGCGGTCGAAATTATTCGTATTTATTATTTGCACATAATTATTCCCAATATCACCACTGTTTTTATAAAACTCCTCAATTTTAGTTTTTAATGCTTCTGTAAATTCTTTTTTAATCGATTTATCAACTAAAATATAGTCGGGAGCAACGCAAGTTTGCCCTGCATTAAAAAATTTTGCCCAAACAATCCTTTTTGCTGTCATCTTAATATCACAATCATGAAGCACAAAGGCTGGGCTTTTCCCCCCAAGTTCGAGTGTAATCGGGGTTAGGTGCTTTGCTGCAGCCCGATAAATAATTTTGCCAACAGGAATACTTCCTGTAAAAAATATTTTATCAAATCGGTGCTCTAAGAGTTCAGTGGTTGTTTCAACGCCTCCCTCAACCACATGAATGTAGTTTTCGGAGAAATTAGAGTTGATAATTTTAGCCATTACAGCCGATGTTTTGGGCGGAAGTTCGCTGGGCTTTATAATTACAGTATTACCCGCTGCCATAGATGTTATTGCCGGTAGTAATGAAAGTTGGTAAGGGTAATTCCATGCACCAATTACTAGTGTAACCCCCAATGGTTCTGGAATGATATAACTTTTAGCAGGAAAATTTGCCAAGCCCGTTGATACCTTCCTTCGCTTACTCCATCTTTTTACATTCTTTATAAAAATATCTATTTCGTGATATAGTAAGGATAGCTCTGAGGCAAATGTTTCAAATTCTGATTTTCCAAAATCCTCAAGTATTGCATCGTAAAGTTCACTCTCATTCTCTTCAAGTAATTTTCTGAACTTTGTTAATTGTTCAATTCTAAAATCGATACTTTTTGTTTCGTTCGAGTTAAAGAATTGCTGCTGCTTTAAATGTAACTCTTGAATTTTCATATCGTTTTATCTTTATGATGCCTACCTTCAGTGGCAATAAAGTAAATTATTCGAAGATATGGAGGCCTTTAAATTCTGTGGTATTTTATCAACCATTCTTTTTAAGGGTATGGCTGCACGGGTAAATCATTCCTTCTTGTCCAACTATTAAAACGCAAAATTACTTGTTACGCGCTAAGGCAAATAAGTATTCATTCCGTGCACCCCCGTCAAGAGAATAGTTTTACATGCTAAGTATGGTGCTGAGTAGCTCTTTGGGTGAGTCTACAATAGCAAAGGGTTTATACATTTCTAGTATGTTTTTGGTGTTAAACCCCCAGCTTACTGCAATTATTGGTATCCCAATTTTTTGAGTAGCCTCAATATCTCGAGCCTCATCGCCAATGTACACGGCTGTTTCCTTTGTAATATCGTGCTGCCTCATGTATTTGGCAATTACTTTATGCTTACCAAATAGATGTTTACTGGTGTGAATAGAGGAAAATATATTATTCAGGTTGTGCTCTTCAAAGAAATGCTCCACATTCTTTTTAGAGTTTGATGTAACCACACCTGGGTTGTAACCTGATTGTTTTAGCGTGTGCAGCACCTCAGTAATCCCGTCAAAGGGTTCTACATTTTTTATCTCGCTAAAAAGTTCATGCCTAATTCTCAAAAGTAGGAGGGGGAGGTTTAGTAGACTAACCTCTAGCTCTCTCATTAAATCGAAGGGTTTTTTACCTTGAAACTCTTCTGTGTCTTTATGATGAAATTTTTTGCACCCATACTCGTGGGCAACCCTATTGTAGATATCAACCCCAGCATTTAGCGTGTTGGCAATGGTGCCATCAAAATCGAATATTAAATTTGGTTTCAGCATAAAACAGTTATTTAGTAAAGCTGGCTTGGGTTAAAATAGATTGTACGAAATTATAGTATACCTTCATTATTCTTCTCAAAGATATGAAAAGATTTATTTTTAAACGTGGTATCGGTTGTGTTTTCAATTTCGGTAGCTAGTTGCTTTAGCATGGCAACGGAACCGCTTGTAAAGAACTGTGTAAAGGGGATGTTTTCGACTTCACTGTTGTTGGTTTTGGAACTACCCATTTCCGATAGTAGGTTTAATGCTTGCTTGGCAACGGCAGGGGCAGGGTTTTCAATAGTAACCGTTTTGGGTAGTAATTTTTTTAGAAGAGGAATAAAAAAAGGGTAGTGCGTACACCCAAGCACAATATGATCAATGTTTTGCTGCAGCATGGGATCAATGTAACTTTTTAGCAACTCTTTGGCCTTGTCCGAATGGGATTCTCCCTGCTCAACCAGTTCAACCAGTCCGTTGCCTACCTGGTAGCAAAGGTTAATATCTGCAGCGTACTTTGATGTGGTTTCTTGGTAAAGCCGACCCTGAAAAGTACCCTTTGTGGCAAGTACCCCTATGGATTTTGTTTTACTGTGCAACGCGGCAGGTTTTATGGCAGGTTCCATACCAACAAAGGGAACAGGGTAGTTGGCTCTTAAATAGTCGATAGCCGCAGCCGTGGCTGTATTGCAGGCTACAACAATGAGCGAACAACCTTTAGATAGTAAGAATTCAGTAATAGCTTTCGATAGGCGTATTATTTCATCGGGCCCTTTGGGCCCGTAGGGGCAGTTTTTGGTATCGGCAAAATATATAAATGAGTGGTTTGGAAGTAGCGTAACCAGCTCTTTTAGTACGGTAAGCCCACCAACACCCGAATCGAAAACGCCTATTGTACCCTGTTGCATAACGACCCCATGTATTTATTCAAAAACAGCCCAATCACATAGGGCGATTGAGCTGTTTATATCATTCGTATTGTTTTTTATTTTATTCCTAATTCCGTCTTAACGAGTGGTAACAAGTTAACACTTTTTTCAGAGAAATACACTACACCACCAGTGCTCGTGTCAAAAACATACATAAATCCTTCTTGCTTAGCTACTTTTTTGATTGCTGCATCGGCTTTTTCCATAAGTGGACGCATAAATTCACCTTGCATCCGCTGGAAATCTTGTTGTGCGGTTTGCTCAAATTCTTGAATTCGCTGCTGAAGTTCGGTTAACTCTTTCTCCCTAGCCTCACGAATTGCGGCACTCAAAGTTTCTCTGCGCTGCATGTAGGTTTGTAACTTGTTATTATACTCTACGTGAAGTTCTTCAATTTGATCTGAAAGATCTTTGCCATAGGCGTTGAGTTTAACCTCGGCACTATCGCGTTCGGGCATAATCGACAAAAGTTCTTGTCCGTTAATGTGTGCAAATTTTAGGTCGGTTTGAGCAAAAACGCTGCTTGAGCAAATAGTTAATGAAGCAGCTAGAATAAACAATGCAAATCTTTTCATCATGTTATATTTTTTTATTTAACATACAAATTTAGTAATATATTAATTGTAACCAAGTTTCTTAATCACATCATCGCTCTTATCATATCTAGGGTTTGTGTATAGCATATTGGCCGAACCAGCCGAGTCGAAAATTACGGCATAACCACCCTCATTGGCTATCTCTTTAACAGCATTAAACACCTGATCTTGTATCGGTTTAACCAACTCTTCTCGTTTTTTAAAGAGCATTCCGTTCCTTCCAAAGTACTTGGTTTGTAGCTCTTTTGCAGCTTGCTCGAGCACACTAATTTCTTGCTCTCTCTTCTTTCGCATCTCGTCGGTTAGCAGAATTTTTTCTGCCTGAAAATCTTTGGTAAGTTGCTCAATTTCCTTAAACTTTTCCTGTAGTTCCGTTTCGTACTGAGTGCTAATTTTATCAAGCTGATCTTGTGCGGCTTTAAATGTAGGAATTCTGCTTAAAACATAGTCGCTGTCTACAAAAGCAAACTTTTGACCAAACGACATAAAGCCAAGCATCAGCACAAATAGAATAGATAGTGATAATTTTTTCATTGCTTCACAGGTTTGAATGTATGATAAGTCAATTTCCTTGCCAAGTGCGTGCTGGTTTAATTAAGTAGTGTTAAAATTGTTGTCCAATGGTAAAGTGGAACTGTCCTTTATGTTGGCCGGGATTGTGAGGGACATTATCAAATCCATACCCCCAGTCAACGCCAAGCATTCCTATCATAGGTAAGAAAATTCGTGCTCCAATACCAGCCGAGCGGTGTACGTCAAATGGATTTATGGATCGGAAATCGTACCATGCATTTCCTGCTTCCAGAAAAGTTAGCAAGTAAATTGCTGCCTGTGGTTGAAGAGTTAGCGGGTATCTTAACTCAACGGTATACTTATTATAAACGTTGGCACCTACAATGCCATTTACTGTTGGCGACAGTGATGAGTTTTTGTACCCCCTTAAACCGATGGTCTCGCGTCCGTAAAGGTCAAATCCCGACATACCGTCACCACCTACGTCAAACCCTTCGAATGGAGAGTAGCCTATGTCCTTGTTGTAAAATCCGAGGTAACCAAATTGCGCTCCTGTGTATAGTACCAAATCGGCTACTAGGGTATGATACCATTGAACCTTACCAGTCCACTTGTGGTACTCAATCCATTTGTACCTTACTTTTTTATCGGTTACGTTCGAGAAGTCTTTTCCACTAATAAGCGAGTAGGGTGGTGTAATCTGTAGGGTTGCCGTAAAGTTCGATCCTCGCCTTGGGTAAAGTGGCTGGTCAATTGAATTTCGAGAAAAAACGGCTTTATAGCTAAAGTTATTTGATATACCAGTAGACATTAGGTATGAACTCCAATTTTTCAAATCGTAACTTTGGTAACTTACCTCGTTGTAAAACTGGAAATAGTCATCGGGCCATTTAAGCCTTGTTCCAATACCAATTGCTGCCCCTGCTACCTTCATGCTACTACTGCTAACACTTATAAAGTTTGTTCCATATGGGTATCGAACGGAGTACCACGCAGAGAAAGTTAGGTTTGTTGGTTTTTTTCCGCCCAGCCAAGGTTCAACAAAACTGAGGCTAAAGTTCTTGTAAAAACTTCCGTTGGTTTGCGCTCTAAGGCTAAGCGATTGGCTGTCGCCCGAAGGTATTGGTCGCCATGCTTTTTTCTCTAATGCTCTACCAATTGCAAAATTTGAGAACCTAACTCCCACAGTACCCACAAACATTTTGTTACCCCAGCCACCCGATATTTCAAGCTGGTCGTTTGCTTTTTCTTCAACAGTGTAAACCAGGTCAACCGTTCCGTCGGCCATGTTGGGTAGTGGAACTATACCTACTTTTTCGGGGTCAAAATGCCCAAGGGTTGCAAGTTCTCTAATTGAACGTGTAATAAGTGTTTTACTAAACAGGTCACCTGGTTTAGTCAGAAGTTCACGCCTAATAACGTGCTCGTGCGTTTTGGTGTTACCCTTAATTATTACATTGTTTACCCTTGCTTGTTCCCCTTCAAAAATCCTCATCTCCAGGTCAATTGAATCGTTGGCAACCCGTACTTCAACAGGTTCAATATTGAAGAAAAGGTGACCATCATCCATATAAGTGGTGGTAATAGAGTTGTCGTCAACATACAAACGCTCATCGAGCATTTTTTTATCGTATACATCACCTTTTTTCAGGCCAAGTATTTGAATCAGTGCTTCGTCGGGAAGTTTTGAGTTACCAATCCACGAAATATTTCTGAAGTAGTACTTGGGACCCTCTTCAATAGAAATAACTAGCCCCACACGATTCTCTTCAATAATATAAAGTGAATCACTCAGAATTTTAGCATCACGGTAGCCCTTCTCATTGTAATATTCAATTAGGGTTTTTTTATCCTCGTCAAAGTCTTTCTCAATAAATTTTGATGCTTTAAAGAAGTTAATGTCCCTGCGCTTGGTGTTTTTCATCGATTTGCGCAGTTTCCTGTCAATAATATTATCGTTCCCTTTAAAAGAAATATCCTTAATTCTAACTTTAGGACCCTTATTAACAACAATATTTAGTCTAACCCCATTTGCCATTGCGGTGTCTAATTGTTGCTCTATTTCAACGCTGGTGTTGAGGTATGCCTTAGAATGGAAGTGCTTTATTATTAGCCTTTTCGTGTTATCTAGGATGTTTTCTGTGGCCTTGCCACCAACCCTTAGCTTCACTAATTCAATTATATCCTTCTCTTGCGATTTCTTTAATCCCGAAAAACTAATGTTGCTAATGCGGGGTAACTCCTGAAGGTATATATCCAGATATATACTCTTGCCCTCAATTTTTGTGGCGGTTATTTTCACATCCGAGAATAGGCTCTGATCCCAAAGTTTATTGATTGCCGAGGTTACACTCTCGCTAGGAATGCTGATTGTATCACCTACAAACAAACCGCTAAGGTTAATAATTACGCTGGGGTCTACAAAGCGAATGCCCGATACCGTAATGCCTGATAGGACGTAATTTTCAGGGTTGCTGTAGCTAAATGGTGCTGATTGTGAGAAACCTATCTGAAAGGTTATCAGAATGGTTGCAATGCTTGCTGCAATTTTTTTAATCATCGTAGGGTAGATACAAATTTTATGCATA
Organism: Bacteroidales bacterium; assembly: GCA_041656735.1. Classification (GTDB taxonomy): domain Bacteria; phylum Bacteroidota; class Bacteroidia; order Bacteroidales; family Tenuifilaceae; genus Perlabentimonas. Next base: position 40,210 of record JBBACY010000019.1, on the reverse strand, counting down.
AGGAGTAACGGTATATTTTGGGCAAAATTATCTGCTGTACTTTTTTTGTAATCCTTTACGGCAGAAAAATAAAGCTGGGCAAATTTAATCATGTGATTTGTGCGAAGCAAGCTAAAATGTATAAAAAAAGACGATATTTCATTAATATACAGCAAAAGAGGGGCTGTTTCTGTTAAATTTTGTTATTTGCTATAGTTGTTCGGTGGTTTTCCCAAAACGTCGTTCTCTGTTTTGAAAACTTAGGATAGCTTTTAAAAGTTCTTCTTTATTAAAATCGGGCCACAATACATCGGTGAAATACAGCTCGGTGTATGCGCTTTGCCAAAGCAAAAAATTGCTCAACCTCAGCTCGCCGCTCGTTCTAATTAGCAGCTCGGGATCGGGCATACTGGCAGTGGTTAGGTAGTTGGCAAAAACTTTGTCGGTTATGCTCTGGGGGTCAATCAACCCTTCAACCGCCTCTTGGGTAATTTTTTTAACTGCGTTGGTAATCTCCCATCGTCCCCCGTAACTAAGAGCAAGGGTTAGCACCATACCTGTGCAGCGGCTAGTTTTTTCAGTTGCCGAGTCAATTTTTCTTTTAACGCTAGCGGGTAAAAGCGATAGGTTGCCAATTACGCCAAACTGTATGTTGTTTTCAATTAGGTTGTTTAACTCTTTGTCTATTGTTGATACCAGTAAGGACATTAGAGCCTCTACCTCCATTTTTGGCCGATTCCAGTTTTCGGCGCTAAAGGCATAAAGGGTAAGGTGCTCAATGCCAATTTCGGCTGCGCCCTCAATGGTTAGCTTTACCGCACTCGCTCCGTTTTGGTGCCCAAAAACCCTGGGTTTGCCCTGTTTCTTTGCCCACCTACCATTCCCGTCCATAATAATGGCGATATGAACAGGTAACTTACTCTTATCTATCTGCTCGATAAGTGACATATATTGCTGATATTTAATAGTATGCAGGACAAATAGCCCCTTTTTTAATAAGGCGGTAAGATACGAAAAAACCTCCAACACCTAGCCAATCATGGTTATGAATTGTAAGTTTTTTTGAACTGTTTAGCGTGGTGTAGTTGTCAATATGGTCGTTAAGGGTTTTATGCAGTCGCCATTCTGCCCCGAATGTCCAACGATTAAATGGGGTGTACTTTACACCAATGCCAAACGGAATGTTAAAAACTACATTCTTGTTAATAAGAGCCACCCCACCGCCTACGGTAACGTATGGTGTAAAACTGTTGGCATCAGCAGGTTTGGTGTCGAAAGCTATAAACCCAATTTCAACCGAAGCGTTAAATTCAATAACTTGATGTGAGAATTTGGTAGGCATTTGTGGGTCTGGTAGGTAGTATGAGGTGTTTACGTAGTCTCCCTGAACTTGCCCGTGTAAACCAGCAATTTTTATTGAGTAAAATTTATTGATATTATGACGGAACAGAACCCCTATGGCAACCGATGGTTTGTGAAACTGCTGGGCTAAGTTAAAGTCGCCCATATAGTATGACGCACCTCCCAGGGCTCCAATTTCGTTTTTTTCTTGGCCTTGTGTAAAGAAGGGGGTAAGCACAAGAATAAGCAGTAGTTTTAGTCTCATTAGGTTATAAGCAATTCTAAGGCAGGACTAGCGTCTATATCCTGGTTTGCGCTTTCGGTATATTTTATAGTTGGCTTTTATGGACAATGAATGGTAAAAATCATTGTATTTCCCAAAGGGTGAGTCGTAACCATCTAACGTGTTCGAGGTTGTAGTCCTGGCAATAAGTTCGGCCCCAATTGATAGTTTTGGTGAAACGGCGTACTTAAAACCAATGCCTACGGGCAATAGTATGGCCATATTGTTGCCCTCCGAAAACCGTGGGTGTCCATTAAGTTTTAGTTTAGGGGTAACTTTGTAGTAGGCTCCACCAACACCCACCGTAAGGTAAAGGCTAAATGGTTTTGTAAAATGTTTAAGGCCGCCCCTAATCTGCATAATATCATAAAAATAGTTCTCGTCACTTTCAGGAATAAGGTAGTATTCGCCCATTACGGTTACTTCGTGAAATGATGTACTAAAAGCGAATTCCCGATTTTGATTTATTGAGTTTAGATCTGATTTAGCAAGGAAACCAGCACCATAAGTTGCGCTAACTTGAATGGGTTTTGAAATGTGGTAGCGAGCACCTAAATTAATTCCTGGACGAAAAGCTACTAGGTCAATATCAAGTAAGCCGAGCAGGTTCATTTCTGTTGCAGAGCCGCCAATATCTCCAAAATATTGATAAGTAGCAATGCCGCCAAATATTTCCAGCTTAGCTTTTTTCCAATGCTGAGCTTGGTTTAAGCCAGTTAATAGTAGGCTTACCAATAATGTTAATACAATCCGTTTCATTTAACTTTTGTATGGATGCTTTAACAAAGATAAAAAAATAATATTGTCTGTGGTTCTTTTGTGCTATTTAATAAATATGTTTTCGAAATAACAAACTGGGGCACCCACATTTTAAAACGCATTAACTTGCATATTGTTAGATGCGATAGCTATAAAACGCACCTTGTTTTTTTAATCTTGTATCCTATTTCTACTGTCGGCGCCCCACATTAGCTTGTTTCTAAGCGTTTTAAAGTAATCGTTTTGCTTCAAATTAACTATTCCAATACAGAAACTGGCTTTTTTTATCGTTACCGAAATAGTATTGTTTACGTTTACAGAACGAGAATCGAGAGACATTAGTATTTCTTTATCGCGAGTTGTTACTTCGAGAGTAACGATAGATGTATCGGGTATTACCAATGGCCTTACTGTTAGGTTGTGAGGAGCAATTGGTGAAACTACAAATGCGCTAGTTGCTGGACTTACAATTGGACCGCCTACGCTGAGTGTGTATGCCGTTGATCCTGTTGGAGTTGATATAATTAACCCATCGGCCCAGTAGGTACATAGAAAGTTATTATCAATATAGGCATTTACGGTAATCATAGCCGTTCCATTTTTCTGAATGGTTAGGTCGTTTAACCCAAAAGGAAAATCTAGAAACGGATTATTTGGCATCTCTACCTGCAGGGCCGTTCGGTTCTCAATACTAAAGTTATTTGCGTATAGCTGATCGATTGCTGCTGGAATATCTTTTGATGAGATATTGGCTAAGAATCCTAACCTGCCAAAGTTTATTCCCAGCACTGGTATGCAAGAGTCTTCAACAAATGTTACCGACTCCAGAAAGGTGCCATCGCCACCAATGCTTAGCATAAAATTTGCGGAGTTTTTTACCTCACTGGGGCTTTTAAATGTCGACTTTACTTTCACAGTGCGGCCAAGCATATTCTCCAGAAACCTGTGCAATGGTTCAAATATAATTATCTCAATATCTTTTTCTGAAAGTTTGGCAAGAAGGCTCTCAATATCTGGCTGATGTTCTGATCCAATCCTGTTTCCGTAAAGGGCAATTAGCATAGCTATTTGTATATTAAGAATGGTGTTCCGAAATGGAGAAAAAGCCCGTTTTCACCAAACTTGTTAAATGAGTACTCAATTCGAAAAACAATATCGTAATAGGCCACAGCATAAAAACCAAGGCCGTATCCGTAAATAAAATCCCCTTCTAGGTTACCGCTTGGCAATTGGCTATCGGGTTTTACGTAGCCTGCATCGGCAAATAGGCTAAGGTAAAGAGCCAAATGAGCCTTCTTAAACTTACCATCAGGAATTAACGGCAAGTTAATCACTTTTGTTGGGAGAAGCTCAAATTTTAACGAGTTTTTGCTGAGTATGAAGCTTGAGCCATTTGTTACGTAGTATTCATAACCTCTAACAAAATCAATGTATCCAATAGCTTGGTTAATAAAATAGGGTAGGTTCGATTGAGAACTAAATTTCCCCATCAGGTCCGATCCTCCGAAAAAACGATTAAAAATATTAGCATAATAACCTGTCATAAACTTTGTATACAAGTTGTTTGGTGCTGTGTTGTTCGAAAATGTTTCGTACCCCAGCTCGCCTCGTAAAATGTATCCAGCTAACGGAAATATTTTCGAGTCTCTCAGGTCGTGTGTTATCTCGTAGCTAGCTAGGTTATACCACGATTTTTTTTCGCCATTGCCAAAATAGTGTGGGTTAAGTATTGCTAGCGAATCGTTAATAGTTGAAAAATAGGACTTTAGCATTATGGTATGGTACCAGTTGTGTTGAGGACGAAAATTGTAGGCTGCTTCAACAAAAGTTATTTTCCTTGCTGGCTTAACTTCAGAAACGTAATATTGGGGCTTGTTTTGTATGCTTGCAAAGTTAATTTCATTTTTGGTATAGTACGATGCCCAAATTGAGAAGCCATGTTTTTTTCCTCGATCCAAATTGTTGGTAATGTACTGAAGGCTAATCTGCTTTCTGTACCCAAGTATTAACTTTAGTTTTATTTTTTCGTTCATCCCCCTAAAGTTGTTAACCTTTATATATGTGCCATAATTTACGCGCGAAAGGTCGGCATTCTTAATAAAAGCGCTAAAGTTACGATCCTCATACTCAAGTATGGGGAACGGCCATATATACCATCTTTCTTCAACGGTAATAGTCCACTCAATTGCCCCGTTTGCCAAAACGTAAGTAACAGTAACAAAGTTAAAAAGGTGGGTTTTGTTTAGGTTTTCTGTGCTTCTTTGGGCGAGCAAGTCAATTTGGCTAACCAGTAGCGTATCGTTAAGCCTAAAGGTAAGTTCCCTGCGAATAATCTTTTCGTTTGTTATGCCATTACCACTAATGTTGATGGAGCTAACAATAACTCTTTCGTCAGAACTAGTGTTCGCAGCCTTAATTGGCAAAAACGTTACAAGAAGTATGGCAAAAAGGAGACAGCGACTCATACTACTTGTTAGGTGTTAAGGTATTTCATCAGCAGGTTGTACCGATCTTCAAGCAGATCCTCCTCGTCGTCGTGTTTCATATAGGAGCCTAGTACGTTGTAGTTATACCTGTTAAAAGTTTGTATTATTGATGTTAAATCGGTTACATTGAGTTTAAGCGAGAGTTCAATTTGTGTGGTATCCGAGCTAGAGGTTAAAAAGGTGCCCAGTATTTTTGCATCATTCCCTTCAACTATTTGGGCTATTTGGGCTAGCGAGTAATCATTGTGGTTTAGTACAAGTACAATAATGCCTCCAGGGTTTTTTAATGCGGCAAAATCGGCAAAGTGATGCACTAGCTCGGTGGTGGTAATAACCCCTAGGTAGTGTTTTCGGGCATCCAAAACAGGCACAAGGCTTAATTTTAACTTCGAAACCATTTCCATCGCTTCGAGTATGTGTTGCCCCTCATGTAGATATGGTCTTACCAATGATAGCTGATGGTTTCCGAGGGGTTCCTCTGGTATATTAAGGTCGTAAATATCACTTTCAGATACCAAACCTAAAAAATCCTTGTCGTTAACGATGGGCAGATGGCTAACCTTAAAAATATCCATCCAGTTAAGTGCCGATAGTCCTGTATCGGAGGTTCTTAACGTTGGAATTACATCCGAAATCATCTCTTTTGCTAACATATCCTTTTCGCTTTAAAAATTAGCTACCTTTGCAAAGGTAACCCCAAATATAATTCAAATGACGAGTTTAAGTGTTAATATTAATAAAATTGCAACCCTTCGTAATGCACGTGGTGGGGATATTCCAAATGTGCTTAAAGCAGCAATAGATTGCCAGCGCTTTGGTGCCGAAGGGATTACTGTTCATCCACGACCAGATGAGAGGCATATTCGTTATCAGGATGTGAGGGACATAAAGCCAATTATTTCTACAGAATTTAATATTGAAGGATACCCTTCCAAAGATTTTGTAAATCTTGTTTTAGAGATTAGGCCAAACCAAGTAACGTTAGTGCCTGATCCGCCCGATGCTATCACCTCAAATACTGGCTGGGATACCATAAAAAATAAGGATTTACTAAAGCAGCATGTTAAAATATTTAGGGATGCGGGCATCCGGACATCTATTTTTGTAAATGCCGATACTGAGCTGGTTAAGCATGCAGCCGATTCGGGTACCAACAGGATTGAACTTTACACCGAGCCATACGCTTTAGGCTACGCATTGAACAGGGAGAAAGCCCTTGAGCCTTTTTTAAAAGCAGCTATTGCGGCAGGTGAAGTGGGCCTTGGACTTAATGCGGGGCACGACCTAAATCTAGAGAATCTTAGCTACTTCGCTAAAAATATGCCCGGGCTATTGGAGGTTTCAATAGGCCATGCCCTAATATCCGACGCACTTTACTTTGGGTTAGAAAATACTATTCAGATGTATTTGAAAAAGGTTAAGGAATAGCGTAATGGAGTTGTTTGCTAGGGAGTTAGGACAGGGGGCACCTGTAGTCATTATGCATGGACTATATGGCTCATCGGATAATTGGCTTACGGTTGGCCGTATGCTTGCCGAAAAATATCGGGTAATTTTGGTTGATCTTCGAAATCATGGCCAAAGTCCTTCAAGTTCAGTTCACACCTACCAGGCTATGTCCAATGATCTGCTTGAACTTTTCAATCGACTAAATCTTTCTGAGGCTATGCTGGTGGGGCACTCAATGGGGGGCAAGGTGGCTATGCAGTTTACCTATAATAATCCCACCCGAGTATCCTCATTGGTGGTTGCCGATATTTTACCCTATAACTATATTAACGACGAGGCTAAGGGGTACGGAGAGGCTAGGCAGCACGCTAAAATTATATCGGCTCTGCTAGCACTTAAACCCGAGCTGGCCGAGTCGAGGGGCGAACTTGACAAAAAGCTTGCGCAAACTATTCCAAGTAAAGCTGTTAGGCAGTTCTTGCTTAAAAATGTTAAGCGAAATAGTATGGGGCGGTTTGAGTGGCAGCTAAATGTGCCGGTTATTGGTGAAAATATAGAGCTGCTTATGGGGGCAGTACTTCCTGTTGGAGGAGATGCTCCAATTACAGTAAAAACTCTTTTTATTAAGGGACAAAACTCAAACTATGTGTTTAGCGAAGGGGTTAGTAAACTTGGGCAATTTTTTACGAATTTTGATGTTAAAACCATACCTAATGCAGGGCACTGGTTACATGCCGAGAATCCAGAAGCAGTGATTAACGAAATGCTGCAGTTTTGGAATCCCCTAAGTTAACTTTACCTAGTCCGCAATCTCAATGTTTCCGGCGGGTATAAGAGGCTGGTTTTTATAGCGTAAAAAAAGTTGAGCAACCGCCAGGGTATCCTTTTCGCAGTACCTAACTATTCGGTTTAAATCCTTTTCGTTGTAGTAAACATCGGCTACCTGACTACCATCAATATCATCTTTGGGTGTGGGAATGTTGAAAATATGCGTTAGCAGGTTTAGTGAAGTGTAGTGCTTGTAGTCGCCAAACTTCCAAAGTTCCATGGTGTCTAAAAATCGAACCTCCCAAGGTTTTTTACCAGCAACATCAAGTAGGCTAGGGATTGCAATTCCGTTAACCAGCATCCGTCTGGCAATGTACGGGAAGTCAAATTCTTTTCCATTGTGAGCACAAAGGTTTGCCTGAGGTTTTGCCGAGAACTTTTCAAGCATATCGGCAAATTGGGTAAGTAGTTGAGCCTCGTTGTCGCTAGCAAATGATTTAACCCTAAAAAAAACTTGTTCGGCCTTGTTAACAATTAAACCTACCGAAATACAGATAATTTTACCAAATTCGGCATAAATTCCTGCTCGTTGGTATATTTCATCAGGTGTTTGGTTCTCGTCTCCAATTTTTTTTGCTTTTTTGCTCCATAGCTCTGCCAACCCCGATGGTAACTCGTTTAGGCTTGCGTGCTGAGGCACTGTTTCTATATCAAGAAATAGTACGTCCTCGTTTTTTACATTATCAAGCATGGTTGTTTTGCTTTTTTAGCGTGACAAGTTTTTTTCAATTATTGATGATAGTATGTTAATAGCTACCGAGTTGTTTCCTCCTTGCGGAACAATAATGTCGGCGTAGCGTTTGGTTGGCTCAATAAACTGTAGGTGCATTGGTTTTACCGTTTTTTCGTATCGCTCAAGCACCTTAGTAACCGATCGTCTTCTTTCTACAATATCCCGCAAAATTACCCTCGCCAACCTGTCATCGGCATCGGCATCAACAAAAACCTTAATATCCATTAAATCTCGAAGGTTGGGGTTAGTAAAAATTAGTATCCCCTCAATTATAACAATGTGTTTTGGGGTAGTACAAATAGTTTCGGGAGTTCGGGCGCATGTAAGGTATGAGTATACTGGCTGCTCAATCTTTTTTCCCTGTTTCAGCAATGCCACATGCTCAACCAGCAACTCAAACTCAATTGACGAGGGATGGTCAAAGTTAATTTCCTGCCTTTTTTCAAGGGGCAAATGCGAACTGTCGTAGTAGTATGAGTCCTGTGGGATAACCACTACCTCTCCCGCAGGAAGACATTCGATAATTCGTTTTACAACGGTGGTTTTACCTGAACCGGTTCCACCCGCAATACCAATAATTAACATTATGAGTTTAAATTATTATGGTTAACTTTGTTTTACTCTAAAAGGTTGTAAACTATAATGTGTTAAACCAAATTAGAGTACATTTTTAGACAATGATATTTAGAGTCAAAGGATACTAAATGTTTTCAAAAATACAAATCTTTATTAGATATGTTATATCCATTAAAATTTTCACCGCAATTAAAGTATCGTATTTGGGGTGGTTCAAAGTTACGAGACCAATACGGTAAAGAAGTTCCAGAGTCGATGGACAAGTGCGGCGAAAGCTGGGAATTATCTGCTGTTGAGGGTAGCTTGTCGGTTGTAGAGAATGGCTTTTTAGCTGGTAATAATATTCAGGAACTGGCAGAGGTTTATATGGGCGATTTAGTGGGCGAGAAGGTTTTTCAAGAATTTGGCGTAGAATTTCCCCTACTAATTAAACTTATTGATACTACCGATTATCTGTCGGTACAGGTTCACCCCGATAACCAAATGGCTGAACGGTTACACCATGCCTTTGGCAAAACCGAGTTATGGTACATATTGGATGCGGAGTCCGATTCACAAATAGTTACGGGGTTTAATAGAAGCATTAATTCGCAAGAATTTCAGCAAGCCCTAGATTCCGACCAATTACCGTCGTTGTTGAAGCAAGATCAGGTTCGAGCCGATGACCTAATTTATGTGCCAGCGCGGAGCGTACACTCACTGGGTAAGGGCATTACACTTGTTGAGATACAGCAAACCTCTGACGTTACCTATCGGGTTTACGACTGGAATCGAACTGAACCCGATGGAACTAAGCGCGAGCTACACACCGATTTGGCTATGGAGGCCATTGATTTTGAAGCAAATCCAGTGGTGCCCGAACGAGCAGCCGTTGTGCCGAATGTTCCGCAGGAGCTAAAACAAACACCATTTTTTAATGTTAATAGGCTGTATTTAACCAAAGGTGTTGAGCGTGACTTTTTTGAGCGCGACACTTTCAGAATTTATATATGCCTTGAAGGTGCGGCCAGCATTAGGAGTGCCAATACCGAAGAGGTATTTATAAGCAAGGGGGAACTCGTACTTATGCCAGCAAATTTACCTTTAGCAGTAATTGTGCCCAAGGCTGAAGCGAAGCTACTTGAGGTGTTTTTGTAAATAAAATTTCTATTTAACTTGAATTACGGTACTAATTTTGTAGGAGCAATAAAACAGTTTATTTTTTCAAAGGATTAGTTAAATAATAAAATTTTTTAGTAATTTCAATCCTTAATGGATAGCATAATATATTTCATAAAATCGACTCTCACAAACGAGATGGCAACTAGTGGATTTCCCCTCATATATAAGGGTGAAATGAACCACCAGATAATGCGTTCGTTTGCGTTTATGGCTAACCGTAAAATAATAGAGAAGAACTTACCTACATCAATACGTAAAAGAATTTTTCATATAATGATTGAGTGTTTGCAGAATATAACCAAACACTCCGACGATTTTGACCAAAAAGACAATAAAATTGGGAATGGCCTATTTATTGTAGGTCAGGAAAAGAACTCGTTTTACGTTGTAACAGGAAACATAGTTAAAAATGAAAGCGTGAAACAGCTAGAGGCAAAACTTGTCAAGATTAACGAGTCGTCGCCCCAGGAGTTAAAGGATAGTTTCCTCAAACAGATGATTGAGGGTCCTTTAAACGAGAGAGGAGGGGCTGGTTTAGGCTTGATTGATATTGCCAGAAAATCGGGGCGTAAACTTTTCTATCATTTTGTGCCTTTTGATAAGGATAGACAATACTTTTTGCTTGGGGTAACAATTCCTCTCGTCGAGGAGAGTAGGGAGAAACGAAGAGCAACCCTTTAAGAGTTATTACGTATATTAAGATTTACTATATTTGCCATTTACATAGAAAATATCAGTTTATGAAAAACATTTTTTTAATTACTCTTTTTCTTGGGTTCTCATTTAGTCTACTGGGGCAAACAATTGATGAGGAGAAGGAAAGACAACGGATTGCTGAGAGCGGCATTAAGTCGGTTACACAGTGGACACACAGGTTTACAGGTGATAAACTCAACCCAACGGGCTATAAAACTAGCGTTACGCTATACGATAAGAAAGGCAATGCGTTCGAAGTACAAAACTATAGGTCAAACGGATCTATTTCCTCTAGGTTACTTTATAAGTATAATGAGAGTAACCAGCGAATAGAGTACTCTATGTATCAAAACCCCGATGGGCCAAATTTAATACTCAACTATAAACAAACAATTTATTATGATAAGGGTGGAGTTAAAACGCAGGAGACAATTTTCGATGGAGCTGCTGGTTATCGTATAACCTATGAGTATTACCCCGATGGTAAACTAAAAGAAATTGTAAAGTTGGATAGGAATAATAAGGTTGACGAGCGATGGGTTTATGTTTACAAAGATAACATACACGAAATTAGCGTATTTAAACCCGACAAGGTTCTATCATCGAGAATGATTAAGCAAAACGATGCTAACGGTAATCTAATTAGCGATATTAGGCTTGATAATAAAGGGAATGAACTAACAAAGGTTGTTCAAGAGTTTGATGCAAAAGACAACCTGACCCTTAAATCCGAATATTTTTCTAAAAAGTTAGGGAATAGCATTGAGTATAAATACAACAATGAGGGTAGGATTAGTGAAGTGATAAAGCATTTGCCCGATGGCACAAAATTCACCCAATCGCAATATGAGTACGATAAAAATGGAAGCATAATTGAGGAGCGGTGGAGTGAAAACAAAGCTCAAGAATTTTCGCGTAAGCAGTCAACGTTTACTGAGAAAGGCAATGTAATTGAAACCGATTCGTATTTTGCACCATACCGTTACAGGGTGCTATATAAATATACATACGAGTTTTATTAGTCCAGTTGTGATATTGGATCGCCTATTTATTTAGGTGTTATTTACTCTTTGGTTTTGTGCAATAATATGCAACAAAGCCTAGATAAAATATCACTACCTCACCCCATTTGCAAAAATACTTTAAACAGTTATTACTGTATGTAATAACTACCAGTAAGTATAGGTTAATTCAACTATTTATTTTACTTCGAACGAAACGATGGAACAGCTAAAACATTTTGAACTGATTGACCCGTTTACACTAAAAGGCAATGTTTTTGAAATGCTCGACAAGGAGTGGATGCTCATTACGGCTGGGAGTAAAGAGAAGTTCAATACCATGACAGCATCATGGGGTAGTTTTGGCTTTTTGTGGCGAAAGCCCGTATCAATTATATACGTTAGACCTCAGCGTTATACCTTTGAGTTTACCGAAGCGAATAGCACCTATACTCTTTCATTTTTTGGTGAAGGAAACCAACGAAAAGCGTTGGCTTTTTGTGGTGCAAAATCGGGTAGAGATTTTGATAAGCCCAAAGAGGCAGGGCTTACCCCAGTGATTATGCCAAATGGAGGAATTGCTTTTGCAGAGGCTAGGCTTATTGTTGAATGCCGTAAACTGTATGCCGATGATATAAAGCCCGAAATGTTTTCTGATATGGGTTTAGGCACGGAAATATATCCAACTAAAGATTATCATCGTTTTTATATTGGAGCAATAGAGAGTTGTTACGTTAAAAAGGGGTAGGGTACGTTTTAGGATATACAATCCAATAATATGCACCGTAGGACTGGTTTAATCTAATGATTCTCCACGAATATTGTCAAGAGTTCTTCGCTCTTTTTTGGTTGGCCGACCAGATCCTCTGGGTCTAATTCCCTGAAAAGCCAAATATCCGGGTTCCAGCTTAGCCAGCTCGTCGCTTGGAGTAATGTCTTCTAAAAAATCGTTAACAAGTTTAGCACCAATCCTATTCTTGGGTATATCTTTCACAATATATGTAAATATAACCGGGGGTTTGCGAACGGTAATGGTATCGCCAATTTTAATTTCCTTAGAGGGTTTCACATCGGCATCATTAACCTTAACTCGCCCTTTTTTGCACTCTTCTGTTGAAATGCTGCGGGTTTTAAATATGCGAACGGTCCATAGCCATTTATCAATTCGAGTTGAAGAGTTTTCGCCCATAGCTCTTACTTTTTGTTGTAAAAGTTCATTGTTCGTTCAATCCCAATGGTGCCGAAACTGAAAATTATCTCGGCTGATTTCTCGCATCGTTCAGGCAGAATTTCTACCTCCTCTGGAGTCAATTGGCCAAGTACATATTGCACCTGCGACCCCTTGGGAAAATCGCCACCAATGCCAAACCTAAGTCGAGCAAAATTCTGGGTGCCAAGGGTTTCAATAATATCGAAGAGTCCGTTATGCCCACCATCACTGCCTTTGTACCTTAGCCTAAGAGTGCCAATTGGTAGGGCAATATCGTCTGTGACAACCAGTAATTTTTCTATCGTAAGTTTTTCTGCTTGCAACCAGTATGAAACAGCTTTGCCGCTAAGGTTCATATAGGTTGATGGTTTGAGAAGAATAAACGTGCGTCCTTTGTGTTTAACCTGAGCTACATCGCCGTATCGCTTGGTGCTAAAAGAAGTATTGGACGCTCTGGCGAGTGCGTCCAATACTATAAATCCTATGTTGTGGCGGGTGTTGGAGTATTCGGCTCCAATATTACCTAGGCCAACGATTAGATATTTCAAGATAACAAAAATTAACGAGCACTATTTAGCTTCCTCTTCGGTTCCTGTAGCAGCAGCACCCCTAGCGGCTCTAGTTAGTTTAACGGTTGCAATAACGGTAGTTTTTGGTTCAATTATCTCAAATTTGTCGAAGTTTAGTTCGCTAATCAAACGGCTTTTACCAAGATCAAGATCGGTTACATTTACTTCAATCACCTCAGGTAAATCTTTTGGAAAACCTGAAACTTTTATTTTACGGGTGGTTAATGATAGTTGTCCACCTTCTTTAACCCCTTTAGCCGAACCAACAAGTTTAACAGGTAAGGCAATACTTAGTTTCTTGTCATCTTGTACTTCAAGGAAATCAACGTGAATAACCCTATCAGTTACGGGATGAAACTGCAAGTCTTTTAATATACATTTGAGAGGTTTGCCATCAATACTAAGATTAATAATGTGTACGTCTGGGGTATAAATAATATTCTTCAGGTCTTTTTCAACCAGAGTAATCTTAATGTTATCTTTGCCACCGTATACAACAGCAGGTACCTGCTCTTCTTTTCTAAGTTGTTTTGCAAACTTTTTCCCTGTTTCGGTTCTTGCCGAACCGTTTAAACTAATTTCTTTCATCTTTTATGTAAACTTTATTGTTAATAATAAACGCTACTCAGGGCTGCCCCTCGGTGTTAGCCAGCCCCCCATCACGTCACTACTAAATTGGCTGAGGGGATTTTTTGGGTTGCAAATATAGTTATTTTCTAATAATAAATGGTTCCCCTAGTATTCAAAATGTTAGCGAGCTATATTAAAAACTTCTCGCTAATAGATTCGTAGTTGTATACCTTGTTAATTACATCGGCAAAAAGTTCACCAACTGAAAGTACCCTAATTTTACTGATAACTTTATTCGCTTTTAGAGGTATGGTATCGGTAACTACAAGTTCGGTAATTGCCGAATTCTCGATACGCTCGTATGCAGGACCCGATAGCACAGGGTGGGTAACCAGTGCGCGAACACTTGCTGCGCCTTTACTCATCATCATATCGGCTGCTGCGCTTAGCGTTCCAGCAGTATCAACCATATCGTCCATAATAATAACGTTCTTGCCTTCCACATCACCAATCGCTGTAAGTTGTCCTACCTGATTTGCTTTTTCGCGTGTTTTATGGCAAATAATAAGCGATGCATTTAAAAAGCGGGAGTAGGCGTTGGCGCGCTTTGCTCCACCCATATCAGGTGCGGCAATGGCGATATTATCAAGATTTAAACTCTTAATGTATGGTACAAATATTGACGATGCGTAAAGATGATCTACAGGAACGTCGAAAAATCCTTGAATTTGATCGGCGTGTAAATCCATTGTCATTACACGGTCAACCCCAGCTGCACTAAGCAGGTTGGCTACCATCTTTGCACCTATCGAAACACGTGGCTTGTCCTTACGATCTTGCCGAGCCCAACCAAAATAAGGGATAACGGCCACTACTTTGTATGCCGATGCTCTATGCGCTGCGTCAATCATTAAAAGCAGTTCAAACAGGTTGTCGGACGGAGGAAAGGTCGATTGGATAATAAACACGGTTGAGCCCCTAACTGATTCGTCTAGGCAGGGCTGAAACTCTCCATCGCTAAAGTCGGTAACGTATGATTTACCTAGCGGAGAGCCATAATGCTTGGAAATCTCTTTGGCTAGATATTCTGAATTTCTTCCCGAAAAAATTTTTATACAATGTTGCTTTATCATGGGTTGGATTTTGTTGGCTACAAAGTTAGGGCAAATTAACCAATGGGTAAAATATTTAGCTCTAAATTTATTACCACATTTAGTGTGATTAGTTTAGTAGGACGTTAGAAAAATGCAACGTTAAAATATGAACACCCAAGGCATAAATTTACACTTTGGGTAAAAGAGTTAGCCGCTACTTTGTTAATTCTAAATCGGTGTTTATTTGATCTATGTAGTTAAGTATTTCTTCTTTCCCGTTTCTATTTACCGATGAACTAGTGAAAATAGGGGGTAGTTCCTCCCATGTTTCGAGTAAATGATTTTTGTATGCCTCTATATTTGCTGTGAGCACGGCGGGTTTAAGTTTATCGGTTTTAGTGAAAATTATGGCAAATGGAATTCCGTTTGCACCTAACCAGTCAACAAATGTGGTGTCAATAGATTGGGGTTCGTGACGTGAGTCGATAAGAACAAAAAGGCAGGCGATGTTCTCTCGGTTGGTAATAAATTTGGTATTCATATCGGCAAAAACGGCTCGCTGTTTTTTTCCTGTTTTGGTAAAACCGTAGCCAGGTAAGTCAACCAAGTACCACGATTTATTTATTTCGAAATGGTTAATTAGCTGCGTTTTTCCTGGTGTACCCGATACTTTTGCTAATGCGTTAATGCCTGTTAGCATATTTATTAACGATGATTTGCCAACGTTTGACCGGCCAATAAATACATATTCGGGGAGGTTGTGCTCTGGGCATTGTTGTAGTTCGGCACTACTTTTTACAAAATTGGCTGACCGTATAATCATTTTCTTGTTTTTATTGAAAGGCATCAGCTAGCTTGTCAGCTAGCTGTTCATTGTTTTTGCTGTGCACAAATGTACGGTATTTAATTCGTTGTTGGAACAAAGGGTTTAAAATGTCCTTTTGCACCTAATCAAGCACACCTATTCTATGATAAGGTAACTTACTGTAAATCAATGGCTACAACTGACTTTGTGCAAATGCCTCTACCTGCTGAAAAACCCGCAGGAAGTTCTCTCCCCATATCTTCTTAATGTTTTCTCCGCTATACCCTCTTTTAAGTAGTTCAACGGTAATGTTAATCATTTGGCTGGCATCAGCACAATCTTTAAGAGCACCCCCGCCATCGAAATCGCTGCCAATACCAACGTAATCAATTCCTATAAGGTTTACTATATGGTCTATGTGGTCAACTAAATCAGAAACTGTTGCTAGTTTGGGTGGGAATATCTCGTCCAATCCGTACCACTCTTCAATGGCCTTACGTCGGATTTCGGGCTCGAGCTCCTGAAAATTGCCGTATTTTCTGTTTATGGCAACTCTGGCGCTATCGCGGGCAGGGTATGGCTCGTCGGGTTTTACGTAGCTGCTTAGCAAGCATATTTGTATTACTCCACCATTCTCGGCCAACTTTGTTAGCATCTCATCACTAAGGTTACGCGGGTTATCGCAAACGGCTCTAGCGCAGCTATGCGATGCGATAACGGGTACTGCTGAATGCTCAATGGATTGGTAAAATGCTTGGTCGGATATGTGGCTAACGTCAATCATCATACCTAAGCGGTTTAACTCCTTTACCACCTCAATACCAAAAGTACTCAGGCCGTTGTGCTCTGGTCCTTTGGGGTCGGTAGATGAATCGCAGATATCGTTATTTTTTGTGTGGCAAAGTGTTAGGTACCTTGCCCCCAAATCGTAAAATTCCTTTACTCTTGAGATATCTTTCCCTATGGGGTACCCATTTTCAACACCTATGTATATAGCACGCTTACCCTGTTTTTTTATAGCTAGGGCATCGTTTGCACTTGTAGCCAGTACGGCACGATCAGAGTTTTTATTGATACTACTTTTCACCGAATGAAAAGTATTTAGCGCAACGGTGTGTACCTCATCGTATTTTTCAGGCGTTCTATCGCCTTGCCCTATAAATACGGCAAAAAAAGCGGCGTCTAAACCTCCCTCTTCCATTTTTGTAAGGTCTACTCGACCTTTTCGCTCAAGGGCTTTGCCACTAAAATCGAACCCTGTTCTGTTAAACATAAGCGGGGTGTCGGTGTGCGTATCGATGGTTACAATTCTTTCGTGAATTTTGCGCGCCTGCTCTAAGAGTTTTTCATCCGTTTTGCTTTGGTTGCTAACGCAGCTGCCCATTAGTAGGAGTATGAGTAGTATTGGTAGTTTTGTCATTGAGGTTGTTTTTTATACTAAAATTGAATTGTGAGAAGCCATCTATTTTGAAAATACTATTAATTCTATCACTCACTTTTTACTGTAATGATAAATTGGTTTGTAAGGCTTGTTTTGCTTCCTGTGATTTTGCAAATTTGACTACCTCTTTTTTACAAGGTTTAAGCTAGCCTCAATTAATAGTATAAAAAAAGAGGCAGTCGGATTTTAACTAAAACCCGACTGCCTCTTTTAGTAATTATCTTCGAAAAGGACTTGAATACTATTCTGTTATCAGCATTATTTTAACGCCCATCTCGTCGTTTATAAAATTATCTTTCAGGTTGGCAAAAATCGATTTTGAGCCGTAGTTTACGTTCCACTCGGTACGGTTAATAAAAAACTGGGAAGTTTGTGCTTTTAGGCCACTACTTGTAATGGTAATGCAAGCAGGGAAACTAATTTTTCTTGTAACGCCTCTAAGGGTAAGATTTCCTTCGATGCGGTGAGTTAAAATAATACCATCTTCATTCGCTTCGTTATTTTCTATGGGTACAACAGCGTTAAACCTAAATGTTGCTTTAGGAAATGAGTCAACGTGAAAAAAATCGGCAGATTGTAAATGACCTCGTAACTTTGCATTTGTTTCCGAATCTTGAATATCGAGTATTGTTATCGAATTCATATCCAGCGTAAAATCACCTCCCAGCAGTTTTTCGTTCTGAACGTAGAGTGTTCCGTGTTCAATAGCAAGCGTGCCAAAATGTTTTCCAGTGGGTTTAATGCCCAGCCATTCTATTCCGCTTTTGTCTAGGTCAACGTTATGTGTGGTTGCATCTTTAGGAAAACTTATTTCGGAAGCATTATCCGATTTAACTTTTTCACCTTTTGGGGTTTGCATGCAGCTTGTAGTAGCTAATACCATTGAAGCAATTAAAACCAGAAGTTTTGTTTTCATACTATAGTTTTATTAGGGTTAATGTTAACAAACTGTATTCAATATCGTTTAGAAAAGGCTGTCGGCTTCAACTTTGCTCAGCCTGACCGTCACCCTGAGCGAAGTCGAAGGGGACGGTTTTTAATAAATAGTAGATCACATCTTGTTAACTAAACGGCATTGAAATTGTATTAGGCATTTAAGGTAAATACTATTTCTGTAAAAGACGAAATAAGAAGATATTATCCTAGTTATTATCCTTCTCAAAGTTGTAATCAGAAACACTGAAACGTTCGAGTATCGATTTATCGTTTATTTCCTTCGATAGCGATTCTATGGTTTCCATTGGAACCTGAAACAGGTCAAGTATTAACAATCCATCAAGCGCATTGTTAAATTTTGGGTCAACATTAAAGCTAATAATCTTTCCGTTTAGCTTAATGTACTTTTTTAGCAGTACAGGCATTCTAAACTCATTCGATTCAATATCTTGGATAAATCTGTCGAGTTTGTTAAGATCGTTGCTTTTCTCGAAAATCACCTCTGTATCATCCTTACTAACAGGTACTTTAAATGTATGTCGGGGTGTAATAAGGCGTGCAAATTCGTGGTCGTAATAGTTCGATTTCATAAAGTTGATAATTACGCCTTTTGAAAAGTTTGAAAATCGGTTCGATATACTTACGGGTCCAATTAGGTATCGGTACTCAGGGTTCTTAATTAGAAAGTATAAAATACCTTTCCAAAGCAAGAAGAGCGGTAGGGGTTTTCGTTGGTACTCCTTAACTATAAATGATCGGCCCAGCTCGATACTTTGGTTTAGTATGGGTAAAAAGCCGTCGCTAATTTTAAAGAGGCTATGTATGTAGAATCCTTTTTTATCGTACCGTTCTAATATTTCTTTCCCTTTACCCACTCGGTAGGCTCCTACAATGGCGTTTAGTTCTTCGTCCCAAATAAAAAGTTGGTTGTAGTATAGATCAAACTCGTCCACATCAATTTTGCGATTAGTACCCTCGCCAACCTCTCTAAAAGTTTCTTCGCGTAATCGGCCAATCTCATTCATTATATTCGGCATCTCAACCGATGGGGCGCAGTAAACGCAAAAATTTTTACTTTTAAATAGAAGGTAGTCTTTTGTTAACGATTCAACTTCGCTCAGCACAAGTTCGGGTGGCATTGGAGGAACAATAGCGGCTGGGTTGGGTTCACGCCTTAGCCTATAGTTAAAGAATTTTTTTATTTCAATTGATGAGCCCAATGCATAGGTTTTAAGCCTTAAAAATCGGCCAAAGCGAGAAATGTCTGTAAACTCATTCTGCTCTTTAACCGAAATGGGGTGACCCATACGTAGCTTTACAATTTTATTCTTTTTGTTGAATAGTTCTGAAGGTAGTTTAGCCGTTCGCAACATGGGATGTATAAGGCCCAGTATATGGAACAGGCGGCTGTTGGTGCCTTTAAAATAAACAGGTATTATGGGAACCTCCACCTTTTTAATAAATTTAATTATCGAATCGTTCCACTGCTTGTCGGCAACGCCTGGCGATTCGGTATTATAGTAGGTTGATACCTCGCCCGCAGGGAAAATGCCCAAAGGTTTACCCTCGCGTACATGGTTTAGTGCGCCTTTTATGCCTGCCAAACTCCCTGAAACTTGAGCACTACCCTCAAAGGGGTCTACAGGAATAATTGTCTCTTTTATTGCATCAATTCGTCTTAGCAGGAAGTTTGCTATAACCTTGAAGTCAGGTCGAATCTCCGAGATGATTTTTAGTAAAATTATCCCATCAATTCCGCCATACGGATGATTTGATACAATGATAAAGGGACCCTCTTTGGGTATGCGCTTAAGCTCTTCGGCACTTATTTCATACTGAATCTCTAACTTATCCAGGAGTGCTTCCAAGAATTCAATGCCATGAAGGTGATTGATTTTTGAGTACTCTCTGTTAATCTTGTTAATTTTCAGTATTGACATTAACATTTTAGCAATGCTATCGCCACCTAAGGTGTTTAGGCCTGCCGCTTTCTTAAAGTCTTTTTCGTCAACTAGTTTCATGTTGGCTATTCGTATTTAATGGCTGTCTGTGTTACTATTTAATGGTGTTGCAATTTACAAAAAACCTTTGTTTTAAATGGGTCCTCTGCAATTTTATCTAATATCATAATTTTATGATTAGTGTATCTTAAGCAAAAATATACATAAAATATCTTATAAAAGCAAGCATATGAGTGATTTGTGTTATGCGGCGTTTATTATAAAAGCTCTAAAAGAATGCTTTCGGCAAGTTTCTTGTGTAGATTTCGACTAACCTGCTAGCCTCCGCTATTGTATAGATGTTTTGGTATGTGGTTTTGAGCGCAAAACCAACTTATTGTTTCATAGAGTAAATTTTATTAAATTTCGAATCTTTGTTTATTTCAATACCGTTCTTTTTTCAATTGTCAAGTTCCTTATAAACAGCATTTTATATTGTTGTTAGATGCTTAAGTTTAGAAGTAATTTTAAAGGTTTTGTAACTTGTTAGGTGTTTTTCAATAATTTTCATACCTTTTATCATCGAACAATGAACCAATAGATTAAATTTGCACAAATAATTAATTGTTGACAACTAATGCCATATTATTATGAAAAGATTTTTAGTTTTATTATGCCTTATCAGCGTTAGCGCAGCAACCTTTGCCGAGCGTTACGTATCTCGTCCCGACGATATTAAAACTTTTTTAGGAACCACTACCTATGTGGTTTTGGAGGACAATCCTATGTCGGACTATAACTTTAAAATAAAGGAAGCGGTTGAGCGCTCGTGGAAAATTACGCCCTACGAATTTATTAGTGCTACTCAGTTTGAAGAGATGCGCAGCGACATAAGCAAATCGTTTCTGGTAAAACTTCAAATTAAGTTTACTGGTGATAAGCTTGAGGCAACATACAATTTCTTGTCGGTTGTGCTTGGTGCTGCTGTGAAAAAGCACACGGATTTGCCCGATATTTGCTCGCTGCCCCTAGGCTACAATAGCGTTGGCGAAGAAAATTATGCGTTTAAAGTTGAAGCCCTTATCAAGGTGGCTCAAAAGCATATCAAAAACCTCGATGCTAACCCAAAACTCATTAAGAAGAATATTTTTAAGCCCTATAATAATAACCGTAAGCTTGTTAAAAATAAGGAGCTGTGGATTCTAGAGAGGGATCTTGATAAATCTGTTCGTAGCTTAACTGATGTTCGCAAAAATTACCCTCATTCGGTAAAAATTGTTACTCCTGAGGATATTGAAAACGCCGTGAAAGAGAAAAACGATAATGTTGTCTTTTTGCACAAGGTAGGTCCCGACGGTACTCGCCTTCAGGCACGATGCTATAAGTTACTTATAGGTGCGGGCGATGGTGAACTTTACTATTATACATACCATATGATTAATAAGAAACAGGGCGATGGTTTCCTTATTAAAGATTTCAAGAAGATTAAGTAGTTTTTTTAATATCCCTTTAGGCATCGCAAAACCATTATGGTTTTGCGATGCTTTTTTACCCTAAACTAGTATTGCTAAACAGAAACATTATAACAGAAAATGGCGGACGAAAAGATTATTTTTTCAATGGTGGGTGTGAGCAAAGTGTTTCCACCTCAAAAAAAGGTTCTAAATAACATTTACTTGTCGTTTTTTTACGGTGCTAAAATTGGCATTATTGGTCTTAACGGTTCGGGTAAATCAACCTTGCTCAAAATTATTGCAGGCATCGATAAGTCATTCCAGGGCGAGGTGGTCTTTTCTCCAGGATATACGGTGGGCTATTTAGAGCAAGAGCCACAGCTTGACGATTCTAAGACGGTTAAGGAGATTGTTGAAGAGGGAGTTATGGATGTGGTAAAGCTGATGCGTCAGTACGATGAGGTAAATGCTAAGTTTGCCGAGCCTATGTCCGATGATGAGATGATGAAATTGGTAGAACTACAGGGTGAACTAACCGAGAAGATTGACAATGTTGATGGATGGTCGCTCGATTCAAAACTAGAACGAGCTATGGATGCTCTTCGCTGCCCCGAGCCCGATGCCTCGGTAAAGGTACTCTCTGGCGGTGAGCGCCGCCGTGTGGCACTTTGCCGACTGCTACTGCAAGAGCCCGATGTGCTTTTACTCGACGAGCCCACAAACCATTTGGATGCCGAAAGTTTGCAGTGGCTCGAAGTGCATCTTCAGCAGTATAAGGGTACGGTTATTGCTATTACGCACGACCGTTACTTCCTCGACAACGTAGCGGGGTGGATTCTTGAGCTCGACAGGGGCGAGGGCATACCCTGGAAAGGCAACTACTCCTCGTGGTTAGAGCAGAAATCGAACAGGTTGGCTCAGGAGGAGAAGCAAGAGAGTAAGCGTAAAAGAACCCTTGATCGCGAGCTTGAGTGGGTGCGAATGTCGCCCAAGGCACGTCAAGCCAAAAGTAAGGCACGCCTTTCGGCATACGATAAGTTGCTAAATGCAGATTCAAAGCAGAAGGAGGAACATTTGGAAATTTTTATTCCTAATGGGCCAAGGCTAGGCGATAGCGTAATTATGGCCAAAGATGTGGCTAAAGGCTACGGCAATAAATTACTGTACGATAATTTGAATTTTATGCTTCCCCCAAACGGCATAGTAGGGGTAATTGGGCCAAACGGAGCAGGTAAAACCACACTTTTCCGTTTAATTATGGGGCTCGAAACTGCCGATAAGGGGACTTTTGAAGTGGGTAAAACGGTTAAACTTGCCTATGTTGACCAGCAACACTCGGCCATAGACCCAGAGAAAACCGTGTTTGAGGTAATTTCAGGCGGGCTCGATTTTGTAATGCTGGGCGGGCGTCAAGTGAATGCTAGGGCCTACGTAGCCCGATTTAACTTTTCGGGTGCCGACCAGGAGAAAAAATGCGGTGTGCTTTCGGGTGGTGAGCGCAATAGGCTACACCTCGCGCTGGCATTAAAAGAGGAGGGTAACGTGATACTGCTCGATGAGCCTACCAACGACATTGACGTAAATACTCTACGAGCCCTTGAAGAGGGTTTGGATAGTTTTGCTGGTTGTGCCGTGGTAATTAGTCACGATCGCTGGTTTCTCGACCGTATTGCAACGCATATTCTCGCATTCGAGGGTAACTCGCAAGTTTACTTCTTTGAGGGTTCATTTAGCGAGTACGAGGAGAATAAGCGCAAGCGACTTGGCGACGAGCAGCCCCGTCGCATTAAGTATCGCAAGTTGATGGAGTAAAACAAACAGAATATAAGGGTTGTGGTTAAAGCCATAACTTAAAACCCAACCCTCAATATTTTCATCTTTTAAAAAAGAATAACTTATGGAGTAGGTAAACTATATTAATAACGAAGAACGCACTATGGCAATGCTTTGCCATTTGAGCGCATTGGCTATGTTTATAATTCCTTTTGGCAGAATTTTAGGGCCACTAATTGTTTGGCTTATAAAAAGAGACCAGTATGTTGAGGTGGATCGACAGGGTAAGGATGCCATAAATTTTCATTTGTCAATATATTTGTACGCCATAGTTGCGAGCCTCTTCATAATTGTGTTTCTAGGAATTCCTATGCTGATAGCGGTGGGCGTATTTAGCCTGGTTATTACCATACTCGCATCGGTTAAATCGAATAATGGGGAGCGTTTTGTTTACCCGTTAGCAATACGGTTTTTTCAGTAGTTATAACCAAGGCAAATAAATACAATTTCACATTTTAATAAGTTCAACAAATGAAGAAAATACTAATAATTGCAATCTCTTTATTGCTTGCTAATGCAGGAATAGCTTGTACAACGGCTGTAATATCAGGGAAATATACTAAGGATGGCCGTCCGATGATATGGAAATTGAGAGACACCGATTTTCTCAAAAACAAGATGATGTATTTTGAGGATGGTAAGTACCATTATGTTGGACTTGTTAATTCGGAAGACGTGGTGGGAGAGCAGGTATGGGGTGGAGCCAATTCAACAGGTTTTTCTATTATGAATAGCGCTTCGTTTAATGTAAATATGGACGATACCACATCGAAAAGCGATTTAGAGGGTTTTATTATGAAGCAAGCGCTGCAAGAGTGTGCTACGCTTGAAGATTTTGAACAATTGCTTACCAACCTTGCAAAACCAATGGGGTTAGCATCACATTTTGGCGTTATCGATGCCAAAGGCGGGGCTGCGTTTTATGAAGTGAATAATTACACCTTTACAAAATTTGACGCCAACAGCACGGCTGAGGCTCCAAATGGCTATATTCTTCGCACAAATTTTTCATTTACAGGAAAAAAGGATGTTGGTTATGGCTTTATCCGATTTCAAACCGCACAAAATATTTTCTATCAGGCCGAAGCTATGGGCCAGCTAAACTATCAAACAATTATTCAGGATTTTTCCAGATGCTTCAAACACGCTGTTCTAAATAAAGATTTTAAGGAAGAGTTTAAAAATGTACCAGAAGGGCAACACTTTATTAACTCTGGCGATTTTATAACACGTTACGGCTCCTCTTCAGCAATATTAATTCAGGGTGTAAAAGCCGGAGAACCCAGCGATTTAACCACAGTTTGGGCTACCGTTGGATTTCCAAATACTTGCATTACGCTTCCTGTGTGGGTTAGGGGAGGGAAAAACTTACCCAAATTATTGGTTGAAGATGCATCGGGCAACGCTCCGCTAAATGCAATGTCGCTAGAACTAAAAGACCAATGTTACCCTATTAAACGTGCATCGGGAACAAATTATTTGCAGGTTTCTAAACTTATTAATTCTGAAAGAACAGGAATTGTTCAGAAAATAGAGGTTTTAGAAAAAATAATCTTCCTTAGAACTGAGGAACATCTTAATAAATGGAGAGAAGGAAAATCTAACGAAAAAGAGATTGCAGACTTCTATAATTGGCTTGATGAATTTGTTAGCAGAACATATTTCAATGAGTTTGGAGTTGTGAGCAAAAAGTAGTGTTTATATTAATTCAAGTTTGAAGGAACCTTTCAGATAAGTTGTTTTTCTCTTATATCGAAAAATTAGGTATTTAAAAAAATGATAAAAGAGTACATTAAGCAACCATACCCGCAGATAGAAAATAGATGGAAACTGATTGTTACCATCAGCTTTTTTATTGCCGCTTTTTTGCTGTTATTTCAACCGTTCGGATTGTCGGAATATAAATCTAGTCACAAAGCCCTGATTCTTGCTGGATATGGAGGGGTCACCTTTGTAATTCTGGTAATTAACTTTTTTGTGATTCGCCGTATTTTTACGAAATGGTTTTCCAGTTGGACTATCTTAAAACAGATTCTTTGGCTTACGTGGATAATTTTTACCATTGGTACGGGAAACTATTTTTATAGTTCCATTATTTTTTCTTGGCTTTCAGGGCTTACAGGATTTATGGTTTTTCAACTTTTCACCCTTATAGTAGGAGTATTTCCTGTTGTTGCAGTAACTCTTGTTTTACACAACATAAAACTATCCCATAATCTTCGAGTTGCAGGCGAAATTAGCAACCTATTGACAGCAAAGCCAACTAGTTCACAGGATGAGGAAACTATTTTTTTAGTTGCCGATAATAAAAAGGACAAAGTAAAAGTAGAATTATCCAACTTACTTTATATCGAATCTGTTGGAAATTACATTCAGGTTGTTTATTGCCAGGAGAATAAAGTTGTTAAGGTGCTTTTACGAGGTACCATAAAACGAATCGAGTCAGAAACAGTCCAATACCCCTCATTAGTGAAGTGCCACAGGGCATTTATAGTAAATGTTAATCATATTGAATCAGCCAAAGGGAACTCACAAGAATTGATGTTAGCTCTCAAAAACATCGATGTGGAAATTCCAGTTTCACGCAACCACGCGCAAAAATTTAAAAATACCCTGCGCTAACTATCCCAAAAACGGTAGTTTCATCACCATAACTTACCGTTTATCACAAAAACTAGCTGTTTATCCCTAAAGTTTTGATTGTACGCAATACCGAAATAGTTTTGCTCGTAAATCATATGAATGCTATTTATTGTTAAACATCAAAATTTTTGAAAAATGAAAAAATATTGGATTTTAATTACAACGGTAATCCTTTTGTTGGTTGGAATTTTATTACACCTACAGTTTGGTAATTTATTTAGTGCAGGTACCTATTGCATAAACTATTTTGCGGCAGGCGATTTTGCCATCGGCGTTTTCGCTGCAGGCAAATTTGCTGTCGGCATTTTTTCGGCAGGTATTTTCTCTTTCGGCATTTTCTCCATCGGCATTTTTAATATAGGGTTATATGCCATTGGTATTTTTATGTTCGCCTGGAGAAAGAAGTACCCAAAGGTAGCTGTTGTTTCAACCCAGAAATAGGTAGGACAATATTTCTGAAAGGTTTATTTTTATTTAAAGAATTCTACAAGGGTAAATTGAATTGTGCTACAGCCATTAATGCCTTAGCACAATTCAAAAACTCGCCATACTTTTCCCCCAATATTTTCTATCTTTGCAACTCATTAAAAAAGAAGATAGTTAAATGGCTTCAGCAAAACCAAGCATTCCAAAGGGTACACGCGATTTTTCGCCCATCGAAATGGCGAAGCGTAACCATATTTTCGATACCATTAAGTCGGTTTTTAAAACCTATGGCTACCAGCCTATTGAAACTCCGGCAATGGAAAACCTGTCAACCCTGCTGGGTAAGTACGGCGAGGAGGGCGATAAGCTGCTCTTTAAAATTCTAAACTCGGGCGATTTTACCAAGGGCGTTGAACCCAGTAGCGTAACCTCTAGTAATGCCAATGCGTTATCTGCTAAAATTTGTGAGAAGGGTTTGCGCTACGATCTAACCGTTCCGTTCGCTCGTTTTGTTGTTCAGTATCAAAATGATATAACCTTTCCCTTTAAACGATACCAAATTCAGCCAGTATGGCGTGCCGATAGACCTCAGAAGGGGCGTTACCGTGAGTTTTACCAGTGCGATGTGGATGTAATTGGTTCAAATTCCTTACTAAACGAGGTGGAACTCATTCTCATTATCGACGAGGTGTTTCGCAAGCTGGGTGTTAGCAATACCATCAAGCTGAATAATCGAAAAATTCTTAGCGGAATGGTTGAGGTGGTTGGCGAAGCTGAAAGGTTAATAGACATTACCGTTGCCATTGATAAGATTGACAAAATTGGTATTGAAGCCGTAAATCGTGAGCTTATTGACAAGGGTGTTTCACAAAAAGCCGTTGAGCAGCTACAGCCTATCATACAGCTTCAGGGTACCAATAGCGAAAAGTTGGAACTACTATCGAATGTTTTAGGAACTTCTGAGGTAGGCCTTGCAGGCATAGCGGAGATGAGAACTATTTTTGAGAACCTCGATACAATAGAGGGGTTAACAACAACCGTTGAGTTGGATTTGTCGCTTGCGCGCGGGTTGAATTATTACACTGGTAGTATTTTCGAGGTTAAGGCCAACGATATGGAAATGGGCAGTATTTGCGGTGGGGGAAGGTACGATGACCTTACCGGAATATTTGGGCTTAAAAATGTGTCGGGCGTGGGCGTGTCGTTTGGCGCCGATCGTATTTACGACGTGATGCTACACCTAAATCTATTTCCCGATAGCCTGTTGGCTAGTTCACAGGTAATGTTCGCCAACTTTGGCGATAAGGAGGCCGTATTTTGCCTTCCAATTATTCAGAAATTAAGGTCATTGGGAATTTCTTCCGAATTATACCCTGATGGAGCAAAGATGAAGAAGCAGTTTGATTATGCCAACAAAAAGAATATTCAGTTTGTTGCCATTGTGGGCGAATTGGAGATGCAAAAGGGTGAAGTTTCAATAAAAAATATGACCACTGGAGAGCAAGAAACAATTAAGATTCAAGATATTCAGAATTTCCTTCAAAAAGAACTTTCGTAAAAATAGATATTATGACAAAAATACATTCAATATCCTCTAAGCCACTAACATATGGTTTGTTGGATGAGCTAAAGGAAGCAGGGCACAAGCTTGAAATTTCTAGCGAATCAAAATCGCTAATTAATCATTGTCGCGAGTATCTCGACAAGAAAATGGAAAATCACGATGGCCCAATATACGGTATAACCACTGGCTTTGGCTCGTTATGTAATAAAACCATTTCACACGACGAGCTGTCGCAGCTGCAAAAAAACTTGGTTATGTCGCACGCTTGCAGTACTGGCGACGAGGTAGTTCCCGAAATTGTTAGGCTAATGCTTGCACTTAAAGCCCACGCCCTTTCATTAGGTAACTCTGGAGTGCAGTTAGAAACTGTTCAGCGTATTGTTGATATGTATAACAATGATGTTTTGCCAATTGTGTACGATCGGGGTTCGCTTGGTGCTTCTGGAGACTTGGCTCCTTTGGCTAACCTATTTCTCCCACTTATTGGCGAGGGCGAGGTTCGGTACAAAGGACAAAAACGTGATGCGGTTGATGTGCTAAAAGAGTTCGGATGGGAACCCATTGAACTTAAATCGAAGGAAGGACTTGCCCTACTCAACGGCACGCAGTTTATGAGTTCGCACGCAGTTTACGGTTTACTAAGAACGTTTCGTATTATAAAACTGGCCGATATTATTGGAGCATTATCAATTGAAGCGTTCGATGGCAGAATTGAGCCTTTCCATCCTAATTTACATAATGTTAGGCCGCATAATGGTCAAATAGAAACTGCAGCAAACGTGCGTAAGTTGCTTGAGGGTAGCGAAATTATTTCTCGCCCTAAAAAACATGTTCAGGATCCCTACTCATTCCGCTGTATGCCCCAGGTACATGGTGCATCAAAGGATGCTTTGGCTTACGTAACGCAGCTTGTGCTAACCGAAATTAGTTCCGTTACCGATAACCCAACCATTTGGCCCGATGAGGATTTAATTATTTCTGGAGGCAATTTCCACGGTCAACCGCTTGCGCTAAGTCTCGATTTTGCTGCCATTGCACTTGCCGAACTTGGCAATATATCGGAGCGTAGGGTAGCGCAGCTAATATTTGGGTTAAGAGGTTTGCCCGAGTTTTTGGTGGCAAACCCAGGTTTAAATTCAGGCTTAATGATACCTCAATATGCTTCGGCATCAATGGTTAGTCAGAATAAGCAGCTTTGTGCTCCCGCTTCAACCGATAGTATTGTGTCGTCAAACGGACAGGAGGACCATGTTAGCATGGGAGCCAACGCAGCAACCAAATTTCTGAAAGTTGTTGATAATGTTGAGCGTATCCTATCCATCGAGTTGCTAAATGCTGCTCAGGCCATCGAGTTTCGCCGACCAGCCAAAACTTCGCCTGCACTCGAAAGTTTTATTGCCAAGTATCGTCAGCATGTTCGGTTTATTGAGGAGGATGTTGTGATGTATAAAGAGATGGATAAGAGTTTGGAGTTTGTTAAGTCTGTAGATATTGATGAATTGATATAGTGTTCAGATCCACTAGTACAAAAAATGGCTGAGATGCAACATCTCAGCCATTTTTGCTTTATGTGAAAACCATTAGTAATTCACAATATTTCTTCTAGTCTAGGGGTACTCTTGGAGTTTCTCCTCAACCTGTTCAACCATATTTTTTGATCCAACTATAAACGGAACCCTTTGGTGAAGGGTTGTTGGCTTTATATCTAAAATCCTTTCGGTACCAGTTGTCGCTTTCCCTCCAGCACTTTCAGCCAAAAAGGCTATGGGATTGCATTCGTATATAAGCCTAAGTTTTCCGTTAGGTGCAGCGGCCGTTTGTGGATATAAAAATATACCCCCTTTAAGTAAATTTCGATGAAAGTCAGCCACTAACGAACCAATATATCGAGCCGAGTAGGGGCGATCGGTGTTTTTGTCCTCAACCTGACAATGTTTTATGTACTGCTGTATTCCTCTGGGCATTTTTGCATAGTTTCCCTCGTTTATTGAGTATATACTGCCGTTATCAGGCGTTCTTATGTCGGAGTTCGACAGGCAAAACTCACCTATCGAAGGGTCAAGGGTAAAACCATAAACGCCATGCCCAGTTGTGTAAACAAGCATGGTTGAGGAACCATAAATAATATACCCAGCACAAACCTGTTTCGAGCCTGGCTGTATAAAATCCTCAAGAACCGCCCGAGTTCCTCTGGGGCTAACGCGTCGGTAAATGCTAAAAATAGTGCCAATAGATACGTTTACATCTATGTTTGACGA
Source organism: Bacteroidales bacterium (assembly GCA_041656735.1). Taxonomy (GTDB): domain Bacteria; phylum Bacteroidota; class Bacteroidia; order Bacteroidales; family Tenuifilaceae; genus Perlabentimonas. Next base: position 10,175 of record JBBACY010000019.1, on the reverse strand, counting down.
GCCGTCGAGTGGATCCATACATACAATGTAGTTTCCATCTAGCGAAAGTTCATCATCAAAAGTAATTATCTCCTGGTTCTCTTCCGAAGCTACTCCACAGCATTCGCCAGTTGATTTAAGCGATTGGATAAACCGCCAGTTGGCAAAAACATCCAACTTTTTTTGTTCTTCTCCCTGAACATTTACTTCGCCAGCTAAGCCAAGTATATCAACAAGCCCTGCTTTATTTACCTTCTTATTTACCACCTTTGCCGCAATACCCATATGGTAAAGGAGGCGAGTAAACTCTCCTGTTGCGTAAGCAAACTCTGCTTGTCGCTCAATTATAAACTGTGTTAGCGTTTTTATCGAATAGCCTTTCATGTACTTGTCGGATTATTTGATATGAATTTAAGTTTCAAAGTTAGCAATTTTACGTATTATTGTTCGATTTATTAAACTTTTTTCTCTCTTTACATCGATTGCGCTCGTTCCATATCAGCGCCTTTTCGTTTGTGTTGCATAGTACACACATAGTAATATGTTGTGTTTGCTATCGGGTAGCAAAACTTTAAGTTTTATTGCTGAAGAGAGTCTAAACCCATTGTATACAGGTAAAACCTTCGTAAATTTGCATCTTTATGTACGATTATCGAAAATGTTTTCTGGCAACTGAATATTTCTTACTTTTGGCGTTAACAAGCAATTTAAAAATAAATTTTCACAGCCAATGCTTAGCATTTTAAAATTCGGAGGAGCCTCTGTTAAAAACGTTGAGGGGGTTGAAAACCTGTTGCGTATCGTTAAATCCCATAAGGGTTCGCAGGTTATTGTTGCTTCGGCAATGGGCAAAACAACCAATGCACTTGAGGTTATACTCTCAAACTTTTTAAATACCGACGACAGCCTCTGGGACCACTTCGAAAAGTTGAAGAAAGAGCATCTTGAAATAGCTCATCAGCTTTTTAAAACCGTTTGTCCACAAAAAATTGTCGATATCGAGTCCATTTTTAATGATTTACTTAACGTTTTAAGCACCAAACCTACCGATTGTTATAATTTTCACTACGACCAAATAGTTTCCTTTGGAGAGATACTGTCAACTAAAATTATCTCTATATACCTTAACGCCGTTGGGGTTAGCAACCAATGGATTGATATTAGGAGAGTTTTGCGAACCGACAGTAATTTTAGGGAGGGTAATGTTGATTTCGAAGTTTCTAAAACCTTGTGTCAGGGTGCCTTTAGCCCTAATACTGATACCGTTTTTGTAACTCAAGGGTTTATTGGAGGTACTGCCGATGGATTTACCACAACTCTTGGGCGCGAGGGGTCCGACTATTCTGCTGCGCTACTGGCTAACCTGTTAAATGCTACCAGCGTTACAATTTGGAAAGATGTTGATGGGGTGCTTAATGCCGACCCGCGCCTGTTTCAAAATACGATTAAGCTCGATGAGATATCGTTTAAAGAGGCAATAGAACTGGCATATTGCGGAGCCCAAATAATTCATCCTAAAACAATTAAACCGCTTCAAAATAAAGACATACCGTTGTTCGTAAAGTCTTTTGCTAACCCAGCGGCTCAAGGTACCCGCGTTTATCAAACTGAAGAAAACATTCTCTACCCACCCATATTTATTCTAAAACCAAACCAAGTCCTCATTTCGCTTACTCCACACGACTACTCTTTTGTTATTGAAGACTGCCTCAGTAAAATTTTTGCCATCCTTTATAAGCACCGTGTTAAAGCGAACATTGTGCAAAGTTCTGCAATTAGTTTTACCATTTCTGTTGATAATGAGGTTCACTTCCTGCCCAAAGCAATAGAGGAGCTAAACCAATCATTCGGAGTTAAATACAACGAGAATATGGAGCTATTAACCATTAGGCATTATACAGAGAATGAAATAACCCGTCTGATTACGGGTAAAATTATCTATTTACAGCAAAAAACCCGTAGCACAATTCGAGTTGTTTATGAAAAAGAATCGTAAAATTAGTAGGTGGTGTGTAAAAGTGTCCTGTTTCGTCGTTGGCTTAACCATTACCCTACAAGTTGCAAATTTAGCTGCTCAAAATACCTCTTGGAGCATAGGCCTTAACGGCTTTGCCGATAACAGGGAGTATAAATCTCAGGTGCAAACCCCCGAGTCTCTGCTTGGTACTCAGCTTATCCCCGAATTCCATTTTAAAAAGGATACTATTCATAGCTTAGGTGTTGGGTTTACTCTGCTCAGTGAGTTTGGCAACCCAAAATTAGTTACCGATTTCGACCTTCAGCTATACTATAATTATAGGGGCAAAAATTTCGATTACACCTTCGGTTCCTTTAGTAAGAATAGTATTTACGATTGCTCACCAAAGGCAATTTACCACGATGTTTTAACCTTTTATAAACCTAATGTCCAGGGTCTTTTATTAAATTATCATAAACGAGGAGGTAGCCAAAGCGTATATCTCGATTGGACTGGCAGACAAACCGAAATCAATAGGGAAACGTTTATAATGGGAACATTCGGAACGTACAGCCGTGGATTATTCTTCCTTAAAAACCATATTTATATGTATCATTATGCCAGCGCTAAAATACCCGACCCAGATAATCCGCTAAGGGATAACGGAGTGGCATATTTATCCTTTGGAACAAACCTAAGTAGCGTACTGCGTATCGACTCCTTATCGGTGTCCGTTGCTGGCATGCAGTCGTACCAAAGAACAAGAGGCGTTACAGATTGGAACACTCCTTTAGGACTGCTTTTTCAGGCTAGCATTCAGCATAGAGGGTTTGGTGTTACCAACACCCTATATATAGGTCAGGGGCATAATCTCGATTGGGGCGACCCTTTTTACCAGCTAAAAAGATATAACAGGATCGATATATATTTTAACCCATTACTGTTCGATAGTGTAAAGGCTATGTTTGGCATTTCACTGCATTTCGCCGAGCAAAAAGTACAGCACCAGCAACAATTCTTTTTAAAAGTTCTGTTTAACTCAAGCAATTTGGTTAAGCCTGATGCAAAAAATCATTTTTTCAGGTAACTTTCATATATTTGTAACACTAATAATTTTTAAATACTTACAATGCATAAAAAAGTAGTAATTATTCCCACCTATAACGAGATAAACAATATTGAACCAATGGCGCGTAGGGTGCTGGCGTTAGCAGGACAATATCATTTGCTCGTAATTGACGATGGCTCGCCCGATGGTACCGCTGCGGTTGTGAAAAAACTGCAAGATGAGTTTGCTGACAGGCTACATCTTATTGAAAGACAAGGCAAACAGGGTTTGGGTACTGCTTACATTGCAGGCTTTAAATGGGCTTTAAGTAATGGGTACGATTTCGTTTTCGAGATGGATGCAGATTTTTCTCATTGCCCCGATGATCTTGAAAGGCTTTACTCAGCATGCCAAAATGGTGCCGATGTGGCTATTGGTTCAAGATATATAAATGGGGTAAACGTGGTAAATTGGCCAATGAAACGAGTGCTTATGTCGTATTTTGCTTCGGCATATGTTCGGTTTATTACCCGAATGAAGGTTATGGACACCACGGCAGGGTTTAAGTGCTACAAAGCGGAGGTGTTAAAAGCTTTCGATCTCGATAGCATACGTTTTAAAGGGTATGCTTTTCAAATTGAAATGAAGTTTACAGCCTGGAAAATGGGTTTTAACGTGGTGGAGGTACCAATTGTTTTTACTGAGCGTAGAGAAGGTGTATCAAAAATGAGCGGTGGTATTTTTAACGAGGCGTTTTGGGGCGTTTTAAGTATGAAAGTTAAAAGTTTATTTAAAAAGTACGATAAAGAACCTTTTAGTAAGGGAAGTAATTAGCAATTCTTATGGGTACAATAGCTATTCAAAATGCCACAATTATAAATGAGGGGCGCCATTTTCTAGGTAGCGTTATTATTCGTGATGGGCTTATCGACCAAATTATTACAGATACTTCTCAACCAATTGTTGCCGATGAGATTATTGAAGCAAACGGAAAATTCTTACTACCTGGCGTTATCGACGACCAAGTGCATTTTCGCGAGCCGGGCCTTACCCATAAAGGAACAATTTATTCCGAATCTCGGGCAGCTGTAGCAGGTGGCGTAACTTCGTTTATGGAGATGCCAAACACTAACCCTCAAACAACATCTTTCGAGGAGCTAGATCATAAGCATCATATTGCACAAGAGCATTCCTTGGCAAACTACTCTTTTTACTTTGGCGCAACCAATTCCAATGTCGATCTTCTCCCTAAAATAAAACCCGAGAATGTTTGTGGTGTTAAGGTTTTTATGGGTTCTTCAACTGGTAATATGCTTGTTGATAACCCTAACTCATTGGAGCAAATATTTAAGGCTTCACCCGTTCTTATTGCTACCCATTGCGAAGATGAGGATACGATAAAATCGAACCTTGCTTTATACTCTAAAAAGTATGGAGATAACATACCCTTTAGCGCACATCCAGATATTCGCAGCGCCGAAGCGTGCTTTTTAAGTAGCTCGTTAGCGGTTAAACTGGCTAAGCAATTTAATGCACGCTTGCACATACTGCACCTTTCTACCGAAAAGGAAATGGAGTTACTCTCCAACGACCTGCCTATTTCTAAAAAGCGAATCACAGGCGAAGTATGCTTACATCACCTTTGGTTTAATGATACTTTTTATGATAAGCTGAGTTGGCGAATAAAATGGAACCCGGCAGTAAAAAAGGAGTCCGACCGCTTAGCATTAATTAGGGCCCTTAAAAACGATACCCTCGATATACTGGCAACCGACCATGCCCCACATACGCTTGCCGAAAAATCAAATCCTTATAACACATCTCCATCTGGTGGTCCAATGGTTCAGCATTCACTTGTTGCAATGCTCGAAATGGTGTCTAAGGGCATTTTTACTATTGAAATGGTAGTTGAAAAGATGTGCCATGCCCCAGCAGAGCTATTCCGAATCCAAAAACGCGGATTTATTCGCGAGGGCTATCATGCCGATTTGGTTATAGTCGACCCAAATGCCAGGTGGAAAGTCACCCCCGAAAGTATTCTGTACAAATGTGGCTGGTCTCCGCTCGAGGGCGAAACATTTGGCTCAAAGGTTACCCATACATTTGTTAATGGTCGCTTGGTTTATGCGAACGGTTCATTTAACGAATCGGTTAAGGGAACTGCTTTAGTTTTTGGCGCAACCCATACAACAGATTAGTTGTAGCCACAAGTCAGTAACATTATAACGTTGTAGTTCTCACTTACACGCCATTTCACCCTTCCCTCCTCTAACTTCCGCAAGTTTACGACTTGTGGTTTTACCATTCAAGCGATGTTATTTAGAACTACAGAACTTTGCGCCTTATGAACGCATTTTGAATTGAGTAGGTGCAATTCTGTCTCCTTAATTTAAAGTTGACTCAATGGCACATATATATTTAAAAGAATTTGCTATTTTTGATAAAACTCATTTAATGTATATGAAACATTCATATTTACGACGTTAACACACGGGAGAATGACTACTCCATAGATGTTCCATGTGTTCCGTTATAAATAAATAAATAGACGTATGAAAAAACTTGTCCAACTCTTTTTATTCCTATTAATTACATTTTCAATAAATGCCCAAACCATCGACCAAATTAAAGCCGACCGACAAACCTATATCTGGGGCGAAGGAACGGGTACAACCCTGAACCGTGCCGATCAGGATGCGCTGGGAATGCTGATAAACCAAATCTCAACACAGGTCGAAAGCCGTTTTTCCCTGCTGCAGGAAGAGGTAAGGAGCAGCGGAAAAGAAACCTTTCAGGAGACTTTTAAAGGTGTTATAAACACCTATTCTTCAGCAACACTACGGAATACGGAGCGTATTGTAATAAGCAACGAACCTGATGCCAAAATATTTCGGTATATTAAACGTGCCGATGTTAACAAGATTTTTGCCGACAGGGAACGAAAAATTATTGAGTTTGCCCGAAACGGCGAGCAGTTTGCACAAAGTGGCGAAGTTGCCTACGCATTGCGCTATTTTTACTGGTCGTTAACGCTGCTCCGTAGCCACCCCAATGCCAACACCATTGCAATGAAAGATGAGAGTGGTAACTATAGGCTACTAATCTCTTGGCTGCCAATGAAGATTAATGGTATCTTTTCTGGTATCAACATATCCGTTGCACAAAGCACAAATGACGGGGATTTAACCCGATATGCTCTCAATATTCTGCATAACGATGAGCCCGCCCGCAATTTCGATTATAGCTACTGGACGGGGCGTGACTGGACCAATATTTTTAGCGCAAAGGATGGGATGGGTATTGCAGAATTTATGGGACAATCAGATGTTAGCGAGATACGGATAAAAGCAGAATACGTTTTTGAGGGCGAAACAACCATCGATAATGAGCTGCGCGATGTAATGGGCAAGCTGGACGTGGTGCCCTTCCGTAGCAGCTACTTCAGCATCTCAACCGAAAAAATGCAGCCACCACCAAAACCTATGGTTGCGCACCAAACCGAATCAAAAACCCGTGGAAACCTCTCCATGGTTGCAAATACAAAGCCCTATGAGGAGATAATGAACGCCCTTGTAAATGCAATACGTACAGGTAACCACAACGCTGCTCGTGTGCTATTTACCCCCGAAGCCTATGAAATTCACAAGAATCTTTTGCAGTACGGGCAGGCGCATATAGTATGTGAGCCTGAGTTTAAGTTCATCCATTTTGAGGATGGGGTTATGTGCCGTTCTATACCCATGAGTTTTAGCTTTAAAAACAACAACCGTAGCTTTGTAGAGGATGTTGTATTCCATTTCAACGGCGACAAAAAAATCTCGAATATTTCATTTGGGCTAAGCGATTTAGCCTTACAGGATATTATTGGCAAGGATGTTTGGGATGAGAGGGTAAGGCTTATTATTGTTAACTTTCTTGAGAACTACAAAACTGCGTATGCACTGAAGCGTACCGATTACATAGAGAGTATTTTTGCCGATGACGCTCTGATAATTGTTGGTTCTGTTTTAAAAACCAAAACCAATGGTGATAATCCATATCTTAACAACCAGATTGTAAAATACAACCGCTATACCAAGGAGCATTTTATCCGAAACCTAAGGCACTCATTTGCTAGCAAGGAGTTTATTAATATCCGTTTTGAAGATAATATCATCCGCAAGTCGGGCACCGGTGGCGAGGTTTATGGCATTCAGATAAGGCAGGACTACTTCTCATCAAACTACGGCGACAAGGGTTACCTCTTTCTGCTGGTTGATATTAACGACCCCGACCAGCCACTTATTCACGTTCGAACATGGCAACCCGAGAAAAACCCGGATGGCAGTATTTATGGTTTAGGAGATTTTTAGGACAGTCACCCTTCGACTTCGCTCAGGGTGACACCACCCAAAAAACTTTTTTACTTCCCAAAAAAACACATACATTCGTTAATTCAATAACGCTAACCTTATGAAACATTTTTTCCACCTGCTGCTAATCCTTGCACTAACCGGAATAACCGCCCAAGCCCAAGTTAACGTAAAGTCCTTCCGCCTTTTAGAGAACGATTTGGATGCCCGGGTGAACCACAAAAAAACCGACCAGAACGGCGAGGTATGCGCCATTATCAAGGTGGTAACCACCCAAACGGGTTTCACCTTTGATGTTGGTTCACTGGGTGTTGTGGCCACCGAACCAAAAGCAGGCGAGATATGGGTCTATGTCCCCCGTGGTGTCCAACGCATTACCATTGGTCATCCGCAGCTGGGTATCCTAAGAAATTACGCTTTTACCATACCCATACAGGCAGCCACGGTTTACGAGCTGGAACTGGTTACAGCAGATATTGAGATTGTGGTTAGGGAGCGTGAAATTGTAACCCAATGGCTCGCCATTTCAACCGAACCTAGCGGTGCCAATGTTTTTGTTGAAGAGAAACTAGTTGGAATAACCCCATACACAGGGCAATTCCCCGAGGACGAGTACTCATACCGCATTGAGCTGCCCCGCTACCATCCCGAAGCCGGGAAAGTAACCCTGAAAGGGAAACGCGAAACCCTTACCCTTACCATGCGCCCACGTTTTGGGAATGTTAGCGTAACCTCAAGCCCCGAGAATGGCATGATGATATACCTGAACGATGAGAACACGGGTAAAACCACCCCCGCAACCCTTGAGGGCGTTAGCAGCGGAACCCAAACAATTAAGCTTTTAAGCCAGTGGTACCAGCCGCAGGCCAAAACCGTTACGGTTAACGATAACCAAACCACCACGGCACCATTTACCATGGAACCAGCGTTTGCCAGTATTACCGTAAAAACCACTCCAACGGCCGATATCCTTATTAATGGCACAAAAAAAGCAGCCGGCACCTATACCGACCGCATGCTAACGGGAATTTACACCCTTAAAGCCGAACTGGACAAGCACTACCCCGAAGAACGCCAGCTAGTTGTGGAAGCAGGAAAAACGCAGAACATTTCCCTCGACCTCAAGCCAAAAACCGGAAGGATAGATATAACCAGCACTCCCTTCGATGCCAAAATCACCCTTAACGGCAAGGGCTACGGCACCACGCCAACCACCGTAAGAGATTTACTGATAGGCAGCTACACCCTTACGCTCGAAAAGCCCGGCTACGGCACCGTAACCAAAACCGTAACCATTGCCGAGGGCAAAACCACCGAGGTGAACGAAACCCTGCCCAGCGGCAGGGAGGTAACCATTGCCGAGGGCAAAGCCACCGAGGTGAACGAAACCCTGCCCAGCGGCAGGGAGGTAACCATTGCCAGCACACCCAGCGGCGCGCAGCTATGGATAAACGGGGTTTCTGTTGGCTCAACACCCTACAAAACAACGCTTGCCTTTAGCAGCCATAGCGTAAAGCTGGTGAACGGCAAAAAGGAGGTAACCGAAACCATTGCCGTAACGCAGGGTGGAAAAACACGGTGGGAGTTTGACGTTGCTGAATTTCCTCCAACTGGTACATTCACTGACTCCCGCGACCGAAAAACTTATAAGTACGTAACCATTGGCAAACAGGTTTGGATGGCAGAAAACCTTGCTTATTTGCCAAGTGTTGTGGGAGATGGTAAAAGCTCACAAACAACACCATATTATTATGTTTATGATTATAATGGTAAAGATGTAACTGCTGCTAAAGCTACAGCCAATTATACCACTTACGGTGTATTATACAATTGGCCGGCAGCAATGAATGCTTGTCCCACAGGTTGGCACTTACCCAGCGATGCCGAATGGACACAGCTAACCGATTTTGTGGGCAGCAACCACGGCATCAAGCTGAAGGACAAAAGCGGCTGGAATAGCAACGGCAACGGCACCGATGACTACGGTTTCTCAGCCCTTCCGGGTGGCACCCGTTACAGCAGTGGTTATTTCCTCTACATTGGAAACGGCGGTTACTGGTGGAGTGCTACTGAGGGCACTACCTATGGCGCCTGGTACCGGCTCATGAGCTACAGTAGCAGCAATGTTTTCAGGAACGACGACAGTAAGGAGTTGGGTTTCTCTGTCCGTTGCTTGAGGGATTAAATTATTTGACTATTTGAACCTTTGACTATTTTTACCTGAGCGTATTCGTGTTACCCTTCGACTTCGCTCAGGGTGACGGCGACGACTTCGCTATTAAATAGTTTTAAGATGCAAACACCTTTTATAAATAATTACTGTATCCTTTTTCCTCCTTTATTAACACCACACCTATATATATACATAGCAACACAGTAAAGCCTTGCCTTAATTAATCTTATTTGATTTTTTTTCAATCCTAAAATATGTAATATCAAACACATATGAAATTGGTCAATAAAAACACTAAATTATTTTTAAAATTGTTTGGAAATTCGGTATTGATTGCGTTATCTTTGCACCCGCTTTAGGGAAGTTCTTTTGGTTTGTTTGCTGGTGAGGGGAGAGGGATACAGGGAAGAAAAAAAGTTTATTTTTTTTACAAAAAACTTGCCAGAACAAAAAAGATGTTTACCTTTGCAGCCCGGTTCAACGGAATCGGTTTTAGGCCAGCGGAAGAGGGGATGATTTTAAGAGGAGGAATGCTGACCGGGGCGAGCGATTGCCCGATATTTTTTTGGAGATAAAAACACAAGCCGGGTCCGGCCGTCCCTCGGGGCGAATGGCAGGCACCGTTCTTTGACACTTTGGCACCAAGAAGAAAGAAAGTAAGGAATT
>JBBACY010000018.1:0-55726 GCA_041656735.1 Bacteroidales bacterium | reverse complement strand
TTCGGTTGACCTAATTAATTCGGGTCTTATCAATCCGGTTGTTTACGATGTTGATTTTATAGCTGAAACAGTTTGGAACTACAAGAGCATTACTCGCACATGTAAAAACGAGATTACAGGTAACCCCGTAACAGTTTACCCAACCCTTAACCCAATGTACAACGCCCCCCCTGCCATTTGCTCTGGCCTTACTGGGGCTGATTTAGAATTTGTGAAAAACGCCAGCAGCAGCGGAGGAGGAGTAAACGATGTTTCGCTACAATGGGATTTTAGCGATGGCAATACCCGTACAACAACATTTGACCCTTCGGTAACCAAGCGATTTACCAACCTAAGCGATGAGGATTTTGTTACTAAGACCAAGTTCTTTGCTACTCAGCTGGCCACGGGATGTACATATGAGGACTCTGTGGATGTTAGGGTTCACCCCAAGGTCGAGTCCATCTTTACATTCGAACTGGGTGATGTTTGCGAATATCCGCTACCAGTAACCTTTGCTAACGCATCAAAATACAGCAAGGCTCAAACAGGAGTACCCACCGAGTTTATTTGGGATTATGGCTATCAGCGTAACGGGAATCCCGAAGGAGAAACTCTTACGCCTAGTGAAGTAAGCCACACGTACCATTTTTATAACAGTGAGCCAAACCAGGTGCAGGAGTACGACGTGAGTCTTACAGTTACTCAATACCATGAGGTTTCTGATAGTACTTGTGCCAACACATCTACCCGCAAAATTCAGGTTTACCCCGAGATGCTCCCCAGCTTTAACCTGCCAACCACCGAGGGGTGTAACCCGCTTACCGTTAGTTTTAATAATACTAGCACGGGGGTAAATCTAATTAAAGCTGATGGAACAACGGCTTGGAGTGGTCAATTTGTTTGGAGTTTAGGCGATGGCACAACCTCAAACAGCATTGTGCCAGCAACCCGAGAGTACAAACATGCCGATAAAACCCAGTCGCATATATACAATATTAGCCTTACTGCTACCAACCCGCTTGGCTGTATTAAAACTGCCACCACTACTACTCCTCAGATTACCGTTTACCCATTGGTTAAATCGTCGTTTACTGTTGATAAGGTAGAGGACTGTACACCACTGGAGGTTACTCTAAGCAATACCTCCAAGTCAGCCGAATACACCTACCAATGGGTTTTTGAGGAGAATGGTACAAATGCGTCAATTACTTCATCGGGTAATGAAGAGCCCGGAACAATTACCTTTACAAATCCGTTGGGTGCCAATGATGTGCTAACCGTTCAGCATCCTGTTTTGCACCTAAAAACCTTGCTTGATATAACCAAGTACCCCGTTGGGCAGGGCTGCGCAGAAGAATTCTCAAAAACAGTTGATGTATTCCCCCATGTTTATCCAAGTTTTAACGCTACCCTAGAGGGCTGTCATCCTCTTGAGAATGTGGAATTTGAAAATACCAGCAACGTTATTGGAGGCACAGATAAGGGCACCTACACCTGGGTGTTTGGTAATGGTATCCAGTCGAATACCATAAGTCCTAAGCAAACATACAAGAACGCTGACTTTGAACAGAATAAAACTTTTGATGGGACGCTTCGTGCCGAGTCATCGCATGGTTGTACCGACCTCATTCCTTTTCTGGTAACCGTATGGCCAACGCCCCAAGCACGCTTGGAGATGTCCAACTATATGAATTGCTCACCCTTCGATTTAGGTATTGCTAACCTTTCGGTTGGAAAAGGAAAGGGATCGACACTAGAATATACATACAACTTTGGCGATGGAACCGCAGAACTGGTTACTTTCGATCCGGCTAATATTAATCATATATACCACAACCTAAATGCAGATATTGAACCCTACACACTATCGTTGGCCCTAAAAACCAGTGATGGTTGCACGGATAAAACAACCCAAACTATTCATGTTTACCCTGAGGTAACGCCAATTTTCGATACCCATGATGGCATTTACGAGCAGTGTAACCCATTTGAGGTTCAATTTACAAATAGTTCGAAAAATGCATATAGCTATTTTTGGGAATTCGACAATGGCTCCACATCACAGTCGGATGCACCCAGGTACCGCTTTGTAAACGACGGAATTACGGACAGAATTTATAACGTAAAGCTTACGGCTATGTCAGAATTCGACTGTGAAGATGAAGCTATATTACCTATCACGGTATTTGCCGCTCCAATAGTCGACTTTATTATAATACCTTCACATCAGGTATTTCCGCAAAATGGCACGTTGCCTACCTTTAACTTTAAAAACCAGTCGCGCCCAAAAGGCATTCCAGCTAGCTGGCCGCACGCATGGACCTTTGGCGATGGCAATACCAGCACAAGCATGGATGAGATGGTTGCACACACTTACGAGACCTGGGGCAAAAGGGATGATGACTTTAGATACGAGGTAACTCTGGAAATTAAAAACGATAAGTGTAGTGATCTTGTATCGCAAAAGTTAACCCTATTACCTCCTGAGCCAAAATCTATATTCGATGCCAATAAATTCAGAGCATGCTCACCCTTAGAGGTTAAGTTTTATAACGGATCACAATTTTACTTTACAGAGAATGGTATTACAGCCTTTGAATGGAGAATCGACAATGAGGATCCCCCTTTCTCAACGGAGTTTGAGCCTTCGTACACATTTACTGAGCCTGGGTACTACAATGTGGGGCTTACCGTTTATGGTGATGGCGGCGAGAAACACTTCTTTAGAACGTTTAGGGTTTACGAGAACCCCGTAGCTATGTTTGAGGCCATGCCCGAAAGAGTTACCCTGCCCAATGCAAAGGTACATTTCTACAACCTCTCGCAACAGGCTGATAGTAGTATTTGGGTGTTTGGCGACAATAGCCTTGAGTCAACAGAATGGGACCCCGTTCATATTTATAGGGAGATGGGCGAGTACCAAGTTAGCCTAACCGCTCTATCGTTAAACGATGATGGAACCGAATGTGTGGATATTTACACTAAATTTCCGGCAGTATGGGTGCTAGGCTCGGGCAAAATTAGGTTCCCAAATGCCTTTGTTCCTAGCAAGCTAGGGCCAAACGGTGGTGCCTACGATGCCATTGACTATAAGAATGAGGTTTTTCATCCAGTTGCCGAAGGGGTAATAGAATATAGATTACTAATTTTTAACCGTTGGGGCGAGCAAATTTTTGAGAGTAAAGACATAAACATTGGCTGGGACGGATACTTTAAGGGTAAACTAGCCAGTCAGGATGTTTACGTTTGGCGCGCTATTGGTCGTTTTGCCAATGGCGATATGTTCGACGAACGAGGAAATGTAACCTTGCTAAGGTAAATTATAAGCTATGGCTTATTTAGGCAATACATTTAAAATAAATGAGTTCTATACTAAGAGTTTTGTTGTTGAAATAATAATATGATAAATAATTGGTTTTCGACTTTTTATAAAAAAAACATAGGAGTAAAACGAATTGCACTAACCTTTACCATGCTGATTGCAGGGTTTACAGGGTTTTCGCAGGATGCGCAATTTACCCAATTTTATGCTAGTCCGCTTTACCTTGCCCCCTCGTATGCAGGGGGCATTCCGGGGCAAAGGGTAGTTGCAAACTACCGAAATCAGTGGTCAATGATTCCCGGTACTTTCCAAACTTATAGCTTATCGTATGATCATAACTTTATAAACTTTAAAAGTGGACTGGGATTGCTTCTTTTAAGTGATATAGCAGGAGATGGTAAAATGGGAAAAACGATGGCTGGTCTAATGTATAGCTACGATATTACTCCACATCCCGACTTCCATATTAGGCCGGGTATTGGCTTTTATTACGTGCAGCAATCAATAGATTACACAAGGCTTATTTTTGGCGACCAGCTTACATCCGACCCAATGCCCCCATCATCTATTCAACCACCTGGGGTTGGCGCAATTCGTGAAATTGATGTCTCCACTTCAGTACTGGGATACTCCGATAACCTTTGGCTAGGAGCAACATGGGATCATATGCTCAGGCCTAAGCAAACATTTTATAACGATGAAGATGCTCGAACACCCTTTAAAATTTCGGTTTATGGTGGTGCTAGGTTTGTGCTAAAGGGCTTTATAATGCGCCCAATTGAAGAAAGCATAACCACCGCTTTTAACCTAAAGTTTATGGGCGATTACAAACAGCTCGATCTGGGTTTGTACTGGTATCACCAACCTTTTCTGTTTGGTGCATGGTATAGGGGAATACCGCTGGTTAAAGAGTACCCAGGGACCGATGCGGTGGCATTCTTATTTGGATATAAGCACGATCAGTATAGTTTTGCCTATAGCTACGATTTTACCCTGTCGCGCCTTGGTTTTGGCTCGGGTGGGTCGCATGAACTTGCGGTAAGCTACACCTTTAAGGTAAAAACCAAAAAAAGGTATAGAGCGCTTCCTTGTCCAGCATTTTAGTGGTGAGGAGTAAGCGGTTGGCGGTTGGCTATTGGCTATTGGCTATTGGCGGTTAGCTGTTGGCTATTGGCGGTTAGCTTTTAGCCATTGGAGCTACGCAAAGTCCTTTCGAGCTTACAAACACGCAACTCGCAACTCGTAACCCTCTAAACCTTAACCTTAACCTCAACCTCAACCTCAACCTTTAACAGTAATCAGTAATCAGTAAGCTGTCGCTTCACACACTCGCAACCCGTAACCCCTAACTAGCAACTCGCAACCCGTAAATCGCAACCCGCAGCTCGCAACCCGCAACTCGCAACCCAATATCAAAAAAGGGCAATACCAAAATTGGTCTGCCCTCTAATCGATAGTTTATGATAATTGTTTAGGTGAAACGTAGTGCCTTGCCTAGAATCTTTTTTCAACAACGGCCCAATCAACAAGGTTCCAAAATGCCTCAATATAATCGGGGCGTTTGTTTTGGTAATCGAGATAGTATGCATGCTCCCATACATCGCAGGTTAAAATTGGAGTAAGCCCATTACGTAACGGATTACCCGCATTCGACTCCTTCACAATTTCTAGATGGCCATAGGCATCCTTAACCAACCAAGCCCAACCTGACCCAAAAAGCGTAGCAGCAGCTTTACTGAAAGCTTCTTTGAATTTGGCAAATGAACCAAAATCGTGCTCTATAGCTTCGGCTAACTTACCCTTAGGCTCGCTCTGTGGACTTTTTGAAAATGCCTCGAAGTAAAACGTGTGATTCCAAACCTGTGCTCCATTATTAAATATCCCCCCATCGGATTCCTTAACAATGGTTTCGAGGTCGGCATTCTCAAACTTTGTACCCTTAATTAAGTTATTAAGGTTATTAACATAAGCCTGGTGGTGTTTTCCATGATGAAATTCGAGCGTTTTTTCGCTAATAACAGGAGCTAAATCACTCTTTGCATAAGGTAGTTCGGGGAGTTTAAAATTCATAGTATTATATTTTTAGTTTAACATTCAAGAAATAGAGGTTAAACAAATTTAGTGAATTTTCAGGACAATTAAAAATGGGGTTAGAATAGTTTTAGCTGGTGGTTATTGGCGCATTAACGCATAATGTTTTGCTAATAGTTAGCATATTTAAGATTTCAAGGATTTTTTTGGTACGCTGAACCTCAGGAAGTGTAATACGCCATAAGATTCAAAAAAAAGTAATCTATAGCATACGCCACAAAGTGGCAACTTACTTCAACCCAATGGCAACGCCTTGGTTCTGGGGTAAGAATTTACCAGACCTGCGTCCTGTAAGGACAACTTAAAATTGAGTGAATTTCTTCTGAAAACAGCGATAAGACACACAAAATAATTATTCAGTGGGTTTTCCTTCCTAAACAAAAACAGACTGGAGGACCACAAGAACAATTAAACTGCCCTTTCAGGGCGCACAAAACTAATCAAAACTATTACCCGAGGCGTTGCCTCGGGCTAAGCTAAATAAGGCCTTCAGCCTTAACTCTAAAAGAATGACAGCACGGACAAATAGTATGGTGCTCTGCACCTAAACCTTAATCTTTAGCTGTTGGCTTTTAGCCTTTGGAGCTACGCAAAGTCCTTTCGAGCTTACAAACACGCAACTCGCAACTCGTAACCCCCTCAACCTCAACCTTAACCTTAACCTTGCTGTTAGCTGTTGGCTATTGGCGGTTAGCTGGTTTTTAATATTTCGGTGCTCTGCACCTTGAATTTTGCATCAATATTTGGAGTCAACAAATATTTCGGTGCTCTGCACCTAAACCTTAATCTTTAGCTGTTAGCTTTTAGCCTTTGGAGCTACGCAAAGTCCTTTCGAGCTTACAAACACGCAACTCGTAACTCTCTCAACCTCAACCTTAACCTTACTGTTAACTGTTGGCTGTTGGCTATTGGCGGTTAGCTATTGGCTATTAGCGGTTAGCTGGTTTTTAATATTTCGGTGCTCTGCACCTTGATTTTTGCATCAATATTTGGAGACAACAAATATTTCGGTGCTCTGCACCTAAGCCTTAATCTTTAGCTGTTAGCTTTTAGCCATTGGAGCTACGCAAAGTCCTTTCGAGCTTACAAACACGTAACTCGCAACTCGTAACCCTCTCAACCTTAACCTCAACCTTTAACAGTAATCAGTGAACAGTAATCAGTAGGCTATCGCCTTCACACACTCGCAACCCGTAACTCAAAACCCGCAACCCGCAACTCGTAACTCTCTCAACCTCAACCTTGCTGTTGGCTATTAGCCTTTGGAACTTCGCAATCTACTTATACAAGTCAGGGTATCGTTTAGGGTTTACCTCGTTCATCATATCGTAAATTGTTTCGAAAACATCTTCGGCATTTGGGTTCGAGAAATAATCGCCATCGGTTGTGTATGCAGGCCTGTGTTCCATTGCGGTAATGGTTCTGGGTTCGGAGTCGAGATGAGAAAATGCGCCTCGCTCCTCAATAACTTTTTGCATCATATATGCGGTAGCTCCACCTGGCACATCCTCATCGAAAAAGGCAATTCGGTTGGTTTTTTTAACCGATTCGAGCACTATATTGGGTATGTCGAACGGGAGCAATGTTTGCACGTCGATAAGTTCAACGGATATGCCAAACTCGTAAAGCTGCTCAACAGCCTCCTGCGCAATGCGAACGCAACTACCGTAGGTTACTAGAGTAACGTCAGTCCCTTCGCGAAGAATTTCTGGAACTCCCAGTGGGATACTAAATTCGCCAATATTGTCGGGCATCTTCTCTTTAAACCTATAGCCATTTAGCGGTTCAATTACTAGGGCTGGATCGTCGGCTTGTAAAAGGGTATTGTACATACCAGCTGCTTGGGTCATATTTCGAGGAACACAAACATATACGCCACGAATTGAGTTAATTACCATACTTAGAGGCGATCCTGAATGCCAAACCCCCTCAAGTCGATGCCCCCGGGTTGAAATGATTAGGGGCGCCATTTGTCCGTTTTTAGTACGCCAGCGCAGCGTGGCAAGATCATCGCTCATAGTTTGCAAGGCGTACAAAAGATAATCGAAATACTGTATTTCAGCAACCGGCCTAAGCCCACGTAAAGCGGCACCAATCCCCTGCCCCATTATGGTAGTCTCACGTATTCCGGTATCGGAAATTCTTATTTCACCATATTTTTCTTGTAATCCTTCGTAGGTTTGATTAACTCCTCCAATATTGCCCACATCCTCGCCAAAAACAACCAAAAGCGGATTCTTTTCAAACTGTTTATCCCAGTTTTCCCGAAGAATCTCACGACCAGTTACTGTTTCCGATTCGTTGGAAAAGATTGCAGGAATGGGATTAACCCGCAGCGCCGATCTTTCGGTTTCGCAGTATAAATGGGTGCTATAAAGGTCTCTGGCTTTCACGTAATTCTCGCTCATCCATTTTGCAAGATCCTTTTGTAATTTCTCACGCATAGAGCAGTCGGTACACACGTGACGCAATATGCGTTTTGCCGAGCTCATATTGTCCTTACGAATTGGGTAAGCAATTTTCTTTAGCTCCGATGTAATTATCCCAACCTTATCAATATGCTCACGCTTACATACACACGAGCGATTATCGATAATCTTGATAAGGGCGTCACGCTCGGTTTTAATGGGCTCGGTATACTTTTTCCATGCAGCATTCCTTGCATCCCTCGCATCGTTTACTGCCTTCTCTTCAATAGCAGCCAACTCTTGGGCAGTGGCCACTTTACTATCAATAATCCACTCTTTAAATTTTAAATTGCAGTCAAAATCTTTTTCCCACTGAAGGCGCTCATCCGACTTGTATCGCTCGTGCGAACCAGATGTAGAGTGCCCTTGCGGTTGGGTAACATCCGTAATATGAAACATAACTGGGGTATGAGTCTCCCTAGTTTGCTTAATTCCCTTACTAAACACGTCAACAAGCTCTGGGTAATTCCACCCTTTGGCCTTATAAATCAGCATACCAGTTTTGTCGCCCTCCCTTTTTTCAATACCTGCCAGAAGTTCGGAAATGCTGCCTTTAGCTGTTTGGTACTCTCGCGGTACAGAAATTCCGTAGCCGTCATCATAAATGGTTATGGCCATGGGTACCTGCAACACGGCTGCTGCGTTCATAGTTTCGAAGAAGTGACCTTCGGACGTGCTGGCATCGCCAATGGTTCCAAATGCAACCTCATTACCTTGATTGGAAAAATTTGTGTATTTATGTAATTTTTTATTTTCACGAAACAATTTAGAAGCCCATGCTAAGCCTAGCAGTCGAGGCATTTGTCCTGCTGTTGGTGAAATATCAGAAGAAGAATTTTTCATGGCAGCTAGGTCCCGCCATGCACCATTGGGGGTAAGCGATCGGGTTGCAAAATGGTTGTTAAATGAGCGCCCTGCATTTCCGGGGTTAAGGTTTACATCGGTTTGGCCATATAGCTGTGCAAAAAAATCTTCGGCTGAAAAAAGACCTGCTGCCATCATAAATGTTTGGTCGCGATAGTATCCAGAGCGCCAATCGCCATTTTTAAATGATTTTGCTAGAGCTATTTGTGTTAGCTCCTTACCATCACCAAAAATTCCAAACTTCGCCTTGCCATTAAGCACCTCTTTGCGCCCAAGTAAACTCACTTCACGACTAAGTACCGCTATTGCGTAATCTTTAAGAACTTCTTCCTTGTTAAATTTAACCGTACTAGAACTATTTTTTGCCATAACTCGCCATATTAAAATGATATAACCCAAAGGTATTAAATTGATTCAATATTATAACCCAATATTACACAACAAATGATTACGAATAAGGTTTACGATTGAGATGTGGAAAGGAGAAAAGATTGAGGTTGAGAAAATTGCAAGTTACGAGTTATCAGTTAAAAGTTGCGAATTTTTGGTTACGGGTTGAAGTTCTGGATGTTTCATGCTATTTGGCGAAAATTATTCTACCAAAATCCTATTGAAGGGAATATTTCCCAGTCTGGCTGCGCAAAGAGGGAATCCGGTTGGATACATTTTTGATGTCCCCATGCTGAAAGCTTTCTCGGCACCTGATATCATAAAGAAATCAATAAACGATTTCATGTACACTTGCTTCTGTTCGTTATGAGTACAATCAAGGTGTACCACTCTACCAGGCAGGGTGAAAATATTTTTTAGGTGTTTAACCTCCGAAATGAACCGTTGGCTATCGGAAGTAACCAGCACAGGCATATTTACATCCTCAGCCAGTGAGCGAAGGGCATTCTTGTTCTTTTCTATAAGTTCTTTTTGCTCTTTTTCAGAAACGGGGCGAAAACGGTACTCCTTAAAATCGCCCAGTAAGGATTGATAACGGAACACGCATGCAATATATTTGCCTCCTATCATTTCCTTATGCATATTAAGTTGCTCTTCAAGCTCAGGGGTGAATCTAAAAAGTTCGTTAAAGAGCTCACTCCATATAAAGTTTTGTCCAAACTTTTTATTAATCTCATCGAGATAATTGAGGTTGGCGTAAACTCTAATCTGTTTTTTTATGGGAAACCTCTTAAGCAAATACCCAACTGATCTGCTCTTTCGGAGAATACAGTAACGAACACCATTTATCGATTCACTTATCTCCTCTTCTTTTGGAGACCAGTCGTAGGTATTGGGTTGTAGAAAATCTGTTAAGTTAAACGGATGGATAAACATACAGCGAAAAGGGACATTCAATGCCTTAGATAGAGCGTACATAGATACTATGCCACTGAACCTATCTGCAAGTCCTTGTGTATTGCGCCTACCATCGATGGATATTATAAGCATGGGTTCTTTGTGCTCTGAACGTTTTAGCTTATGGTACTTAAGAAGCAGAAAAAGTTCTTGAAGCGGATATGAGTTTAGAAACCGCATGATAGCTAGTTTTCTATTCTTACTAATCAGTGACATTAGTTGTACTTTTTAATTAATTCAAAATATCCTCAAGGTTTAGTTGCACTCAACTGAAGAAAGTGTTAGGTAAAGATAGCTAAGTGGACAATAACTTCTTAACATTTCCTTAAACCCAAAACAAATAGATTAGAGCGTTACGCTATCCATCCAACCCTTTCATAGTTAGCTGTATACGCTTACGACTTGCATCTACCTCAAGCACCTTAACCTTTACGTGCTGATGAAGTTTCACAACCTCGCTGGGGTTTGTAATAAACCGATCGGCCATTTGTGAAATATGTACCAAGCCGTCCTGCTTAACACCTACATCAACAAAAGCACCAAAATTGGTTATGTTGGTTACAATTCCTGGCAGAGTCATTCCGGGAACTAAATGCTCAATGGTGTAAACGCCCTCGGCAAATTCGAACACTTTTATACCCTGCCGCGGGTCACGCCCAGGCTTGGCCAGCTCATTAATAATATCTTTTAGGGTTGGCAAACCAATTTGATTTGTTACATACTTATTAATATCGATCCGTTTCCTATTGGTGTCATCGGCAAGCAGGTCATTCACGCTGCAATCGAGGTCTTTAGCCATTTGCTCAACCACATGGTAACTTTCGGGGTGTACCGCACTGTTATCCAAAGGGTTTTTAGCATTAACAATTCTTAAAAAACCAGCACACTGCTCAAAAGCTTTTGCCCCCAAACGAGGTATTTTTTTTATTTGCGAGCGCGAAATAAAATCACCATTGTCTCGCCTATACTCTACTATATTTTTAGCCAACTGCGGCCCCAACCCAGATATGTAGGTAAGCAAATGTTTACTGGCCGTATTTAGGTTAACTCCAACGTGGTTAACACAACTCTCCACTATCGTATCGAGCCCGTGCTTAAGTTTACCCTGATCAACATCATGCTGATATTGCCCCACCCCTATTGACTTGGGATCGATTTTTACCAGCTCGGCAAGCGGATCCATTAACCTTCGACCAATGGATACAGCGCCTCTAACAGTAACATCGTAGTCGGGAAATTCCTCGCGTGCCACGGCCGATGCTGAATAGATTGAAGCGCCATCCTCACTAACCACGTAAACATTCACATCGCGATTAAAGCGAATGCGCTTTACCAACGACTCGGTTTCGCGGCTGGCCGTTCCGTTACCAATGGCAATAGCTTCAATTTTATAAGTATCAACTAATGCCGAAATTTTACTCATAGCCTTACTCTGCTCATTCTGTGGGGGATGAGGGTATATGGTTTCGTTGTGCTTTAAATTACCTTGTGAATCGAGGCACACAAGCTTGCATCCGGTGCGAAACCCGGGGTCCAATGCTAGCACATTTTTTTGTCCTAATGGTGCGGCCAACATTAGCTGCCTCAAGTTATCGGAAAAGACCGTAATGGCCTCAAGGTCGGCCGATTCTTTAAGTGCCGAGGTAAACTCATTTTCAATGCTTGGCTCAATAAGCCGCTTATAGCTATCCTCAATGGCAAGGTCTACATGATCGGCCGATTCATTATCGTGCTTGACAAATGTTTGTGAGAGCTCGTCGAGCACATCATCGGTAGGAGGCAAAATGGATACTTTTAAAAACCCCTCGGCCTGTCCGCGCCGCATTGCCATAAAACGATGGGATGCACAACGCTTTACCTCTTCGTTCCAATCGAAATAGTCGGAGTATTTTGCACCCTCAGCCTCTTTCCCCTTAACAAGTTTTGAGGTAATAGTAGCAGCCTTGCGAAAGTGCCTTCGCACAATATTACGAGCCTTTTCGTTTTCGCTAACCCATTCGGCAATAATATCGCGAGCTCCAGCAATTGCATCGTTCACCGTTGGCACATCATCATTAACAAATGGTTGCGCCGCGTTGCTCACATTCCGCTCTAACTGTTTATAAATAATATCGGCTAAAGGCTCTAAACCTCGCTCTTTGGCAATGGTGGCCTTAGTACGACGCTTGGGTTTGTATGGCAAATATATATCCTCTAGCTCAACCGAATCAAAGCAGGTTTCTATTCTGTGTCGTAACTCATCGGTTAGCTTACCCTGCCCCTCAATTGTTGAAAGCACGGTTTCCTTCCTTTTCTGCAACTCAACCAGTTGATTTAGTCTATCCCGAATATTAGCCACTTGCACCTCATCGAGACTTCCGGTTTGCTCCTTTCTATACCGGCTAATAAAGGGTATGGTAGCACCATCGTCAAGCAATTTTACTGTGCTGCCCACCTGCTTAACCGAAATACCTAATTCACCTGCTATTAGCACAATGTGCTTATCGTTGAAAGAATCTGCCATCAGAAAAAATGTTATGTTTTACAAAATAAAGACTTATTCAGTACACAAAAATACGAATAGAGCGCTAAAAATTGCACTAATCGCTTTTTTATTCCTGCACTAATTAAACTATATGCCCAAATACGTATCATAAATGAGTGTTAACAGCACTTTTTATAGCAAATACCAACATTTAGGTATTGCGTTAATCAAATAACACTTGCATCTTTGCACTATGAATAAGAGCGCAGTTTACTTGCTGAAGAAATATTTTGCCGTAGTTTTGGTAGGGGTAGTTGGACTACTCACGCTAAACAATGCGCTTTATACCCACTTTCATAAGCTTGCCAACGGAAATTTAATTGTACACGCACACCCATTTAGCAAGTCGGACCAAACCAGCATCCCACCAAAAACACACGAACACACAAAGGTTGAACTACTAGTGCTCGACAACCTACTACTACTATTAGCTGGGATAATTTTGGTTACAATAAGCAGCTTAGTTAGCACACAAAAAATTGAAAGATTTTGTGCAACTTATGCTATTCACTATGCTCGCTTCCGCCACTTTTCTAATAGGGCTCCACCCTCCCCTATTTATTAGGATCTGCTAATCGGCTCCTACACTTTCCAATCATACCATTTAAACACTCTCAATTGATCATATCGCAATTGCTACAAAACTATGTATGTAATTGTATAATAAATACTTAGATGAAAAGATTTTTTTCTATTTGCCTCTCGGCTCTTTTACTAACCTCGGTAAGTTTCGCACAACAAAATAAGGAACAAAACAAGCATAAACATCAGCATCAGCACCAGTATAGTGGCAAAGGTAAAAGCGATGCACACCTAATAGGACACGTACTGAATGGCAGCGAACATATTCCGTTTGCCAGCATAGTACTTAGGGGAACAACAATTGGTACATCAACCGACGAAACGGGCCATTATCGAATTGTTAACATACCCGAAGGAACATATACAGTTGCCGCCATAGCTTTGGGGTACACAGCAGCCGAAAAGGTGGTAACAATTACAGCAGGCCAAACGCTTGAGCTTAATTTTAAGATGTCGGAAGACGCTATTGGGCTTGACGAGGTAGTTATAACGGGTGATAGAAACGAGCAACGCCGAAAAGAATCGTCGGTAGTTGTAAGCACCATAACGCCCAAAATATTTACTATGACCCAATCGGTTGTAATAAGCGAAGGGCTTAACTTTAGCCCCGGCTTAAGAATGGAAAACAATTGCCAAAACTGTGGTTTTACCCAACTCAGAATGAATGGAATGGAGGGACCATACTCTCAAATTCTTATAAACAGCCGTCCTATTTTTAGTGGTCTTGCTGGAGTTTACGGCCTTGAACTTATCCCCTCGAATATGATTGACCGAGTTGAGGTAATTCGTGGTGGTGGTTCGGCACTTTACGGAAGTAATGCCATTGCCGGAACCGTAAATCTTATCCTAAAAGATCCCATAAACAACTCTTACGAGTTAGGCTTAAACAGTGGACTTAACGGGGTAGGTATGAGTTCATCGGGAGGGTCAACGCCCGATAACAGTGTGAATTTTAGCGCCACCGCGGTATCATCGGATATTAAAACAGGACTAGCCGTTTTTGGATTTGTTCGAGATCGAAAGCCTTTTGATGCAAATAACGATACCTTCTCTGAATTAGCCTCCATAGCAAATACCAGTATTGGTGCAAGGGCGTTCCATCGTTTTGGTAGCCGAAGTAAAATTACAGCCGATTTCTTTAATATAAAAGAAGATCGAAGGGGTGGAGATAAACACGAATACCCCATGCATGAAGCTGGCATTACCGAAGCAGTAAATCACAATATTACAACCGGTGCACTTACCTACGATCAGTTTTTTAGAGAGTTGGATATGCTATCGGTATTTGCCTCGGCACAGCAGGTAAACCGAGACTCATACTATGGAGCAAACCAATCACTTAGCGATTATGGTTTTACACATGACCTAACCTACACCGCTGGAGCACAATACAAACTCAGGTTAGAGAATATGAATTTAATTTTGGGCCTAGAAAATCAAGGGGGAACTCTTAAAGACACAAAACTAGGATACCCAGATTACGAAAATGCAGAGATTGTTGGTAATAACATTGTTTCGGTTCCTCACACCGAAAATACTTTGGTAGCAAACCAAACACAAAACATTACGGGTACTTTTGCACAAGTTGATTACACCTACCTCAACTTTAAAACTACCGCTGGGCTTCGCTACGACCATTACAGGATTTCGGATGCAGAAAACCAAAATAATAATATAACAGGGAATGTGCTTAGTCCAAGAGTTACCGTAATGTACGATTTTAACGACAAGATGCAAGCAAGACTTAGCTATGCGAAAGGGTACCGTGCTCCCCAAATATTTGACGAGGATTTACATATCGAAACATCGGGATCACGAAGGGTTATACATAAAAACTCGGCCAATTTAAAGCAAGAAACCAGCAGCAGCTTTATGGCATCCATAGATATAAACCAAAGCATAGGCAATGCGAATGCAAACTTGCTTATTGAAGGTTTCTATACCGTGCTAAACAATCCTTTTGCCAACAGCTATGGTGCTCCCGATGCGGATGGCGTTGTTATTTACACCCGTGTTAATGCTGAAGATGGTGCAACGGTTAAAGGAGTAAATACGGAACTTACTGTTATTCCCGTATCAAGCCTTTCGCTAAGGGCGGGAATTACCGTGCAACAGAGTATGTTTGAGGCTGAGCAAGAATTTAACGAGCGCTCGTTTTTTAGAACCCCAGACAGCTACGGATTTTTTACAGCCGATTGGAACCCAACAAAAAGTATGGGCATTAGCACTACCGGAACGTACACTGGCTCAATGCTTGTTCCATATTTTGGGGTAAGCACCACTGAGCTTCGAAAGAGCGACTCATTTTTCGACCTTGGAGCTAAGCTTACATACAATATAAAAGTAAATGGCGCCACGCTGCAACTGTTTGCAGGAGCAAAAAATATTTTCAACTCATACCAGAACGATTTCGATTCGGGAATTGACCGTGACCCAGGGTATATTTACGGACCAAGTCAACCCAGAACAATATACGTGGGCATACGCATTGGAAATAGGCTGCGATAAACGCTAATTTTATACAACTCGATATTGCTTGGTTAATATTTGGTTGAAGGAAAAGCCTTAAATACTACTTCAATTTCGCTCAGGCTGACGTACTTGTCAGACTGAGCGAAGTAGAGCTCCTCCCACCCTAAAATTCATACTTTAGCTGGAATGACATCATACGGCCTGGCGAAATCATATCCCGAAAATCAACATACTTTTGATCAAGTAGGTTGTGTACCATTATTGAAGCGTGCAACCCTTTATATATAGGTCTCCATAGCTGTAAATCGATAAAATAGTAGCCAGCTAGATTATCTGTGTTAACTTCGTTTTTCCACTGTGCCCCTTTGTAGTTGAAAACAATGGATGAGTTAACTATGGAGTTTTTCCAAATTAAAGACGTGTTGAAAATATCCTTCGGCTGATAAACTAGTTCCGATCCAACTAAATCAACTTCAGCACCTGCTATAAAGTTCTTTCCCTCAAGTATATTGGTTACAATATGACTATAAGCAACGGACCAGTTAAAGTTATTGTTTAACACGACATTTACATTAAACTCTGCACCTAAAATCTGAACTTTCCCAATATTTTTTTTAGCAATAATTGGGCGAAGCCTATTATTTAAAATAAGTGAATCGCCAGTTGAGATATATGCGTGATAGTCTTTACCTATGGAGTAGAACAATGATGTTGCAAAACTTATTTTCTCAAAATACAAAATATCAGCACCTATTTCAAAATTGTCTAAATACTCAGGTTTTAACGCTGGGTTTGCAATTTTCATTCCGCCCGAAATGCGCCCCGTACGGCACAAATCATCAAGTACAGGAGCCCTGTAGCCCTTGCTATACCCTATGTAAGTTCGTATTTTTTGAGGCATATAGTACTGAAATGACAACCTAGGGCTAAAAGCAGTGAAATTGGTATTATTAAGTTCGCCAGAAAAAGTTTGCAAAAAGTCTGTCTCTCCTGTTGGATTATCAACCATAAATTTACCTTCGTAAAAGCTTGCATAATCATACCTAATACCAGCCAAAACGCTAAACGGTGTTTCACCAATACTAATATCATCAAGCAAGTAAACACCAACTAAATTAATTTTCCCGAGATTAAAAACCTCATCGGTTGATGTAACATACTTGTCGGCACCATCAACAGCACCATAACGCATATCAACCCCTGCCGTAATTTTGTTATACTTGCCCAGTGAGAAGTTATAACCCGAAAGGAACCCAATATCATCCCGAACCGAAAGCACATCATACCTCGTTACGGTGCTTCCCCTTAAGTTTTCTCTTATATGCTCATAGTTCTCGCGTTGAGTATAAATATTTAGCTTCAGGTTACTATTATCACTAATAGATCCCTGATAAGAAACTTTGCTGCTTATACCTGTGTACCAGTTATATGCTCCATTATCGGTTACAAGCTCTTCGTTGGTAAAGCCGTACCCAGTGTAGTTTGTCCCTGTTCCGCGCTGTCCAGAATAGTATCCACCCGAAACCTCAACTTTATGCTTTTCGGAAAGTTTATAACCAACTTTGGCGCCAACATTGTACTCATTTAAAAATGAAGGTATTAAATATTCATCATGCTCCTCGGGCTCATCCGCATACTTAGTAATGTATCCATCGCTTTTCCTGTATATACCATTAACCGACCAGTAAAACTTATCCTTTAAACCCGAAATATTTGCTTGTGTGTGAATGGTTGCAAGGTTTCCGTAGCTTTGCGATATATCGCCCTGTAACCTTCTAGTTGGCGTAGGCGTGATTAGATTTATAACTCCGCCCATTGCGTTTCCACCATGAATTGTTGATCCAGAGCCTTTTAAAACTTCTATCTGTTTTACATTCGCCGTATTAATAGCATTC
Source organism: Bacteroidales bacterium (assembly GCA_041656735.1). Classification (GTDB taxonomy): domain Bacteria; phylum Bacteroidota; class Bacteroidia; order Bacteroidales; family Tenuifilaceae; genus Perlabentimonas. The sequence goes on along the minus strand of JBBACY010000018.1, from coordinate 38,179 downwards.
CAGTTAACGGTTCCCCCATCGTTCTTATTAAGGGGTACACCATCAACCATTATCAATGTTCTACCTGCCTCGTTACCCATACCGCGCATGGAAACATCAGCTGCTCCAAAAATTGATGCCCCCCTACTTATGGAGATACCAGGGATTGAATACAGATACGTATCGGCCGAAAGAGCAGGAACCCCCTTAATTTTGTTACTACTAACAAGTTCAACCCTTTGAGGTATTTCCAATATTTTTCTCTCACTTCGGGTGGCGGTTACAATCGCTGTTTGCAACTCATATGCCTCAACATCAAGTCTTACCACAATCTCCCGGTCAAACAAATCGGAGTTTACAACAACTAATTTTGATGTATAACCTAAACAGCTTACAGTAATTTCAAAGGAATTGGAGCTGTTAACCTGTAGCGAAAATGCTCCATTACTCAGAGATATTGTTTTGATATCGGAATTCATTACTTCAACTACAGCAGAAGGAATTCCATTTCCTGTTTCTCTATCAAGCACTCGTCCGTTAATGCTAACTTGCGAAAAAGTATTTAGGCTGAGAAATGTAATTGCTAGAAATAAAAAGATTTTTTTCATTTAAAATAGATTTTTAAGAAGTGGGAAATACGAAGTTTAGGTTTCGCAGTAATTCAACATATTAACGAACAACTAAACAATATGGAAATCAGTTTCGCATAACAACTAGTACATTAATGGTCAGAGTGTTAAGTTGTAACTTAAGAGTTATACTGCGCCGTAAACCTATAAAAAAAAACAAAATTAAAAAATGGCTTTGCTCATAGATAAGTCGAACTCAACTATAATTCCCTATTCTTAGGGATGTTTATAATATCTAATCTTTGTAAGATTAATTCAAATGCTGAAAATAATCGAAGCTTAACTAGCATATACTTCATTAATACAATATCTCATACTTAGGATATTACTTACCCAAAAAAGTGCCATATTTGGACTGATCGCAGCTAGTAAAGTTTGATTATTGCAGAACCTTTAAGCAAGCCCTGATTTTTGTCAGAGTATTATGTTCGATTTTTTCTTACATTTAACGCAAATTAAAATAATATTGAATATGTTTAAAACTAACGAATACTTCGATGGCAAAGTAAAGTCAATTGCTTTTGATACAGTTGATGGCCCTGCAACCATTGGTGTTATGGCTAAAGGAGAGTATGTATTTGGCACTTCTACAGTGGAACACATGACTGTAACATCAGGAAAAATGAAGGTTAAACTCCCTGGTGAGACTCAATGGAAAGAATACAAAGAATTTGAGACTTTCATTGTACCCAAGGATGTAAAGTTTGAGGTGAAAATGGAAAACGACACTTCGTATCGTTGTCTTTATAAATAATTAAAAAAAGCGGCTTAAATCGCTTTTTTTTATATTCAATATGAAAATATATGCATATTGAAATATGCCTATGTTAAATGACCATGTTTCTGAAGCCTTAGGGCTATTCAAATCGGGCTTTAATTGTTCGCAAGCCGTTCTGGCTGCTTTTAGCGACGAGTGCGGTATTTCTAAAGAAACTGCACTAAAAATTGCTTGCCCATTTGGTAGTGGTATTGGTGGTTACGGCAGAACCTGCGGTGCTCTCACTGGTGCCATAATGGTTATTGGACTTAAGTATGGCACAACAAAAGTTGCCGACATAGAGGGCAAAAGGTTATCGCACGAAAAAACCCGTGAACTAATCGAAACTTTCGAAAATATTCATGGCACAAGTTTGTGTAACAAGCTTGTTGATCTTGATATGGCTAACCTAAGTGGCGCAGAGCTGATGGCAAAATCGCCCCATTTTCAAAGAACTTGCCCAAAATTTCTAGAAACAGTAATCACTTATCTCGAAGAAGAATTATAAACTTAAACCAATTTAATAGGGAGGATTTTTTATGAAATTAAGAAAAACCTGGCTAAACATCAACGGAGCAAACCGTATGCTTATCTGCAATCCAGATAAAGATACTTTAGCTGATGTTGTAAGACGTATGGGCCTAACAGGAACCAAGGTAGGATGTAACGTAGGAGTCTGCGGCTCATGCTCGCTTATTCTAAACGGTAAGCTTGTACGCTCATGTACAAAAAAGATGCGCAACGTTGAGGATTACAGCTCAGTAGTAACAATTGAAGGAATAGGTACACCAGCAAACCTTCACCCCATTCAGGTAGCGTGGATTAATGCTGGCGCCGTTCAGTGTGGCTTTTGCACCCCTGGCTTTATTATATCTACCTACGCACTATTAGGGGAAAATATTAACCCTACCCGGGAAGAGGTTCGCGACTGGTTTCAAAAGCACAAAAACGTGTGCCGCTGTACTGGTTACAAACAGCTAGTAGATGCTGTAATGATGGCTGCCGAAGTTATGCGCGGTGAAAAGACAATTGAAGAAATTTCTTATAAGAACCCGAAAGACGGCGAATACTACGGACAACCAATACTTAGGCCAAGTGCTTTGGCAAAAGTTTGCGGCCTTGCTGACTATGGCGACGATCAGGAGCTTAAAATGCCTGCCGAAACCCTGAAGGTTGTTATGGTGCAGCCTAGAATTGCGCATCATGCAAAAATATTAAAAATTGATACCAGCGAAGCAGAGAAAATGCCTGGCGTTGTAAAAATCATTACTGCTCAAGACATTAAAGATGCAGGCGGATCCAATACAATGGCCGAAGGTAACTTCCATGAGCGCTCCACCTCTCTTGTGCCTAGCCGTAAAGTACTTTGCGAAGATAAAATATACCGCTATGGCGACCCTGTTGCCCTTGTATGTGCTGACACCAAAGACCACGCACGCGCTGCTGCTGCCAAAGTAAAAGTAGAAATTGAGAAACTGCCTGAGTATCTTAATTATCTTGATGCTGTTATGCCCAATGCAATTCGCATTCATGAAGATACACCCAATATCTTCTCAATGCAGCCTGTATTAAAAGGCGTAGGGCTTGAAGATCCTATTAAAGTATCTGATACTATTGACAAATCTGATTTTAGCGTAGGCGGAAGTTTCCACTCAACACGTGAACCTCACCTTTCAATTGAAGGCGATACCGTTCAGGCTTATTTTGATGAGGATGGTCTGCTGGCAATCCAGTGTAAGTCTCAGGGTGTGTACTCCTCTATTGGTCGTATCGGAAGTTCAGTTGGTTTATCAAAAGATAAAATTAGGGTTATTCTAAATCCAACAGGTGGTAGTTTTGGCTGGTCAACCAACGCTGGTGACCTTTGTTTAGCCGCAGCTGCTGCAGTTGTAACTCAAAAGCCCGTTGCCCTTTCGATGACTTATGAAGAGCATCAGCATTTCTCCGGAAAACGTCGTCCAAGCCACTCAAACGGTCGTGCTGCCTGTGATAAGAACGGGAAACTAACAGCAGTTGAGTTTGAATATGGAATGGATCAGGGAGCATACTACTTTGGAGGTGATGATATTATTAGCAAGCAGGCTCGTTTTGCTTTCTTCCCATACAGCATACCTAATGTAGCCGGAATTTCACGTGTTGCGGTTACCAACCATAATTTCGGAACAGCATACAGAAGCTACGGCTCTCCTCAGGCCTATACCCTTAGTGAAGCACTAATGGATATGCTAGCCGAAAAGGCAGGGATAGACCCATTTGAGTTCCGCTGGAGAAATATTGCCCGTGTGGGTGAAACCAATATCAATAGTTGCGCTTTCAGACTATACCCAATGGAGGGTATGATGAAGATGCTAAAGCCTCTTTATGATAGGGCTGTTAAAGAAGCTAAAGAGAAGGATACTCCTGAAGTGCGTCGTGGAGTTGGTATATCATGGGGAGGGTTTAACGTGTCTGAGGGTCCAACCGATACTGCAACAATAAGGCTAGAACTCAATTCCGATAATACTATCACCAAATACGATACTTGGCAAGACCTTGGTCAGGGTGGTGACGTAGGATCGCTAATGGTTGCTCTAGAGGCTCTTAAACCTCTAAAACTCACTCCAGAACAGATTAAACTTGTGCAGAGTGATACAAAAATTTGCCCCGACAGCGGTATGTCAGCAGGAAGCCGTTCTCACTATATGAATGGTCATGCCACTATTGTTGCCGCCGGTAAATTACTGGATGCCATGAAAAAGAAAGACGGCACTTACAGAACCTATGATGAGATGAAAGCTGAAGGCATAGATACTGTATATGAAGGTAAATTTATGAACATAGTTACAAAGGGTCTAACTCGTCTCGATCCAAACACTGGTATCGGCGATCCAACACCTGCATTTACCTATGCACTGAATATGGCCGAAGTTGCTGTTGATACAAAAACAGGAAAAACAACGGTTGAACGCTTTGTTTGCGTAGCCGATGTTGGCAAGGTGGGTAATATCGATGCAGTGAACGGACAAGCATACGGTGGTATCTCACACAGTATAGGTTTTGCCCTTTCTGAGAATTATGACGATGTTAAAAAACACACCAATATCGCCAGTAGCGGAGTACCTTATATTAAAGATATCCCAGATGATATACAGGTTCTTTACCATGAGAGTGATGACAAAACTGGTCCTTTCGGATCATCGGGTGCTTCAGAGGCATTCCAGTCATCAGGTCATATGGCTGTTTTAAATGCTATAAATAACGCGTGCGGTGTGAGAATTTATACATTGCCAGCAACAAAAGAAAAAGTAAAAGAAGGGCTTGATAAGATTGCAGCTGGAAGTAAGATTGAACCACCCAAGAAATATTTCCTAGGTGCTGAACTATATGATGAGCTTGAAGACATCAAAGCAAATCCAGTTCCATTTGGTGGAGATGACTTCTTTAAACCTCTCGGATCAGGCGCTGGCGAAAGATTCTTCTAAACTATGTCATACTTAAATGATCTGGTAGTTGATTGCTTACAATTTGAACGGGCATTTTGCGGTGCTGAATGTCCGTTCAATATTGATGTGCCTGATTTTATAGGTAAGTTGCAACAAGGACGATTCAATGCAGCCTATAAAACCTATCAGCATGCTGTTGGATTTCCCGGAATAGTAAGTTCTTTATGTCATGAACCATGTAAGTTGGTTTGTCCGTTAAAGGATAATGGCGGAGCTATATCATTAAGGTTGCTCGAAAAAGCAGCTATGAAGTATGCACGCAGTACTAACCCCGACCAATTCAACATGCCTCTAAAGGATAAAAGAATTGCAATTATCGGAGGAGGTATTTGCGGGTTAGCATGCGCACTGAGACTATCAACAAGAAAGTATGATGTTACGATTTTCGAAAAATCGGATAAGATAGGCGGACACCTATATGATGTAGCTGATTCTAAAATTTTCCTTGAAGATATTGAGTTACAATTTTCTTTCGAATCATATTCGCTGGTTTTAAACAGTGAAATAAATGATTTAAAAGAGCTAGATTTTGATGCCATATTTATTGCCACGGGTAAGGGTGGCAGTGATTTTGGACTACTCCGCAGTAACGATGGTGCTTACGCCACTTCGGCACAGGGTGTATTTATTGGTGGGTCAATTACCGGTGCAAACACTATGCAGGCTATCGCTCAGGGGCTCGAAGTTTCCAACGCCATTGAGAGGTATCTCAAAATTGGCAAAATGAATCAACCTGAAGCCGAAAAGGGTACAAAACTTACCCTCGATGCTATTAGGATAATACCAAATGATGCTATACTACCGGCAAATGCCGATTTATATTCTAAAGAAGAAACCATTGCAGAAGCAAAGCGATGCCTAAAATGCAAATGCGATGCCTGCAATCACTACTCTCCCCTTCTGAGTTACTTTGATAAATTTCCTCGCAGGGTAACCGAAGAGGTTGAAATCACTATAGTTCCAAGTTCGCTAGATGGAGACGCATCAATAGCAACAAGGTTAATTGCAACGTGTAATCAGTGTGGCTTATGCAAAGAGGTATGCCCCGTAAATATTGATGTTGGTAAATTCCTACTCGAGAGTCATCGCACAATGCGTGAGAAAGACAAAATGCCTTGGGCGTTTCATGAATTCTTTCTTAGAGATATGGAATTCTCTAACTCGGATGCTGCCTTAACAAAATTACCTGAGGGGTATAGCAAAAGCAGCTACTTCTTTTTCCCTGGCTGCCAGCTGGGAGCATCTGATCCTGAATATGTACTAAGCAGCTACAGGTTCTTAACCAGTCGTTTTCCTGATACTGCATTAATGCTAAATTGTTGTGGCGCACCTGCCGATTGGGCAGGCGATGAACCTATCCACAACAGGACGATGCAACAGATAAAAGAAAATTGGATAAGCCTTGGTAAACCAACTGCAATATTTGCTTGCCCCATGTGTAAAAAGATGTTTCAGGATTATTTACCTGAAATAAAGGGCATCTTCCTATACGATTTAATTGAGGAAAAAGACATTACTGTTAACAATAAATTCAAAGAGATAGCTGCTTCTGTTTTTGACCCGTGCGCCAGTCGACACGAGCCTGAACTGCAAAACAGTATCCGAAAAATGGCAACCAAAGTAGGATTTAAGCTAGAGCCATTGCCTATGGAAGGAAAGATGGCCGAATGCTGTAGTTATGGTGGTCAGGTAGCCATTGCAAACCCTCCGTATGCGCGTTATACAGCACAAAAACGAATTGCACAAAACGATAATCCATACATCACCTACTGCTCAAACTGCAGAGATATTTTCACAAGAGAAGGAAAACAGACTTGGCATATACTCGATGTTTTATTTAACCTTGAGCAAAAATCACGCGAAACACTGCCCTCAATATCACAAAGAAGGTATAACCGACTATTGCTTAGGCAACAGGTATTAAGTGAGTTTTGGAATGAACAGTTCACCATAAAAAATGAAGATATGGTTATTCAAATCCCTGAAAAGCTTAAAGAAAAATTGAATAATGAGTATATTCTGGAATCAGATATTCAAAAAGTGATTGCTGAATGTGAACAGAGTGGCAATAAAATATACGACCCTGCAAAAGACATATATACAGGATATATGCAAATTGGCAATATGACCATATGGGCTGTTTACCGCACCACTAAAGAGGCTAACTATGAGCTTATTAACGCATATTGTCATCGAATGAAAATTGAGGATTAAGATATGGCCGACACAGAAAAACTTATCTGCAGTAAATGCAATAAGGAGCTTGAACTAAAAAGAACCAATTTCTCTTACCTTGGTCATAGTTTCTTTACCGACCTACCTAAATGCCCCCAATGTGGTATGGTATATTTATCGGAGGAATTTGTAAAGGGCAGAATGTCAGAAGTTGAAATGCAATTGGAAGATAAGTAGGGATGGTTGATGAAAAACTTCTTTATAACACTAAAAGTGTTTGTCCTATATGCCTAAAACCAATAGCTGCAGCACGTGTAAGCAGAGGCAAGGAAATATTCTTAAAGAAAACCTGTAGTGATCATGGCACGTTTGAAACGATTATTTGGCGCGGCCATTACGATATCAATAAATGGATAAACATTGACGAGCCAGAACTACCCGAAGGTTTGCAATGCCCAACTGGCTGCGGACTCTGTGCTGATCATCTGAATAGTACATGCTGTGTTGTATTAAATATTACAGATAGATGCAACCTAGACTGTAATTTCTGTTTTGCCGACCCTGAAAATGGTGCGAACGACCCCTCTTTCGACGAAATTAAAAAATCTCTCTACAACTTAGTAAGCAAAGGTAAATCGTTGGTACAGCTTAGCGGTGGCGAGCCAACGGTACGAAAAGACCTTGTTGAAATAGTGCGAACTGCAAAGCAAGCAGGTGCAAAGTATGTTCAGCTCAACACCAATGGCGTGCTTTTGGGAGAAGACAAGAAGCTGGTAAAAGATCTTGCCGAAGCAGGGCTATCATTCGTTTTTCTACAATTCGATGGAACCGAAGATGCTATTTACGAGAAGCTACGCAACAAGCCACTACTTTCAGTTAAACAAAAAGCCATTGAGAACTGTGCAGAGTTTAATATAGGAGTTACCCTTGTTGCAACCCTAGTAAGAGATGTTAATGTAAGTAACATTGGGCAAATCATAAATTACGCGCTCGAGCGAATACCCCACGTGCGTGGCGTTCACTTTCAGCCAGTAAGTTTTTTTGGTAGAATCCCGAGAATGCCATCAAACAACGACCGTATTACAATTGATGAGCTTATTTATGAAATTGAGAGTCAATCCAAAAATATTATTAAGGCAGAAAACCTTCTGCCATCGTCATGCTACCACCCTCTGTGTAGTTTTCACGGTGATTTTGTAATACACAACGGCAGTGTTGTTCCACTTCAAAATTTTCATAAATTAGAAAAAGAGCCAAACCCCACAGTTAACCCTGCTGATAGAAATAGGGAATTCATTGGTAGGCGCTGGGAGAGACCTGCATCAATAAAAACTGATGCTTTTAAACCTATCGTTTTAAAAAGCGCATCGCCACAAAATACGCCCAAACCGTGCTGTGGAAATATACACGATATGGATTATTTTCTGAAAATTGCAAAGAGTCAAAGTTTCACCATAACCTCAATGCTTTTTCAGGATGCAGGAAATATAGATTTTTCAAGGCTACGAAAGTGTAGTCTGCATGTATACGACAATGAAAAGTTCATTCCTTTCTGCTCCTATTATCTTTCAGGATGGGAACAATAGTTAAGAGTATAAAAAGGCCCGGCGGGTTTGAAATAACAAACCGTGCAATATCTTTCTGCGCATTCGACAAAGGAGCAAAAATTCTCGACCTCGGTTGTGGTCAGGGCGCCACGGTTGATTACCTTACAGGCAAAGGTTTTGAAGCATTTGGAATTGACAGAAACCCTGCAAATATAAACTCACAAAAAAACCTTTTAGTTGGCCTAGCAGAAACAATGCCTTTTCAAAATTCATCAATGGATGGCATAATAATGGAGTGCAGTTTTAACCTAATGGACGAGCAGAAAACTGTACTAAAAAGGTGCTTTGAGGTGCTAAAACCTGCAGGAAAACTGATAATTTCTGTTTTATATGCGCGGGGTAAAACAAACCTTATTAATGGTAGCTGCATTGGGCTAGTTGAGACTAAAGAGGATATTATACAAAAACTAGAGGACAGTAATTTTTGCGTGGAACTATTCGAGGATTATTCCACTGAACTTAGAACAATGTGGGGGCAAATGATATTCGATCAAGGAGCTAAGGCTTTTTATTGCGATTTAGGAGTTTGTCCCGAAAAGTTAAAAGAGGTAAAGTGTGGGTACTGTCTTATTGTTGCAAAAAAATGTGGCTAAAATGATATCGCCTGTTCATTTATGGGTTGCACAAAAGAGCGGACTTACTGATAATTTAACTCCCTCTAAACTCCGAATGTGGCAAAGGGAAAGACTCAGGGGTGTGATTGATTACGCCACGAAAAACACTCGGTTTTACAAGGAAAGAATTGCCCCATCAATGCAACTCACAGATTTACCGTTCACCTTACCCTCTGATATTGCAAATGACCCGCTTGCATTCCTTGCAATTCCTCAAAACGATGTTGTAAGGGTAACTACTCTGGCAAACTCGGGAACAACCACGTTAAGAAAACGGATTTTCTTCTCAAAATCTGACCTCGAAAGAACGAAAGAGTTCTTTTCAGTGGGGATGAGCACAATGGTAAGCAAAGGGGATAGGGTACAAATATTAATCTCCAACAGGACTGAAAACAGCCTGGGCTCCCTGCTAAAAGAGAGTCTCTCACAAATTGGTGTAACCTCTGAAATATCAAAACCTCTCAAAAGTGTAAAAGATGCAATTGAAGTTTCCAAACATGCGGATTGCCTTGTTGGCATGCCAGCCGAATTGCTTTATATGAGCCGTACAGCTCCTGAAATGCGACCTAAGAGCGTACTTCTAGCCGCCGACATTGCACCCCAATCGGCAATAAACGGCATTAAGAAGGCTTGGAAATGCAATGTATTTACACACTATGGCCATACTGAGTTTGGCTATGGAGTTGCCGTAAATTGTAATGATAGCAACGATTTACACTTTCGTGATGCCCATAATATTTTAGAGATTATTGATATCAAAACCCAAAAACCTGCACTGCCGGGCAAAGCTGGCGAGATAGTTATAACAACCCTCTCAAACGAAGCGATGCCGCTTATTCGTTACAAAACGGGTAATATATCCAGATTATTAACCGAACAGTGCAAATGCGGTAGCAATCTTCATCGTTTGGGTAGTATAGAGGGGCGCATATCAGACAATTTTCCAATTACAAAAAACAAAATCATAAGCATTCTTCAGCTAGATAAAATCCTTTTTACAAACAGCCTTATTCGCGGGTTCGCTGCTTCTATTTCAAACGAAAAGGGAAAAACAACCCTGCAAATTACAATAGATGCAACCCAATGTATTGACCCAACTATTTTAAAATCGATTCTGCCTAAAGAGGTTCGCATTGATATTAAGTACGGTACAACCGACCCTTTTACAAACAGGCGAAAAAGACGATTAACAATTAATTAAATCACCATTTTTGTAATGGTAACACATAAATAAAATGAACAGCAATTTTTCAACCATAATTTTATCATCAGGACTCTCGGAACGAATGGGGAGACCCAAAGCCCTACTGAACTGGGACAATTCGACAACCTTTATTGAGAAGATAATCAGCGAGTTTATAAAGGTAGGTAGCTCAAAAATAGTATGTATGATTAACGAGAAAATTGAGCCTTCTTGTAAAAAATTTTCCCTGCCCTCAAACGTAGAATTTGTAGTTAATCACCACCCTGATTGGGGCAGATTATATTCAATACGAACAGGGGTAAATGCTTTAAATAAGAGCGATTACTGCTTTATTCATAATGTTGATAACCCTTTTGTAAGTGCTACGGTTGTAGAAAAACTATGGGCGCAAAGGAAGCCTGGGTGCTGGTGTTCACCCACGAACAACGGGAAGGGTGGTCACCCTGTTCTTTTATCAAAAGAGATAACTGACAAAATATTTACAACAAGCGATTTGGATTTTACCCTTCGGGACATCTTAATACAATTCCCAAAAATCCCAGTTAGCGTAACCGATGATAGCGTACTACGGAACCTCAACACTCCCGAGGATTACAACAAATGGTTTAAACCCTAGCAATAAGAAAAAAAACTGCCTATGAAAGTTGACGAATAAGTAGCTCACTTACTAGCTGGTGGGGGTTGTCCGAAACTTTAAAAACTGAATAATCCTTTAAATCCCACTTATTTATTACCAGCTCGGCAAATGTGTCGCGAACTGCAAATACCAGAAATTGAGAACTATTAACCAGTTCGGCAATACTTTCAGCCCAACCCTGATTGTCAAGATCTAGCTTTCCCACCTCATCAATTATAACCAGCCTGTTATTATCTATACTTGAGTTTTTTAACGCTGTACGACCAAAGTTATATCCTTCTGGCAGAATACTATATCGACCAATCCTTTCGAAATTTTCATTTTCTGCAAGCCTCAAAAAAGGTTCTCGCCTGCCCGACTGAATATCAACAACATCATAACCAGTTGTTTGTCCAAGTTCCATAATACGTGGTGAATAAACGCCACTTAAAGGTATGCCCCTGCTTTGCAGCTCGCTAACTATTTTTTGAACTTGGGTGGTTTTTCCTTCACCAATGGAACCCGTAATTATATAAATTTTACGCGTCAGCTTATTTTTTAGCTCATCAAGTCGATATTCGATTTGCGAAATTACTTGGTAAATTAACTGAACAGGATTTCGAATAATCACCTTAAGTTCCGGCACGCTGGCAATCATTAAGGGCAGGCTTTCGAATGAAAGTTCCAGTGCCAGTGGCAGCTGTTTAAAAGAAGTTTTAAGGAAAAGTTCTCTTATTCTGGGATTGTATAATTCTGTTCCCAAAACGGAAAAGCCCAAAACAACAGTAATGGCCCTGAAATTCATTTGAATACCAAAAAGAAGGCCTTGCATTAAGTTATCAGACTGGATTTTAGTCACAACAAACGCAGCGAGCATAGTTATTATCACGAAATAAGCCCAGAAGCTTGGCTTCGACAGTTTTCTTAGCGCCCTCTTGTAACGCAATATCCAAATTATTGCAATTACTGCAATTGCTGAACTCCAAATATACCAGGGCGCATAACTTAAAAGCATAAATGCGGTAACCATAAAAAAGATATTAATTACCAGCCAAAGTATTGAATAATTAAAATCCTGTATTTTACCTGAAAAGGGTTTGCTTGAGCCGTTATGGTTGCTTAATCTTTTTTCTGAAGGTTGCGAAATAAGTCGCTTACCCACTCTCATTCCAATGATTGCTGAAAATAAACCCAATAAGGAATATATCAGAATCAGCACGAATATTGGGGACCATACAAGGTCCATATTGGTGTTAAGCTGCTTTTGTACATACTTCAACAAATCTGAATAGACATTAACCAGATTAAAACCATAGGAGATTATCAGGTTCATTATTTTATGAACCAGATTCCATGACATGGCAAACATTGCACCCAGGGCGAATCCCAAAAATCTTTTCCCCGCTATTCTTGTAAAAAACTCAAGAATAAGCGACTGGCTGAGGATGGCAACCATAGGGCCAAAAATTACTGCGCTGGGAGACATAGTCTTCATCAGGGCGCAAATCAATCCTGCTCGCCAGTAAAGCCCTTTTTCAGTCCATTTGTAACTTGTAGAAATTAAAATAATAAGACCAATGCCCGTTAAAACATTAGAACTAAAGGGTATGCGGAGGTTATGCAAAAAACTTCCGAATACAATTTCAGACGCTGCCCAGATTGTTCCAATAACTGAAGCCTTGATCCACCTTTCACTGATATTGTATTCTCTATTCATTCATGATACAAATTTTCTGAGCACAGTATTTGAAAATATGAAACGGTTTACCCATCTCGCTAATCAGTTGAAACAACAATTCAGGGTTCACTATCCTGGTTGAGCCTATAATATTCACCTTATTTTGAAACAGAATATCGGGTATCAAACTACTCGAAGGGCCTGTTACAATAACTTGAGTTCCAGGAGAAATGGCAGTTAGCAAATTATCTATAGTGCTATTAACTAAGGTTAAGCCTGTAATAATTACAATGTCAGATTTGGGTAATACACTTTTATACTCATCGGCAGGCACATAGTATTTCTCGAATCCATTTGCCAGGGCGTTCTCATTCAATTCTAAAACGTGCAAGCGATTAGTTTCAGCTGGTATTTTCCTGATATAGGTATTGAAGGCTCCTACCATCGTAATTGTTTTATTGGAATGCAAATCAATCATATCGATGGGGTCAGCATCCTCAATAATTTTATACTTGCCTTTTGAAATTATAGTTGAAGATATTGCATTTAGCACAGCAACCTTTAAAGTGCTTATTAAGCCTGAAGTTTTTGTCGTTTCAAACAGGCTCAATACGGGTTGCCCTGAAATTTTTGCAGGGGTAAAATCACCAAAATCACGAACACCCTTAACACACTGGTGTTCAGCATCCATAAGTGTACTTACAACCCCATAGCTACCATCAGAAAGTTTCACGGCGCTCATATGGGCTCCGCACCTAAACTCTTCTACTCTAAGGCTTTCGACAAGGTTTTTATGGTTGGTTTTAAGAAAATCAAAAGTTTTATCTAATATCATTATGCTGGTTCTTTATCTGTTATCTGGAAAATACAGAAGTGAAAACATGAGTATTTTCAGTAAACATTACGAGTTTTTAACATGAATAATTTTGGCGAGAATGCTAATGGCAATCTCTTTGGGAGCAATTGCATTAAATTTTATCCCAATCGGCATATCTATCTTTTCCAATTCTTCGTCGGTAAGAATACTATCGCGCCTAAACCTTTCATTTAGTGTTGCAATTTTCCTCTTGCTCCCAATTAAACCAATATAAGCAGCGGTTTTAGCTCCAACTGCTGCAAGTATATCCTCATCCATCTCATGGTTTGGGGTTACAATTACAATATACGTTGACGTATCGAAAGGAATATCATCTACTGCCTCTAGGTATGGCTTACAGAGCTGCTTATACTTTATATCTTCGGGATTCTCAAATATATCATTTCGCCAATCAATAACTACGGTTTCAAAGCCCAAATCAGGTGCGTACTGAGCTAATGCTTTCCCAATATGCCCCGCACCAAATATGTATAGTTTAGCTGGTTTTGAAAAGGGTTCAATATAGATACTCACATTGCCACCACAGTTCATCGCAAAATCTTTGCCCAGGTCGTATTCTTTATGTACAGGTTTTTGTGTACGAATAGCCTCCAGTGCCTCCTCAATTGTTTTACTCTCAACTGCGCCACCCCCTACGGTACCTTCAATTGAGCCGTCCTCAAAAACAACCATTTTTGCGCCTATTTTCCCTGGTACAGAGCCGCTGTTGCTTGTAACTATACACATAGCCGAGCCTCGGCTATCCTTATAAAAATCTGCTACTTTTAAAAATATATTATCCATTGCGAAAGGTTTTATATGGTATGTTATTTATTTTTTAACGTTTTTCGATAGGATACAAATATACAAGCGATATGCGTACTATTCAATAATAAAAATCATATTTCATACAGATGTCATATAAAATCACTGTTCTCCGATAAACAAATCTTGTGCTGTTATAAAAAAAATATTCGTTTCAAGCAATTATGCCCCTTTGTGATTGCATGTTTATAGCGTTTATCGTTTTGCTTTGCTAAACGACCTCGTTGAGGACGAGCATCTTACGCTAATTTATCATTCTATATCACTATTGTCCGGTAAAAACATTGTTTTATAGTATAGATTCTTCGCTTCACTATGTTCCGCTCAGAATGACAGGCTGTTAGCTTTTGGGAAGGGGCTTGGTTGGCAAACTTAACTAAGCCACATTTAATCCTAAATTACACATAAACAGTTGGGTTACCATATCACAATAAAAAATGCGGTTTTGCTACAATGAGCAAAACCGCATTCTTATTATTATAAATAAACCTACTACTCCCTCATATATGGATAGCGGTAATCGGTTGCAGGAACAAATGTCTCTTTAATAGTACGTGGACTTACCCATCTTATAAGGTTAAACTCACCACCCGCCTTATCGTTTGTACCAGATGCGCGTGAGCCGCCAAAAGGCTGTAACCCTACAATCGCACCCGTTGGTTTATCGTTAATGTAGAAATTACCAGCTGCATAACGAAGTTTTTCGCAAAGCCTACCCATTTCTACCCTATCTCTACCAAAAATTGCCCCTGTAAGTGCATACGGCGAAGTTGTGTCACAAAGTTCAAGGGTCTTATCCAAATCCTTATCCTCGTAAACATAAACAGTTAGAACCGGGCCAAAAATCTCCTCTTCCATAGACTTGAAGCGGGGGTTAGTTGTTACAATAACCGTTGGGCGAACGAAATAACCTATAGATTTATCGTAGGTTCCTCCAGTAATTATTTCAGCTTCGTTTGACGATTTGGCATAATCGATATAGCTTGCAATGGTATCGAAGGATTTTTCATCAATTACAGCATTCATAAAGTTTTGAGGGTCCATTACATCCCCCACCTTAATATCCTCAGTCATTTCAATTACATGCTTTTTAATGCTAGGCCAAAGCGATTTGGGGACATACATACGAGAAGCTGCTGAACATTTTTGCCCTTGATACTCGAACGCTCCCTGCACTGCACTTAGCGCAACGTGAAAAGCATCGGCCGTAGGGTGAGCAAAAATAAAATCTTTACCACCGGTCTCACCAACTAGGCGTGGGTACGACTTATATTTAGTTAAATTATTAGCCACCCCTTGCCATAAGGAATTAAATGTGCCGTTAGAGCCTGTGAAGTGAATACCTGCTAAATCGGGAGAATTCAGTACCTCGTTACCAATAACAGAACCAGTGCCAGGCACATAATTAATTACTCCATCGGGTAAACCAGCCTCCATAAATACCTTCATTAGGTAGTAATTAGATAGTAGTGATGTGGTTGCAGGCTTCCAAACCGTTGTATTGCCCATCATTACAGGGGCCATATTTAGGTTTGAAGCAATTGAGGTAAAGTTGAATGGGCTAACAGCAAAAACAAAGCCCTCGAGGCCCCGAAATTCCATCTTGTTAAGCTGGTTAAATGCAGATTTAGGCTGCGTACTATAGACATTAGTTGCAAAAGAAGCGTTGAATTTCAGAAAATCAATTAATTCGCAAACTGCATCAATCTCAGATTGGTAAATATTTTTACTCTGTCCAAGCATTGTTGATGCGCTAATAAGATAACGATACTTTGTAGCAATCAGATTTGCAGCTTTTATTATAATGGAGCCTCTAACGGTCCATGATAGGTTCGACCAAATTTTTTGAGCTTTTACAGCGCTTTCAATGGCCATATTAACCTCTTTGGGCGTTGCCTTATGGTAGGTAGCCAAAACATGGCTATGGTTGTGTGGCATAACCACTTTACCAATATTCCCCGTACGAATCTCCTTGCCGCCAATAATTAGGGGTATCTCAACCTCTATGGACGATTGCCTTTTAAGTTCAGCTTCTAAAGCAGTACGCTCAGGGCTACCCTTCAAATAATCATAAATTTTCTCATTATCGGGTAACGGAAAATTGTAAACCGCGTTGTTCATTTTTCGTGTCTTTTAATTTTATTAAAATTTATTTCGATTAAGTTCTTTGATTTCAACCACAAAGAAATATATTTGGTTAGGTTTAAAGGGTGAATTTTATCATATGCAAACAACACCCTCTGTTAAGTATTTAATAGTGAATAAGATATTTATTTTACTCTTCCTATTTCCCACAACTTAAGCGACCATCACAAACTTGTGTTTGTAACAATTTAACACGTGGAATGTTTACAAGAAAAACAATGAGTTTTGAATTAACAAGGTACGTTTGATGGTCTTCTTACTAAGTAAATATAATAGCCACACAATAATTGGTTTTAAGCATAGTTAACTTCTATTTAAGCAAGCTGAACTAAAAAAAATTTGGCTACCGTAACCTCTAGAAAGTATAGTAAAATAGCTTCCATTGCTTAGCGTGATTTTATTCGTTTTATTGATTCATCTATTTGTAAGGGAAGCAACCACGACTGTAAACAGCTCATTAAAACTGTCGACCACTATTTCCTTTAAAGCTCATCCTGTAATCCTCCTTCGCCATTAATGGGTAATGCTCGCAGGTATTACCATATTTTATAAACTCAACTACACTCTGATTGCGGAGGAAATGGAAATATTGCGTGGCTTGGGTTTAAAGATACGAAGCAACGATAACTTTAACGAAACCCTTGGGGAGGTTTTCAAGGAATTTTCATTAACTCCCTCCAATCTCACTTCGCATTCACTTATTTAAAGGTTAAATGCTTAAAATTGAATACGAAAACACAGCAAACTTATCAGATAAACCACTCTTTTTGTGGTTAAGCAAACTTAAGCACCCAATCAACCAATAATTACTGCAAAAAATATCGCAGATAATAGTAAAGTATTAGCTAGCACAAAAATCTATGCTTAGGAAGTGGCTGTGTAAAAATGATTTCAAGCATTTCAGTCTATAAAAACACTTCCAAAATTATTTCAACAAAACACACTAAAAAATAATTACCCCGTAAATAATAGGGGTGTAAAACTAAAAACATCATAAAAACAAAAATTAACACAAAATAAAGGGGGTGCACCCATAAAAAATACTGATATTTGTATCGTTCTTAAAATAATGATAATAATTATGGCCACACTAAGATTTCTAGCACTGAAGGAACTTCTCAACCGTAAACCCATATATCCCGAAAATTTGGGCACATTAACCTCCAGCTATTTTGGCAAAAATGTTTTTGATAAACAAAAAATGAAAAAGCACCTTTCGAAAGAGGCTTATGAGCATGTAACAGAAGCCATTGAGAAGGGAATAAAGATTGACAGAAAAATGTCAGACCAAATAGCTTTGGGAATGAAAACGTGGGCCATAGAGAACGGGGCCACACACTACACTCATTGGTTTCACCCTCTTACCGATGCCACAGCTGAAAAGCATGATGCCTTTATAGTAACTGATAAAGATGGAGGCGTAGTGGAAAGTTTTAGTGGAGAACTATTGGTTCAGCAAGAACCTGATGCGTCCAGCTTTCCTTCGGGTGGAATTCGAAACACTTTTGAAGCAAGAGGCTACACCGCATGGGACGTATCATCTCCAGCATTTATTGTGGGAACAACCTTATGTGTACCCACTGTTTTCGTTTCATACACTGGCGAGGCATTGGATTACAAAATGCCATTGCTAAAAGCCCTTTCGGCGGTAGAGAAAGCGGCATTGGATATTTGTCAGTATTTTAATAAAACAGCCACTAAGGTAACCTGTAATTTAGGTTGGGAGCAAGAGTATTTCTTGATAGACGAAGGCCTCTTTATGGCTCGTCCCGACTTGGTGCTCACCGACCGTACCCTAATGGGGCACTCCTCCTCTAAGGATCAGCAGCTAGACGACCACTACTTTAGTTCAATTCCCGAAAGAGCCATAGCCTATATGGAAGATTTTGAACATGAGGCTTATACCCTTGGAATTCCAATAAAAACACGCCATAATGAGGTGGCTCCCAATCAGTTTGAAGTGGCTGCTATTTTTGAGGAAGCCAACTTGGCCAATGACCATAACCAGCTAATTATGGATGTGATGAAGCGTGTGGCGAGAAGGCATAATTTTCGCGTTATTTTTCATGAAAAACCTTTTAAGGATATTAATGGATCTGGAAAACACAGTAACTGGTCGCTAACAACAGATACAGGCATAAATCTGTTTTCACCCGGAAAAAACCCGCGTACAAATACCCAGTTCCTTACTTTCCTCTTAAATGCAATGAAAGCGGTATATAACCACCAGGATATCCTGTTGGCCAGCATTCTAAACGCCAGCAATATGCATAGGTTGGGTGTTCATGAAGCGCCGCCATCTATTATCTCCGTCTTTTTAGGAAATGAGCTAACACGCGTGCTAAGCGAACTGGAGCAAACTGTGCCCGACTCAAAAATGACGCCAGACGAGAAAACATCAATAAAATTAAATATTGGAAAACTACCCGAAATACTATTGGACAACACGGATCGCAACCGCACATCGCCTTTTGCGTTTACTGGAAATCGTTTTGAGTTTCGGGCAGTTGGCTCATCAGCCAATTGTGCATCGGCATTTATTGTACTAAATACCATCATGGCCAACCAGCTTAAAAACTTTAAGGTAGAGGTGGACACTTTGATTGAAGATGGTGTAAAAAAAGATGAGGCAATTTTGCAAATTCTAAAACAATATATTAAAGACACTAAATCAATATGCTTTGATGGGAATGGCTATAGTCAAGATTGGGTAGAAGAAGCCGCACGTAGAGGGCTAACAAATATCTCGAGCGTTCCCGAAGGAATTAAAGCCTATTTAAAAGAGAAATCGGTTAAGGTATTTGGTGACACGTGGGTTTTTTCTGAAAAAGAACTGGAAGCCAGAGTGGAAGTGGAATTGGAGAAGTTTACTAAAAAAATTCAGATAGAGTCACGCGTACTAGGAGATCTCTCTTTGAACCATATTATCCCCACTGTAATTAGGTATATGAACACATTGATTAAGAATGCCCAAGGATTGAAAGATGTATTTAGTGGTGATGCCGACTACGATGAGCTAATGGACGACAGGCTGGCTCTTATTAAAGAAACCTCTCAACACATTCAAAACATCAAAAATAAGGTTCGTGATATGACCGAAGCGCGCAAAGTGGCCAATATGGAAAAAGACTTAACCGAGCGAGCGCATCTTTATGATACTAAAGTTAAGCCTTACCTAGAAGGCATTAGGTACCATATTGATAAACTTGAAATGATTGTTGATGATGAGATGTGGCCAATGCCAAAATATAGAGAATTGCTATTTGCACGGTAATGGCTAGGTTTAAATTATTTAAAGAATGATGACAGAGTTTTGTCGATAAAAAAGGGGATGTGCAAAATGCACATCCCCTTTTTTGTATTACTATTAGCTATCGGCTAGTTATTCGTATTCTTTAAGAATAGCCTTAACTCCATCGGGTGAAACACGACCGTAAACTTTCTCGCCAATTAGCACAACAGGTGCTAAACCGCAGGCGCCAACGCAACGAAGACAGCCTAATGAGAACTTACCGTCGGCAGTTGTTTCGCCAACATTAAGTTTAAGAACTTTCTTAAACTCATCAACTACTTTTTCGGCTCCACGCACGTAGCAAGCAGTACCAGTACATATGCTAATGGGATGTTTCCCCTTAGGTATCATGGAAAAGTAAGAGTAAAACGTTACTACTCCATAAACTTTAGCTGTGGCAATATTTAGCTCGTACGCTATAATTTCTTGAACCTCTGCAGGCAAATAACCAAAGTGAGTTTGTGCTTGGTGTAGCACGTTTATAAGTTCTCCACCTTGATTGTTGAAGGATTTGCAAATCTCCTTGAGCTTGGCAACATCCTCCTTTTTTAGCTCAACTTTAACATGTGACATGACTAATCCTCCAATTTAATGTAAACGTCCTTAGTTCCTTTATCAAAATAATGGGTGTGTAGCAAGTGGTGTGCCTTTTCGCTCATTGGCTTGCCAAGGAAATCCTCATAAAGCTTTATGATATATGGATTTTCATGCGATTTTCTGATAGGCTTACCAGCATCCTCACGGTAAATAGCATCAAAACGGGCTTTAATAATGTCGCTATCACCATGGTGTAGTGGCTGACCACCTCCACCTATACATCCACCTGGGCACGCCATTACCTCAATTGCATGGTAATTAGCTTTTCCACTGCGTACTTCCTCTAGCAATTGGCGTGCATTAGCTAGGCCGTGAGCAATACCAATATTGATAGGTAGGCCGTTGAAATCAACAGTTGCTGAACGAATTCCTTCCATTCCGCGTAGCTGTTTGAAATCAATTTTCTCTAGTTTCTTACCTGTCTGTAGCTCGTATGCTGTACGTGTAGCGGCTTCAATAACACCACCCGTTGCACCAAAAATTACGGCTGCACCAGTTGACTCTCCCAATGGACGGTCAAAATCCTCATCCTCAAGGTTGGCAAAATCAATATTAAACTCTTTTATAAGATGTGCTAACTCACGAGTTGAGATTGAGAAGTCAACATCTGGGTTTCCATCTACCTTAAACTCGTCACGCTGAGCTTCGTATTTCTTAGCAAGACAAGGCATCACCGAAACCACAACCAAATCTTCGCGCTTAACTTTCATCATATCGGCGAAGTAGGTTTTGGCAATAGCGCCAAACATTTGCTGTGGCGATTTAGCTGTAGATGGAACATCTAGCATATCGCTAAAGTTGTGCTCAAAGAAATTCACCCATGCTGGACAGCAGCTGGTAAGAATGGGCAACTTCACATTCTTATCACCACCTAAGTGGCGAGTTAAGCGGTCGAGAAGTTCTGTACCCTCTTCCATAATGGTTAGGTCGGCTGCAAAATCGGTGTCGAAAACATGGTCGAAACCAATCTGACGAAGAGCATTCACCATTTTTCCAGTAACAATAGTACCTGGCTTCATTCCAAACTCCTCACCTAAAGCAACGCGAACTGCTGGTGCAGTTTGAACTATTACCGTTTTGGTTGGATCGGCAAGAGCACGGATCACTTTTGGAGTGTGATCAACCTCGGTTAATGCACCCGTTGGGCAAACTGCAACACACTGTCCGCAGTATGTACATGGCGACTTATCAAGATCTTGCTCGAAAGCAGGAGCCACTGCCGCTTGGAATCCACGGTTAAATGCATTAAGCGCACCCACAGTTTGTACATCGTTACACATCATTTCACACCTACGGCACATAATGCACTTGTCGAGGTCGCGAATAATTGAAGGTGATGTATCCACTCTATAAGTACTCATCTCGGCAAACTCCTGACCAGGAATATGACGTACGCCCAACTTAATGGCCATGTCTTGAAGTTCGCAATGACCGCTTTTGGCACAAGTCAAACAATCTTTTGGGTGATCACTCAAAATGAGTTCCAAAATTGTTCTACGAGCGTTAATTACACGCATTGTGTGTGTTTTCACCACCATACCCTCTGTACAGTCGGTTGAACATGAAGGAGCTAAGTTTCTACGTCCTTCTACTTCAACAACACAAATACGGCAACCTGCAGGTTTGTTCTCAATATTTAGATCCTTAAGCTCCATGTAGCATAGCACAGGGATGTTAATCCCTAGCTGCTTAGCAGCTTTGTAAATTGTAGTTCGCTTAGGAACTTCAATTACTTTATTATCTATGGTAAGTTTTACTGTTTCCATTTATCTTACTCCCTATTTATATAACGTTAATGGCACTAAATTTACACTTCTCCACACAAGCACCACAATTAATACAGATACTAGAATCGATAAAGTGGGGCTGCTTACGTTCGCCACTAATTGCATTCACTGGGCAAACTCTTACACAAGCAGTACAGCCAACACAAGCTTCCTGATCGATTACATGCTGCATAAGTGATTTACACTGACCTGCACGACACTTATGATCCTTAACATGCTCTACGTACTCATCGTAAAAGTTCTCGATGGTTGAAAGCACTGGGTTTGGAGAAGTTTGACCAAGACCACAAAGCGATGTGTCTTTAATCACTTCGCTCAGGTTACGAAGCCTGTCAAGATCTTCCATGGTTCCATTACCCTGTGTAATACGGTCGAGTAGCTCATGAAGACGCTTGTTACCAATACGGCAAGGCGAACATTTTCCGCAACTTTCCTCAACAGTAAATTCGAGGTAAAATTTAGCTACAGAAACCATACAGCTATCCTCATCTAAAACGATCATACCACCAGACCCCATCATCGAACCCGATGCGAGAAGGTTGTCGTAATCGATTTTTGTATCAAGATGTTTTTCGGTTAAGCAACCTCCTGATGGACCACCAGTTTGAACTGCTTTAAACTTCTTGCCACCCTTAATACCACCGCCAATCTCGTAAATAATTTCGCGGAGAGTAATACCCATTGGCACCTCAATAAGACCTACGTTGTTAACATTACCTGCAAGGGCAAAAACTTTAGTTCCTTTTGATTTTTCAGTTCCAATTGATGAGAACCACTTGTGCCCTTTAAGAAAAATAACGGGTACGTTAGCATATGTTTCAACGTTATTCACGTTTGAAGGTTTTCCTAGATATCCGCTCTCGGCTGGGAATGGTGGTTTTACTGTAGGCTCACCCCTATCACCTTCCATCGATTGGATTAGGGCAGTTTCCTCGCCACAAACGAAAGCACCTGCACCGTAGCGAATTTCAATATCAAAATCGAAACCACTACCAAGAATATCTTTTCCTAGTAAACCAAACTCACGAGCTTGTTTAAGTGCTGTGAGCAATCTTTTAATAGCAAGAGGGTACTCTGCACGGATATAAACCAACCCCTTGGTTGCACCAATACAGAAACCATTAATTGTCATTGCCTCAATCACTGTGTGAGGGTCTCCCTCTAGGATAGACCTATCCATAAATGCGCCTGGGTCTCCCTCATCGGCATTACAGATAACATATTTCTGATCGGCCTGGTTTTTAGAAGCAAACTCCCACTTTAATCCAGTAGGAAAACCTCCACCTCCACGACCACGTAAACCAGATTTCTTCAACTCCTCGATGGCTGCCTTAGCTCCCATCTCGAATACCATACCTAGTGCTTGATACCCTTCGCGTCCGATATACTCATCGATATTTTCGGGGTCAACAACACCGCAATTTCGAAGGGCAATACGAATTTGTTTTTGGTAGAAACCCATGTGCTTCGAGTCGCTCACATGCTCTTCATTAGTTGGATCGGTATAAAGTAAGCGATTTACTTTACGACCCTTAACTATATGCTCTGCAATTATTTCAGCAGCATCGGCAGGTTTAACTTCGGTATAAAAAGTATTATCGGGTAATACTTTAACAATTGGACCCTTTTCACAGAATCCAAAGCAACCCGTCATAATCACCTGCACCTCGTTTTCGAGACCATTTTTAGCCAATTCGCTCTTTAGGGTGCCAACAATGGTATCACTTTGTGACGCCATACATCCAGTTCCCCCGCAAACGAGTAGGTGCGATTTATATTTTGCCATTATCTATTCTCCTTTAACGGTTATTTATTATCTATTGTGTTATAGTTAACTGGAATAATTCCATCAACCAACTCGCCGTTTTTGATGTACTTCTCAATAATCTCATCGGCTTTTTGGTTATTAACGTAACCAAATACGACAGGTTCTTGATTTGGTAGTTTTACCTCAATGGTGGGTTCAGCATAGCAGTAACCCATGCAACCAGTTTGGGTAACCACCGCATCGATGCTTCGTTTTTCAAGTTCATCGATAAAAAATTCCATTACAGTTTTTGCTCCAGAGGCGATGCCGCAAGTTGCCATGGCAACTTTAATCTGCACGAGGCTATCCGGGTTATCACCCTTTTCTCTGAGAGAAACCTTAGACTGAAGCTGGTCCTTCATTTTCTTAAGGTCGGCCAATGATTTAACTTTTGTCATAACTATGGTTTTCTTTAATTTGTTATTCAATTAACAATTGAAGTGCAAAAATATCTAATTTGTAACCCTTTTTAAGTAAAAGGTTTATGTTATACAACCTAGGTTGTTTATTTATAATTCGTCTAAATTCGAGTTTATCATTTCTTTCAGCATTTTACCCACTTGTGGCGAGTTAATTGGAATTCCATCCAGAATTTCAATTACATCCAAGGTGTCAATTTCGTAAGCATTCCCATTTCTTTTATGGGTATAAATAAAACGTATCAGCGGATTAGCTGTAATTAGCAATACCAAAACTCCAGCTATATCGCCCAGGGGTTGCCTATCGATATGGCTTAACCCAAGGGTAGCCACTACCGTTGTACCTTTCCCTAACTCAGATTCAATGGTTAACCTCCCCCCGGTACTCTTGCATGCGTCGTTAAGTAGAGGCAATCCCAACCCCACCTTGCGCGTGGTTCTGGATGTTGTATAAGGATCGATTACGCCTGCCAACACCTCTGGCTTCATCCCTCTTCCATCATCACTTATTTCAATGGATAGTAGATCTGATTCAATATCCTCAACTATGGTAATACCCATCATTTTTGCGCCCGCAACAATAGAATTTTGAGCTATATCAAGTATATGCAGCGATAGTTCTACCATATTCTTATAAAATTATTAAAAAGTACACAAAGATCTTTTTAAAAGCCAACAACCCGCCTTCCGTCCTCCCCTTTAAGGGCTTTTGTAAGCTCGTTAAATGTGGGCTCAGCCATTTGATAGCTGGTAAATATTTCGCCAACCTGTTCAATAAAATGAGCATCAGAATTTTTTATCAGCGTTGGATTTTTAAGGTATGAATGCTGCGATAGTATATCGGAAGGGTTAGTTTTCCAAAATATTTCGAGGGCATCAAACTTTAAATCGGGAGGAACAAACCCCAACTGGCTAATTATGCTAAACCTCGGTCTATCGATATGAGCCGGAATAAAAAGGCCTCCAAGCATATGAACAGTTTGCTCAATATCAGAAATACCAACCTTTAACGCATTAATGAGTAGCGGTTCAATTTCTTCAAGAATTTCATCGTTCTCATCAACTACTACCTGATAACCAAAGTTTTTGGGATCGTTTGGAATATTTGGTAAATTTAAATTGATGTAATCCTGAAATTTTTGGCGTTGTGCTTCCGTATCAAAAAGACACAAGCAATGAGCCTCCTCACGAGTAGTAACCTCTGCGCCAAAAATTACGGTAATACCTAAAGGCTCTGCCAATTTTCTTATTACAGGACCGTGAAGGGTACTATTGTGGTCGGTTATTGCAATAATATCAATATTTCGAGCCTTAGCCTGCTCAACAATATTGCGCGGACTCATTTCTAAATCACCACATGGCGACAAAACGGTATGTATGTGCAAATCGGCTCGATAGGTTTGCATTACATAAGAATATTGCAGAAAACTGAGACAGCCACAGAGAGATACTTAGGAATTAATTAATTGATAAATTTTGCCAACCACCTCAAATGTTTCCATATCGGTTCCTAGAATTGGTATTTGTTCCTGGTTGCTCTGTTCAAGGGTATCGGCTTCGGGCTCAATTCCTTTTACCAAAATTATGGCAGCAAGCTCTTTTAGCGAAGCAATGGCCATAACGTTTTTATGATTTTGGAGGGTTACCCATAAATTTCCTGTATCGGAATGCCCCATTACATCGCTTAATAAATCGGATACATATCCACCATCTACCTCTCGGTTTAGTCCAGACTTGCCGCTAAATACCTTTAGGTTTAACGCTTTTACAACATCAGAAACCTGCATAATAATAAGTTATTTTGGTAAAAATAATATTTTATCAGAAAGTGCTAAATAAATATCACCGTTTTTTTCGTCCTTTAGCTTTTTTACTGTCCTTAACAAACCTGTCCTTTCCCCAAATTCCCTCCATAATTCGGAATGAATGGTCGGGGTGTAATTTTCGGGTCTGCTCCATCATTCGTTGTACAAAAATACAGTGAGAGATTGCAGCATCTCCTTGAACAATATCCTCGGCAAGGGCTTGGCATGATGGTGCTCCGCATGAACCACAGTCGATGCCTGGCAGGTACTTCATTATACGCTGTACACGCTCCATTTTTTTCATGGCCTTCCCCATATCCTCATCAAGCTTGAGCATATTTCGAGGTTTCACAGGTTCAACCGAAATTTTCTGTTCGAAAATGTGCATATACTTATCAAAGCATCTATTATCCGAGGCTGGAGAGTCTGATTCAACTGTTTTAAGATTCTTAACCCTATTTTTAACCCTCTCAACGGTTAAGAACCTATTTCCGGAGTTAAGAACTCCGCCAGCACAACCCTCGTCACACGTTCTAATCTCAAGAAAATCGACGTATGAAATTTCATCGTTCTCAATTCTTTCGAGAAAATCGATTACATTATGCAGACTATCAACGGCAAGGCATCGGCCTTCAATCTGGCTTGCCTCTCCGTTCGTTAAACTCCATAAAATATTCTGAGGGTTAATAGTGCAGGTTTTTTTAGGCTTTACCTCATCGGGCGTTTTTTGCTTTATAACCCTTAACACCTTATTATAAATAACATCCATATTAATTACTCCATTCAACTCGGAGTAATCATCGCCAACAGGGCTTTTAATTGCCGCTATTTTTGCAGCACATGGAGTTATGTAAAATATTCCAATATCCGCTTCATTTACACCCTGATCTATAAGCATTTGCTTATAACATATGGCCGATAAATCGAGCGGAGGTTTTAGCAGCATTATATTATCGACCAATGCAGGGAATTTTACCTGAATAAGCCTGACAACAGCTGGACAATACGACGATATGACCGGTTTCGTTTTGTTAGCGTCAGCAACATATCTATTTACAAATTGCTTCAGAATTTCAGCCGAACTTTCTACCTCAAAAACATCGGTAAACCCAAGTTCAATTAGGGTATTATATACTTCTTGCGGAGAAACATCGGTGGGAAACTGACCAAGCAGAACTGCTGGCACAAGGGCAACGCGGCGTTTATAGTTGAAAATATCGTTAAAGTCGTCTTGCTCAATAATAATTGCGTTAACGGGGCATACTTTGAAACATTCGCCACAATCGATACACCGATTTTCGTACAAAACGGCTTTCCCGTTACGCACCCTTAACGCTTCGGTGGGACAAACTCGCATACAGTTTGAACACCCGATGCACACATCCGGTAAAATTTTTAACGCATGATGAAATTTCTTGCTTTCCATCTGAGCATCTAATTATTACTGATTTAAGAAAACTGCTATCTCTAGGGTAGTTCCCTGATTAACTGTACTTTCAAGTTTAAACTCGTCGGCATTATTCTTAATATTTGGTAACCCCATTCCGGCACCAAACCCCATTTCTCGAACCTCGGTAGATGCGGTTGAAAACCCCTTTTGCATTGCCAAGTCAATATCGGGAATACCAGGACCCTTATCCACAAGTTTTACAACTATTTTATCTGTACTAATATCTGTATAAATAATGCCGCTATATGCATGAGCCACAACGTTTACCTCAGCCTCGTATAGGCAAACCACAACTCGCTTAATGAGTTTAGGGTCAACATTTAGCTGCTTAAGAACCTTTTTAACCTGGCTCGAAGCATATCCTGCATTGGTAAAATCGCCCCCGTCAATTGTGTACTCGAACTTCATATTTGCAATAAAAGGGTTTTTTTACAAATAAAAGCATTTTTCCCCATTAAAAAACTGCTTTTAATCCTTTTCCATATAAAAGGCCCGAAGCTTTAAACATAGAACTCTTGCACTCGAGTAACACAATACTGTTTTCACAAGCTAGGTCAATCATTTCTTGTGTAGCCTTTTTATTGCGAACAAATACAATACACTCCACATCCGACATTTCGGCTGTTCGTATTGCCTGTACATTGGCTAGCCCAGTCAAAAGGACCATCCTATCGATTTGTGTTGTGAGAACATCGCTCATTAAATCCGAAGAAAATGCAAAATCAACCTCGGAGTCTAAACTATCGTGTCCACACAAAACCTTTGCATCAAGAATATTCGCAACCTCCTTTAACGTCATGGTCATCTGTTTTATCGGCAAATTTTAAACTACTATCTATAGAAAAATCATTACTAAATTCAAAGACAAAGATAAAAACTTTTTTGTTATTCAATTAACAGATGAATGTTTTATACAACATACCTTCGGAGTTGAATTATGTTTTGGACTCTTACATTTCACTTTGAAAATAAGGGTATTATCAAAACATTTGAAAGGCATATACTGCAACCCCGCAAGAGAAAAACAATGCTTTTTTAGGTAATTCAACTAAACATTTGGAACAGAATAACGTTATGCATTTATAAAACACAAGAAATATGTTTCAAGATATATTAGCTTTACTTACAGTTGCTGGCGCAATAGTTTATATGGTATGGGGTGTGTACAAGACTGTTGCACCCAATAAAAACCAGCAAAACTCTATGTGCAATGGTTGCTATGCGGCAGGTTGTTCAGTAAAAACAGTTAAGCAAAAAAGTAACGAATACAGCTAACAGCATACTTTAAGTATGAAAAGGACTAAATCCATATTACCCATTTTATTTGGCGTATACCTTATATTCGCAATGGGAGGGCTTAGCATTTTTCATCACTTATGTAATTGCAGTATAGAAGAAGAAACCACATCGGTTTTTTCAAATCAAAGTTGTTGCTCATCTAGTATGCCCGAGCCAGCTACCTGCCATAATGATACTCAACAAAACGCTTATGATGATGATTGTGAAAGTGGCAACTGTACAACAGAGATTGAGCTACTTACCCTTAACGAAACCTTAACGGTTGAAAGCAACACACTAAGTTCCCCAAACCAACCTCTTATTGCAATCCCGAGTATTACTCAGGCTGTTAACTATTCCAGTCTCAACTCGAAATCAACAATCTATAATAAAGACCTACCCCCTCCAAAGACCGGTAGGTCAATTGTTATTTTACACCAATGTCTTAAAGTTCCCTTCAGGGCTTAAGGGTTTATCCTTCCTACTATACTAGTTCCTATGTTTTTGCTTTATTCACAGCTATTAAATAGGCTCTATCAGCCTGTTTAGTTTTCCATCAAGAGATCACAATAGAAGCAAAAAATCGGGTAATACACTAATTAGCAAAGTGGCAGGACTATACTACCCATTGCATTTTTATATGCAACTGGGTAAAAGAACACATATTTTTTCTTGAAAAATTTTAAAACCATACAACTATGCTTACAAAAATATCATTACCCCTAACCTTATTAATGTTCTTGTTTATTCAAGGCTTCTCAACCCAAATTGCTCAAGAACAAAAAGAATCAGCAGAATTTAAGGTATACGGAGAATGCGGAATGTGTAAAACTCGCATTGAAAATGCCGCAAAAATTGAGGGGGTTAGTTCAGCGTCATGGGATAAGGAAAGCCAGATGTTAAAAATTGATTTTAATCCCACACAAGTAAAACTAACCAACATACATAAAAGCCTTGCCAAGGTTGGCCATGATACCGACAAAGAAAAAGCTGAGGATGAAGTATACAAAAAACTACCCGCTTGTTGTAAATATAAGAGACCATAACCCCAATTATTCATTGGAATAATTGCTGTCTCCGACAGCGACTAAGTCTCACAACCAATTTTGTTGCCCAAAATTGAGCTCGACTAACTCGGAGTAACCCGCATTTACATTCATCTTTTACAAATTTGATGAATAATGCAGGTTAAAGAATAAAAACACACTCCCTGCAAAAGATATCCAGGGAAGTGATTTTTTACAAACTCAAGAAAAAGCCTCTAATGTTAAATAGAATTATAAAATATTTTCTAGAAAACAAGCTGGTTACCATCCTCATGCTGACTTTATTTATAGTATGGGGAGTAATAACTGCTCCTTTTGGGTGGCAGGTTGGTTCGCTACCCTCAGATCCCGTTCCGGTGGATGCCATACCTGATATTGGAGAAAACCAACAAATAGTATTTACCGAATGGAATGGACGATCACCACAAGATATCGATGATCAGATCTCGTACCCCCTAACCACATATATGCTTGGAATACCGGGGGTGAAATCGGTTAGGAGCACTTCAATTTTCGGGTTTTCTAGCATATATATAATTTTTGAAGAGGATATTGAATTCTACTGGTCGCGATCTAGGATTCTCGAAAAGTTAAATTCACTCCCACCAAGCCTACTACCAGCCGATGCTCATCCCACGTTGGGCCCCGATGCTACAGCACTTGGGCAAGTTTACTGGTACACCATTGAAGGGCGCGACAAGGATGGGAATCCTACTGGAGGATGGGATTTGCACGAAATTCGTACCGTGCAGGATTTTTACGTGAAATATGGACTAAACGCCACCGAAGGCGTTTCGGAAGTAGCATCAATTGGTGGCTTTGTGCAGGAATACCAAATCGATGTAAATCCCGATGCGCTAAAAGCATACAATATTCCTCTTAGCAAAGTAATGCAAGCTGTTCAAAAATCCAACCGTGATGTTGGAGCCAAAACCATTGAAATTAACCAGGCCGAGTACCTAGTGCGCGGGTTGGGTTATATTAAAAAGGTAGAGGACATTGAAAAAGCCGTCGTTACCGTACAGGAGAATGTCCCCATACGCATTCAGGATATTGCCGTGGTTTCGTTGGGACCTGCCACCCGCAGAGGCGCACTAGATAAAGACGGTGCCGAAGTGGTTGGCGGCGTGGTTGTTGCTCGCTACGGGGCAAACCCCTTGCAAGTAATTAACAATGTTAAAGATAAAATCAAAGAAATTTCTCCTGGACTGCCAAAAAAAACTTTGGCCAACGGGGTAGAAAGCCAGCTCACCATTGTACCGTTTTACGACCGCTCTGGCCTTATTCACGAAACCCTTGGAACGTTAGAAGAAGCCATTTCGCTTCAAATTCTGATTGTTATTCTGGTGGTAATTATAATGGTGCTAAACCTCAGGGCTTCTTTTTTAATCTCCAGTTTGCTTCCCATTGCCGTGCTCATGGTTTTCATAGCCATGCGCTATTTTCATGTGGATGCCAATATCGTGGCGTTATCGGGTATTGCTATTGCCATTGGAACTATGGTCGATTTGGGGATAATCCTGTCCGAGAACATTATTAAACACACCGACGAGGCCCCTCTTGAGCAGAAACTCATAACCACCATTTATAACGGAGCGTCTGAGGTTAGCTCTGCAATTCTTACTGCGGTTTCAACCACCATTGTCAGTTTCATTCCAGTGTTTACTATGCAGGCCGCCGAAGGCAAACTTTTCGGTCCACTGGCGTTTACCAAAACGTTCGCACTGATTGCTGCGCTTATCGTTTCATTACTTATTATGCCCACACTAGCCCATTGGTTTTTTGGCGCTAAAATTAAAAGTAAAAAAATAAGAAAGTGGCTGAATATTGCCTTGATCCCCATTGGAATTGCCGCCCTTTTTGTGGGGCAAGCTTGGGGTGGATTAATTTTGCTGGCGTTTGGAGTAGTTGGAGTTGTGAAAGCATTCAGAGAAAAACAACCCGATAAGGGTAAAGAAAAAATAGAAACAGGCAATAATGCTACTTCAAGCCGTTTATCAGTAAAACAAAGAATGCAGTCAGTTGCCCCCTGGCTGCTCGAGTACGCTGAAATCATAATTGTGCTTATTGGTGTTATCTGGTTACTGGCAAAATATTGGCTCCCACTGGGGCCTGCGGAAAGTTTGGTGATAAATGTGCTTTTTGTGGCTCTGCTATTAGCAATTATATTAGGCTTTTTCCTTATCCTTGAATATTACTACAAGCCCATACTCAGGTGGTGTTTGAACCATAAAGTCACCTTCCTGTTGATTCCTTCCTTTTTAATTCTTTTTGGGGCAATTACCTGGATGGGATTTAGCAACGTTTTTGGTTTTGTGGCCAAAGGCTTCGACGGGGTTGGGTGGAACGTGCGCACAACCAAGGTATGGTCAGGATTAACACACACCTTCCCCGCCATCGAGAAAGAATTTATGCCTTCGCTTAATGAAGGAAGTTTCCTGCTGATGCCAACGTCTATGCCTCATTCAGGCTTTGAATACAACCGCAAAGTTCTGGGACAATTGGATATGTTGCTCACCAACATTCCGGAAGTTGAACTTACGGTAGGGAAATTAGGAAGGGTAGAGTCTGCACTCGACCCAGCACCCATCTCAATGTACGAAAACGTTATTAATTACCGGTCGGAATTTATGCTCGACGAAAAAGGGCATCGGGTAAGGTTTAAAGTAGATAAAAAAGACCGATTTATATTAAGTAACGGAGATACATTAACCAATGCAGAAGCCTTACACAGCGGGATAACTCTTCAGGAACTAATACCAGATACCAAAGGAAATTATTATCGCAATTGGCGACCAGAAATTAAATCGCCCGATGATATTTGGAATGAAATTGTGAAAGTAGCGAGAATACCGGGCGTAACTTCTGCTCCAAAACTGCAACCCATTGAAACAAGGCTTGTAATGCTTCAAACCGGAATGCGTGCGCCTATGGGCATAAAAGTGTATGGCCCAAATCTATCTACTATTGAAGACTTTGGTATGAAGCTAGAGGAGATTTTAAAGCAGGTACCATCGGTAAAGACTGAGGCTGTATTTGCCGACCGAATTGTGGGAAAACCTTACCTACACCTTAATATTAACCGCGACGAAATTGCACGCTACGGTCTAAATGTGGAAGACGTGCAGCAAACCATCGAAACGGCCATTGGGGGAATGCAGATTACCTCTACGGTTGAGGGGCGGGAACGTTTTCCGGTAAGGGTGCGCTACCCACGCGAACTTAGAGGCGACCCCGAGTCGCTAGGTAAAATACTGATACCTACGCCAATCGGAGCTCAAATTCCTATCTCTCAAATTGTCGATTTTGAATACGTTAGAGGGCCACAGGCCATAAAAAGTGAGGAAACTTTTTTGGTAGGTTTCGTTTTGTTCGATAAACGGGAAGGGTTTTCAGAAGTAACCGTGGTTAATGATGCACAGAATGCAATACAAGGTCGAATAAATTCTGGTGAACTAAATGTGCCTGCAGGAGTTAACTATAAATTCTCAGGAAATTATGAAAATCAGATACGCGCCGAGAAACGCCTTTCCATAATTGTGCCTCTGGTTCTAATTATTGTGTTTCTAATTCTCTACTTCCAATTTAAGTCGGTTACTACCTCTTTAATGGTTTTTACGGGTATCGCAATGGCCTTTAGCGGAGGCTTTATAATGATATGGCTTTATGGGCAGGGCTGGTTTGTGGATTTCTCCATCTTTGGCACCAACATTAGGGAACTGTTTCAAATGCATACCATCAACCTTAGCGTGGCCGTTTGGGTAGGTTTTATTGCGCTCTTTGGTATTGCTACCGATGACGGTGTTTTAATGGCCACATACCTCGACCAAAGTTTCGCCCAGAATAAAACCGATAACCTGAAAAGAATACGGGCGGCCGTGGTGGAAGCGGGTTACCGCAGAATTAGACCTGCTGCAATGACCTCAGCAACAACCATAATCGCGCTGCTTCCCATTCTAACCTCTACCGGACGGGGCGCTGACATTATGATACCCATGGCCATTCCGGCTTTTGGGGGGATGATTTTTGCAGCGGTAACCTATTTTATTGTACCGGTACTTTATAGCCTGCGCGAAGAGAAAAAGATTGGCAAGGCAATGAAGATTAGAGGTTAGAAGTTAGATGTTAGAGAGTAGATTTAATAATTTAGGCTCATTATCAGGTAGTAATGAATAAAACATATTTAAAATGATAAAGACATATAAAGATCTCGAGGTTTATAAACGGTCATTCGATCTGGCAATGGAAATTTTTTGGTTGTCAAGGAAATTTCCCAAAGAGGAAATGTATTCTCTAACCTCACAAATAAACAGATCGGCTCGATCTATAAGTGCAAATATAACTGAAGGCTGGGCCAAAAGGAATTTCGAGGCCGTCTTTAAACAGCACCTTATCAACTCCCTAGGTTCTAATGCAGAAACAGAAAATTGGCTTCGATTTGCACTTGAATGCAAATATCTTGACGAATCGACATTCGGAAAATTAACTTCTGAACTTGATCAAATTGGAAAAATGCTGTATGCCCTCCATAAAAACTGGAAAACCCATGAGAAATAAATTATACATAAAAGACAAGAGGTCGGAAATTAGTTGTCAGAAGTTAGAGCTTGAAAATCTGCGGATAGATAAAAAGAATAATAATCCTATTACCAATCCCTATTATTCTTTCTTCTTTTCTCTATTCCCTAACCTCTCTCTTCTAACCTCTAACTTATATCTTCTAACCTCTATCATCTGGATATTGGTTTCAACGGTAGTAACGGTACCTGCGGCTGCTCAAAACCTGAATGACTATCTTCAAACAGCAGCCGAGAGCAATCCTGGGCTACGAGCAAAACACAAGGAGTTTGAAGCGGCCATGCAAAAAGTACCCCAGGTATCTTCCCTCCCCGATCCCACTATTTCATTCGGGTATTTTATTCCGAAAATGGGCTCGCAACGGGCTGAATTGACTATAAACCAAATGTTTCCCTGGTTTGGCACCCTTGGTGCACAAGCCGATGCAGCAACCCTAACGGCAGAAGCCAAATACCAGTCGTTTTTAGATGCTCGAAATCAACTTTTTTTTCAAGTTTCGGCTGCATTTTATCCTTTGTTTGAGCTAAATCAGTGGCAACAGATTGAGCAAGATAACATCAAAATTTTAGAAGTTTACAAATCCATTGCCAATACAAAATTTAAAAATGGGATTGCACCTATGGTGGATGTTTTGCGAGTGGATATTATGCTCAAAGACGCCAACACCAACCTCGAAATATTGAAGCAGAAAGAAAAACCACTCGTTACCACTTTCAATAAGCTACTCAACAGAAACGAAAATGAGGAAGTTGAAATTACTGAATCCTTGAAAATTGAATTTGTAGAAAACAATGCCCAAAAGGACTCTCTACTCTTGCAAAACCCACTTTTGGAAGCGTTCGAATTGAACGTGAAAGCAAGTAAGGCGAACGAAAGGGCAGCACAAAAACAAGGCTTCCCAAAATTGGGCATTGGATTAGGATATATGATTATGGATAGAAGTTCTAATGGCGGTATGACCGATAATGGGAAAGATGTGTTGATGCCAATGGTCTCCGTAAGCATTCCCATTTTTAGGAAGAAATACAAAGCGGCCGAAAAAGAGGCACTATTGATGCAGGAAAGCTACTCTTTGCAAAAAGAAGAAACCGCAAATATGCTTATTTCAAATTACGAAACCGTATGGTTCGAACTCCAACGCCAACAACATTTGATTGAACTGTACAACCAGCAAATACAGTTATCGAACCAAGCATTAAGCCTTTTGTTTAGTGCTTACAGCAATTCGGGAGAGCAATTTGAGGAGGTTTTGCGCATGCAACAACAATTATTGAAATACGAAAAGATGAAGGCCACGGCAGTAGCACAGTATCAGATTGAACTGGCTAAACTGAATTATTTAACTGCAAAAACATACAATCAATGAAATCAAATACAAAAATAGTAATAGCAGTTGTAACAACACTGACAATAGGTTTTTTATTGGGCTGGTTAGTTTTTGGTAACACTTCGCATAAAACAACTAGCGAGCACCA
Source organism: Bacteroidales bacterium (assembly GCA_041656735.1). Lineage (GTDB taxonomy): Bacteria > Bacteroidota > Bacteroidia > Bacteroidales > Tenuifilaceae > Perlabentimonas. The sequence continues at coordinate 2,078 of JBBACY010000018.1, read as the reverse complement.
GCATGAAACTGAAGAAGTTGCAAAAGAAACAGTATGGACCTGCTCTATGCACCCACAAATCCGCCAAAACGAACCGGGCAGCTGTCCAATATGCGGTATGGACCTTATTCCGCTGGAAGAAGACCAGAACGACGGAATAGACCCTATGACTATCAGTATGTCGCCCACAGCAATGCAATTGGCCAGTATAAGTACGGCAATTGTTGGTACAATGAATCCGATAAAATCTGTACGTCTAAACGGTAAAATACAGGGAGATGAGCGTAGAGTGTTCTCCCAGTCTTCTCACGTACCGGGGCGAATAGAAAGCCTAACGGTAAATTTCACGGGCGAGCAAGTAAAAAAAGGGCAAGTAATTGCCACCATATATTCACCCGAGCTGGTAACTGCCCAAAATGAACTGTTCGAAGCTCAAAAATCCAAAGAAACCCAACCAGAACTATTCAATTCTGCTAAAGAAAAATTAAAAAACTGGAAGCTGACAGAAATACAAATTGAAAAAATGCTAAAATCGGGATCACCCACAGAAACCTTTGAGGTAAGAGCCGACGTATCGGGTTATGTTACCCAGAAAACAGTGAACCCAGGTGAATACATTAGTAAAGGTGACCCCATTTATAAGATTGCAGATCTTTCAAAAGTTTGGGTGCTTTTTGATGTGTATGAATCGGATATGGAGTGGATTAGAATTGGCGACAAAGTTGAGTTTACCGTATCATCATTGCCTGGGAAAAATTTTGCAGGGATTATCTCCTATATTGACCCAGTAATTGATGCGCAAACACGGGTTTCAAAGGCACGGGTTGAAATATCAAACACAGGCCTAGCATTGAAGCCAGAAATGTTCGTCTCCGGAACGGTTCAGGCAAAGCTGCCCAAAAGGTCCAATGCAATTGTGGTTCCAAAAACTGCGGTTATGTGGACCGGCAAGCGTTCGTTGGTTTACGTAAAATCATCTACTGAACAGGGTGTTAGCTTTAAAATGCGCAAAGTTACACTTGGCCCCGCTTTGGGCGAAAGCTACATAATAGAAAACGGTTTACAACCTGGCGAAGAAATAGCCGTTAACGGAACTTTCAGCATTGATGCTGCTGCCCAGCTAGCTGGCAAGCATAGTATGATGAGCGCTGAAGGCGGAGAAACTTTGTCTGGCCATAACCACGAGGGAGACAAAGTGGAAGAAAACCTTGCTCACGATAAGCATATAGAGCACGCATCATTTAAAGTTGCTGGTAGCTGTGGTATGTGTAAGGACAGGATTGAAAAGGCAGCGCTCTCGGTAAATGGAGTAAAAAAAGCAAATTGGGACGAAGAATCACAAACCGTTCATATTGATTTTGATTCGCAAAAAACCAATTCCAATGAAATTCAAAAAGTTATTGCAAAAGTTGGTCACGATACTGAAAAGTTTAAAGCCGAAGATAGTGTGTATAATGCGCTACCCCAGTGCTGCTTATACGATAGACTAAACTATTAACAAATAACGCTACGAACTTCTACTACACTAAAATGTTTGAGGTAAAACTAGATACGTTAACAGAGTTTATTGTTAAAGCATTGAGGACTGAGGGGCTGGAACACTGGCAAAATTTAGAACAAAACACGTCAATCAGATGTTAATAATCTTTTAAATAAATTGTAAATTATGGAAACACTAAAACTAAGCATTCCCAAAATGAAATGTATGGGTTGCACCTCAACAATTGAAAATCACTTATCGAAAGTTGGAGGAATTGTTGAGGTTAAGACTGATATACCGTCGAAATCGGCCACAATAACATATAATGGTGGCACGTCAATAAAAAACTTAATACTAAATACCCTTAAGGGAATTGGTTACCCTGCCGAAGTTATAGACTAAGCGCATTTAACAAGGCGGACGGTTACAGATTATGTTGCTTTTTAAACCGAGGGTACAACTCATTGGCAACCCACTTAAAGTTTGGTGCAATTTTAAGAATATGAAGGTACGTGCGCTTGGCATTGGGTATCTCCTTTGCTTTTTCTTGTGCCAAAGCAAGCTGAGCGTAAGCATTCAAATACAGCCAATTTTGTGGTGCACTTCCGCCATTAAGTTG
>JBBACY010000017.1:0-60134 GCA_041656735.1 Bacteroidales bacterium | reverse complement strand
ACTTTGCCTTCGGCGAGCTCGCAAAAAGCGCTCGGTTGCTTGTTTTTCGGTTCACCGGCCAATGCCCATCGAAAAACGAATCGTATCTAGTATAATACATTTTAACCAGACAATAGTGATTTAAAATATGAGATTTAAATTACGTCGACAATGCTCAATTCAAGCCGTTAAGGCTATTTTGTTGCGATAAATGGATTAAAATAAAGCGGAATACGCAAGCATATGGACAAAATATCAATTAAATATACCGTTTTTTATAACTTTGTAAAGTATTTCAAAACAACACCAATGCAAAGCACTAAAAAAACGGTGGCACTTTACACCCTCGGGTGTAAGCTGAATTTTTCTGAAACATCAACAATTGCCCGACAGCTAAACGAACTTGGTTTCGATAGAGTTTCCCCTTCGACACCAGCCGATATGTATGTAATTAATACCTGCTCGGTTACCGAGCATGCTGAAAAAAAATGCCGTCAGGCAATTCGGAAATTCGTTAAACTTTCGCCAAATGCGTTTATTGCTGTTGTGGGTTGTTATGCACAGCTTAACCCCGATGAAATAGGAAAAATTGAAGGTGTAGATCTAATAATGGGAGCATCGGAAAAAGGAAGTTTACCTTTACATATTAACAATGCTACAAAAAAACCACAAGTAAAAATTTACAGCTGTGATATTGATGTAATAAGCGATTTTTTTCCGGCGTACTCATCGGGCGACCGAACCCGCTCGTTTTTAAAGGTGCAAGACGGATGCGACTACCATTGCACATACTGCACCATTCCACTTGCACGCGGGAAAAGCCGAAACATATCCATAGCCAAAATAATTGAACAGGCTGAGCAAATTGCTGCCGAAGGCATTAAGGAGGTAATTGTAACTGGAGTTAATACTGGTGATTTTGGACGTACAACTAACGAATCGTTTATTGATTTGCTTAAGGAGCTGGAAAAAGTTAACGGCATTGAACGTTTCAGGGTTTCATCTATTGAACCAAACCTAATTACGGATAGCGTAATTGACTTTATGGCGCATTCCAATAAATTCTTGCCACACTTTCATATCCCCCTTCAATCGGGTTCCGATAATGTGCTTAAACTTATGAAGCGTAGGTACAACACGTCGCTATTTGCAGAAAAAATTTCGCTTATAAAACAAGCAATGCCCCATGCTTTTATTGGCATTGATGTAATTGTAGGCTTCCCGGGCGAAACGGATAGTGATTTTAGTACAACCTACAATCTTCTTAAAAATTTAAAACCCTCATTCCTGCACATTTTCCCATACTCTGAGAGGCCAAATACGCCAGCAATAGACTACCCAAATAAAGTACCATCAAAAACAATTACCAACCGAGCAGCTCAGCTAAACAGCCTATCGAACGAGTTACACCTGAATTTTTACAAGCAGCACATTGGGTATACCGACGCAGTGCTTTTTGAAACCACTAAAAAAAATGGCCAAATGAATGGTTATACCCGAAATTATATAAGGGTTGAATATCCGTACGCCAAAAACCTGGTTGGCAGCATTAGTAAAATTGAAATTACAGGGATATCTGAAACAGGAAATTGCACCGCTAAACTAATTAGTTAACACAATGAGCATAAAACTCGAAGAAATTTGCAAAAGCGTTATTGAACTAGCCACCAATACGGGTGAGTTTATTCGCGAGCAACGTAAGCATTTCAGCGCTGACAAAATTGAGACCAAAGGACTACACGATTTCGTTTCGTATGTTGATAAAGAGGCAGAGAAAATCCTGGTCAACGGGCTTGCCAAGCTACTTCCTGAAGCAGGTTTTATTGCCGAAGAAGGCACTGGTGAACCAAAATCCAATGGGCTAAACTGGATTATTGACCCGCTCGACGGAACGACCAACTTCATTCATGGGCTTCCGCCTTACTGCATTAGTATCGCTTTAGCCAATGACAAAACCATACTACTTGGGCTAATATACGAGGTAACGCTAAACGAATGTTTCTACGCATGGGGAAATGGAAAGGCATACCTAAATGGCAATGAAATTAGGGTATCAAATACCCAGGCTGTGAACGACTCGCTAATTGCCACAGGCTTTCCGTATTACGATTATACCCGCATTGAGCCTTTCCTAAAATCGATGGCACACTTCATGCGTAGTTCACACGGTTTGCGTCGATTAGGCTCTGCCGCTACCGATTTGGCGTATGTTGCCTGCGGAAGATTTGAGGCCTTTTACGAGCATGGCCTTCGAGCATGGGATGTTGCTGCAGGAGCATTTATTGTTGAACAAGCAGGAGGAAGAGTTAGTGATTTTGGCGGAGGAGATAACTATGTATTTGGTAAGGAGATAGTGGCTACGAATAAGAATATTTTTGGTGAGTTCCAGAAAATCGTTTCATCCTATTTAGAACAAAACAAACAGTAAGCAATGGGAACAGTTCTCTTCTTTATTTTCTATGGTTTCACTTGGCTAGTGGCTCAAATACCTCTTGTTGTTATACACAGGTTTTCGGAAATTACTTACCTCGTTATGTACTACCTGGTAAGGTACAGACGAAAAGTTGTTAGAAAGAATCTCACCAATTCATTTCCCGATAAAACGACAAAGGAGATTAGACGAATTGAAAAAAAATTCTACCTACACCTTTGCGACTTACTCTTTGAGAACTTTTTTCTGCTTCATGCAAGCCGCAGAAGAGCGCTAAAACGGTGCGAATTTAAAAACGTGGAAATTTTCGAAAAACATTACGAGCAGAATCAAAGCGTAATACTAGCTAGTGGACATTATGGAAACTGGGAACTTTATGCCCTTATTGGGACTCACACAAAACACACTTCAATAGGTATTTACAAACCCCTTACCGACAAGCGCATTGAACGAATGATGAACAATACACGCATTCGGTTTGGCAGCTCTATTGCACCAATACACAACACGTTAAGAACAATTATTGACTATAAAAAAAGAGGAGAACTCTTCCTTTTAGGATTGATAGCCGACCAAGCACCACCATCAAAAGAAATTCAGTACTGGACCCGCTTTTTAAATCAGGATACGGCCGTTTACCTTGGTATTGAAAAAATAGCAAAAAAATTCGATCTCCCGGTTTACTACTGCAATATGAAAAAAGTGAAACGTGGCCGGTACGAGGTTGAATTTACGCTTATTACCGATAACCCATCGGAACTTGCACCATACGAACTGACCAACGCACACACACATCTTCTTGAGAAACAAATAATTGACCAACCTGAGTATTGGCTTTGGTCGCACAAAAGGTGGAAACGAAAACCCCCAAAAACGCAAACCCTAAGTACGCAACTATGAAAAGCATAGCCATTGTAATTCTTAACTGGAATGGGAAACATCACCTAGAGCAATTCTTACCTAGCGTAGTTAAAAACTCGTATGCAAAGAATTTTTCGGTTCAAGTGGTTATTGCTGATAACGGATCAACCGATGGGTCCGTTGAATGGATAAAAACCAACTATTCCGCGTTACAAATTATTGTGCTTGACAAAAACTATGGCTTTACTGGTGGTTATAACAAATCGTTAGCGCAAATAAAAACGGACTTTTACCTGCTACTAAATTCTGATATTGAGGTCACTACGGACTGGCTCGAGCCCCTACTAACTTTTATGGAGGAGAACCCCAATGCAGCAGGATGTATGCCTAAAATACGAAGCTATCAAAATAAGTTGAATTTCGAATATGCTGGTGCAGCGGGCGGTTTTCTGGATATGTTTGGCTACCCTTTTTGTCGCGGCCGCATACTAAATATTGTTGAAAAAGATTACGGGCAATACGATAATGTGCAGGAAATTTTTTGGGCTACTGGTGCTTGCTTACTGGTTCGCTCAAAAGAATATTGGAATGCGGGAGGACTGGACAATGACTTTTTTGCTCATATGGAGGAAATTGATCTTTGCTGGCGCTTAAAAAGACAGGGATACAGCATATGGTGCATTCCCCAATCGGTAGTTTACCATGTGGGCGGTGGAACCTTATCTAGCGATAGTCCACAAAAGGTATACTATAACCATCGAAATAATTTGGTTATGCTTCTTAAAAACCTTTCGCGTAAATCGCTGATTCCAGTAATTACATTCCGATTGGGGCTCGATTTTTTTTCGGCAGCTGGGTACGCAGCAACAGGAAAGCCTTCGTTTGTATGGTCGGTTTTTAAAGCCCATATGCATTTCCATAAAAACTTAGTAAAGAACATACGCAAACGCCGCGCCTTTAAAAACCCAAAAATATCATTGTATAAAAGCAGTATTCTACTTCAGTTCTTTGTTAAACACCGAACAAAATACAGCCAGCTACCAATAAAGTAAGATGGCTATGATTGCATTCTACCCTCGGCCAGCTTAACTGATATGGTGAACACACTCCCTTTTCCAAGTTCGCTTTGAACTGAAATAGTTCCGCCATTTTGCACTATAAACTCTTTACAAATAATTAGGCCAAGCCCTGATCCTTTCTCGTTATTCGTACCATTTGTCTTAACATCCTTATCAATTCTGAATAGGTTTTTTAAGTTCTCATCAGGTATTCCTACCCCATTATCTTCAACGCTTAAATAGCAAAAATCATTCTTTGCGGTAGCCCAAATTTTAATATTTCCGTTTGGGTGGGTAAACTTAATGGCGTTCGATAACAAGTTGCGCAAAACGGTACGAAGCATATTCTCATCGGCATATATATCGATAAAACGAGGAATGTTAAGCTCAATACTAATATTTTTCGATTCAATAACACTACGGGTTAAATCGACGGTTTCATTTACTAAAAAATCGAGCTCGAGTTTCTTTGGCCTAAAGGTTATCTGACCCATCTGACTGGTTGACCAATCGAGTAAATTTTCGAGTAGGCTAAATGTTCTAATCGAGAGATTTTGCAACTTTTCAACAAAGACCTTAAGGGTCTCCCTGTCGGCCTTATCAAAACTGCTAAGTATAAATTCGGTGGTACTAACGCTAGTACTAATTGGGTTTCGCAAATCGTGAGCAATAATCCTAAAAAACTTATTCTTAGTTGCATTGCTAAGTTCAAGTTCAGATTTCTGAGTTTCGAGCTCTTCATTTTTTGTTGAAATCCAGTCGTTTGCCTCCTTCAAATATTCTGACTGGATGAGGATTTCTTCCTTTTGCATTGAAATTTCTTTCGTACGCTCTCTTACCAACCCTTCTAACTTTAATTTCTCCTGGACTAGCCGGTAGGTATAAAACTTTACAATGAGAACTACTATGGCCACCAACAAACAGAAATAGAATATATACGCATAGTAGGTTCTATACCATGGGGGCAAGACTGTAAAATGAAATTCGGTTATCTTAGTTTCTGCGCGATATAAATTACGGGCCTTAACCTTAAACACATAGCTACCGGGCGAGAGGTTAAAATACTCTCTTTTTGTGTTGGTTTGCCAGTCGGACCAGTGTTTATCACGTCCCACCAATAAACAGGTAAACTCATTTTTCAACTCCTCCTCGTAAAAAGGGAGAGAGTAGTAAAACGAAACATCATTATTACTATAGCTTAAGTTCGTGTTAAAATCTATAATTTGATCACATTCGGCTAAAACAGTGCTTTGAGTCCCCTCTGCATTCTTGCAAATAGAAATATTTGTTCCGCCGAAAATTAACGAGTCTAATACGTATACTTTTGAAATTACAACATTGGGAATCGAACTAAGATCTTTAGGATGCTCATCCATAAAACGAGTAAGCCCATAAGTGGTCTGCATCCATAAAACGGTGTCGGTTAATCTGGACACATAGGTATTAGTTAGCCTCTTACTTTCTATTCTTCTGGCATAGCCATCATCATAACTTTGCGAAGGGCTTGGGATATGCAAGCTGGCATAATGTGCTGAGTCAACTAGAGTAAACATATCCGTAGTACTATCGAAATAATACATATTGAAATATTCATCCCTAAACATTATTGGTTTATACTCGTCGAAAATATAAATATTCGATACGGATGGGAAACCATGCTTTGTATCAAAGAGGTCAAACTTATTAGTTTTTTTAGTAGTTAAGGTAAACGGGAAATTAAGCCTATACAACCCTGTATATGCACTTGAAAACCACAGGTTCCCTTCCTCATCCTCGCCTATGCTGTTCACAATTTTATTTATGCCCTGCTGGTATCCCCAGTCAATCCATTTCCCATTACTATACTCTAATAACACAACTCCATCACTTAGGCCAACCAGCAGTTTCGACGGATCTTTTCTAAACTGATGCAAAGCGAAAACCTTATTGTAACCCGATATTATCTTTGAACTAGTGCCATTAATTTCAACAATTCCCTGAATGGTAGCAGCGAGTAGCTTGGTGTTCTGGTCATCAAATGTTGTCGCATCATATAAATCATAAGGACTTTTCCAATTCTCTTTTTGTGGAAGAAAATACAAAAACTCCCAAGCTTGCTCTACTTTAACATTAATTTCCTGGAAATTATCAGGTTCTATTCCTTTACTTCCATGGGTTGGCATAAAATATATACCTGCACCGGTGCTTAAGTATAAAGTATCTCTAATGCGCGCAACATCAGCAAGAGTTCCGCTTATACCCCTATTTTCTTTCCAATATCTGTAAGCAGAGAACACTTCGGCTTTGGCAACTCCATAATCTAGCCCCAACCACAATACACCTTGAGAGTTCATAAACAAATCGTAAACAGCAGAATTTACACCCAGCAATTCGCTATTTATTACATCAACAACCTCCCAGTTCGGGTTAACAATAAGTACTTCTCCTGAAATTAACCCCAGAGCTAAATTGCTGTTAGGCAAAGCAATAGCATTATATAAAACATTTTCAGTTACATAATTATTTACCAATGCTGCATTGGCACTAATATCCGACAAACTAACAAGTTCCTGATTTGAGGATAGTGAACCTACAAGGTAGATGCCCGAATTACGGGTACAAATAGCATAGCCGTTATTTACAGGTAGAATAGCGTGAATGGGCTGATTTAATAACTTCTTATTTAAGTTTAAAGGAATTAATTCGCCGTTAACAATGTGCATTAGCCCTAACCCAATGACCTGAACATATATCTTATTATTAAGTTTATAGGTTAAATAAAACTTGTCAAACCCTGTCTCCCAAAACGATAACTTACTGTTAGCATAACAAAAGAGATACTTTTCTGACATAAAAAATACCGAATCATTCAGTTCAGTAGTTCGCCACACCTCGCTAAAATCTTTTAAACTATCATCCAAATTATCCGATAGCGAGCAATACACCATCTCACCCTTGTTGTTCGGAAGTAAATATCCAAACTCGTTGTATCCACCTACGTAAATTGTTCCACTCGCATCAACAGCTAAACTACGAGCTGGGGATTTGTTCGATAACGCTATAATATCCCAGTGTACCCCGTCGTAACTAAGTACCCCTTCATTGTTTCCAAAGTAAAGCCTACCCGCTTTATCTTCGGTAACAGCCCAGTTTTGCCGCCCAAATCGTTGCCCATCAATTTTACTTACAGGTAAATAATGCTGTGCAAACACGCTGCCCTTGCTCTGGGCTACTACGTCGTGAAATGAAATGAATATGCTGGTAAGTATGAGTAGAACTATGGTAGTAAGGCAAAACTGTTTCATAACTAGAGAAGGTTAACCGTATCGCTAATTTGATTTAGTACAACCATTGCCCTCTCTTTAAATGATCGACCTATTGGAACTTCGAAATGGTCAATTTCAATTACCGAACAGCTAAAAGCGTCAACGTTTGCTAAAGATATGATAAAAGATTTGTGTACTCTTAAGAAACCCTTACCAAGAAGTAGTTCCTCCATATTAGAAAGATTTGTTTTTGATACCACGGTTTTTTCTCGAGTAACAACCTTTACATAATCTTTCATGCCCTCAACAAATAGTATTTCATTAAAATTTATCCTAACCATGCGCTTGTTCTCCTTTAAAAAAACATACTCGCTATCCGACTGGATGCTCTGATTTACAACAGGCTTATTACTATTTATATCAATTAATTTACCTATGGATTTTGTAAGCCGTGAGAGGCTTATAGGCTTCAATAAATAATCAACCACATTTAATTCATAGCCCTCAAGTGCATAGTTTTTATTTGCTGATGTTATTATTACCAAGGGTGGGTTAATTAAGCTTTTAATCAAGTCAATTCCAGAAAGGTTTGGCATTTCAATATCAAGAAGTAAAAAATCGACCTCATTCCTGCTTAAAAAATCGAATACAACTAGTGGGTCATTAAAAGTTGCAACAACATCGATGTTAGGCATCTTATCAAGATACCCCTGCAGCACATCAATTGAAAGGGGCTCATCATCAACAATAACACATCGAAGTTTCATAGAATATTTACTCTTATAATCGCACTAATATAAGGATTTTTAATTAACTGAGTAACAAAAGAACTACGAAACAAATTCATTTTCTTCACTTTCTAAACGGTAAGTGCTGTTTGTAGGTAATAAGTTGTTGTTGGTCGATTTGATAATTTTCGATAACTCCTATTCCATATATTGGTCGCGGAAATTACTTCGTATTTCCACAACCTAATTCAACAACCATAAAATTATCCATTAACTAAAGACAACTGGTATGAGAAAAATTTTATTCGTTTTAGTACTTGCTTTAGCAACAAGTTTCTCGTTTGCGCAAGGAAATTTTAAAAGTGAGCATGGTGAGCGCCCGCCCATCAACCTAAATGAAGTGCCAACCGATGCGTATGAAGCTGGGAAGATTAGAGTAAAGTTCTACCCCGCTGTTGAAAAGTCAATTCCCGATGTTGTTTACACGGCAAAAAGTAACGGGTTTGTAGTTACCGGTATTAAAGCGGTTGACAACCTAAACCAAGAATTTGGTGCCGTTACATTTACCCCTCTACTTAATGGTTACTACGACAAATCGGAAAACAACTCACAATATCGCGAAAGGCATAAAGCGTGGGGTTTCCATTTATGGTTTACAGTTGAGGTGAATAGTAAAGCTGATGTGAAAGAGATGGTGAAAAAATACTCCTCGCTTTCAGAAGTTGAGTATGCCGAGCCTATTTATAAGAAAAAACTTATAGGTCATGTTGACCCAACTCTAAAGCCTAACCTAAGCAGCATAAAAAACAACGACCCTGAAGGTAAGGGAGATAAAAGCTCTAAATGGGCGCCAAACGATGCAGGATATAGCAGCCAATGGCACTACCACAACACTGGACAAAACTCAGGAACCGTAAATAAAGATATCGACCTACCCGAGGCTTGGGATATAGAGAAAGGCTCGTCGAGTGTTATCGTTGCCATTATTGACGGAGGTATTCAGACCAACCACCCCGACATTTCTGCAAATATGTGGTCAAGTAAAGGGTACAACTTTGTCACCAAATCATCCATCTTAACCCCTGAGGACCATGGCACACACGTTGCTGGAACCGTAGCTGCCGTAACTAACAACAGCACTGGTGTAGCAGGTATTGCTGGCGGAAGTGGATCGGGTAATGGCGTTCGACTTATGTCATGCCAAGTTTTTTCAGGTACTGGTAGCGGAGGCTTTGATCAGGCTAGCATTTACGCTGCCGACAATGGCGCAGCAATTTCACAAAACAGCTGGGGTTATACTTCGGTTAATGTATACGAACAAGCGGTGCTAAACGCAATTGATTATTTTAATGCAAACGGCGGCGGTAACGTAATGACTGGTGGTATAACTATCTATGCGGCTGGTAACGACAATGCAACTGGTAACTGGTATCCTGGTTGTTACTCCGGTTCATTTTCAGTTGCTGCCACTAATAATAAAGATGTGAGAAGTTACTATTCAAACTATGGTAGTTGGATAAATATTTCGGCTCCGGGTGGAGAACAAACATACAATAACGACCCTAAGGGTGTATACAGCACCAAAACTAATAATGGTTATATGTATATGCAAGGAACATCAATGGCTTGCCCTCATGTATCTGGAGTTGCTGCCCTGCTTGTTTCAAATGCATACAAAAACGGATTGAAGCTTACCCGAACACAAGTTGCAAGCCTTTTAACTAACAATACAGATAACCACTACTCATTAAACTCGTCATATACAGGTAAACTAGGCTCAGGTAGACTAAATGCTCACAAGTCGCTTGTGGCACTGCAAAGTATGTACGGTGGTGGCCAGACGCCCAGTGTACCAACGAATTTGAGCACCACCAATATAACCGCAACCAGCGCCACCTTGAACTGGTCGGCAGTAACCGGCGCAGCATCATACGACATTCAATTCCGTAAACAAGGAGGCACATGGAGTACTAGCAACATAACTGGCACCTCAGCAAATGCTACTACCCTCTCCGAAGGTACCACCTATGAATGGCAAATTCGAGCAAATAATTCCTACGGAAGTAGTTCCTATTCTTCAATTAAAGCGTTTACAACTTCTCAATCGGGCGGTGTTAGCTACTGCGAATCTAAAGGTAATAATTACTCATATGAGTGGATTTCGAAAGTTGTGGTGGGAAGTTTCAGTAATACATCACAAGCTGCTGGATACACAGACTTTACATCTAAATCGGTAAGTTTAGAAGCAGGCCGCAGCTATAACATTTCGCTTACCCCAAGCTATGGCAGCTCGGCTTACAGTGAGTACTGGAGAATTTGGATCGATATAAATGGCGATGGCATCTTCTCTGCGAACGAGCTGGTTTTTGATGCAGGCGGACTTAGCAAGACAACAGTAAATGGCACCATAACAATTCCAGCTGGTACCTCACCAATTACAACTCGTATGAGGGTAAGTATGAAGTACAATGCCGCACCTACTGCTTGCGAAGTCTTTGGATATGGTGAGGTTGAAGATTACACAGTAATAATTAGCGGTTCTACTAGCGATACTCAACCACCAACAACCCCCACAGGGCTTACCGCATCAAATATAACCTCATCATCAGCTCAACTCAGCTGGAATGCCTCAACCGATAACGTGGGCGTTACTGGTTACGATGTATATATGGGCGGCACGCTACAGGGCACTGTTGCTACAAACTCGGCCAATGTAACTGGTCTAAGCGCTGGCACTTCCTACTCATTCTACGTAAAAGCCAAGGACGCGGCGGGTAACGTATCAGGAGCTAGCAACACCTATAGCCTAACCACAACTGGCGGCACGCTAACCTACTGCACTTCAAAAGGTGCAACATCATACGAGTGGATTGACCTAGTTGAACTTAACCAGATTAGCAACACCACGGCTGCCAACGGTGGATACGGAAACTTTACTAACCTTACAGCAACTGTTGCTCGTGGCTCATCACAAACCATATACTTTAGTGCTGGGTTTAAAGGAAGTAGCTACACTGAGTACTGGCACGTATGGATTGACTGGAACCAGAACGGAGTTTTCGATGCTGACGAGCGTATGGTCTACGGATCCTCATCAAGCTCGGCTAAATTGTATGCCACATTTACCGTACCCTCAAACGCTTTGCTAGGCACAACCCGTATGCGAGTTACTATGAAATACAACACTGCTGCCACTGCTTGCGAAACGTTCGGTTACGGTGAGGTTGAGGATTACACCATCAACGTGGTACAATCGTCAACTTACCAAAACAACGTTAATCCTATTGCCGAAACTCTTGGGTTCGAGTCAAAAGATTTATACTCTGTATACCCAAATCCAGCTAACGACCATATTACAGTTAGTTTAAACGGAATAGAGGGTGAAATTTCTGTAAGAATATACGATTTGCAAGGTCGACTAGTTAAGCAAGATGTACTGACTAACAGTAGTACACGACTAGACGTAAGTAACCTTTCGAAAGGAGTATATATTATATCGGTTGATGAAGAGAAAATGCCTATAAACAAGCAGTTTATTAAACTGTAACACACATAGTTTTTCGTAGGAAAGTCCTCGCTGGAAACGGCGAGGGCTTTTTTTTATAGAATTTCATCCTTAACTTAAACTTACTACGGCAAAATTTAGAATTCAAAAAAAATAATGCGATATACATTTTCCGTACTATAAAACAAGCCTTTTGTACATTGAAAAAATCTAGCCATTTGTACAAACCAACAGAAAAAATTTAGGGAAGAAGCACACAAAGAATGCCCCTTCCCTAACTTTTCAATAAATATTTTGCCTTAAATAGCTCTGCCTTAAAAAGTATATTTACTTAAAAAGAGTATTCGGTTATTATGCGTTCCAACCATATTAATTGGAGCACCATACTGATTAAAAGAAGAGCCATAATCGGCTGTGCTATACATATACTCTAGCGCAAAACTAAGATTCTTATTTGTGTATTCAACACGTGGGGAAAAACGTAATGCTTGGGCTAAGTCAGCCGCCCTTTGATACCAAATAGGACCACCAACATCAATACGCTCAGTCGCACCCAACGAGCCTGTAATGCCTGCAAAAAAGCCTATATTCCATTTTTCGGAAATATTATAAAACGATTCAACCCAACCCGCATAAGTTCGAAGGTTGGTATAACCATAGTCAATGTTTGAGTTGGCATCATTTAAAAGCCTGCCATATCCGCCTATCATAACAAATTGGCTCATATTTTCACCATACGATAGTTTTGCTTGCAGGGTTAAATTTGAAAACTTAACCAGTCCAAACCATTGTAAATTATAAGCACCTATAAGTTTTGTGCTGTAAAACTGGTTGCCTTGAACATTTGCCTCAAGAGGCTGTAGCCACATATACCCCGCAGTGAAGCCTGTTAAAAAATTTGGTGTATTACCTAAATGTAGCTGAAACTGAAAATCGGGTAAGCCCGCATTCCTCTGTGCCTCTTCGGGGCCAACGCAAGCATGGTAGCCATGGGCCAAAGCAGCTGCAACAAGTTTAACCCAAGGCATAGGCGTAAAATCGAACCGCACTTGCGGCGCTCTACTCAACGGGTTAAAAGGCACAGCTGCGCCAAACGAAGCCACCTTAGGAAAAAGTTCTGGCGTAAACATAGGATGCCAATAATGGCCTAAGGTTACACTAGCCTTCTCCCACTGTAACTTCATTATAGCATGCCTTACTCGTAATTGCCTTTTTAGTGCCTCGGAAGTTCCAAAAAAATCCACCTCTACCACCCCTGTAAGCCTTGCATTTAGCACATCGGGACCAGCCAGACGAACGCCTAAACGAGACTGTAACGACAACATTTCAAGTTGACTATTCTCATTAATCATATTGCCCGTTACTGGGTGGTAGGTTGGGCTTGCTGGGAATAGGTACAACTCTCCATCCCTTGAGAAAACAGAGCGATGCGTGTCAAAAAAAACTTCGTGGGCAACGTACCCATAAAAGTTATACGAAACCTTAGGTTGTTCTTCCGATTGTTGAGCGCAAAGAAACGCTGGGGAAAAAATTAAAAATAGTTTAAAACCCGCACAAAGTACGACTACCCTCTTAATATACTGCATTTGCCGAAATTAAAATTTATTATCCCTTACTCTGTGGGAATATTCAACAAAACATCAAGCAGCAAATCCCAAAATTTCTGGGTTGTTTCAATATCCAACCTCTCATCGGGCGAGTGAGCCCCTTTTATGGTTGGACCAAATGATATCATATCTAGGTAAGGGTATTTCTCGAGAAACAAACCACACTCGAGCCCTGCGTGAATAGCCCTAACAATAGGCTCTTTGCCAAATAACTTACTGTATGAGCCAGCTGTAATCGACAAAATTTTAGAGTCGGTATTAGGCGCCCAACCAGGGTATCCATTGGAGTGAACTACATTGGCATTTGCCATACGAAATACGCTCTGCACCATATTACCTATGTCAACCTTAGCCGAGTCAATAGAGCTACGTTGGCTTGTGGTTACCAAAATTTGATTATCCTGAATAAATTTTACAGCAGCTAAGTTTGTTGAAGTTTCAACTAGCCCAGGCATCCTAGAACTCATTGCGATTACACCATGCGGGCAAGCATATAGTGAGTTTAGTAAATCAAACTGAGTGGGCTCATCAATAACCCATTGAGGCATTTCAGCCTCAACCATCTCAATTTTTAAATTGGCCTCCACAGGGCTAAGTTCATAAATAACTTCCTTTTTATACTGATTAAAAAAATCGAGTATACTTTGCTTATCATCTGTATGAATAACAAAATGGGCAAAAGCTTCACGCGGAATCGCGTTACGTAGGTTTCCACCCTCAACCATGGCTAATCGAATATCGAACTTACTCGTGCCTTTCCATAAAAATCTATTTAAAATTTTAATGGAATTACCTAACCCCTTATCAATCTCGTCGCCACTGTGGCCACCTTTTAAGCCAGTTATGGATATACGGTAAGCACAAAAATCGCTAGGCACTTTTTCGGTTTCGTATGCAAAGGTTATTGCGGTATCCATACCACCAGCACACCCAATAAAAAGTTCGCCTTCATCTTCTGAATCGAGATTCAGTAAAATTTTCGAATTAAAAAAACCTGGCTTCATTTCAAATGCACCGGTTAGCCCAGTCTCCTCGTCAACAGTAAATAGGCACTCAATTGGTCCATGCTTTACGCTATCCGATGCCAACAAAGCAAGCTGTGCTGCCATTCCAATACCATCATCGGCGCCCAAAGTGGTACCTTTCGCTTTAACCCAGTTACCATCAACATATGCATTTATCGGGTCCGTATTAAAGTCGTGGGAAACATCACTGTTCTTCTCACACACCATATCCATATGGCTTTGCATAACTACGGACATACGATTCTCCATTCCCTTTGTGCCGGGTTTGCGTATTAGCACGTTCCCTGCCTCATCGGTTAGGGTTTCGAGATTATGCTTTTTACCAAACTCTAGCAAATACGCTATAATTTGACTCTCTTTTTTTGAGGGTCTGGGTATTTCAAGAATTTCAGCAAAGTATTTCCATACTTCTACTGGTTTTAATTTTTCTAGTCCATTCATAACTTTAGTATTTTTATGCCAGTAAATTTATTTTCAAGAAAAGGTTCAAACAAAATAGTCAGCAGTACATTAGCCAACAAATCCACATTGATCTTATTGAAAATTCAAATTTAACCAAAACTACAAAGAAAATACAATTTATTAAGTACGCAACAATGAAAGAATAAATTAGAACCTCAAAATACAATCAATAACGCTAACATACAGCAACTTAAGTTTTCAGAATATGTTATTAAAAACATTATTGTAGCATATCATTTTGAGTTTACGTACAAATGTTCTTAATTTGCCGCACAAATAAGCTAAACACAACGTTTAGACGCTCAATTATTTGTTAAAACAGAGCAAAAAACATTACAAAGGAATGATTGAACTTTCGGAGTTAAAAAACCTACTGATACTCGCAATACGAACGGCCATAAGCGCAGGTAAACTTATTATGGATGTTTACAATTCAGACGATTTTCAGGTAAATTTAAAATCGGATGCTACCCCACTGACCCTTGCCGATAGGTTGGCAAACGAGGAGATTGTTAACTGCTTAAGAAAATCGAGAATTCCAGTACTCAGCGAAGAGGGAAGAAGTATTTTGTACGAAGAGAGAAAAGGATGGGAATATTTTTGGCTTGTGGATCCCCTTGATGGCACAAAGGAATTCATAAAACGAAACGGAGAGTTTACCGTTAACATTGCTCTAGTTTTTCAAGGATATCCAATTATGGGCGTAATTTTTATTCCTGTACTTAACCAGCTATACTTCTCGCTAAAGGACTTAGGAGCGTATAGGCTTAACGACGCAACCAACACTATTAACAACGCCCTTGACATCGATGATTTAATTAATAAATCGATTAAACTACCCAGCGATACCCCTAGCCTACCCTACACAATTGTAGCCAGCAGATCTCACATATCCGAAGATACAAAAAAATATATTGAGAAGATATCGCAAGAAAAAGGCTCTGTTCAGATTCTGAGCAAGGGCTCGTCTTTAAAAATCTGTATGGTTGCCGAAGGCAAAGCACACATTTATCCACGATTTGGTACTACAACCGAATGGGACACTGCTGCCGGGCAAGCAATTGCAGAAGAATCAGGCTGTTTGGTTCAATCTCTCGACGATGGAAACCGCCTAATGTATAACAAGGAGGATATTGAGAATCCTTGGTTTATAGTAAAGCCTAACTAGTTCAAACTATTTAAAGTATACAAAACAAAAAACACACACCTTGGCGTGTGTTTTTTGTTGAAGGTAATATATCATAATAAAGTCTAGGAGGACTAGCTGGACTAGCAACTTCTTACAACTTTAACTTTCGCTCAATATCTTGAATTTGATTCTTAAAACGTTTATCGGTGTCAATAAGGTTGTTTACCGTTTTGCAAGCATGCAAAACGGTTGCATGATCTTTGCCGCCAATAAGGCTACCAATTGTTGCCAGTGAACTTTTAGTCATACTTTTGGAGAAAAACATTGCAATTTGACGAGCCTGAACAATCTCACGTTTACGAGTCTTAGCATGAAGCACCTCGCAGGGTAATCCGAAGTATTCGCTAACAACCTTTTGAATGTAATCAATTGATATTTCGCGTTTGGTGTTCTTCACCAGCTTATCAATCATTTCGCTGGCCAGCTCAATGGTTATCTCTTTGCGGTTTAGAGTTGACTGCGCCAAGAGCGATATAAGTGCCCCCTCTAGCTCCCTAATATTATTTGTTATGTTTGTTGCAATATACTCTACCACCTCGTCCGATAGGTCAATTCCATCTTTATAAATCTTCTGACGTAAAATGGCTACTCTTGTCTCAAAGTCAGGTGTCTGTAGATCGGCAGATAGCCCCCACTTAAATCGCGACAACAAACGTTGCTCCAAACCTTGTAACTCAACCGGAGGTTTATCGGAGGTTAAAACAATTTGTTTCCCCGCCTGGTGTAAATGATTGAAAATATGGAAGAACGTATCCTGTGTTTTCTCTTTACCTGCAAATTCATGAACATCGTCAATTATAAGAACATCAATCATCTGGTAGAAATGAACAAAATCATTGGTGTTGTTATTTCTAACTGCCTCTACATATTGCGTTTGAAATTTAACAGCGCTTACGTATAGCACCACTTTCTCGGGAGATGTCTCCTTTACGCTTATGCCAATGGCCTGAACCAAGTGTGTTTTGCCTAACCCCGAGTTACCGTATACTAATAAAGGATTAAATGCCGTTTTACCAGGAGCGTTTGCTACTGCCATACCAGCCGAACGGGCTAAACGATTACACTCACCCTCAACGTAATTAGTGAAATTATAATCGGGGTTTAGCTGCGGGTCAACGTGCAGTTTTTTAATGCCGGGTATAACAAACGGATTCTTAATTTTATACTCGCCATTGCTTGTGTTCATAGAAACAGGCTTGTTTCGAAGCTCTGTTTTATTTTGTGTAGGTAAAACAACCGTAACTGGCTTGCTCGATAGCGCACTGTGGTTCTCCATTACCACATTATACTCAAGTTTTGCCCCTGGCCCTAATTCTTTTCGTAGCGTCTTTCTGAGGATGTCAATAAATTGCTCCTCTAAATACTCGTAAAAAAATGGGCTGGGTACCTGAATAGTTAAAACATTCTTATCGAGTTTTATTGGAATAATTGGTTCAAACCAAGTTTTAAAACTAACCGGTGGAACGTTATCCTTTATAATATTCAAACAATTTCTCCAAGCCTCATGGAAATCAACAGCCATTTTTAGTTCAGTATTAAAAAAATGAGTTTTTAGGTTAATTTGATGTGACAACAAAATTGTGAAAAAAAAACTGATAAAAAAACTAATTTAAGGTTGTGTTTCTCAAAATCCTTTTAACAACCTTATAATCATGGCATTTTTTTTAAAAATAAATTCGATTAAAATTCAAGGCGCTCACCTACAGCCACTTAGCCTGTTTATAACTCTAATTTTTTGATAACTAATCCTTTGTAAGGGATACTTCAAGTAATAGCTAAATAGCAATAAGCAACATTAAACGGTAAAGATGTTGAGCAGCAACGCAATGACATCAATCGCCTGACTATCAAGACACAGCAGATATCGGAGGATTTTTACTTACTTTCGATATAACGAGAGCGGCTAAAATCGAAAAGTGAAAAGTTTATGTACCTTTTTGGGTTAACTCTCATATCGTACAAAAGAAGTTCGAGATTTTTAGTTGACTGCTCAAGGTTATAATACAATGTATCGTTATGCAATAGTGCCCCCACGGACCCCTGCCCCGAATTAATTTTTGTTACTAGCTGGTTTATGGCAAAAATTGCCGAATCGCTTTGCGATAATATATGTGCAATATTTGCATTTACCAAAGAATCGCTAAGGGCAGCCAAATTACCAACAATGGTATCAATGCCCGCCGAGTTATTTTTTAGAGATAAGCTAAAATCATTTAGGTTGCTGAGCGTTCCTTTAATTTCGCCGTCATCAGCATTAAGCATCCTATCAATACTTTTGGATACACTATTAAAATGGGCCAAACTGTTACGCAACGATTCAAAACTATGGTTAATATTATCCTTATTACTATCGTTTAGTACCTCGTTAATGTTCACGAGCACTTTATCCATTTCAACGATAAGCTTTTCGGCTTTATTCTTAATAGGCGTCATCTCAAAAACGAGTTGGTCGAGTAGCCCAGTTTCTATTGATGAAACAAGGGTATCGCCTTTCTCGTGATAGGTTTCGTTGTTTGACAATTCGAGCCGAATGGCTTTGCCTCCCATAATATCAGCACTAACGAGTTTTGCTTCAGAGCAAAGAGGAATTTGATATTTCTTTTCGACAAGTAGCGTAACGATCAACTTCGCTTTATTTACATCGTCAAAAGCTATACTTTTAACTGATCCTATCTTAAAACCGCTGAGCATAATATCATTTGTAGGTTTTAAGCCATCAACTCTATTAAAAACAGCATAATATGTGTTTGTTCTGCTAAAAACATTACGGCCCTTTAAGAAATTTAAGCCCCAAAATAGCACTGCAAGGCAAACAACTGCAAAAAAGCCTATTTTGACTTCGCGGGTTATTTTCATGAGTATAAAATTTAATTATTATGAATATTTAAATAGCAAGAACCATATTATTATCAAACCTAACTAATTGCTAAAACTTATATGCAGTCAACTTTATGGATTAAGCTTCTTATTGTAAGCGCCTGCTAAGCTTTGCCCTCTACCAATTTAATTTGCCGAAATGTTTCGAGCTTCATCAATGGGAATCTGTTTGCCCTCTTTAAAAGCCACCACAAAGGCGTCGGGAAACTGCTTACGTACCTCCTCACAGAATGCTGCCGACTCGGTGTAGCTATTACTTTTGCCCACAACATACTTATACAAGCCATTAACTGCGTAATGCTCAACGCCTTTAATTTTGGTAAACAACGGATTGGTTGGAGGCAATGGATTGGTTGATACCGTAATTTGCACCCTAAACTGCACCGCATTTTGTACGGTTTGCTGCTCACCTGCTGGTGGGTTTACCCATTGGGTTGTTACTCTCGACGTTTCAACAACGTTATTAGTCTCTAGCGAGGATGTAAACTGCGACTCGGCAGTATATGAACTTCGCGATTCAACCATGGTTTTATATTCCCTAAACGCCCTGAATATTGCCGAAGCCAAATAGGTTTGCCCATCGTCAGTAATCAGGTAATCCTCCTCCTTCGGATTGCTCAGAAAACCCAGTTCAACCAGAACGCTGGGCATTGAATTTTGCCACAAAACAACAAAACCTGCCTGCTTAACACCTCGGTCTCGCCTAAGCGTTCGTTCCCTAAACTCGTCCTGAATTAAGCTGGCAATATTAAGGCTCTGGTCAAGATGCGAGTTTTGGATTAAGCTGAAAATGATGTACGATTCGGCAGAATTGGGATTATACCCCTCATACTTTGTAGAATAATCCTCTTCATAAGTAATAACAGCATTCTCGCGCATTGCAACATCTAAGTTACCTTGCGTTTTATGAAGACCCATAACGTAAGTTTCTGAGCCATATGGAGATCTGTTTTCAGTTGAATTACAGTGAATTGAAATAAATAGATCGGCACCGCTTTCGTTGGCAATTCGACTCCGATCGCTTAGCGGAACAAAAACATCCCGATCGCGGGTATATATAACCTTTACATCCGAGAAGTTATCCTGTATATACTTGCCAACCTTTAAAGTTACACTCAATGCTATATCCTTTTCCTTCGACTTACGGCCAACTGCGCCTGAATCCTTACCGCCATGGCCCGCATCAATTACAACCTTTTTAAGCTTATACACCTCTTGCGAATAGCCATTAGTACTACTAAGCACTATTAAAATGCAGGTAAATAATAATGACAATAAGGTAACCGTTAGTAATGAAATATATTTATTTGTAATTTTCATACGCTCAGAGAATCTTTTTTTAGTAGTTTTGAGCTCAATTTCTAGGTATCACTTTACAAAAATAGCACTAAAATTGCATTTCAAGGCTACACTTTTTTTATTTATTTCAATTTTAGCAGTTAATACGGTTTATTCAGACCCAACAGCTGCTATAATTCGTGATTACTACTGGCAGAAACCCGATTCTGCCTCGGTAGCTCCTGATTCTGTCAAGACAACTCCTGACACGGTTAGGACAGCCATTGACACCATCGCCACAAAATCTGCTTCACCCATTGATGACCCAATTTATAAAAACGCCGAAGACTCGCTGCTATATTCCGTTGATGGCAAAAAGGTTTTTTTATACGGTGATGCTGTTGTAAAATACCAGAAAATGGAACTTAAAGCAGCATACATTGAGTACGATATGGAGACAGGCGTGGTATACGCCGAAGGCAGACCCGACAGTACTGGAAACATTGCAGGGAAACCGATTTTTAAAGAGGGTGAGAAAGTTTTCAAGATGGAACGAATGCGCTATAATTTCACCACTAAGAAAGCACGAATATATGGCGTAATTACCGAAGAAGCGGATGGTTTTTTGCACAGCGAGAATACCAAGCTAATGCCCGATAAAACAATAAACGTGATGGGCGGAAAATATACAACGTGCGACGCAGAGGATCCCCATTTTTATATTGCAATTACCAAGGCAAAGCTAATTCCGAACAATATGTTGATAACTGGTCCTGCTTTCCTTGTTATACAAGACGTGCCGTTTCCGCTGGCTTTACCTTTTGGTTTTTTTCCTAGTAAACAGGGGCGATCATCGGGTATTGTAATGCCTGAGTATGGCGAGGAGGCTAATAGAGGTTTTTTTCTTAGGGGTGGAGGCGTTTACTTGGGACTAAGCGAATATTTCGACTTAAAACTTACTGGAGACATTTTTTCTATGGGGTCGTGGGCAAGCAAGATTGTTACTTCCTATAGAAAGCGATACAAATTCTCGGGCAGCTTTTCGTTTGATATATCGGAAAACATTACGGGCGAGAAAGGGTTTAACGACTACAAGCGTGATATGTCGTACTGGATAAACTGGAATCATTCACAAGACCCTAAGGCAAACCCCAACTCTACTTTTCAGGCCAGGCTAAACCTGGGGTCGCCCACCCACAACAGGCTAAACGCTCAATCAGTTGACAACTTTTTGAGTAGTTCCATCTCATCGAGCATTTCGTATAGCAAGGTATGGGCTGGCACACCATTTAGTATGACTGCCTCTATGAATCATTCGCAAAATAACCGCGATAGTTCAATTACCATTGGTGTACCTAGGATGTCTTTCAATATGAACCAAATAAACCCCTTTAAGCGAAAGGATAGAATGGGGGAGCAAAAATGGTACGAAAAAATTGGATTATCGTACTCGGGAAGCTTTGATAACTCTGTGAGCACGAGAACTGACTCACTACTAACATTAAGTACTTTTGATAAGATGCGCAATGGGGCTCAACACCGAGTACCATTATCAACATCATTCAACCTTTTTAACTACGTTATGCTTAGCCCCTCGGTAAACTATAGCGAAAAATGGTACACAAAAACTATTCGCAAACATTGGGATGAAGATAACAAAGAGGTTAAGACTGAAGAGGTAAACGGCTTTAAAAGAGCCTACGAGTACAACACATCGGTATCATTAAGCACGAAGGTTTACGGTATGTACAACTTTAAGTCAAACTCAAAAGTACAAGCAATACGCCACGTGTTAAGTCCCCAGGTAGGTTTATCGTATAAACCCGATTTCAGTAAGGAGACATATGGTTTTTACCAAAATGTGCAAATCGATTCGACAGGAAGAACTAGAGAGTACTCAATTTTTGAGGGGACGCTTTTCGGTGGCCCTGGGAAAGGCGAAAGCGGGACGATAAGCCTCGGAATTGCCAATAATTTAGAAATGAAGGTTTTGAGCACAAAAGACACGACTGAGAACACTCGTAAGATTAAACTATTAGAGAGTTTTAACGTCAATACAGGATACAATATGCTTGCTGACTCGCTACACTGGAGTCCGGTTTCAGTTACAGCCCGAACTACCCTTTTTGAGAAATTTAACATTAACGTTTCGAGCACATTCGATCCATACGGAATTGATGAGAAAGGAACAAACGTAAAAGAGTTTCAGTATAGCTTAAACAAACAACTCGTTAGGCTAACCAGCGCCCGTGCTGGGGTTAGTTTTTCGCTTCGCGGAGGTGACAAAGGGTCTGGAGACAAAAACAATACTTCGCCCGAAAGGGGGGTAAACCGCACAAACCCAAGAGGAGATATGGGAGGCATTGACAACCCTCGATTCGGAGAATCGATAGGCACAGAGTACTTAGATGGCGAGTATGTTGACTTTGACGTGCCATGGTCACTAAGTCTCGACTACTCATTTTCGTACTCAAAATATGGGTTAAAACCAACTACAAGCCAAACCCTTGGTTTTAGCGGCGACCTTAGCCTTTCGCCTAAATGGAAAATTGGGTTTCGATCGGGGTACGATTTTAAGGGAAAGAAGCTAACAACCACATCTCTCAATTTTTTCCGCGATCTTCACTGTTGGGAGATGAGCTTATCGGTTATACCAATTGGTTACCTAAGAAGTTTCAGCTTTAGGATAAACGTAAAATCGGGTACGCTCAGAGACCTAAAACTGTCACGTAGGCAAACACATTACGACAAATAATTTATTCTCTTATTTATTTACTTAAATACACTAATTATGAAGAAAATTATTAACACAGAAAATGCGCCTAAAGCTGTTGGACCATACAGCCAAGCAGTTGAGGCAAACGGTATGGTTTTTATTTCGGGTCAAATACCAATTAATCCCGAAACCGGAAAAGTGGTAGATGGAGGAGTTGCAGAACAAACCGAGCAAGTTCTGAAAAATATGGGAGCCATTTTAAAAGAAGCGGGCCTTAGCTTTGCAAATGTTGTTAAAACAACTTGTCTTTTAAGCAATATGGACAACTTTGTACCCATGAACGAGGTGTACGCTAAGTACTTTACCGAACAAATGCCAGCACGCGCAGCATACGGTGTTGTAAAATTACCACTAGGCGTTTTGGTTGAAATTGAAGCCATTGCCGTAAGGTAAAACGACCTACCTGTTATTAATAAAAAAGCCTCGAATAATTCGAGGCTTTTTTATTAATATACATTAAGTTACAAGAATATTTATTCTGCAACAACTTCAAAGTCAATGCTAACTTTCACTTCTCTATGAAGTTTAATTTCAGC
The DNA here is from genome assembly GCA_041656735.1 of Bacteroidales bacterium. GTDB lineage: Bacteria > Bacteroidota > Bacteroidia > Bacteroidales > Tenuifilaceae > Perlabentimonas. Next base: position 36,577 of record JBBACY010000017.1, on the reverse strand, counting down.
AACGTAAGAACCTACCTCTTTAACTTGATCTTCTTTAATAATGATGTTTTTCCTATCAATATCAAAGCCTTTCTCCTTTAGAGATTCGGCAATTTGAATGGTGTTAACTGATCCAAATATCTTACCAGTTGTACTAGTTTTGGCTCCAATAGTAAGTTTGGTTCCTTCAAGTCTTTGGGCTATCGCTTCTGCTTCAGTCCTTATTTTTTCTTCCTTATGAGCTCTTTGCTTAATATTTTCGGCAAGAACTTTTTTTGCTGAAACAGTTGCTGCTGTTGCCATTCCTTGAGGAATAAGGAAATTACGACCGTAACCATCCTTAACGGTTACCAAATCGTCCTTTAGCCCTAACCTGTCTATGTCTTGTTTTAGTATTATTTCCATCGCTTTGCTCTTCTGAGTTTATTTCATCAAATCGGTTACAAATGGCAGAATAGCCAAATGGCGTGCCCTCTTAACTGCGGTGGCAACTTTACGCTGATATTTTAACGAAGTTCCAGTAAGTCGACGAGGTAAAATTCTACCTTGCTCATTTAAAAACTTCTTTAAAAATTCTGGATCTTTATAGTCAATGTACTTAATCTTGTTTTTCTTAAAACGGCAGTACTTTTTCTTCTTGATATCTACTGTTGGTGGTGTTAGATACCTAATTTCGCTTTGATTCTGTCCCATTGGTTACTCCTCCTTCTTTTGTTGTTCTAACTTAGTTCTTTTCTTTTGAGCATACTCAACGGCATGCTTTTCCATACGGAAAGTTAAAAACCGAAGCACGCGCTCATCGCGGCGATACTGTGTTTCCAACTTGTCGATAAGGTTACCCGGAGCTTTAAACTCAATGAGGTAGTAAAATCCAGTGGATTTTTTTTGGATGGGGTAGGCCAATTTCTTAAGTCCCCAGTTCTCTTCGTGTACAATCTCACCTCCGTTGTCGGTGATTATACCTTTGAACTTTTCAACCGCTTCCTTCATCTGGGCCTCAGACAAAACGGGAGTTGTAATGAAAACGGTTTCATACTGATTTAACATAATTTAATTGATTTGGTTAAAACTTTATAATTAGCTGGCAAAGGTACTTCTTTTACAAATTTTTACAAATATTTTCAATCTAATTTTTACAGTGGCAGCACTTTTTGCATTATTGAATCACTCCTCTCTCCATCACTTCAGAAGAAAAACCTTTAGAAATACAGCAATAGTATGGTTTATAGGGGCAAATAAATTATGTAAAACAAACCAATGCGCCTAAAATAAATTTAGTAAAATAGAGGAAAATACTGATGCGTAAGTTTAAATAGCAGCAATTTAGGTGTCAAAATAAAGGCAAAATACCTAGTGTTGTTTTATTAGGACATCTAAAAAGGCCTTTATATCATCAATCTTTTCGCTTTGCCCTACCTTTTGGTATGCTATAAGCAGGCTACCCAAAAGTTGTAAAATGGCTGTGCGATTATCGCATGGCAAAAAGTACTCTTCTTTTGAGTCGATACTATTTTGTGTGAGGAACTGCTCTATATCCTTATGCCCCAATACCGCACCCTGGTTAAACGGGTTTATATAAAATAGGATAAACTGCTCATTGGACTTACTATTGGCTGCAGAATGATACCTGTTTTGGTAAGCAACTAGAAAATTTCGAGGTAAGCTAACGGGGAAAACAGGCATACCTAAGCGCTGTGCTACAAGTGAATATAGCAATGACATAAGTACTGGGCCACCCTTTTTAATTTCAATAATTTGATTAATAAAATGATTATTAGGCGAGAAAAAATTATCCACATTACCACGAAATCCAAAACTATCATAAAACACATGGTTAAGTACCTTTATTTTCTCAAGTGCCGACAGGGTTTCGTTTAGTTCGAGCCATACTTTTTGCTTAACCTTTCCAATAAAACTATCAATTAAATTATAATCTGTATCGGGGTATTGGTACTGTGCAACATTCACTATTCCCTCAAGCAAATCGGTACAGCCTTTTTCTACCCATGTGGTTAAACCATTTAAAACGTTCTTAAACTGAATTTGATGTAAAATATCCTCTACCCTTCCCTGCAAAAGTTTGTCTTCTGCTTTCTCCCAGGCATTCTCAAGAAGCGGTACCAACGGTATTCCCTCGTTAACAAGCCTATTGGAAATAGTATTGTAAACCTCGGCATCGGGATCTTCGAGCAAGGCTACAAGCGCAGCAAATTCAGAAGGCTTCATAGGTGAAAATAATTAGCTAGTTAGTCGGAGTAAAGCTTGCTCAATTAAATGCTTAATGTGAGGCTTGTAATCGGCTGACGCTGTTTTGGTTACACGATTGGCTATAATTGCACAAATAGTAACCGATTTATGCCCTAATAGTAACGACAGCCCGTTAATTGCAGAGCTCTCCATCTCAAAGTTTGTAATTTTTCGTCCGTTAAAATTGAACGATTCAATGCTATGGTTAAGGTTACTATCGGCTAAAGGTAGTCGGAGAACGCGCCCTTGAGGTCCGTAAAACCCAGGGGCCGAAATAGTTATACCTTCGATGGCTATATCCTTGAAAAGATCAAGTAACTCCTTATTTGAGTGTACAAAGTAAGGTCTTGAGCATAATGCGCTCCAGTTCGTATGCTTGGTAAAGGCACTCTCCATGGCAAGGTCACTAACCTGATTGCGCCCCTCGTAAAATCCAAGTACCCCATCAAAACCAATGGCAGTACCGGTTAAAACAAACGAGTCAACAGGTATATCGGGCTGTAATGCGCCAGAGGTGCCGAGCCTTACAATGGTAAGCTGCTTCTTATCAGGTTTTTCTTGTCGCAATTTTAGGTCGATGTTAAAAAGGGCATCGAGCTCATTTATCACTATATCAATATTATCGGTACCTATACCAGTAGAAACCACGCTGATACGCTTGCCATTAAAAATGCCCGTAACGGTTTTAAACTCACGATTTGACACCGATATCTCGATGTGACTAAAAAATGATGCAACCGTGTCTACCCGACCTGGGTCGCCAACCAGGATAATAGTATCTGCAATATCCTGTGGACGAAGGTGCAAGTGAAAAATGCTCCCATTGGAATTGATTATCAACTCAGAAGGTTCAATTATTCTCATAGTACCAAAGTATTAAAACCGCTAATGTAGCTATATTTCGATTACAAAAAGTAATTTACAATCTTTTTTAAACCATTAGGCATAGCCCAACACGCTCCTATATTTTCAAACCTTTTAACGTAGTAGGTTACCTAATGTTAACCAATTATGCATACCTTTGTTGATATAAGCACATATAGTTAATTTCTAAACAAAAAAAGAAAATACAATGAAAAACAAACAGCTAATTATCATAATTGGGGTAACTGCAGTAATACTTTTACTACTTTTTAGTAGTAGAGTTTTTTACATTATTCAACCTGGCGAAAGAGGTGTAATATTCCGTCCTTTCTCAAGCGGTTTAGACAAAAAAAACATACAACAACCGGGCTTTCATATAGTTGCTCCATGGAACGACTTACATGTTTACAATGTTAAGGAACAAAAAGCAGAGGAGACTATGGATGTTCTTGATAAGAGTGGGCTAAAGGTTATTATTGAAACCTCTGTTAGGTTTAACCCAATTTATCATGAAATTGGTTCGTTGCATGAAATTTTCGGCAAGTTATATATAAATCAGCTTGTTATTCCCGAAGTACGCTCATCGGTTAGGCAGGTTGCTGGTAGATACACCGCCGAAGAGATATATTCAACTAAAAGAAGTGAGGTTGAACAGGCTATTGTTAATGAGACCAACAAATCTTTAAGTGAAAATTTTATTGATATGCGCGCCCTGCTAATTCGCAGTATAAATCTTCCAACTCAAATTCAGCAAGCCATTGAGAGCAAGCTTACCCAAGAGCAAGAGTTTTTGGCCTATCAGTTTAAATTAGAAAGAGAAAAAAGTGAAGCAGAACGTCGAAAAATTGCAGCCGAAGGAGAGTCTGTAGCAAACCGAATTATCAACAATAGTCTAACCTCCAGCCTGCTAAAAATGAGAGGTATTGAGGCCACAACTGAGTTGGCAAAATCTCCTAACTCAAAAATTATAGTTATTGGTAGCGGTAAAGATGGACTTCCCCTAATTCTTGGTGGAAACTAGAGTAACAATATAAAACTTCACTAAATGATTCAGCGTATTCAATCTGTTTTTCTACTCATCGCCACAATTCTACTTAGTTTTATGCTGTTCATGCCTGTTGCGCATGTAGCAAGAAAAGTTGATGGGGCTTTATTTGAGTTGGGGTTTAAAGGGCTAACCGGTATCGAGAGCCTTCCGGATAGTTTTAACTCGGCTCCCATGTCAATTCTTATTGCACTATGCTTAGCAATTTGTGCTATCACCATATTTTTATACAAAAAAAGAATGTTGCAAATAAGGCTATGCGTTGGGAATATAGTTTTACTCCTTGGGCTTGAAGGCCTTATGTTTTATTACGTGCAGTTAGCAAAGCAAGCACTTGGTGGTATAGCCTCATATAACATAGTGTTCATTTTCCCCTTGGTAGCGGCCATACTTATATTCTTAGCGCTAAGGGCCATTGCACGGGACGAGGCTTTGGTGAAAAGTTTAGATAGGTTAAGGTAACAATAAAAAGGCTGTATATAAAGTCATTATCTTATGAACTTTATTTACAGCCTTTTTTCATTCGCTATAGATACACCATATGCTCCTGATCGGTTATTTTTTCGCAATAGTGGCATTTTAATGCAACATTTTGCTTGTTAATAACACTGAACTTGGTTTTAATATTTTCAAAATTCGTTATACACTTAGGGTTAACGCATTTCACAATACCTTCAATTTTATCGGGTACTTCGACTAACTGTTTTTCCACCACTTTGTAATCTCTAATAACATTTAACTTTGCATGTGGTGCAACAACCGCGATCCTATTAATTTCTTCTCTTTCAAAAAACTTGTCGGCAATTTTTATAATTGCCTTCTTACCAAGCCTTTTGCTTTCCATATTGGTACCAAAGGTTATAAGGTTATCGAAACGATCAAGGCCTAGTATTGAAATTACCTTGAAGAGATTTTGGGCAGGAATATGATCTATTACCGTTCCATTCTCAATAGCACTAACGCTTAATTTTATCTCTTTCATCTGTTTATTATTTTTTTGTTTTTAAATGTACATATGAAACATCCAAGGGGTATTCATTTTAAGCTTGTTCCCATGAATATCTTATCATTATGTAATTTTAAACTGATTTTAAACCAAGGATTGATGCCATTATTGCCATACGAGCATATACTCCGTTTAGTGCCTGAGGGAAGTAGTATGCTTTAGGATTAGGGTCGATATCGGTATGAATTTCGTTTACCCTAGGTAGTGGATGCAAAATGCGCATATTTGGACGCGTGTTTTCGAGCATATGGTTTCTAAGCACATATACATTCTTCACCTTTTCATACTCCAATGGGTCAGAGAAGCGCTCACGCTGCACCCTAGTCATATAAATAATGTCGGCCTTATCTAAGTTTTCGTTTAATTCGGTTTGCTCATTGTACTTAAGGCCCATATTATCAAGAAACATTTTGTACTCCTTAGGCATTTGCAATTCTTTGGGAGAAACAAAAGTAAACGATGCTCCGAACTGGCTCATAGCCATAAGCAATGAGTGAACGGTACGGCCATACTTTAGGTCGCCAACCAAAAAAATGTTCAGATTTTCTAAAGTACCCTGCGTTTTGCGAATCGAGTATAAATCGAGCAAAGTTTGCGTTGGGTGCTGGTTTGCACCATCGCCAGCATTAATAATTGGCACAGGCGATACCTCACTTGCATACCTTGCACTGCCCTCAATAGGATGGCGCATGATAATAAGGTCGGAGTAGTTGGCTACGGTAAGGATTGTATCCTTAAGGCTCTCGCCCTTGGCCAAAGAGGTATTGGCTGCCTCGGAAAAGCCAATCACACGACCTCCTAAACGGTTTACAGCACTTTCAAAACTTAATCTTGTGCGTGTTGATGGCTCAAAAAAGAGCGAAGCAACTACCGTTTTGCTTAAAATGTTCTGAATAGGATTCTTCTCAAACTCCTCAGCCAAATCGAGAATCTTAATGATCTCGTCATTGCTTAGATCGTCGATTGCAACTAAGCTCTTGTTTTTCATCATAATCAAGTTTAGGTTAGTGAAATAGTTAAAAAAAAGCCTCATTAACAAAATGAGGCAAATATTATTCGGTTTTAATGTGCTCAGCAACTGCCGAGTCAATCTTATCTACTCTATCGAGAAATAAGTCTGTCTTCGAAAGCCTTACACCAACAGTTGCCGAGCAGCTCACGTTAAACTCTTGGCTCATTACCTGTAAATCCTCCTCCTTTATCAATCGCATTATATCGTTGGTTGCAGGGTATGCAAACGACACCTTGTATATTTCGTTAATTGTTCGCTCAACAATTTGAGCAGCATCTAGAGCATCGGAAGCGGCTGCTTTATAGGCATTTAAAAGGCCTGATACGCCGAGTTTAGTTCCTCCAAAATACCGAACAACCACCACCAAGGTGTTAGTTAGGTTACGGCTAATAATTTGTCCGTGAATAGGTTTGCCAGCAGTACTCGAGGGTTCTCCATCATCGTTAACACGCCAACTTTCACCATCGTAGCCAATTACATACGCATAGCAATGGTGACGTGCATCGTGGTAATCCTTGCGCAGGTCAAGCAAGATAGGCTTTACCTCATCTTCGGCACTAACAGGAAATGCATAAGCCATAAACTTGCTGCCCTTTTCTTTGTAAAGGCCTTGAGCTTTATCGGCTATTGTGCAATATGTGTCTTTAATTTCTCCCATTACATTAGCTTAATGCTAAAACTATAATAGATGCGCCAGTTAAGGCAATACCAATCCAGTTTACTGTTGAAGGACGTTCGCGGTAAAACACTAGCCCAACTAGAACACTTAGGGCCACAATGCCAATGTTGTTTATACCAAACACCACCGATCCCATTGCCTGCACTCCCGTATTTATATTAATATGATTAAGCGCAAGTATTAGAAAATACATTGATCCAAAATTTGCCAAACCCAATAACGCACCTAGAACCCATGTTTTAAGTTTTGTAAGACTTTTTGCTGCGGGCTTATTAAAGGGAAGCACCAAAAGCCCAACCAGCAAGGAGCTAGCAAACACAATTGCTGAAAAGGTTGATGCTAAGTTGTCGGAAATATACTCTGATTGTGCAAACTTTACGAACGAGTCCACAATACCCATTCCCACGAAAAGGAACAAGGGCAGCATTATTACCTTAAGATCGAAAGTTTTTTTATTCTTTTGATAAACAGTTAGGTAAACAGCCAAAAGGGCAAGAATAATACCAACCATTTTATATATGGTAAGCGAATCGTTCGCATCGTACCAAATGGAGAAAGCGATGGGAAAAACCACCGACATTTTAACTGCCACGGTTGTAACAGCAACGCCTACTTTTTGAGTGCTTTTAGCTATTACGTAAAATGTTACTATAAACATAGTACCCACCAACAGGGCAACGGGTAGCCATTTTTCGGAAAATATTTGGAGGGTAAATGGATTACTATCGCTCAAAAAAAAACCTGCGAAGCAGGCTACGATGTAATTAACAATGATTGCGCTGAAGTTAACAACCCTATGTTTTTCAACTAACTTAAAAACTACGTAAATTATAGTTGATGAAAGGATGCTTAGTATTAGAAAAATCATACTCTATGAAGTTTCGGCAAAATTAATGTATTTCGTACTATATACCAACTAAAAATGTTCAACTTTTCGAAAAGACTCCAGAAAGTTATCAACAATACTTATATCAAATACCATATTGTACCATAAAGTATGCTCTATGTTAGTATTTTTAATATTTTTGCACATAGCCACATCAACTGCAAATTTGCTAACAAATACAATACTAAATTGCCACGCATACTTCTAATCTATCTACTTGTGCCTTTTTTTAGTTTAACCTGTTTAAACTCTAAAGCCGAAAACTACCCGTTGAATTCTGTTCAGCAAGAGCAGGTAAATGAGCTCGACTCTGCAAACAACCACGCAGCATCTAATGTGCTAAACCTAAAAAAAACAAACGGGGTAGAAGAGCAAAATGACAATCAAGTTCTTATTAAACTTTTAAAAGATAAAGAAATAGAACTTAACCTAAGTAAAAAATACCTTCGGCAGCAAAATAGAAACCTAATATTGCTAGCTATAGTTGCCGGTATTTTTATAATTATAATAGTAATTACACTGCGAGGGTTAACTTGCCGAAAGAGGATCAATGAGCTTTTAACTGTTCAGAAAAACGAGGCTGAAAGGCAAAGATCCGTATCGGATAAGATAGCCAAAAACTTTACCGAGAGCCTTAACTACGCCCAGCGAATTCAAAAGGCAATACTACGTAACTCGCTTCATATCAAGAGCGTTGTTCCCGATTCGTTCATTATATTGTATCCTAAAGACATTGTAAGTGGCGATTTTTACTGGATTCAGGAAAAAAACAACAGAGTACTCTTTGCCCTTGCCGATTGTACAGGGCACGGCGTACCAGGTGCACTTATGAGCATTATTGGCACGTATGGTTTAAATAGAATAGTTAACGAGTTGAACATAACCAGCCCTGGCGAAGTACTACACCATGTAAACTTACTGTTTGAGGATAGTTTAAGGCAAAGAAGTAGTTCCGACGTTTTTGATGGCATGGACATAGCACTATGCAGCTATAACCAAAAAAGTATGGAACTAAAGTATTCTGGGGCAAACCTACCGTTACTTATTTGCAGGAGCAATATGCAGCCAAGCCCCTCAAGCGTAATACTAACGAAGGGAAAAACGCATACACTATATAGCGTAAAACCAACCAAGCAGGCCATTGGGTCGTTTTCTGAAAACAAAACATTTGCTAATCACAGCATTATGCTTGCAAAAGATGATGTAATATACTTATATAGCGATGGATACACTGATCAATTTGGAGGGCCCGATGGTAGAAAGTTTAAATCGCAACCTCTTTACCGTTTGCTTGTAAGCATTTGCTCACTACCCATTGATGACCAGAAGCAGATAGTTGAGTCTACCTTTATGAAATGGAAAGGGGACACACCCCAGCTGGACGACGTAAGTTTTATTGGAATAAGAATATAGCCTACTGCTTGCTATTAATAACTATTAGAAAATCAAGCATTAGCAAAAAGATTAGAAAGAAATCAGCCTCCTGCCAGCTGGCAACATTAAGTACGATGGTAATAATCATTAGCACCATTACAATACTTCTGTATACGTTAATACTCCCCTCGCCCTTACCCCGGTTTTTTATTGATGACACAACCCTATATATAAGGTATGGGGCAAAAGCCAAGTAAAAAAACACAGACCCGGTTGAATAGGCAAACAACCGAACTAAGCCCGAAAAAAGGACAAGCGCTGCGGTATAAATAATAATTTTTCGTTCGGAAATTTTTACTCTGGCCATACTAAAAGTTTGTTCCCACAAAACTATAAGTAATCGGGCTAACAAACTAAAAATGTTAAGCTATTCGATAAAAATTTTTGTTTTCTAAAAAATGGTATATATTTGTACTGATATTTAACCATACATTCCTTGAAAAAGGTTTGTTTATAAAGAAGAGCAGAGAGAACAGGCTCAACGATGCTCTAGCAACCTCAGCCAAAGTGGCAGAAAGGTGCTAAAACCTGCCCAAAAGGGAATTATAAATTTTAAACCAAGATGAAGAACACTCAAAACATTTTAACTACACTTTACAGGCTATCCAATTTTGGATTGGTGCTTGCACTCATTCAGCATCGCCTCGCTTTCCTCTGCAGTACTCAGAAAGGGTCCTCATGCTCCATGCGCAGCCAGCTCAGCTGGTAATTTTTTAACCCCTTACATCAATGGGTTTCACCTAATGCCGTCCAAGGGACCGCAACAGGCGTGCTATTTAGTTTTGCTACAGTACCACTTTTCACAAACCCTTTCACAAATAAAATAATGAGTACAAAAATATTCAATCATTTTGAAACCCTACAGATACATGCAGGATTCGAACCAGACCCCACTACCCTATCGCAAGCAGTGCCGCTATACCTTACCACTGCCTATCAATTTAAGAGTAGTGCCCACGCCCAACGGCTATTCTCGCTTGAAGAGCCTGGGAATATCTACAGTCGCCTAACCAACCCAACTACCGAAGTGCTAGAGAAACGTATTACGGCGCTTGAAAACGGACTAGCTTCGCTAGTCGTGGCATCTGGTCATGCAGCACAAGTAATTGCCTTTACCACAATTCTATCGCAAGGCGATTCGATTGTAGCTTCGCCATATCTATACGGCGGAACTTTTAACCAGCTAAAGGTTTACCTTAAAAACTTGGGTATAACCACACGCTTTGCCAAGAGTGAAAAAGCCGACGATTTGGAGTCGCAAATTGACAAAACAACCAAAGCCCTTTTTGTTGAAACCATTGGCAACCCAGGCTTTTCTATACCCGATTTTAAATCGTTGCGAAAACTAGCCGACAAGTATCAAATACCCCTAATTGTTGATAATACATTTGCTGCGGCAGGCTATTTGTGTCGCCCCATCGACTATGGAGCACACATAGTGGTGCAATCGGCTACAAAATGGATAAATGGGCACGGAACTGCCTTGGGCGGTGTAATTACCGATTCGGGTAACTTCAATTGGGCTAATGGCAAATTCCCATTACTATCAGAACCTTCTGAAGGCTATCATGGGCTAAAATATACCGAAACCTTTGGCAATGCGGCCTTCATTGCCCGGGCTCGTTGCGAAGGGCTGAGAGACCTTGGACCTTGTATTAGTCCATTTAACTCATTTCTAATGCTTCAAGGCCTTGAAACATTATCGCTACGTGTAGATAGACAATGCGATAATGCCCTAAAACTAGCAACATGGTTAAAAAACCATAGTAAAGTAAAGAGTGTAAACTACCTTGGTTTACCCGAACACCCATCACTTGCACTAGCAAAAAAATACCTAGCCAATGGCTTTGGCAGTATACTCACATTTGAAGTTGATGGCGACCTGAGTGCAACCTCAAAAGTAGTTGATAACCTGAAACTTGTAAACCATGTGGCCAATATGGGCGATACACGCACGCTCATTATTCAGCCAGCAACTACAACCCACCAGCAGCTAAACGCTCAAGAGCAGGCAGCAGCTGGAGTAACACCCAGCCTATTAAGAATATCTGTTGGCATTGAGCACATTGATGATATTATTTGCGATTTTGAACAGGCTTTAAAAACAGTGTAGTCAACAGCACACATCATATACACTTTTACAATGATTAAGAAAACCTATACACATAGTGGTGAATTTAAGTTGGAATCGGGGCAAATACTAAATGATATAGAGATTTGCTACCACATTTCGGAGAATTCCATTAACAGGTCGAAGCCTGTTGTGTGGATTTGCCACGCCCTTACCGCTAATTCCGATGCAGAGGACTGGTGGCCTGGGCTAGTGGGCAAAGGAAAACTCTTCGACCCAGAAAAATACACCCTTATATGTGCAAACATTCTGGGCAGCTGTTACGGCACCACAGGCGCACTGAGCACTAACCCTGCATCGGGTAAGCAATGGCTCAATGATTTTCCGCTAGTAACCGTACGCGATTGGGCAAATGCTCACGAGGTGTTAAGGCAACATTTGAAAATTGAAAAAATTCATCTTGTTGCTGGCGGTTCCATTGGTGGTTTCCAGAGTGTAGAGTGGGCTATTATGTACCCCGAAAGGTTTGAAAATATGATGCTAGTTGCCACAAGCTATATGCAAACACCTTGGGCAGCAGCCATAAACGAAACCAAGCGAATGTGTATTGACGCCGACTCAACATTCTTTAACGGCAGCCCCGATGGCGGAAAGGCAGGACTAGCCGCAGCTCGTAGCGTTGGGTTACTCAGCTACCGAGGGTACGATGCGTATAATATTACCCAATCGGAAGAGGATAACGAACAGGTAAACAGTTTCAAAGCTGCAAGTTACCAACGATACCAAGGAAAGAAGTTAGTAGACAGATTTAATGCGCATTGCTACCACGCCATAACCCGCAGTCAGGATACGCACAACGTGGCACGTAAACGGGGTAGCTTAAAAGAAGCGTTAAATGTAGTGAAAACCAAAACGCTATGCGTTGCAATATCAACCGATATGCTTTTTCCTCCGGTAGAGCAACAGTTGCTGTCCAAGTACATTCCAAATGCGGTTTACAAGCAGATAGAGTCGGATTTTGGCCACGATGGTTTTCTTATTGAGAGTAAAAAATTAGCTGCAATTATTTCGAAATTTTTAAAAAAACAGTAAAAAAATGAAAACACTAGATAATAAACAAGTTATAGGACTTTTTGGATTTGGCGTTGTTGGCGAAGGCTTATATAGAGTGCTAGAGAAAAGCCCAACTACTAAAGCCGTAATTAAATCGATTTGCATTAAAGAGCCACAAAAAGAGCGTTCTATTGCAAAGAACCTTTTTTGCACCGATTATAATATCATTCTAAACGACCCGGAAATAAACCTTGTGGTTGAACTTATTAGCGATGCCGATGAAGCATACAAAATTGTGAAAGCATCGTTAATTTCGGGAAAAAGTGTAGTTTCGGGAAATAAAAAGATGCTGGCAACACACCTAGAGGAACTTATAAACATACAAAAAGAGAATGGAGTTGCCCTACTATACGATGCCTCGGCGTGTGGCAGTATTCCCGTAATAAGAAACCTAGAGGAGTATTATGATAACGACCTGCTTTTATCCATAACCGGTATACTTAATGGTTCTTCAAACTACATCCTCTCTAAAATTTTTAATGAGAACAGCACGTACGAGCTGGCTCTGAAGAAGGCTCAGGAACTGGGTTTTGCCGAGGCCGACCCAACGCTAGATGTTAGTGGTCAGGACTCACTAAACAAGTTAGTTATTCTAGCTACTCACGGCTTTGGTACTATTGTAAACCCCGAAGATGTATTCGCTGTAGGTATACACAAACTTAACCCCTTCGATATTCGATTTGCCAAAGAAAAGGGCCTGAAAATAAAGTTAATTGCGCAGGCTACTAAAATAAACGATAGCTTTTTTAGCCTACTGGTAATGCCTAAACTTGTTGCTGCCGAAGACTATATATATAACGTTGAAGACGAATATAATGGAGTAATTATAGAGGGAGAGTTCTACGAAAAGCAGTTTATGTTTGGTAAGGGGGCAGGTGGATTTCCAACAGGAAGTTCAGTGTTATCGGATATTACAGCACGCGTGCACGGCTACAAGTACGAGTATAAGAAGCGAAAATATTTCAATACCCCAAAATTTACGAATGAGGTACTAATAAAAATTTACCTTAGGTACAAAAATGTGATTGACTTTGAACATTTCGACTTTGAAACTATTGACGAGAAGTATACAAGTTGCGGATACAACTACGTTACAGGAACAATAAGTCTTAAAAATCTTAAAAAAATTCAGAAACTAATTGGTAAATTAGACGTATTTTTAGCATTTTTAGATTTACCCGATAAAGGGAAAGCATAGAGAAGTGTAGGGAATTCAAACTATTCTTTATCTATTAAAAGAATTAAATTAACCCCCTACCCTACTAATAAACAGGTTATTGCAATGAAAGTAAACGACATAAGAACACACGCCTCCCATCGAATTTTAATACTCGATGGGGCTATGGGTACGCAGCTACAAAACTTCAAACTTACTGAGGATGATTTTAGGGGAAAGCTATTTTCAAAGCATCCCAAAAATCTGAAAGGGAACAACGATATCCTATCGCTTACCCGCCCCGATGTAATTGAACAAATTCACCGCGCGTACCTCGATGCTGGAGCAGATATTATTGAAACTAACACTTTTAACGCAACATCAATATCGCAAAGTGATTATGGTACAGAGCATCTTGCAAGAGAAATAAACCGGCAAGCAGCAATTGTTGCACGAAGAGTAGCCGATGAGGCTACCCAAACCAACCCGCTAAAGCCCCGATTTGTTGCAGGCTCAATTGGCCCCACAAACCGCACAGCGTCAATGTCGCCCGATGTGAACAACCCAGCCTACCGTGCCGTAACCTTCGATATGCTTGCAAATGCTTACGAGGAGCAGGTTCGTGGATTGATTGAAGGAGGAGTGGACACGCTGCTTATTGAGACTATTTTCGATACGCTTAACGCCAAGGCGGCTCTCTTTGCCATTGGCAAAGTGCTAAACGAAAAGAACATAGACATTCCGGTAATGGTTTCGGGTACACTAACCGATGCAAGTGGTCGAACGCTATCTGGTCAAACCCTTAGGGCATTTATCGAGTCGGTTAGTCACTACCCGCTATTTTCTATCGGACTGAACTGCGCTATGGGCGCCGAGCAGCTAATTCCCTATATTAATGAGCTATCGGCCAACACAGAATTTTTAGTTAGCGCTCACCCAAATGCTGGGCTGCCCAACGAGCTGGGCGAGTACGATGAGTCGGCTCAAGAAATGGCGCTACTGGTTGAAAAGATGCTAGAAAGGGGTTTGCTTAACATTGTTGGCGGCTGCTGCGGAACCTCGCCCGAGCATATTCGGCACATTGCAAAGGTTACACAAAAATACTCGCCACGCACTGCCCCACAATTACCTAGGTACACCAGGCTAAGCGGACTAGAGCTGCTAGAAATTCGCCCCGAAACCAACTTTGTAAACATTGGCGAGCGCACCAACGTGGCAGGCTCAAAAAAGTTTGCCCGACTTATTGCCGAGAATAAATTTGAAGAAGCCATTGCAGTAGCTAATGAGCAGGTTGAGGGTGGCGCACAGGTTATTGATATATGTATGGACGATGCCATTATTGAGGGCGAACAAGCAATGGTAACCTTCCTAAATTACCTCGCATCGGAACCTAATATATGCCGAGTACCGTTTATGATTGACTCGTCGCGCTTCAATATAATTGAAGAAGGGCTAAAATGCGTTCAGGGCAAGAGTATTGTAAATTCAATAAGTTTAAAAGAAGGCGAAGAAAAATTTATTGAGCAGGCAAACATCATAAAAAGTTACGGAGCAGCAATGGTAGTTATGCTGTTTGATGAGAAAGGACAAGCCGATACCACTGCCAGAAGAGCTGAGATAGCCCAAAAAAGTTATAGTATACTTGTTAATAAGGTTGGAGTAAATCCGTGCGATATAATTATCGACCCCAACATACTGGCCATTGGCACAGGGATGACAGAGCACGCCAACTATGCCGTTAGTTTTATTGAGTCAACCCATTGGATAAAACAGAACTTACCCCACGCCAAAATTAGTGGTGGAATTAGCAACCTATCGTTTGCTTTTAGAGGCAATAACACGGTTCGCGAAGCCATTCACTCCGTATTTCTTTACCACGCAATTAATGCGGGTATGGATATGGCCATTGTAAACCCATCACAGCTACAGGTTTACACCGAAATTGACCCTGTGCTGCTTGAACTTACCGAAGACCTTGTACTTAATCGCCGAAAGGATGCTACGGAAAGATTACTCCTTTACGCCCAAAGCGTGAAGGACGAAAAAACTGATGAGAGCAAAATACAAGAGTGGCGTAGCTGGCCCATAGATAAAAGGCTTGAGCACGCTTTTGTTAAAGGAATAACCGAATATATTGACGTTGATGTTTGCGAAGCGCTTAAAGTTTACGGCTCGGCTTTACAAGTGATTGAGGAACCACTGATGAATGGGATGAAACAGGTTGGCGAGCTGTTTGGCTCGGGTCGTATGTTTTTACCCCAAGTGGTGAAAAGCGCGCGGGTAATGAAACAGTCTGTTGCCATTTTACAGCCCCATATGGAGCAAGAAAAACAATCGGCTTCGCGTGGAAAGGTGCTAATGGCAACCGTTAAAGGCGATGTACACGATATTGGTAAAAACATTGTTAGCGTGGTTTTGGCTTGCAATGGATTCGAAATTATCGATTTAGGAGTAATGGTACCCAATGAACGAATTGTGGAGGAGGCCATTGCACAAAATGTTGACATTATTGGCCTTAGCGGACTAATTACCCCCTCTTTAGACGAAATGACCAACCTAGCCGCCGAGTTAGAAAGAAAAGGGCTAAAAATACCGCTTCTAATTGGAGGGGCAACAACATCGAGGTTACACACGGCACTTAAAATAAATCCGCACTATAGCGGTGGCGTAGTTCACATAAAGGATGCCTCGCAGGCTAGCGAGGTGGCCGTTCAGCTAATATCGAAAGAGCGAAAGGGTGCTTTTCTTAGGCAGGTAAATACCGACTTCGAAAAAGCCTTGGCCAACCACGCTGGAAAGTCGCACTCGTTAGTAAGTTTAGATAAAGCCCGAAAGAACAGCTTAGTATTTAGCAAAGAGGATTACAAACCAATAAAACCAAACAATTTAGGAATTCAATCCTTTAGAAACTACCCGCTTAACGAGCTCAGAGAGTATATTGATTGGACTTACTTTTTCCATTCGTGGGAAATTCGAGGCAAATATCCGCAAATACTTACCGATGCGACTAAAGGTACCGAGGCAACCAAGCTTTATAACGATGCCAATGCACTACTCGACACCATTATTAGCAACCAAAGCCTCACGGCCAATGGGGTAATAGCCATTTTACCAGCAGCCTCACAAACCGATGATATTGTTGTTTTTAATACCGAAAAACAAAATAACATTGTTTGCCGCCTACCACAGCTACGAAACCAAGAGAATAAACCCGATGGAGAACCCAACCTCTGCCTTTCCGATTTCATAGCACCTATTAACTCGGGTTTACCCGATTGGATTGGTCTTTTTGCCGTTACAGCAGGCCTTGGAGCCACTGAATTGGCCAACGAGTATGCCAGCAAAAACGACGATTATAATGCTTTAATGGTAAAACTACTCGCCGATAGACTAGCCGAGGCATTTGCCGAGGTTCTGCACGAAAAAGTACGGTTCGAAATTTGGGGATACGCACCAGATGAAAAACTAACTCTCGACGAGCTATTTAAGGTAAAATACCAGGGCATACGCCCCGCGCCAGGCTACCCAGCGTGCCCAGACCATAGGCAAAAAGCAGCAATATTCGCAGCCCTAAAAGCCGATGAGAATGCCGACCTTAAGCTAACCGAAAGTATGATGCTCATCCCAGCAGCATCGGTAACGGGCTACTACTTTGCGCATCCACAGTCGAAATATTTTAACGTTGGAAAAATTGACAAGGAACAACTTAACAGCTACTCTGAACGAATGGGAGGCAGTACGAGCGAAACCGAAAAATTTATTCCAAACAATCTACCTCAGAAAGAAATAAACAGTAAAAATTAGAAATAGAATGACAGTTCCTGAACATCTAAATAACCTAAAAGGCTCACGCCTTTCATTCGAACTCCTTCCGCCAGTTAAGGGTAGCAGCATTAATTCTGTTTTTGCCTCGCTGGACCAACTTGTTGAATTCTCGCCGCCTTACATAAACATAACATACCACAGAGAAGAGTTAGTACATACAACTATAAAAGGGGTAAAAACCCAAGCCATTATGCGCAAACGACCTGGAACAGTTAGCATTGCTGCCGCAATTAAGGGCAAGTACAAGGTCGATGTGATTCCGCACATAATTTGCGGTGGTTTTTCGCAACACGAAACCGAAGATGCGTTAATAGACCTCGACTTTTTGGGAATTAAAAATCTTTTGGTACTAAGGGGCGATGGCGATAAACAATTGGGGAGATTTGAGCCAAATCCACAAGGGCATAAGTATGCGGTTGATTTAGTTGGCCAGATAATGAATATGAATAAAGGTATTTATCTAGAGAAGTACGTTGAGAACCCTTCGCCCACAAATTTTTCGGTTGGGGTTGGAGGCTATCCCGAAAAGCACAAGGAGTCGCCTAGCCTAGAAACTGATATGCTGCATTTAAAACAGAAGGTTGATGCAGGTGCCGAGTACATTGTTACCCAAATGTTTTTCGACAATAAAGTATATTTCGATTTTGTAAAAAAATGTAGAGACCTAGGCATAAAAGTCCCCATTATCCCTGGATTAAAACCCATTGCAGTAAAAGCACATCAAACTATGCTGCCTGAAATTTTTGGAGTTACCATACCATCCGAACTATCAAAACAAATGGATAAATGCCAAACGAACAAGGCTGTTCGGCAATTGGGCGTTGAATGGACCATTGCACAATCGAAAGAGCTTTTGGCCAACGGCGCGCCGCTAATTCACCTATACACTATGAGTAAAGTTGATAATATTGTGGCAATAGCACAAGAAATTATCTAAACGACTTAAAACCTTAGAGCAGCTTAAAATTTGACGTAATTTTCATCTAAACACTACAAGGTAAGGGTAAACCCATAAACGCACGAATGTTAGAATTAGGGTAAACACAAAAAACAAACTAATAATTTACTCTATCATTAGCTTGCTATTAACTTCCTTACCATCAACACTAATTTTAAGAATATACATCCCTTTTGATAAGCCGCTTAAATCAACCTGTGCAGCCTTTGCCTGCGTAAGCACTCTGGTTTGCAATAGCTTTCCTGAAATATCGTAAACCGACAGTACAGCCTTTTTGAACTGCTTATCAAAATCTACAATTATGTGGCCATCGGACGGGTTAGGGTATATTGATAAACCGGTTGCAGCTAAATTTTCAACACTCGTAATTGTATATATAGTTGACCACCTATTGGATGCTTTATTAGGGTTTCCAGCAAGGTCGGTTACAGCATCAGCAGGGATGCTAATAGTAACAGAATCATATTGTAAAGGAGAAATATTAATACTATATAAATATGCTTTGCGAACTTCAAATTTATTTATAAAGGCATTGCTTACCAAAATATCAGACTGTTCGAAGTCCTTAACGTCTTCACTAAATTTGATATTTACGTCAAATTTTGCGCTGTTAGTATTGTCTCCAATGCTACTGGTTATGCTTACCGTTGGGTTTATATTATCGAGAATAATCTCAAAACTATTACTCGCTTCGCTTTCAAATGCGGGGCTAGAAGATTGTACCTTAATTTGATACCCAGTACCCGAAGGTGTTCCGGCAGGTATTTCGATGTTAATAGAACCTACCTCATTAGATTCCACCTCGCCAACAACAACGTCCGCAGAGAAATCACCGTTAGCATCAGAGAGATATACCGTAAACGTGTTGTTCGTAAAAGTTTCGTAGAGGCTATAACTAAGCGATAAATTAGCCGAAACTTCATTAGACACATAAATTGGTCCCTTTACAGTACCCAGCACAATTTCGGGTGTTTCAAACGGAGCCACGTTCGATTTCCAAAGCCCTCTACCGTATGTGCTAGCGTAAAGTACGCTGTTTTCAGGAGATTCTGTATCGTAATGAATCTCAAGTTCGGTAACCACTACCGTGGGTAGGTTGCTACTGAATAGGGTCCAGTCGTTATTGTCTTCTCTAAAAAACACCCCCATATCGGTGCCAATATAGAGTTGCTGTTTACCAGTTGAGAACTTATTCTCGATAATTGTATTTGCTGGCACATTTGGCAACCCCGCAGAAATATTAGCCCAAGTTTTGCCCCCATCAAACGATTCGTAAGCCTTCTCGCCCTCAACATACCCACCACTAGTAATCCAAATATGTTTTGAGTCTTTATTATCAATCGAAATGTATGTTATAGAATTAAAGTCTGAAGGCAGATTTTCGGTTAGGTTAACCCATTCTTCTCCTCCATTGACCGTACTATACAAATTACTCAAATCGGCAATATATAGGTAATTCGGATTAGATTCTGAAATTGCCATAGTTCTAACTTTGTTAGATATATTTAGGTTCGAAATTTTCGTCCAGCTATTGCCCCTATCTTCCGTTTTCCAAATATCTTCATATCCCACGTATAAGGTTTTGTTATCAAACGGGTCAATTAGGTAGGGTGTAACCCACGCACCATTCTCCCCACCCGGAATATTTGCAGAAATATCAACGCTTCTAGTTGTCCACCTGCTAAGCGTTCTATCAATTTGCCCATTTACATAAGTTGCATACTGAACGTTAACATCGGTATAATCTATTATACATTCCATTCCATCGCCACCCTTAACGTCCCTCCAATTTCCACCAGATATAAGCTTGCTACCATTGTCTTGCAATCCGGTTATTACTTCATCTTTTACTGTTTGCGAAACACCCAGTTTATACATCTGACTAATAACCAATCCATTAGTTAAATCAACCCACGATTTACCCCCGTCCGTTGTTTTGTATATTCCTCCATCGTTGCCCTCAAAAAAAGTGTTCTCGTCCATAAACTCCATATAATGCTTATCGGCGTGAACGGCAGGAACGCTATTTGCTCCGTACCAGTGATTTACAATACTCCACGAATTGCCTCCATCAGTTGATTTCCAACTATTTACACCACCAAGATAAATGATATTCTCATCAACTGGAGAAACCGAAAGGGTTAAGTCGAACCATCCTTGTCCACCTGTTTCAGTAGTATTCTCGTACCAATTTAAAAGATTATATCCTCCCAACGATACAGCATACACAAGGTCAAAAGTTTCGCCAGCATCAATTGATTTAAAAATACCATCCATTCCTCCCGCGGTATTACTGGCCAAAGCGTAAACTACATTGGGGTTGGAGGGAGCCACATCAAGCTCTACCCTATAGGTAGATTTCTGAAAGCCATGCACAGGATACCATGTTTCTGCTGCATCAACCGATTTGTATATTCTTGAACTATCTGAATATGATGCAGTTACAGCAAACAAGACTTCACCATTTGAGTTGGGTTGCATTTCCATATCAAAAAACAAGCCTTTCTGCACTAGTTTCCAACTCTCCCAGGCATCAGATGTTTTAGCAATACCACCATTTGTTGAAGCATAGAAAACATTCTGATCCACTGGGTTTATAAACATACGTGTTATCCGATACCCACTTGATATGTCAAGGCTAAATCCTGTTGGCTCCCATGTTTGCCCATCATCAGTAGTTTTTAAAACACCTATTGAGTTATTATCGCCTGCATCCCTATCACCAGTAGCAATATATATGGTTTTGCTCGTTTCGTAATCATCGGGAATAATAATTTCGCTAACGCCAATAATAGGCAAATTGTCAGTTAAAATTTCCCAGTTTTGGCCACCATCCATAGTTTTCCATAAACCACCTGATGGGGCACCAACCCAAAAAATATCGGGATTGCTAGGGTGAAAAGCAACGCAATTAATACGACCAACGCCCGCATACCCTCCTTCTGAGTTGCTAGGGCCCATACTTTCCCAGTTAGAAAGATCTCCGGCTTTCCCCTTAGACGATTTTAGAAAATCTTGTTGAATTGTAAATGGGTTAATCGCTGGCATATTTCCTGTTTTTGGGTCAATTCGAGTTTCCCAAAACCATTCCCATCGCTTAAACTGTTTCCAACCGCCAGCCTTATGCTTTACGCCATCTACGTAGTAATATCCACCCTGAACATCGTACTTGCTCCAATACTCATTAAAATCTTTTTGAAGCTGATAAAAACTTGCCCCGCTCTTGGTATTCGTTGGCAAATAAAAATCTTCGATCCAGTTTTGTGCACTTGCCGAGAGCAAAATCCCAAAAACAAGTATTAATAACGATGAGAACTTCTTCATATCAAATTATTTTATATTAAACTCTTTATATATCAGGCTACTATCTCTTTCAGAAAAGGCATACAAAATAGCAATACGATAAAGCCCTGCACTAGCTGGGGTTGTAATGGTTTCGGGTATAAACTTTTGCACCTCATTCTCACCACACCAACTTTCTTGCATATCCCAACTTTTAGTATATCGTTCTCCAGCCAATAGTTTAATAAACTCAGATGGTTTAGCGCACGGAGCACCACAGGGGCAATGCAATATACGTAGCCGAACCCAACCCTCATCTGTCTTTTGCTCAATTTGCAGTTTATAGTATTGGAAAATTTTGAGGATAGAGTCAGATTGATTAACCACTGCAAACTCAATGGAATTTTGAGGCATAAAGTTAACCTCAATACTAAGTAAATCAAAGTTATTGGGCTCAGCTGTTTGCAACACTTGCTTAGGAGTGCAACCAAAAAATACAACTAGAATCAAAAATAAAAATCGTTTCATATGCCTACTTTGGTATAAGTAAAGGAACTGATGGAGTATCCGTAGAAAAGTCATCCACTTATTTGTTAACGATATTGACATAAATATTTCACAGGGACAGACATTATATTTAACGCCTAAAATTAACACAAATTCCAAAAGGAACTAATGAAATTTACGATGCAAAAAGGCGGTTAAAGGTTCATCTCTAAATAGAGATATGATAACTTTCTCATTAAGACAACCTAACGACATAATAATCACCTAAATAATCTAATTCCGCTACAAAAAGAAAAATGTGAGGTAAAGTAACAAATGTGACTCAAAAATTCTTATGAAATTGAAGAAGTGCAGTGATTAGCCTCACGTATTTAAGTTTGATATGCATTTCCGATTTAAAAAACATAAATATCCTTGTTTGTAACATATGGTACATCTTTTTCATTGCCCTTGCTATATGTTTGCAGTGTGAAACCCATAAAAGGTTTACGAAAAAGCAAACAATAAGAAAAACAACCAATATGAAAAGGGATATCATTACAATTGACCGCGATAAGTGCAATGGGTGCGGGATTTGCATTACTGGATGCCACGAGGGTGCCCTTCAGCTAATAGATGGTAAGGCCGTACTTGTTAGCGACCTTATGTGCGATGGTCTTGGCGCTTGCATAGGCGATTGCCCCGAGGGTGCAATTTCCATTGAGCATCGTGAGGCCGTTGCGTACGATGAGGTGCTCACCATTAGCAAAATGGTTGCAAACGGCAAGAATACGGTTATTGCACACCTAAAGCACCTTAAAGATTACAACGAGAAAGAATTCCTACGCCAGGGAATTGAGTGGTTACTGGCAAATAAAAGCGAGTACGACTTTAATTTAGAAGAGGTACTTAACGCCGTAAACACACACGAAAAGGAAGAATCGTGCGGTTGTGGCGATAATGAGCCTAAAGCACATCATCACCATAGCGGTGGCGGGTGCCCAGGTTCGGCTGCACAATCATTTGGAAGCGCAGCGAAAAGCACCTCAACAAATGGTAACGGGCAAATTTCGGGTAAATCGGAGTTAACACATTGGCCCGTGCAGCTTCATCTTATTAATCCTAACTCGGGCCATTTTAAGGGTTCTAATCTGCTACTGGCAGCCGACTGTGTGGCGTTCTCAATGGGAAATTTCCATAGTGACTACCTAAGAGGTAAAACCCTTGCCATTGCCTGCCCTAAGCTAGACTCGAACAAGGAAGTTTACGTTGAGAAAATTACAGCCCTAATTGATAGTGCTCAAATTGACACCATTACTGTAATGAGAATGGAAGTTCCTTGCTGCGGAGGATTACTACAAATTGCCCAAATGGCAATGGATAGAGCCCAACGAAAAGTACCCATCAAACTAGTAACCATTAGCAACCAGGGCGCAGTATTGGAAACTAACTGGGTGTAAAACAGCTAAAATTATCTATCAACTTATAAAACTGAATTAACATTATTTCTTCTAATTAAAAAAAACTACAACTATGAGCATGTTTTGTTTTCAGTGCCAAGAGGCAGCAAAAGGGACCGGATGTACTATTAAAGGTGTGTGCGGAAAAAGCGACGACCTAGCAAACACAATGGACTTACTAATTTTTGCGATGAAAGGTATGAGTATTTACAGTTCGGCCCTACGCAAAGAAAAGAAATACGAAAACCCCATCGTTAACAAATTCATTTTCGATGGTTTATTTATGACCATTACCAATGCAAACTACGACAAGAAAGTATTTACCGACCGAATAACCCGTGCATTGGAGCTTCGCAACAACCTTCGCGAGGAGTGTAAAAAGCAAGGCGTAACCGTTGATACTAGCTATGAAGGTTGCACTTGGCAAGGAACTCCCGACCAGTATGAGGCTAAAGCCGAAACCGTTGGCGTTCTATCCGAAACGAATGAAGATATCCGCTCGCTTAGGGAGTTGGTAATTTACGGGCTAAAAGGTATGGCAGCCTATACCGAGCACGCATACAACCTTGGTTACGAAGATATTACCATTTACGAATTTTTACAGCGCGCTTTGGCCGCAACAACTAAAAAACTAAGCGTTGATGAGCTAGTAGCCCTTACTCTAGAAACCGGAAAATTTGGTGTTAGCTCTATGGCATTACTCGATAAGGCCAACACATCGAGCTACGGAAACCCCGAGATTACTAAGGTTAACATTGGCGTAAGCAATAAGCCTGGTATCCTAATTAGCGGTCACGACCTGAAAGATATGGAGGAGCTACTTGCCCAAACCGATGGTACTGGCGTAGATGTTTACACTCACAGCGAGATGCTACCAGCTAACTACTACCCTGCTTTTAAAAAGTATAAGCACTTTGTTGGAAACTACGGTAGCAGCTGGTGGAAGCAGAAAGAAGAGTTTGAAACTTTTAACGGACCTATTCTATTTACCACCAACTGTATTGTTCCTCCAACCGAGAAAGCAACATACAAAAACAGAGTATTTACAACAGGTTCAGCAGGTTACCCTGGCAGCACACACATTGCCGATCGCGAGGCGGGTAAGCAAAAAGATTTCTCTGAAATTATTAAGCTAGCCAAAACTTGCCAAGCACCTACCGAAATTGAAAAAGGCGAGATTGTTGGTGGTTTTGCACACGCACAGGTATTTGCATTGGCCGATAAGGTGGTTGAAGCCGTAAAATCGGGTGCAATTCGTAAGTTTGTGGTTATGGCAGGCTGCGATGGCCGTATGAAAAGCCGCAACTACTACACCGAGTTTGCTGAGAAACTGCCAACGGATACTGTTATCCTAACTGCTGGTTGCGCCAAGTATCGTTACAATAAATTACCTTTAGGTGATATTAATGGTATTCCACGCGTTCTTGATGCTGGACAGTGCAACGACTCATACTCACTAGCCGTTATCGCTATGAAACTTAAGGAGATTTTTGAACTAAACGATATTAACGAGCTACCCATTGCATACAACATTGCTTGGTACGAGCAGAAAGCCGTTATTGTTCTTCTGGCACTCCTTTCATTGGGTGTTAAGAATATTCATTTAGGCCCAACTCTTCCTGCTTTCCTTTCGCCAAACGTGGCTAATGTGCTAGTTCAAAACTTCGGAATTGGTGGCATTACCACTGTTGATGAAGACATAAAACTTTTAATTGGATAAACACCTCCTCCCCAGTAGGTTGCAAAAGCCTGCTGGGGATTTTAAAACAAATTACTATGGATAGCGAAATTATTTGCAACTGTATGGAGGTTACCCGTGGCCAAATAGTGGCTGCAATAAAAGAAAAGGGATGCAAAACCGTTGAAGATATTCAGAATGAAACCGAAGCCTGCACCGTGTGTATGAGTTGCGAAGATGATATTCAGGATATACTAGACGAGCATTTAACCAACTAAAAACAAAAATTGATGAACTCAGTACACTTATCAAAAGCGCCATTTAAGGATACGCCTCATAAGGTTGACGTGCGCGAAATGTATAACCTACCCGATGCGCAGGTTATGCACATAACGCTACAACCAGGCGAAAAACTAAAACCACACAAAACACCTGTTGATGTTTTCTTCTACGTTTTAGAAGGAAATCCAACTGTTCATATTGGCGATGAATCCGTGACATACTCTAAGGACACGATGATTGAAAGTCCAAAAGATATTGTTCACTACCTTAGCAACGAAGGAGATTCAGCAGCACGAATTTTAGTTGCAAAAACGCCCAATCCACAGTCAAAAAGGGTACTATAGCACAATTTATTTTAAAGGGAGCCTTCACGGCTCCCTTTTTTTATGTCCAAAACTAGCCTTAAACAACGAATCGATAAAAACCACCTTAAATTGCCTATTCATAGGGGTTATCAGCGTTTATTTTACTTTGTAAAAAAAGATATTACTCCAAAACGTCGGTAAGCCATTAAACCCATCACCCATATTCACATCAAAAACTACATAAACAAGCATATACATTAATCAAATTATTCCTCCTATGAAACGATTTATTGCTGCAATTTTTCTTGTTTCTTTCGCAACGCTAACTCTGTTCTCACAAAATCAGCCTGTTACGAAAGCAAACTATGATATGGCGTCGAAATATTCGCCAAATCAAATTAAAAAAATGGTGTTTAGCACACGTGTTGATGCCCATTGGCTAAAAAACAGCACTCGCTTTTGGTACACCTACGAAACATCAGAGGGTAGAAGTTACTATATTGTAGACCCTTCAAAAAGAACAGAAAGCCTTTTGTTTGATAACGTAAAAATGGCTGCCGATATATCAAGGCTCACCCTCGACCCTTTCGATGCGCAGAATATTCCAATTAGAAACCTTGAGTTTTTAGACAACGAGGATATGATTCGCTTCGAAATTAAAAGTACTCTTCTTGACGAAGACAAAAAAGATGACGAAGAGGATGATATGACTGAGGACCAAGGGAAAAGTAAAAAAGGTGCCAAAGGTAAAGTTGAAAAGAAAACGTGGTATTTCGAATATAATACAAAAACCGGAAAACTAACAAAACTCGACGACTACAAAAAACCAAAAGATAACCTCGATTGGGCAAATATATCTCCTGATGGCGAAAAAGTTCTATTCTCCCGTAATGAAAACCTTTTCTGGATGGATAAAGAAAACTACGAAAAGGCTTTAAAAAAAGAGAAAGACTCAACTATAGTTGAGCATCAGCTAACCTGGGATGGAGAGGAAGATTACAGCTACGGATCAAGCTGGAAGAGTGAAGATAATGTTGAAAAGAAGAAAAATAAAGATAAACGCAAAGGAGCTTGGGCTCTTTGGTCGGCCGACTCAAAAATGGTAGCCCTAACCCGCACCGATAGCCGTAAGTTGGACGATTTATGGGTAATTAAATCCCTATCAAATCCACGCCCAACAATTGAAACATACAAGTACCATATGCCCGGCGAAAAGGAAGCACCTAGTACTGAAATGCTTGTATTTAACTTTATCGATTCGCTTCCAGTTAAAGTAAATGTTGACGCTTTCCCCGACCAAACAGTTGGAATTGAAAGAGCACCTCGACTTCAAAAAGAGCGCGATAAAAAATATGTTGCCCCTAGATGGCTTGCCGATTCAAATAACAACTTTTATTTCTCAAGAACTTCTCGCGACTTAAAACGCACCGATATTTGCAAGGCAAACCCAAAAACGGGTGAAGTACAGGTAATAATTGAAGAACGTTTAAATACCTATGTTGAAACACAATCCATTGGTCTAGTAAACAAAGGCAAAGAGTTGGTTCATTGGTCCGAGCGCGATGGCTGGGGACACTACTACCTATACGATGGCGAGGGAAAACTTAAAAACCAAATTACATCAGGACCATTCCATTGCGAGCGAATTGTAGGGATTGATGAGGCTGCCAGAGTTCTATACTTCATTGCAAACGGTCGTGAGCAAAACGAAGATCCATACTACGAACATTTATACCGCATTAACCTCGACGGCTCAGGGTTAGCCCTTTTGAACAGTGGAGACTACGACCACTCGGTTTCGATGGATGACGATAATAAGTTTTTCGTAAGCAACTACTCAAGGGTAAACACTGCGCCAAAATCGGATTTAAGAGATAGCAGAGGTACTAAAGTTATGGATTTGAAAGAGGCCGATTTGAGACAACTTTTTGCAAGTGGCTACAAATTTCCTGAGCCTTTTAAGGTAAAAGCCGACGACGGAATAACCGACCTGTACGGAGTAATGTACAAACCATTCAACTTCGACTCAACAAAGTATTACCCCATTATTATGTATGTTTATCCAGGCCCACAAACAGAAGCAGTTGACAAAGCGTTTAGCGCCCGTATGGATAGAACCGATCGCCTAGCACAAATGGGGTTTATTGTAGTTACCGTTGGTAACCGTGGCGGGCACCCAAGTCGCTCTAAATGGTACCATAACTATGGTTATGCCAACCTACGCAACTACGGCCTAGCCGACAAAAAAGCCACCATTGAGCAGCTAGCAAACAGGTATAATTTTATTGATGCTAGCAAAGTAGGCATACACGGGCACTCGGGCGGCGGATTTATGTCGACCGCAGCAATGCTGGTTTACCCCGATTTCTTTAAGGTTGCCGTATCAAACGCAGGAAACCACGAGAACAACATTTACAACCGCTGGTGGAGTGAAAAGCACCACGGTGTAAAAGAGGTAACCGACACAACAGGCAAAGCATCCTTTGAGTACAATATTGACAAAAACTCTGAGCTGGCGAAAAACCTTAAAGGTAAACTTATGCTTACCACTGGCGAAATTGATAATAACGTACACCCAGGCAACACCATTAGAATGGTTAATGCACTAACTCGCGCCAATAAACGTTTCGATTTCTTTATGTTTCCTGGGCAACGCCACGGATACGGCGATATGTCAGAATACCATTTCTGGCTCACTGCCGACTATTTTTCAAAATATCTGATAGGCGATTTCTCAACCAACGTTGATATTATGGAAATGAACCGAGACATTGAACTAAAAAGATAGTTGCGCTGCAACAAAAGCAATAATAACCGAGGGAGTCAATACAGATTGGCTCCCTCGGTTTTTTGAAACCATTTAATAAGCGTAACAAACTAATGCCTATTTTAGGTGCTTGGTACAAATCCGTTTAGAGTAAAACTTAGCTCTGAAAATGTAAAACGGTAAATAACCTCTACCTTTACCCATAAAACGTTACGTACACTGTATTTAACACGCTAACTAGCTATAAATTACCGATAATTCGAATACAAAAAATGTCAACTTTAGAAGACAGGATTATGAATATAAATAGAATAGTATCAATCTATTTTTCGCCAAATGGCACAACAAAAAAAATAGTAAACAGAGTTGCGAAAAGCATAGGTAACTATGATATGCAGGAGGTTAACTTAACCTCTAAAGAAAACAGAAGCGTTAAAAGAAGCTTTAGTGAGAATGATTTGGTTATAATTGGCCTACCCGTATATGCGGATAGATTACCTGCATTATCAAAAGAAATATTTGAAAATTTAGAAGGAAACAACACCCCCACCGTTACCATTGTAAGCTACGGCAATAGGGCGTATGGAGATGCGCTGCTCGAACTAAAAAACAGCTTAGTAAAATCGGGGATGAGGGTTATATCGGGTGCAGCAATAGTAGCCGAGCATTGTTTTAACAAGAATGTGGCCACCAGTAGGCCCGATGCGAAGGATGATATAAAAATACTAGATTATGCAAATCGCATTCACGCTAAAATTCAAAGCATTCAAACAATAGAATCATTGTCAGATATATTTGTAACAGGAAATTACCCTTACCAACCTCTAAAAACGCACCAAGTACCCACTGGAGATGAAAAGTGCATAGAGTGTGGGCTATGCAAAGAAAACTGCCCGGTTAACGCTATTCACGAAAGCAACTATAGGCTAACTGATGGCGAGGTATGCATTGGGTGTGGCCGCTGCGTAAATATTTGCCCCACTGGCTCTAGGGCAGTAAGGAATGAAGGATTTATCCAGTTTATTAAAAAGTTGGAAGAAATAGCCGGAGAGAGAAAAGAGATGGAAGTATTTATATGAGATTACTAACCTCTATCCCATTATAACAAGCACTATCTAAAAAATTAAAAAATCCCTCAAGAATAAACTTGAGGGATTTTTTTAAGTTAGCCAATGTTTTAGTTCCAAGTGGGAATTCGACCCGG
The DNA here is from genome assembly GCA_041656735.1 of Bacteroidales bacterium. Classification (GTDB taxonomy): domain Bacteria; phylum Bacteroidota; class Bacteroidia; order Bacteroidales; family Tenuifilaceae; genus Perlabentimonas. The sequence goes on along the minus strand of JBBACY010000017.1, from coordinate 6,838 downwards.
AGTGTAGGGTGCATCCATCTTATCCATCATTTGGCGTGCCTTCAAAATCTTAGTCTCGGCAATGGATCTGATACGCATAAGCACTGGAGGAAACTCTTCTTTTAGAATTTCAAACTGCATTTTCGAGGTACCAGTTATATCCGAAGTACTATTAATTTGAGTATATACTACGTCGCGTATCCGCTGGTTTAATGGCATTTGAGCAGGAGGAAGTTCCTCGCGGCTCGCTTTTGGAGTGTGACCATTAAATACAAACAGAATTTCGTCGAGTTCTGTCTCAATCTCCGAAAGGAATGGCAAAAGCTCATTATGGGCAGACGCTAAATATAAAGCGGTTTGCTTCATAACCACCACTTCTGATTTCAAATCCTCAGCAAGTTGCTCTGCACCAACCATCGCTTTCGAGAGTTTTGACACCTCCCTTTGGAAAGCAACCATCTGCTCTCTGTTTGTTGCTGGTAGCGTAGTAATATCTAGTGCTTTTACTGTGAATTTTTCTTGTTTTACTAGCGGTTTAACCTCAGCATTATGAACCATTGCAACATCAACGGCGTAGGTGCCTGGCATTACAAATATACCGCCACGCTCTCTTGCAAATGGATTAAACTTTTTGGCATTCTGCGAACGGGTATTCTCATAGCGTAAATCCCAGCTAAAACGTTGAATTCCCTTAGTAGGTTTTTGCGTAAAACTTCGAACTGCATCGCCATCAGCATCACGAATAGTGATAAGTAGATAGGGTGGGATTTCATTCTTCTCTTCCTCTAACTCTTTAAGGCTAGGCTGCGGAATTGGCTTCCCATCCTTAAATAGGGGTTTCTCCAGCTCTTGTCTGATGGCCTTTCTCATCTTCGGAACTTCCTTTAGGAAAAGAGAAAACGTGGCGCCAAAATCGGGGTTTGGTGCAGTAAAAAAAGATGACCCTTGTCCACTTTTATTAGAAGTTTGAATGAATAGCGGAGCATCCTTAACCGCAAACAGGTGGCTTTCAGCTTTTGGAAAATCATTTGTTAGCTCGCGTAGAGGTGCGTAGTTATCAAGGATATAGAAACCGCGACCAAAGGTTGCTAGCACTAAATCGCTCTCGCGCTGCTGTATAGCTAAATCGTAAACTGCAATTGATGGCAATCCCGATTTCATTTGCACCCAGCTGTCTCCTCCATTTATTGAGAAGAATACGCCAAACTCGGTACCTACAAAAAGTAGGTTCTCTTTAATAAAATCCTGTTCAATAGTATGCACAGAGCCATTCTCGGGCAGGTTTGTCGAAATTGATTTCCAAGTTCTACCCTTATCGGTACTCTTTAAAACGTACGGTTTAAAATCGTCGCGCTTTAGGTTACGGAGCGTTGCAAAAACCACGTTCTCATCAAATCGAGAGGCAAAAACATCACTAACGTACGACTGGTTGGGAACACCAGGGAATGATGAAGATTTGCGCCAAGTTTTACCAGCATCTTCGGTTACTTGAATTAAACCATCGTCGGTGCCAATATATATTAAATCCTCCTTAACAGGCGACTCATCAAGCGATACAATGGTTCCGAACAACGAAGTAGAAACATCCTTCACCACTGCGTCCACACTCCAAAACTTACCCATTACAGGCCACGTGTTACGGTCAATTTGGGCTGTTAAATCATCGGATATTACCTGCCAAGTATTTCCGCGGTCGTCGCTACGAAAAACTTTATTTGCAGCAAAATACAATCTCGACGACGCATGAGGACTAATAATTAGTGGAGCATCCCAATTCCAACGGTAGGTTTCCTCATCCTTACGTGGTTGGGGCTGAATGCGAATACGCTCACCACTCTTCTTATCGTACCGTACTAGGTTTCCGTACTGCGATTCAGAGTAAACAATATTGGGGTTGGTTGGGTCCACACGTGCCCAAAAACCATCGCCGCCAACGGTCACAATCCACTCCTCGCTCGAAACGCCGCTACCCATAGTATTTTGCGATGGGCCACCCATTGTATTATTATCCTGAGTTCCGCCATAAACATTGTAGAATGGGTAAGTATTATCGGTAGTAACCCGGTAAAACTGTGTTACTGGAAGATTTGGAATAAATTGCCAATCGCCTCCATCCACATTATATGTTATGTAAATTCCGCCGTCACCTCCAATCATCACATTACTATTGTCGGTTGGGTTAATCCAAAGCGCATGGTCATCAACGTGGCGAGCCTTATTGCCAACCCTGTTCCATGTTTTACCACCATCAACCGTAACTTGGGTAACGGTTTCAACTGAATAAACTTTATCAAACTGAATAGGGTCGCAAAAAATTTCGTTGTAATACTGTCCGCTCGATGCATAATCACTTACTTTCGTCCATGACTCACCGCGGTTGGCTGAGCGGTAAAATCCACTAGCATTATTGGCTGCCTCAATAATAGCGTAAATTACATCGGGGTTTTGCGGTGAAATGGCAATTCCCATTCCGCCCATATGCTCCTTAGGTAATCCATCGGTTAGCTTGCGCCAAGTTTTACCAGCATCCTCCGATTTATAGAGGGCTGTTTCGGGCCCACCACCAATTTTTGTAAACACATGCCTACGTCGCTGCTCCGACGAAGCGTAAAGAACATCGGGATTGCGGGGGTCACAAATTATATTATTTATTCCCGTATCATCGCTAATATTTAGAACCTTCTCCCAGCTCTCGCCACCGTTGGTTGTTTTATATAATCCTCGTTCTCCGCCTGGTCCCCAAGCAGAACCCTCGGCAGCAACATAAACTACGTTTGAGTTGCGAGGATCAATTAAAATCATTCCAATCTGCCGGCTATCCTTGAGCCCCATATTTTTCCATGATTTGCCACCATTCACTGTTTTGTATATACCGTTTCCGTAGCCAAGGGCTCGCTGGTGGTTATTCTCACCCGTTCCGGCCCAAACCACATTGGTATTGTTTGGATCCATTGCCAAACAGCCAATTGAATAGGTTCCGTAGTTATCGAATACGGGCTCAAAGGTTGTTCCCCGGTTGGTGGTTTTCCAGATATGACCACTAGCTACAGCCACATAAAACTCGGAGTGGTTGTTTGGATTTACGGCAAAATCGCCAATACGTCCCGAGCTGAATGCTGGACCAATACCTCTAAATTTAAGGCCCAATACCAGCTGGCTATTAATTAGAGTATCCTTAACCTCTTCTTTTTTAGATTTCGAATCGCGTTTCTGCCCCACCACACTGGTTGTGGAGAACATAAACAGGGTTAGCAAAAGGGATATGCCTACCCAAAAACTGATTTTAGAATGCTTCATAACGACTATGGTTAGGGTTAGGGTTAATAAAAATTGATTACATGTAATTTAGACGATATTTACCAAATAAGTTTAATGACACGCTCATCTGTTTACAAACGCACGTTTAGAACTCGGGTTTGAGTTGAATTAAAAAACTATTTTAAATAGAGTATAAAAATCTAAATGATGAAATGCTCAATGTTATTTCTAAAAATTGACTCTAACGCCAGCAATAAAATTAATACCTGCGGCAACCAGTCCCGAGCTGTAGGGTCTGTATCGCTGATCGGTTAAATTTTCGATATTAGCCGTAAAACTCAACATATTATTAACTTGATAAAGCGCTCGGAAATTTACTGTATACCAAGCGGGCGAATAGGGGTTGCCATCGCTATCAACAGCATAGATATAAGTTTTTTCTCTCTCCCCCTCGGCCATCTCGCTATACGAAACCTCTCCACTATAATTTGAAAACAGCGATAGCTGTATCTTTTTAATCTTATAGTCGAGTTTTACTACACCAAACCAAGGAGCAGCATGGCGTAATGGGCTAACAGTGCCATTATCTAACTCCTCAATCCCCTTCTGGTAGTTAAACCGTGATGAAATCATAAACCCACCTGGGATCATTAGTTCAAAATCGGCCTGTATGCCCCAAACTTTAGCAAAAGCAGCATTCTGAATAGATTGAACCTGACTTAGCTGCCCATCGTACATTATGCTATCCTGGCCGTTAAGGGTTGTGTTTCGCCTAACCATTGCGTTGTCGAGCAATGTGAAGTAGGTAAGGAAATCGATCTCGAAAAAATCGCCCACCCTTCGGGTTATACCAACCTCGGCATTGTAAGCATACTCGGCATTAAGGTTAGGGTTTGGCACAACCACCGATCCGGGTTCGGAATCGAAAACCTTGCCCATATCATCTACATTGGGAGCACGAAACCCAGTGGATACAATGGTGTTAATAGACCAATAGTATGAAGGGTTAATGGTTAAACCCACCGATCCGGAAACCGACCCCTTACTAATTTTAGCCTGCGTGAACGGGAATGGGTAAAATGTATTATCGAACTGAGCATCAATAAGAAAATGGGAGTATCGGCCTCCAGCCTGAAAAATCACCTTATCAGACAGTTTTTGCTCATAAGTTAGGTATGTGGCAAATGAATACCATTGAGCCTTGGGGTATCGTGAGGCCGAAGGCGTTTCGACACCAGTTGTTATGTTTCTATCTATCCCTGTTGAATTTACTTGGTTAGCAACAGCTTCAGCACCATATAAGAGTTTTGTATTAGCGCTTAGCAATTTTTTTAAGTCCACATTAAACGTGAAAGCATCCACCTCCTCAAACCTATTTCTAAGTCTAGATTTATTAAAAGCCCTATCGTGGCGACTCTCCTTAAAGTACTGCTGTGCCAGCTGAACTTTGAGGTAATCGTAGGCAATGGTTTTGGCTCTGCTGCTAATTAGCAAATTATTCATCATCCAAACCTGTGGACCATAGTACCACTGCGCGCTTCGGGGCAGCCCATTACGATAGTATACCAAGCGATCGTACCGATCGAAATTTGAAGTGGTAGAGTAATGCCACCCATACTCAAAAGTCCAGTTGCTATTTGGGGTGTATGCAATTTTTTGTAAAACGTTAGCCTGTGCGTATCCGGTTGGAGTTTGAACCCGTGGGTTGGGGTTTTGTGTCACCACATCGGCACTGCCCTCGCGAACCACGTACTCGTTCCTAAGGTACTCATCGGGTCCCGATGAGCCCATACGTAAATCGCCAAAATTGTTGTACGAGAAGCTGGTAACCGAAGCCCATTTCTCCCAACCCAAATTAACATCAATATGCCCTGTCTTTTCTGCATTTGCCGTAGAGTAACGTAACGACGAGCTGCCCGTAATCAAGGTCTTCCCGTTTATAGAGTACTTTGGCGAAAGGGTATAAAAACTCATAACCCCACCAATGGCATCGCTGCCATATAATACCGAACCGGGACCGAATAGAACCTCGGTTTGCTCAATGGCAAAGGGATCCAACGAAATTACATTCTGCAGGTTGCCACTTCGAAAAATGGCATTATTCATTCTCACCCCATCCACTGCAATAAGCAAACGGTTGGTTGCAAAGCCCCTAATCATTGGGCTTCCACCACCCTGCTGGCTCTTCTGCACAAAAACATCACCCGTAATAGTTAGCAAATCGGCCGCTGTTTGTGGGTTGTGAAAGGCAACCTGAGCCTTTGATACTGATGATATTTTGAGAGGAATTTCACGCGCTTTCTGGCTCCATTTTGAGGCAGAAACCACAACCTGATCAACTGAAAAGATGGATGTGGTAAGAAGCACCTCAAAATTAAGTTGCTCTAACTCCTTGTAGCTATACCACATGGTAGTGTAGCCCATCATTCTAAGCTCAATTTGGTTGGAGCCTCGAAACAACGATATATCGGCTTGCCCACGACCATTGGTTACAACCAGTGCAACAGGATTAGTGCTTGTTATCGTAACGGACTCAAGTGGAGTATCGCTATCCTTATCTTTTACAATAATATTTTGAGCATATAAAACCTGAAAAGAAAAGACAAAAAGAATGGCAGTTAAAATTCGCATATTGCTTTTTATTTGAATTATGAAATCTTTTTGCGTCGCATTCGTTTTGGCCCATACCAAAGCCAAAAACCAGTGATGGTAAATAGTAGCAGGGCAATACCCATTACCATATTGTATATTAGCTTAAATAAACCGCTACCCGAACCCACAAGGTAATCAACAATAGAACCATCATGCAGCATCTCTATAAAATCGGAACGGCGGCGCTCCACACGCAGTATAGTCCCCGTTGCGCCATCAACCTGAATGCCCCAGAAGCCTCTCTCGAAAATAAACTTTACCATGCCCTTATCCTTGCGAACATCAATCCGGTCAACTTTAGCCGGTAGTGTACTCGAAACAGAATTGCGAAATGCCCGACAGGCATTTGAGTACAAACTATCCATGGGCAGCCAATCCTTAAAATTGGTTGATGTTCCCTCGTAGGATTTGGCTTGCAACAGCTCACCACTATGCTTTTTTAACCCCAAAAGCATACCCGTGGATGCCATAACAAAAAAGAACAGGAACAGAAGGGATGCCGTAACCCTGTGCACCCTTCTAAAAATGCGCAATACCCTAGCCTGCCTTTTTCTACTGGTTTCAACTAACATAATACTTTACTTATTTGCCGAATAAAACAAAGTTACAGCTATTCGGTATAGCATATCAGACAAATAAAAGGGCTTAAAGTTTAAATAGTTTTATTGAAAATAGGGATTTGTTCCACTGCGCATCTTTCTGAGCGACACGAATTATTGTTGGCAACTACGCCTCTCGAAACTCTCTTTTATGACCTTGAAATTACATCAAACCACAACTATGCTCAAAAGTTATTTCCCGATACGTAGTTTTATATGACCTTGAAATTACATCAAACCACAACGGTACAACGGATGGCGGTATGTTTTGAGCCCCGTCGGGCGTGGATGTTATTTGTCCACCGTTACCCGTTGAATTGAAACTAAATGTTGCGTTAACAGCGGAACAG